>NZ_JAVKCH010000047.1:0-511 GCF_040222815.1 Imperialibacter sp. | reverse complement strand
CAGGTTCACGGTGGCAATCTAAACACCATCCCATACTTAAAGGCTCTGCCTGATATACAACTTCCATTTTATCAACTCGTCCGTGGCAGCTTTCACAGCCAACGCCAACGTTTACGTGTGCGGCGTGATTGAAATATGCGTAATCCGCTAAGTTATGAACACGAACCCATTCAACAGGTTGTCCGCTTTCCCAGCTTTCTCTGATGGGAGCGAGTTTTTCGCTGTCGGTTTTAACCTGATTGTGGCAATTCATACAAGTTTGAGTTGCGGGAATATTTGCCTGCTTAGAGTCAAACACATTGGTGTGGCAGTATTGGCAATCCAGGCCGAGTTTATCAACGTGTAATTTGTGACTATAAGGAACCGGCTGTTCAGGAGCGTATCCTACATCGGTGTAGCTTGGAGAGAAAAAGTACCATACTGAAAAGATCAGAGCGTTTGCAACAACGATAAGACCGATCAAAATTTTTCGAGGAACTTGATTTGTCCACTTGGGGAAAATCTGCGCCAT
>NZ_JAVKCH010000046.1:0-1486 GCF_040222815.1 Imperialibacter sp. | reverse complement strand
AACGAAAATGAATATTTAGTAACTTTCAAGGGTTATCGAAACCCTTGAAAATTATATGGAAACGGGAGAAGTAGCTTTTGAACAAATAGTAAAGGTCGGCTGTGGCCTTGACGTACATCAGGCGGTGATCGTAGCGACGATCAGCAAAGGGCAGAATGACTACCAAACCAGGGAGTTTGAAGCCTACACAAGTTCTTTGACAGAGTTAAGAGATTGGTGCAAGAGCCAGGGAGTTACCCATGTAGCAATGGAAAGCACAGGCGTTTATTGGAAGCCGGTATTTAACATACTGGAAGAGGACTTTGAAATCATTCTGGTCAACGCCCGCCACGTGAAGAATGTGCCGGGACACAAAACAGACAAACGTGACAGCAGATGGATCAGCAAGCTATTGTTGGCTGGCTTGTTAAGAGGAAGTTTTATTCCTCCAAGAGACATTAGAGAGTTGCGGGATCTTGTCAGGTACAAAAAGCGCCAGGTAGAACACGTAGCCAGTGAGAAGAACAGATTGATAAGGATACTGGAAGATGCCAATATCAAACTCAGTACTGTGCTTACTGAAGTTCATGGTGCCACCGGTAGTAAAATCATCAATGATATCATTGATGGTAAGACCAATGTGGATGATTTAATGAAGCACATTCATGGGAAGGTAAAGGCCAACCGGGAAGACATCCGTAAAGCCCTTGAGGGAAAGTTAACAGCCCATCATCGCTTTATGCTCAATATTATCAGGAAGAGCATTGAGGAAAAAGAAGGGATCATTGGAGAACTGGAGCAACATATCGACCAAGCCACTGCTCAGTATGCTGTAGAAATAGACTTGCTGCAAACCATCGATGGGGTGGGAAAAGACAGCGCCATCAGCATTATCAGTGAGATTGGTGTAGATATGAATCAGTTCCCTAACGAGCATCACTTGAGTAGTTGGGCAGGGCTGAGCCCGGGGAACAACGAGAGTGCGGGTAAAAAAAAAGTACAAGAACAGTGAAAGGAAACCGCTACCTGAAGTCTCTTTTGGTGGAATGTGGTTGGGGAGCGACAAGAAAGAAAGACGGCTACCTGAAGCGCAAATATCAAAGTTTAATTGCACGCAGAGGCAAAAAGAAAGCGCTGGTAGCAGTTGGTCATAAGATTATTATCGCCGCCTACCATGTTCTAAAAAACAAAGAGGCCTACAAGGAACCGCTATTGCACGACAGTGCTGAACGAAACAAGAAGCAGATCAAAAGACACTTAGCCAAACTAAAAGAGCTAGGCTACGATTTGATTTCTGCCGCTTAAAGAACTTTAAAAGGCCGGTCTGTTACTGGAGCGTCTTCAATGACAGCCTGTAGATGAAATTGGTCTAACAAACAGGTTAAGCACCCAACGATGTAGCCAATCCCGATTCATCGGGAGGGAGCACGAACATGAAAATTTACTCTCTTAACCTTGTTATTGATACTTTACTACTTGATCGAAACGAAATTATATACACATGAAA
>NZ_JAVKCH010000045.1:0-4004 GCF_040222815.1 Imperialibacter sp. | reverse complement strand
AGCTATCAAAAAGATCACCTTTGATACCTGTCCACTGTTGGATATCGCTCAACGAGCTGTACTGATGCTCATGACTAGCAAGCTGTGATGCCTGTATCCCTGTCAGCCAGTCAACAATCCCCATCGTAGGATCGATATACCCATGCAACGGCAACGTGTTGATATACATCCCGATACGACGCTCCACACCGGCTAGATCGTCCGGACGGCCGGATACGGTTACCCCGTAAACCACATCCCTCTGACCCGTATAGCTATGCAGCAGGTACGCCCATACACCCTGCATGATCGTGTTCACTGTCAGGCGGTGTTTCTGTCCATAGGACTCTACCTGCCCAGACTCATAAGCATCTAGCCGAAGGCTCAACTCTTTATATTCCCCGACCCCCTTGGTCCGAAGAGCACTCGGCCCAATAAAAGGCAATAAGCTCCCTGTTTCCAATCCAGACAAGTATTCCCGCCAATATGACTGGCTGACCCCCGCCTCCTTTCTCCCTTCTATATAGCGGATGTAGTCCCCATATTCGTCAACCACCACATCACCCCCGGATGTACCTGACAACAGTTGCTCATACTCTTCCAGCAGTTCTTCCACCAGCAGTGGTGTAGACCAGCCGTCTAACAACAGGTGATGATAGGTCCAGATCATCCGGTACTCCTTATACCCCGTCTGCAAGAGGCTTAGCCGTAGCAGCGGTACTTCATCAAAGGAAAATCCACTCCGGCGGTCCTGCTCTGCATAAGTGCGGATCGCGGCTGACTGGGCCGTAGCATCCAAGCCACGATAGTCTGCCTCATACAAAGGCAGCACAACGTCCGCATACACACACTGCACAGGAATATCAAAGAACCCAGGCTCAAAACTGCTCCGTAAAATGCTGTGCCGCTTAATGACTAACTCCCAGCTACGGATAAAAACATTCTTGTCCACTCCCCGCAAGCGGCAGCTGACCTGCTCGATATAAGAGGAATGATCATGCTCGTACAGCCCGTGAAACAGCATCCCCTCCTGCAACCCGCTCAGACGGTAGATGTCTTCCACTACTTGTCCTCGCAAGCGCCCATCTGCCAGGCGCACAGAAAAATACCTGTCCAGTTCCTGATAGCTGATCTCAGCCCCCAGCCCATAGTCCGAGGGCGTACGCACAGCAGTGACCTGCTGCACACAGTGGCTAATCAGCTTTTGAAGGCTACTGGTATATAAATCGCTGAGCCGCTCGATCGTCGAACGCTCAAAATGCTGTGTGCTGTAATTCCAGTCCAACACCAGACGCTGGTCTCGCACAACAGCTGTCACCGAAAGCTTGTAGCGAATACGGTAAGAACCCTCTATGCTATGGCCCGCATCTTCCCCTGAAGGCGTACCTCTAAGGTGACCAGACCGCTCCACCAGGTTGTCAAACTGGCCCAGGTAGTTGAAAACCACTTCCCATGGGTCTGCGCCAGTAAGCGACTCCGCCCCCTGCACATACTTCAATACTCCATAGCCAAGCCCCTTGTCAGGTACCTGACGAAGCTGCTCCTTGATACTTTTCAGCGAGGCACCTGTATCCCCCACCGGCCAGTCCCCTCTCAGTAGAACCGGGTAAAGACTGGTAAACCATCCCACCGTGCGACTTAGGTCCGCACCGCTGTCGAGCACCTCACGACCGTGCCCTTCCAAGCCCACTAATAGATCCCCACCTTCCAAAATACTACCCAAACTCTCTCGCAAGGCGCACAATAAGATGTCGTTGATCTCGGTCTGGTAAACACGACTACACTGATGCAAAAGCAAATCCGTCTCCGGCAGGCCTAGCTCTGAACGGACACTACCCGTCTGCGATAAAAGCACACTACCTTCATGGGAACGGTCTGTCAAGAGACGACCACTGCCCTCTACGCTGCGCTCCCAGTAACCAAGCTGACTCAACACTCGGGTGCTGCCGCCATAAACGGAAAGCCACTCATACCACTGACGGTAGGAATAGCCCTTGCTGCCAAGATCCAGCGACAAACCTGATTCATGCTGATCGATGAGCACCTGCAAATCTTCCAGAAGTACACGCCATGACACCCCGTCTACTGCAAGGTGATGTACCACGATAAGTAGCCGGTTGTCCGTCTCAGCGGACGGCATCTGAAAATAGCCCGCCCGCACCAAATCCCCCGAATAAATATCCAGGCTCCCCTGCAAAATACTCGCCTGCTTGCTCAGTGTCTCCGACAAATTGGCATCTGCACTCCCAGAAAGATCATGGTAGCTTAACAGACGGCGTGATACTTCCTCGCCATAATGCTGGGTGAACGTTCCCGAAGAGTCCTGTTGATATACAAAACGAAGCGCATCATGCTGGTAAACCAGCCGCTGCATACAAAGACTCAACGCTTCAAAGCTCACCTTGCGCGAGAGGGTCAATAAAACCGCCTGGTTAAAATGCGATATCCCTTCCCATACATCGGAAAAATACCAATCCTGGATCGGCAGCAATCCGCTGCTGCCTGATAAAATCCCCTGTTCGCCAACCTCCGACTGATCACCTGCCAGTGTCACCAACTCCGATAACTTTGCCACCGTCTGGCTTGAAAATAGGTCACGCGGCGTCAAATAGTAACCCTGCCGCTTGGCCCGGCTTACCACCTGGATGGTAATGATTGAATCCCCCCCCAGTTCAAAGAAGTTGTCATGGATGCCCACCCGGTCAAGACCGAGCAGCTCAGCCCAAATACCGGCCAGTACCTGCTCGGTTTCCGTCTCAGGTGCCACATACCCCCTGCTCACCAGGCTCTCAAAGTCCGGATCAGGTAACCCCTGACGATCCACCTTGCCGTTCGGCGTCAAAGGAAGTGAGTCCAGCTCCACCAATACCCCCGGCACCATGTAGTCAGGAAGCTGGCTGGCAAGGTGTGCCTGCACCTGCTCTCGCAAAACACCGACACCCACATAGTAGCCGATCAACCGCTTGTGCCCGCTGTCATCAGAACGTGCTACGACCACCCCCTGGCTGACACCCGGTGCCGTTTGAAGCACGCTCTCAACCTCACCCAGCTCGATGCGGTATCCCCGCACCT
Organism: Imperialibacter sp.; assembly: GCF_040222815.1. GTDB lineage: Bacteria > Bacteroidota > Bacteroidia > Cytophagales > Cyclobacteriaceae > Imperialibacter. The sequence goes on along the minus strand of NZ_JAVKCH010000045.1, from coordinate 953 downwards.
TCACCTGGTCGTCCATACGACCCACGTACTCAATATTGCCATCCGGCAGCCACCGACCCAGATCACCGGTCCGGTAAAGACGGTCCCCTTCCACAAAAGGACTGGCAATAAATCGTTCCTGAGTCAGATCAGCTCGGTGCAGATAACCCCGGGCCACACCACTGCCACCGATGTAAAGCTCACCAGCCACACCCACCGGACACAAACCCCCGCTGCTATCTAAAATATAGGCATTTAAAGTCGGAATCGGTCTGCCTATAACGCTAATACCCGAGGTAATATCACTCGAAGAGATTTCCCTGAATGTTACATGCACAGTGGTCTCAGTAATACCATACATGTTTATCAAAGCGCAATCCCTAAACTGCCTTTTCCAACGCGACAATTTGTTGGGATTTAACGCTTCGCCACCAAAAATTATGTATCTGATCCGACTATCAAAACCTAAATCCAAAAAAGATTCTTGAAATAAGTCAAATGCAGAAGGAGTCTGGTTTAATACTGTAACTTTCTCACTATTAACAAGTTTCGCAAAGGCCACTGCATCTTTTGCTATCGAGTTTGGGATAAGGACCAATTTTCCTCCAAAACAGAGCGCTCCATACATTTCCCAAACGGAGAAATCGAAGCAAAAAGAGTGAAACAGCGACCAGACATCATTTGCTCCAAAATCAAATAGTGGGTGTTCGTTAACTAATAGCCTGACCACATTTCTATGCTCCACCATCACCCCCTTGGGTCGCCCGGTGGAGCCGGAAGTGTAAATCACATAGGCCAGATTCGAGCTGGAAACCCCACTTGAAACCGCTTCGGTGCTGCATGCATCTATTAAGTCCCGGTCCGATCCATCTACCTCGATTACCTGGCAAGAGCCCGCCAAGCGATCAGACAATGCCACACTGCTAACCACACACGATACCCCGCTGTCATTAACCATGTAGCTGATACGATCC
>NZ_JAVKCH010000044.1:0-382 GCF_040222815.1 Imperialibacter sp. | reverse complement strand
TGAGGAATTGCTCGATGGGTTTTATTCCTTTTTTGGTGTTGCACTTTTCACAAGCTAGGCACAAATTAGAGATGCGATTAGTCCCGCCTTTAGCTTTAGGGTGGATATGCTCAACCTGTAACGGCACATTTTCTGCACCGCAATACGCGCATTTTCTTCCCCATTTCTCCAATAAATACTCACGTACTTCATAACCCAATAAAGTACCTCGCTGGTATTCGCATCCGCTAATTTCAGGATGTAGAGTGCTTGTGTATCAAACCGGACTAACTCCTGCCTGATTTCCTCAATCGGCGCAAATTTACACAACCGTTTTACCCAAGTTTCAGTCGTTAGAACTCGGTGCATCAAGCTTGGAGCCAGCCACCCCTGTGGGCGATTC
>NZ_JAVKCH010000043.1:0-15091 GCF_040222815.1 Imperialibacter sp. | reverse complement strand
TTTTTACCCTGACCCTAAAGGGAAAGGAGAATTTCAAAGCTGTTTCACCCTTAAGGGCAGGGGTAGAAAAACAGCTTTGATAATAATATGTCCAATTTGTTTTAAATGCGTTTGCCCTAGATAGGTAGGCAGCTATTTGACTTTAGAAACCTTAGTCAGGTAAATTTGTGATTTCTATCCAATCGGAACCCCAGTAAATTGTGCTGTCGGTGCCGAGCCCCTTCAGTCGCACATTAAATCTCCCATTTCTGGGGTATTTAAGCGTAGGAGCTGGCGTATTGGTAGTGGCCTCAATTCCGTTTTCGTTATTGTAACCAAGATACCAGGTAAATTCATGCATACCGCTTGAGTAGTTGTTGAAACGCACACTGCCCGGACTAATGCCACTGACTCTTAATCTGAAGGCCAAATTCGGCATGCCGTCGGCAAACGTCTGAGGTTGCCAGTCGGGTGCTGGAGCTTCCAAAGGATCGAGGCAGGAGCAGAGTAGCAGCAGCAATACAAATATGGTAATTCGGCCCATCGCAGCGAGGGTTTTGATTCTCAATATACACACTCCTCAGATGAAAGGGAATAGAGCGCTCTCGATTATCGACGTTTTTTTCGGCCAGCTAGCCAACGGCAAGAAGGCTTTTCAAAGAATTAAGAAAGCTGATCAGGTTGTCCCGGTCATGTTTGGAAAGCGCTTTCACATAGTTTTTTGACGTTTCGGCCTCCAGAGGAGTATGGCGAGCATTGAAATTGATTGCCATGGAAAAACGCAAGAGAAGGCAGGATGCGTTTTGGTCACCTGACAAAGTCTTTTCGTCAAAATGATTTGAAGTATGTAACCACAACCAATTTTTTTACAGAAAAAACTCATGGAACGACGACACGACATTGACTGGCTAAGGATCATAGCCATACTGCTGGTGCTCTATTTTCACACCGCCATGCTTTTTGCTGCTGAATCCGGCTGGCATATCAAAAATGCAGAGCAAAGCAACCTCTGGCTGGAGTTCAATTTCTGGCTTTCAAGGTTTCGGATGCCGCTACTGTTCTTTGTTTCTGGCTATGGCACATTTCTGGCGCTGAGGAAAAGAAGCCCGTGGCAGTATGTGAAGGAGAGAAATAACCGACTGATGGTTCCGTTGTTGTTTGCCATGTTTGTGATAGTGCCACCTCAGATCTATTTCGAGAGGCAGTTCAATGGTGCCAACTACTCATCATTCTTTTCTTTCTACCCGAAGGTTTTGGAGTTTATCCCTTACCCGGCAGGCAATTTTTCCTGGCATCACATGTGGTTTGTGCTGTACTTGTTTGTTTACTCAGTGGTCTGTCTGCCGCTGTTTCTTTACATCAGGTCGGAGAAGGGTAAAGCACTGGCCACGAGGCTGGTTGCGGCTTTGGGTAATTTCAAAATTGCTGTTATCATGTTTCCAACGGTGATCATTGGTGGCTTTTGGGCCTTTTGGAATCCCGATACCCACGACTTGATCAACGATCTGCCGTGGCATTTTTACTGGTGCTCTTTCTTTGTGGCAGGCTACCTTGTGGGGGCCGTGCCAAGCCTGTGGGACACCGTAGAGCTTCATCGCCGAAAGCTGCTCGGTTTGGCCATTCTCTGCATCACCGTCATCAATTTTTTTCGCTGGAACAAACTTGAACCCTGGGACATCGAGGGCATCAACCCTGCATGGGAATACCTGGCAACTTGTATCCTTGCTGTAGATGCCTGGCTATGGCTGCTGGCGGCATCGGGCTACGCCAAGCGATATTTGAACAAGCATCACCCCATTCTGGACTACGCCAACAGGGCTATCTATCCATTCTACATCCTGCACCAAACAGTGATCATTGCCATTGGCTACTATGTGATCCAGGTACAGGAGTCTATCCTGGCGAAGTACCTGTTTGTGAGCACGCTGTCTCTCATAGGCTCGCTGGTCATTTATGAATACCTGATCCGACCCTTTCGTATTGTCAGGTTTCTGTTTGGGGTAAAGGAATTGAAAGTGGAGAAAACAAAAGCCTAAACCTGACTTCAAAAGGCTAGTTGCTTATATTGATGCTTCGATGGAGAAAGAACCTTTGAACGACAAAAAGAGCAAGATGACACGCATACAGCCGCTCATTTTCGGGTTGGTTGTATATGTATCCATCCGCCTGATCGACAACCCAAATCAGGGCGGATTCCCCAGCAGCAGGCCGCTGAGCATATATCTACTGGAATTGCTTATGGCTATTTCTGTGGGGTATATTTTTGAATGGTGCTTTGTTCTTTTGGAGAGAAGGTTCAATAAAAACTTCCAGCCTTCATCGAAGGCAATTGTCAGGGAGATGGTGATCTCATACCTGGTTTTTGCGGCTGCCGTTAATTCGACCGTCACGATATTCGTCGCCTTTACTGACGATGGGCTCTCGCTGCGGGACTTTGTTCAGATCAATATCATCCCTATCCTTTATCTGCTGCTCATCTTTACCATCAGGCGAGGCCGATACTACCTGAGAAGCCTGATGCAGCAGGCGCAGAGGCTGGAGCAGATAGAAAAAGACAGCGTGGAAACGGAGCTTGCCCTACTTAAGAGTCAATACCATCCGCACTTCCTTTTCAATAGCCTGAACACTATATACTTTCAAATGGACGAAAGTGTGGATGATGCCAAGAAAACCGTAGAAAAACTGGCGGAGCTCCTTCGGTACCAGCTTTATGAGGAAACGGATAAGAAGGCCACCCTGGCAAAGGAGCTGGATCATATCAATGCCTATATTGACCTGCAGAAGGTGAGGCATGGCTCTCATTTGCAGATAGATATCAATCTCGACGCTGGTATTGTGAACAAGAAAGTATATCCGTTGCTGTTTATCCCTTTGGTGGAGAATGCCTTTAAGTACTTAGGCGGTAAGAAGTTGATCAGTCTGAAGATGTCGGATGTCGGCAACGACGGGATAGAATTTTATATTACCAACACCACCGAGCCCATAGTGTCTCAAAGTGTGCTGAAAGAGGAGCCGGGAAGTGGTGGGCTCGGGCTGGCCAATCTGCAAAGGCGGCTTGAATTGCTTTACCCCGGCAAACATACCCTGAAGACAGAACAAGACGAAAGCGTTTTTACCGCAAAGCTTAAACTGACACTGGATGAAGATTAAGTGCATCATAACGGACGATGAGCCTTTCGCTGTGAAAGGCATAAAAAGCTATGTGGAAAAAGTGGACTACCTGGAGCTGATTGGCACCTGCGAAAATGCTTTGCAGCTCGATGCCATGCTGAAGTTGGAGACACCAGATTTACTGTTTCTGGACATTGAGATGCCCCATATCACCGGCCTCGACTACCTGGCCTCCCTCAAAAACCCACCGCTGGTGATCATTACTTCGGCCTATGAAAAGTACGCCTTAAAGGGCTATGAGCTCAGCGTGATCGACTACCTGCTGAAGCCCATCTCATTGGATCGGTTTCTAAAGGCGGTGCAGAAGGCCTTTGATTACCTGCAAGCCAATACACAAAACGAGGTCAGGGCCGATTACTTCTTTATAAAGACTGGTCAGAAAATTGAACGAATCAGGCTGGCGGAATTGGTGTATGTAGAAAGTATGCAGAACTATGTGAAGGTGCACACACTGACAGAAAACCATATTGCGCATTTGACGCTGAAAAAGGTAATGGAGCTACTGCCATCGAATCAGTTTGTTCAAACACACAAATCGTATGTATTGAACATTGATAAGGTGAAGTCTATTGAAGGAAATGAGATCGCCACTGAAAAGGGGATCGTGCCCATCAGCAAACTTTGGAGAGAGGCTGTGCTGGAGAAGATTTTGCAGCACAAGCTTTGGAGCAGGGAGTAACGTCGGCTATTGCTGAAGCTTCTTTAGAATTTTGCTTCCACGGCTCTTAAAGCCAGCTGAGCCGTAAGGGATTTGGTCTTCGATAATGATCCTCAGCTCATTCTTTAGCTCTGGCAGCTTTTCGCACAGATTGGCCAGCACGGTCATACCAAATACTTTTACCGCTATCGGTTCTTTCTTAGACTGAAGCAACTCGAAGCAGTACTGCACAGTTTTGTCCCAATGCTCTTCCGGAACGTCGATAAACTGCATAGTACGGAGGATATTCCTTTTCAGTGAATCATGTACGTTTTCATCCAGTAGGTCTATCATTTTGCCCAAATAGGGGAGGATCAGGTGGGGGTGGAGGTCGCAGCATTTCCCCAGCAGGTGAGCCGAAAAATGGGTGATTCGATATGGCCCGCTGAAGAAGATATCCATCACTTCAGCAAATTTTTCCTCGTCGGCACCTATTTCCTGTGCCAGCCTTTCTATGTTTCGCTTCGACCGGTCTGCCATCAGCCGGCTTTTCAAGTCACTTTCCATCCACGCTATTTGTTGGTTGTGATAAAACTAAAGGGTGGAGAATCAATTATCAACAATGTTGGTGACAGAGGAAGGCACTGCTGACAACGTCTTGCGCAACAGGCAGGCATGCTAACCAGCAAGTGTTTTTGCTTGTGTCTTCACAAGCTCCCTGCTCCCGGTTGTGTCTCCACACCGGAAAATTGCGCCTCAACACCGGAACTCCCCGAAAACAAAAAAGCCTTAGATTTCTCTAAGGCAGTCTGTTGCGACTGGACTCGAATCGCACCGGCGAACCGCCGCCACCTTCTGCGTGACAGGCATGCATGCTAACCAGCCAGTTTTTTTTTGCCCGTGTCTTCACAAGCTTCCTGTTTCCGGGTGTGTCTTCACCATAGCCGTCAACCTAAGGAAAGATGGGTTTAGGAAAAGAAACGGAAATTCATTTTAGACCGAAAAATCAAGGATTTTTCGACTTACGTTACCCGGCTTGTGTCTTCGGAGAGCCTTGAAGCTATGGCCCGTCAAACAGGCTTTAAGCAAAGGTCTTCGGTCATCACAGCCGAATCGTTTCTCAACACAGCATTCTTTTCCAATGCCCAAAGTTGTCCTTCCTTGAGTGAATATAGTATAGGTTTGGCTTATGATGCATCTATAAATGTTTCCAAGCAGGCCATCGATAAAAGGTTTAACTGCAAGACTGAAGCACTATTATCCCAAGTTCTACAGCTGGTTATTTCAAGGCAATTGAAAAGAACTTCTACACTAAAACACGACTTTTTCAGTGAGATCAGGATACAAGACAGCTCGAAGTTCATTGCTCCTAAAAACCTTGCTGATACCTTCCCAGGCTATGGTGGAGTTGGAAGAGAGGCCATTGCTCAGGTACAATTAGAGTATGACCTTCTAGGTGGAAAAGTGACAGAATTATCTCTTGGCTCAGCCCTGGATGCTGATGCAAAGGAATGCATGAAAAACATAGATCAAATACCACCCAAAGCTCTATTGATTAGAGATTTAGGCTACTTCTCACCAAAAGCCTTCGAGGAAATCAGAAAACGCAACCTCTACTTTGTTAGCAGAGCGAAAGCTCAGTGGTTCATGTATGTCAAACACGATGGACAATTAGTGAGATTAACCATAGATGATATTAAGGAAAAACTGCTCACTCAAAAACAGCAATACATTGATCTGGATATTTATTTAGGCAGAAAGATTCTTTCGCCAGTCAGATTGATTGCTAGCCTAATTCCAGACGAGCAAGCACGAAAACGTATCAAACGGAAAAAGGACAATAAGACAAAGGTATCCAAGTTGACTGAACAGAGCGCCTGCTTGAACCTATTCGTGACCAATGTGGAAAGAGAGGTATGTGATGCCATCCAAGTCTACAAATTATATACACTACGTTGGCAGATTGAACTCATTTTCAAAACGTGGAAAAGCATTATGAGGCTGCACAAAATACATGCAATGAATGCGACAAGGTTTAAATGTGTACTGCTCATTAAACTTATTTGGGTGATGTTGAATTGGGCTCTATTGCGACTGGTTGAGGAGAAGCAAGCATGTGAAATGAGTCTTCATAAGTTAAGCAGAACCATGGTTAGTAGGTCACAGAAGCTGACACTAGGGCTTATCCAGAACCAAGAAGCCTTCCTTCAATGGTTGGCTCAACTGATTCAACTTAGCCGAAGGCACCACCAAAAAGAGTATAAAAAAGGAGATGAAAGTATACAAGATATTCTTTCATTGAAACTAAGTTAATGTACTTATTATCAGTATATTAGAGTAACAAACAATCAAAACAAGGCCTCCAGTCAAAGGCCTTTTAAAAAACATGGAAAATAAAACTAACCATGCGAATGGTTATTGATAATCAGCTAGTTACACCTTAGGTTGACGGCTATGGTGTCTTCACACCGGAAAATTGTGTCTCCACACCGGAACTCCCCGAAAACAAAAAAGCCTTAGATTTCTCTAAGGCAGTCTGTTGTGACTGGACTCGAATCGCACCGGCGAACCGCCGCCACCTTCTGCGTGACAGGCATGCATGCTAACCAGTACGTGTTTTGCTTGTGTCTTCACAAGCTCCCTGCTCCCGGTTGTGTCTTCACACCGGAAAATTGTGTCTCCACACCAGAACTCCCCGAAAACAAAAAAGCCTTAGATTTCTCTAAGGCAGTCTGTTGTGACTGGACTCGAATCGCAGCGGCGAACCGCCGCCACCTTCTGCGTGACAAGCAGGCATGCTAACCAGTGCCTGTTTCCGGGTGTGTCTTCATAGCTCCCTCGTTTCCCGGGTGTGTCTTCAGACCGGAAAATTGTGTCTCCACACCAGAACTCCCCGAAAACAAAAAAGCCTTAGATTTCTCTAAGGCAGTCCATTGTGACGGGCCTCGAATCGCACCGGCGAACCGCCGCCACCTTCTGCGTGACAAGCAGGCATGCTAACTAGCTGAACTACCACTGTTTTTGCTTGTGTCTTCACAGCTTCCCGTTTCCGGTTGTGTCCTCGCACCGGAAAATTGTGTCTCCACACCGGAATTACTTGAAAACAAAAAAGCCTTAGATTTCTCTAAGGCAATCCACTGTGACGGGACTCGAATCGCACCGGCGAACCGCCGCAACCTCCTGCGCAACAGGCAGGCATGCTAACCAGCAAGTGTTTTTGCTTGTGTCTTCACAAGCTCCCTGCTCCCTGTTGTGTCTCCACACCGGAAAATTGTGTCTCCACACCGGAACTCCCCGAAAACAAAAAAGCCTTAGATTTCTCTAAGGCAGTCTGTTGTGACGTGACTCGAATCGCACCGGCGAACCGCCGCCACCTTCTGCGTGACAAGCAGGCATGCTAACCAGCTGAACTACCACTGTTTTTGCTTGTGTCTTCACAAGCTCCCTGCTCCCGGTTGTGTCTCCACACCGGAAAATTGTGTCTCCACACCGGAACTCCCCGAAAACAAAAAAGCCTTAGATTTCTCTAAGGCAGTCTGTTGTGACTGGACTCGAATCGCAGCGGCGAACCGCCGCCACCTTCTGCGTGACAAGCAGGCATGCTAACCAGCAAGAGTTTTTTTGCTTGTGTCTTCACAAGCTGCCTGCTTCCGGATATGTCTTCACACCGGAAAATTGTGCCCCCACACAAGAAACCCCCGAAAACAAAAAAGCCTTAGATTTCTCTAAGGCTCTTTGCGGAATGGACGGGACTCGAATCGCAGCGGCGAACCGCCGCAACCTTCTGCGTGACAGGCAGGCATTCTAACCAGTACGTGTTTTGCCTGTGTCTTCACAAGCTGCCTGCTTCCGGTTGTGTCCTCACACCGGAAAATTGTGCCCCCACACAAGAAACCCCCGAAAACAAAAAAGCCTTAGATTTCTCTAAGGCTCCTTGCGGAATGGACGGGACTCGAACCCGCGACCTCCTGCGTGACAGGCAGGCATTCTAACCAGCTGAACTACCACTCCTTTTGTTGTGTCTCGACTACCGTTTGTAAATCGAGATGCAAAAGTATGCGTTTGTTCCGCTTTTGCAAAAGGGAAAACCAAAATTTTGATAATATTTTTCCAAGCGAACAGGTGGTATTCCTGGTAAGTGTGGCAATTACTTGTTATTCAAAATGTTACACTGAGTCAATTTTTTACCGACGAGTGCAAACAAATAGCCAATAATCAAGTTAATATTTAATGTAGCTACATTTAATGTAGCTATTTCATTAGCTTTGTATCTCAAACCAATTACAACTATGAACTTGACAAGCACAAAAACATTATTTGCGTCACTGATCGCAGCGGGCTTCCTTACTGCCTGTGGTGGTGGAAACTCAACAACAGAATCATCGGCAGAAACCGCTGCTACAGAAGAAGTAGCCGCTATGACTTACACTGTAGACCCCACCAGCTCTGTAGTAGCCTGGAAGGGCGAAGTGGCTGGCGTGTATGGCCACAACGGCGTGATTGAGGTAGCCAACGGATCAGTAACAGCAGAAGGCGCTCAACTCACTGGTGGTGATATCACCATCGATATGACTTCTATCGTTCCTTTGGATTCTGCTTCTTTCAAAGACGAAGAGGGTAGAAGAGCAAGCGACCTTGTTGGTCACTTGTCAACAGGCGATTTCTTCCTTGTTGAAGAATTTCCTACAGCTACTTTCACCATCAAATCTCAGGAGGGAAGCAAAGTGACTGGCGACCTTACCATCAGAGGCAAGACAAAAGAGGAAACAATGGAGCTTTCTTCAATGGAAGTAACCGACGGCGGACTTTCTGCTGAAGGCGTATTGGTATTTAACAGACAAGACTATGACGTGAAGTGGGTTCACTTCATGAAAGACATGGTATTGGCTGACAACATCGAAATCAAAGTAAGCATCAAAGCTGCGAAGTCTTAAGCTACAGATTGCTTCAAAAAGCAGAAAAGCCATTCCGGGAGGGGTGGCTTTTTTCGTTGAAAACGCCAGGGCGAAGACAATTAAACTGACAAAAGTAAACTTTATCATGGGCTTGTCGTATATTACAGACAAATGTCAATTATATACGACTCATGCAAAGAATATATCTCGGCGAATTTGAAGAGCTGGTGCTGCTCACAGTAGGCGTGCTGTACGACGATGCCTACGCCGTGGCCATTACCAAGGAGGTTGAAAAGCAGTCAGACCGCTCGGTCAATGTGAGTGCCGTACACAAATCGCTGTACCGCCTCGAAAAGAAAGGCATGCTCGACTCCCGGCTGGGCGACCCTGAATCAAAAAGAGGGGGAAAACGGAAACGCCTGTTCAACATCACACCCTATGGAAAGAAAGCCCTTGATGAATCAATGGACCTTCGGGTGTCTCTGAGAAAGCAGATCCCCGAACTGGCTTTTAAATGGCAAACCAATTGATATGGAAAAGAAACCTACCATTCCCCGCCTGCCACACGCTTTTTTCAAATGGTACTGCCAGCCTGGCATGTACGAAGAAATGCACGGCGACCTTGAGGAGTTTTTCTATGAAAGAGCGGCAGAAAAGGGCCTCTTTACAGCCAAATTACTTTACCTGTGGGACGTCTTGCGCTGTTTCCAGCCCTATGCCTGGCGAAGACCAACAGCTCCCACCAATGCCGGCATTATCATGTTTCGCAACTATTTCAAAATCTCTTTGCGCAGCCTGATGAAAAATCCCCTGAACTCCTCCATCAATGTGTTCGGGTTATCTGTCGCCATTGGCATTGCTGTGTTTGTTTATGCCTTTGCCAGCTGGACCTTTAGCACTGATCAATTTCACGAGCACAAAAACGAGGTTTTCCTTGTCACCTTTCTGGCCGACAGAGACGGCACGCCGCAGGAATACGGCACCACGCCACGACCACTGGGTGCCATGCTGCGGGAAGATTTTTCGCACATTGAGAAAGTTTGCCGGGTAGAAGACAGGCCGGTAGTTGTCAAATATGGTGATCGGGTATACCACGAAAGGGTGCGCTATGCCGACCCTGAGTTTCTCGACATGTTTACTTTCCCGCTTAAGCAAGGCAGTAAGGCGTCGCTGGCTGACCTGAATAGCATTGTGCTGAGTGAAAACATGGCAGAGAAGTACTTTGGCACCGAAGACCCATTGGGCAAAGAGGTGCTGGTGAAGTTTGATAAGGACAATGGCAAACTCTTCAAGGTGGCAGGAGTAGCGGCCAAATTCCCGGCCTCCCGCACCATCAGTTTTGACTTTCTGGTCAACTTTGACAACCTCCGAACGTCGCCAGCCTACAATGTCCACGACTGGAGCAGCACGGTGGCCGCCACCTTTATTCAGGTTGACGACCCTTTCAATATTTCATCTATCGAGCCTGCTATGGACAAATACAAGGCGATGCAAAACAGTGCCGTGCAGCCCGATTGGGCCATTACCGCCTTCGCCTTTCGGCCCCTGGCCACGCTGCACGAAACGTCGGAGTATATCAAAGATGGCATTTCAAGAAGCTCGAAAGATAACTATATGTCGATTGTGTTCATGGCCATTGTGGCGGTGCTGATGCTGGCCCTCGCCTGCCTTAACTATATCAATATTGCGATTGTGTCAGCCGCCAAACGGTTGAAAGAGATTGGCATCAGGAAAACGATTGGTGCAACCCGGCGCACAGTAGCCGTTCAGTTTCTGGCTGAAAATGTATTGATTACCTTTTTCGCCATGTTGCTGGGCGTTGGTCTGGCGATGGGCTTTTTCATCCGGGGCTTTGAACAAATGTGGGGTTTCGATATGGACTTTCGTTTCAGCGACACGTCTCTCTGGGTTTTTCTGCCGGCCACGCTGCTGTTCACCAGCCTGGTGTCGGGTATTTATCCAGCTCTGTACATTTCCCGTTTCCAGGTGGTGAGCATCATCAAGGGGTCGGTGAAGTTTGGCAAAAAGAACACCCTCACCAGGGTTTTCCTGGGCTTGCAGCTGGTATTTGCCTGCGTTTTCATCACCAGTGCTGTCACCTTTACCCAAAACAGTGCCTGGCTAGGTGCCAGAAGTTGGGGCTATAGCCAGCACGAAGCGCTTTATACCGGCCTGCCCGATGCGCAGGCGTTTACCCAGCTACGGGATGCCCTCAGCAGTCACCCGGACATTGTCTCCATCTCTGGATCATTTCATCACCTGGGGCGCAGCGAGCAAACTGCCGTGCTGCACTTCCCCGACAGACAATATGAGGCCACGGAGCTAAAGGTGGATGCCCGCTATTTTGAAACCTTGGGTTTGCAGCTGGTAGAGGGCAGAGCCTTCCGGGAAAATGCTGCGAACGACAAGCAGGCCGTGGTACTCAACGCCACCCTGGCGGCCAATATAGCGCCAGGCGTACCGAGCAGCGAGGTGCTTGGGCAGGTCTTCGATATCGACAGTACACGGTATGAGGTGGTGGGCGTGGTGGCCGATTTCCACGCCTACGACCTTTCCAACAAGGTCGAACCCGCCTTTTTCAGTTTGGCCGACAAAAACGACTACCGTTACCTCACCATGAAAACGAAGCATGGCACCGAAAAGGAAGTTTACGAGGCATTGCAGGGGCAGTGGGCGACCTTGTTTCCTGAAACCCCGTTTATGGGTGGCTATCAGGAAGACGTGTGGGGCCTTTACTACGAAGTGATTGACATCCACGCCATCGTGTGGCAGGTGGTGGCTACCATGGCCATTTTGCTTGCAGGCCTGGGCCTTTATGGGCTCATTAGCCTCAATGTGGTGGGAAGAATCAGGGAGTTCAGCATCAGGAAGGTGCTGGGTGCCAGGCTGAGCAGCATTGCCGCTAATATCACCCGTCGTTATGCCGTACTTTTTGCCATAGCCCTGGGGCTGGGAGCCCCGCTGAGTTACCAGCTGATGAAGCTATTGTTCGATGCAGCCTATACCTACCATATGCCTATAGGTTTTTCCGGAGTGGCGGTGGCGGTGTTTGTGCTCATTGGCGTGCTGTTGCTCACCGTGTCCATTCAGGTGGCCCGCCTGCGCAAGTTCAACCCTGTGAATGGGCTAAGGGTGGAATAAGTCGACCGGAGTTTTATTGTTGAGCGCTAAAAGTTGTGTTTTGGAAAGAGCCAGGGTGCCTTCGGTATTCCATTTCCCGCACTGGTGACCAAAAGTGTCCCTAATGCATGCCCTCCAGATCGAGCGGGGCAACAAGGTCAAGCCGAAGAGAATATACTTCATGGCGATTCAACTACTTTTATCCGATAACGACTCATCTTTGATACCGGCTGAGGGGAAATTTGTAGACTTCCCCACGATATGTCAGGTTTATCTCTTCTGTAGCATCTATGAACTGGATGCTGTCAAATACTGGTGCAAGTAGCAAATGGTCGTCATCAGAATAGCCGAGCCCGTATTTAGTGGTGTCGTTGTACGCTGAATAGGTCTTGTAAATAACCAGTTCGCTTTTCTCTGCTTCCTTAACTGCTGCCATCCCTGGCTCAAAATCCATCTCTTCTTCGACGGAAATGAGCACATGGCTAAACTCAAACGGGGCCGTCGCAGGCTCATGAAAGGCCATCGAAGCATCTTCTTCTGCAGTAATGATTTTGTAGGTCGAGCCACTGACTGTCGCCGCTACGCCATTGATTGGTTGCCCCTCGCAGTCGAAATAATCGTGCGTTTCAGCTTTCGACAGGTCAAAGTAGTAGCTGCACTTACCATTTTCCCATGGTGATAGGGTTTCCCTGAAGTGCGGCTGGATAACCCTACTGTAGGTTGGATCGCTTACCCATTGGCTGGCCTGGAGGTCAAAAAGCCCATAAGCTAGTCCAAAGGGCGTGGTTGGGTCTATTTTTTCGATAGAGGCAATTGTCCCGTTCTCTGGTACAAAAAGAAAAGTGAAGGGGAAGGAACCCAGGAAATCTCCTGTCAGCTTGTAAATATGCTGATCGAAAATGCTCATCTCCAGCTGCTCTTCATCCTCGGAAAAGCAGGCAATATATACCTTGTCGCCTATCAGGGCTATATGATCAATACTTTGTTCAAATCCTGTTATTTCGCCAAGCTTTACTCCTTCAGTGTCAAATATGGAAAGGGATGGATTGTCGTAGGCAGCAAAACCAGTTGGCTCTGTTGGGAATACCGACCCTGATGTAGGCGGAATGACCTCTTTGAAGGCCATCGAGTATACGCCTTTTTTGGTGTAAACACTGGATTGAGACGGTTCGTGTGCCAAAGGCTTCACCACGCCCACCTCCAAATAGGTGTCCTGCGGAAGGATGTAGACAAAGCGGGGCGGTATCAGATAGCCAGCATTGCCTGTGGTGATAATGGACGATTCCTGTACCACTTTCGTTACCTGCGTGCCAGGCTCCACAAAGCCGGGCATATCTACCAGCTTAATCTCCAGCAATGCGTGGTGGTGAATCCACTGGCCTTTGGCATAGCGCTCTATGCGATCCTCCCGCCGGTTTAGATCCTCTGAAAGCCAAAAGGCTGGCTTAATTTCAACAGCCCGCCAGGCACTGTCAGCCAGACGCAGCAGTGAAAAAGCCACTTTTTTGACTGACGTTGTTGCATACCCAGCGCCTTCACTGCGGACTTCTACTGCATTCTCGGCGATCAATTTACCCTCTGAATTGGTGAAAATTCTAAAGTTCTGGAATTGATCAGGAGGCACCAGCTCCCCACCGTTGGCTGCGTAAAGTCCAGCAAAATCGCCTCTTACTACATAAAAAAGATCTTTTTCCATGGTGGGGAGCACCAGGTCGTAGGCAGGGGGCACTACTACGGCCGCCTGGCTTTGGCTATATATGCCACGACTTCCTGGTTTCCCGAATCCCCAGAGTTGATCCATAGCGTAGGGCATAAGCTCCGCTGTTGGCTGCGCTTTCCTGAATTGCCTCAGCGGCCAGTTGGTTTGCGCTTGCAATGTACCAACCAGCAAAAACGCCAACGGCCAGATGAGTATTAGGTTTTTTAAGTTCATTGTGTTGCGTTATGGGTTGCCATTACCAGTCAACTTCTTTAAAGCCATCGTCAATTTTTCCGGACCCAGCCCCGGACTGAGCATGCCACTTGTCCTTTACATTTCCAGTGAGCTTCTCCACCTTAAACCCTGTTTCCCAATATTGCGTGATTTCTGAAACGCTATAATAGTCCTCCGACTCATTGATGATGAGTCTGCTTCCGGGAGCGGTATGAATATGAGCCATGACAAAATCGAGAGCCTTTTTGTCGTTAGCGGTGTAAGAATAAAATTTCCTCGATTCGGCTGGGTCGTTTTCAATCCCACGTGGCTCACAACCGACATGGCCATACATGATTTCTACAGTGGCAGCGTGAATGACAAAGGTGTCCCGAGGGAAATACTGAATGCTTCTATCGAAAATTACCTGAATTTCCTGTCCATTGGTGCGGACTTTTAGCCAGTCAAACCGAGTGGGGTCAATGTCTGTAAAGCCCGACTTTTCGAGCTGGGCGACCGCAAGTTGTACCACCGAATCTTTCCCCAGGGCGAGTATTTTGTCAGACTCTTCAAATAGCTGGGCATGGGCAGTGACCGAGCATGCTACGAGCAGGAGAGAGGTCAGGCTTTTCATTTGTTCGATGTTTTGATGTTCTCCCAATCCACCTCCCGGAAACCGTCATCAAACTCTTCAGGAGCATAGTCTGCATGGCCTTCTTCGCTCAGCGATCCGGTAGTCTTGTGCCACCTATATACGGCTTCATCGCTGCCGGTCGACTCAGTAATCAGGTAGCTATCGGCTTCTTCTGTAATCATCAGGGCGATTTCATCGTGTTGCCAATCTTGGCTGCTGAGCACCATGGCAATTACCTCTCTGTCCGCTGCTGTGTATTCATACAAATGGATCGGAGCAAACGGGTCTTTGGGCTCTCCGTACGGCATCCAGCCAACAGCTGTACTTACCAGCTCCACCGTCGCCGTGTGTACTACAAATGTGTTCATCGGGAAATACTGGATGCTTCTGTCAAAAATCACCCTCACATCGTGGCCATCCGTTTGCACTTTCAACCAGTCGAATTGATCAGGGGCAATATCAGCAAAGCCAGCTTCCCCAAGCCGTGCAATGGCCAGCCGAACCACAGAGTCCTTGCCTAGTTCAAGCAGTTTTTTCACCGCATCTGTCCGTTGAGCGTGGGCGGCCAGTGAGACCATTGCCAACATGCTTATCATCATCGCTTTCATGTGTATATAATTTCGTTTCGATCAAGTAGTAAAGTATCAATAACAAGGTTAAGAGAGTAAATTTTCATGTTCGTGCTCCCTCCCGATGAATCGGGATTGGCTACATCGTTGGGTGCTTAACCTGTTTGTTAGACC
>NZ_JAVKCH010000042.1:0-138697 GCF_040222815.1 Imperialibacter sp. | reverse complement strand
ATTTAGTCAGTTCGAAGGTTCAAAAGAAATGGTCCAGACCGGTATCATGGACCAAGGTGATAAGTATACTAACTATGACATATCCCGAAAGACTTGAACCCAACTTTTAAAAAATGACACACTTAACTGAACATAACCTTTATTTAAGACTAATCTCCCTCTTCACCTTCCCTCCTTTTTCTGAATCAATGGTGATAGTGACTTTAGGAGCACTGCTTGTTACTTTGAATACATACTCCACCGTTTTGGTACGCTCTGCACTTTCCCCATCTCTGCGGCCAGCCAGGTTTCCTAAGTCTGTCCTCATTTTGCCACTAACCAGCTCGGCACCACTTAGCTCCACAATCGCCCTTACCGGCTTGGCTATCTCCAGCTCTATGGCCCGTTCGGTGATGTTGGTCGGTAGGTAACCATCATTTTCTACAGTGAGGCTCACCTTCACCAGCTTGCCTTTTTCCAGCACTTCTACTTTCGGTTGCGAAACGGCAATCTCAGGGCTGGTTTCTGCCAGCCATAGCATCCACTCCACATATTTTTCTATTTCGCCTTTCAGGTATTTGGTGGGTGGATTCTGGCGGGTAAACTTGTAGTCCCAGCCGCCTATTTCTACCCTACCCAACTGCGGGTGATCGTAAGACTGCCAGTTCACAAAGCCTTTGCCGTCGAGCTCGGCATCGTTCCATTGCATGCGCTCCAGGTCAGTCACCCGGCCGTCTTTATTAGCGTCGGCCTGGAAGGCGCCCCAAAACTCCGGCACAAAGCCTACCACACCATAATCCCAGTAGCCCCAGCTGATCAGGGTGCCATGACGATGCAGGCGTGGGTTGCTATAGCTGGGCACCACCTTCTGGCTGGTAGTGGTGGCATACTTATCCGACAGCTCAAGGATGAGGCGTTGGTCGGCCATATTGAAGTTGTCCCAATTGGTAGTCGAAGGCAATCGGTAAAGAAACCCGGCCGCTGTATGTCCATGGAAAATGCCGGTGATATTGCGGTGAGAACTCAGAAATTCAATGGTAGCCCTGGTCTCCGGTTCCGACAGCGGATAGGGCCCGGCTCCCCTTTGCTCCGACTCCAGTCCCCAGTTGCGGGGGAAGTTCCGGTTCATGTCGATGCCACCAATGCCGTCTTCGTTGTACAGTCCGTCGTTGTCATCGTCAATACCTTCGTCATACATGTCATAGAAGTCGCCACTCACGTCGTTGGGCTCTCTTTCCACCATAATGCGGGAATCTTCCAGGCTGATTTTCCATTTACCGGTTGGGTTCTTCACCCGCATATCGGTAATGAGGTTGTCTTTGTTCAGGTCGTTGCCCGGGTCTTCGTCAAGCAACCCGTCGTTGTCCTGGTCATAAGGGCGGGGTGTGCTGCGCAGTGCATGAGGAGTCGTGAGGGCAATGTCAGCCCCATTGGGATTGAACTTGGGCCGGATGTAGATGGTGCGGGTATCAACCAGGTTGGTAATGCGTGGGTCTTTGCCATAGCTGCTGAGCAGCAGCCAGGTGTAGTGCAGCGCTACTTCGGCCCCCGTAAGCTCCCCAGCGTGGATATTGCCATCGTAATAATAAGCTGGCTTGTCTTCAGCGGCTCCTGTGCTTTTGTTGGTGATTTCCAGCACCATCAGTTGAGTGCCTTTCAGTGTCTCCCCTATTGAATACAGCTTGGTCAGATTCGGATAGGCTTTGGTCCACTCCTGGAGCAAATAGTAAGCATCGGCAGTGGTGTGATACTTCGCCCAATTTGGATTTTTTGGATCTTCCTTCTGTGCCTGGGTGAACTGAGCGGTGGCTACGAGGATGGTAATGAGGAGCAACTTTTTAAACATGGCTTTCGGTTTGATTGATGCAATAAGATACCGACGCCCTATGAGCCGTTGAAAGGGAATGTGATGGAAGGGAGGTTTCATTGCTGAACGATCAACCCTACATTTAGAATGTTTCACTAGATTGAAGCATGATACGCCCGAAAGTTTTCAAGGTAGCGCTCCTTCTGCTGATCAGCATGATCATCTCTTCGTGCACCGAGAACTCAATTAAACAGACCTCCACCGAATTGCCTGATCAATTCATTGTTGTGCTGGGCGTAGCGCAGGACGCAGGCTATCCTCAGGCAGGTTGCGAAAAAGCCTGTTGTCGGCGCTATTGGTCGGGTGAGCACAAAGAAGAAAGGGTTGTGAGCCTCGGCATAGTTGACCGAGCGGTCGGCAAAGTATGGATGATCGAAGCCACGCCAGACTTCAAAAGCCAATGGCACGATTTGAATGAGAAGGCCCGACTGAACAAAACAGCTCCCGATGGCATTTTTCTCACCCATGCACACGTAGGTCACTATACCGGTTTGATGGAACTGGGAAGGGAGATCATGGGTGCTGCCAATGTGCCTGTTTACGGCATGCCTGTGATGCGGTCTTACTTGACAGAGAATGGTCCCTGGAGCCAGCTCGTAAGCCTCGGTAATATTGGACTGCAAAAGTTGGTGGCAGACTCTACGGTTCAATTGTCACCTGAGATTTCCATTACTCCTTTTCTTGTCCCGCACAGGGATGAGTTTTCGGAAACCGTGGGCTACCGCATTGAGAGCGGAAGTAAGAGCATTATCTTCATTCCTGATATTGACAAATGGAGTAAGTGGGACAGAGACATCCGAAAGGTGGTGGCGTCAGCCGATGTAGCTTTTTTAGACGCCTCCTTCTTTCGCAATGGAGAAATCGACCGGGACATGAGCGAGGTGCCCCACCCTTTTGTAGAGGAATCGATGGTGCTATTTGAAGACTTGCCCGAAAATGAAAGAAGCAAGGTGCATTTTATTCATTTCAATCATACCAACCCGCTGATTTGGGATGAAGAAGTGAGGCAGAGTGTGAGAGCAAAGGGATTTGGTGTGGCCAGTGAGGGGGATGTTTTTGCTCTTGATGAGTAAAAAGTCGTATTCTCTCCGTGTTTGATAAAAAGAACGCTAAAGAATTTCCGTGAAAGTAAAGAGGTTACTATGTGCGCTCCTGCACATAGTAACCTCTTTACTTTTCATTCTTAATCTTACCTTCTGTGTCACCTGAACCGGGCACTTGGCAGATCAAATGTTTGTGAGTTTTATCTCAGCGTAAGGACTAGCTTTCACACCTACAAGCCAAACTAAAGCAATGTTTTGATCACTCAGACAAACTGAAATCGTTACCTTCATACAAAAACCTCATATGACCGAGATTATTTTCATAGTCGAAGAATCACCTGAAGGAGGATTTGAGGCAAAAGCCCTGGGTCATTCTATCTTCACAGATGGGAACGACATGGATGAATTAAAGGCCAACATCCGTGAAGCCATCCATTGTCATTTCGAAGTCGATGCTCCCAAAATTGTGCGCCGAAAGTAAAGAGGTTACTATCTGCGCTCCCTCAGATAGTAACTCTTTACTTTCGTTCTACATCTCCTTAGCCGCCATGTACTCGTAGTCGGCAATTACCGTGTACAAAAACTTCACATCAGGCATCGGGGTTTCTATGGACAACAGCCCTTTGATTTTTTGCGACACCAATATCACTGCCTGATCGTTGAGGCCCTCCTTTCGCAGGTTCAGCGCATTTCTTATGATTTCAATCTGACTATCATTCAGCACCCTGGCGGTTGGAAAAGTCACCTGATGATTCTCATCCACTTTCGCTATCAAATCTGCATTAGAAACCTCCTTCTGCAGTCTGATCACCACCGTGCCAGCCGCCAGATCGCCGAGCCTTTGCCCGTTTTTGGTGGCGATGATTGTGATGACAGCTACGCCTCCACTCATGAAGTAAATATCTACGAGTCGGAGTACCCACCTGAGTAAGTAGTTTACAATGCCGGCCGGGCTGCCGTCGGCCTTCACCACTTTGATGTTCATAGCCTTTTTGCCAATACTTTGCCCCTGAAAAAGCGACTCGAAAAGCAGGGAGTAAAACATGACCAGCACCCATGGAATGAAATAGAACTCCGGTCGGTCAAAGCCAGAGGAAATGATCCACAAGCACAGCACCATGAATACAAAAATCACAAACATGTCAATCAGAAAAGCCAGTATGCGTTCGCCAAGGCTGGCCAGCTCAAGATCGATTTCTATATTCTGACTGGTGACAAATTTGGGCATTTCCCTTCTAGTGATTATGTTAACGCATATTTGGGCGGAAGATAATGAAGCAGTCAATATTTGTAAAAAATAATCAGGCTAAATGGAATGAATTTGAGTCAAAGCTGACAAATACTGGTACACTTTCTTCCGACGAACTTTCGCTTATCTACATCCACCTCACCGAAGACCTTGCCTTTGCCAAAGCGAATTACCCCAACACCAAACTTTTCACTTATCTCAATGCCCTGGCACTGATGGTGCATACCATCGTGTATAAAAACAAGAAGGAGGAGAAAGGGCGTTTTGGTAAATTCTGGGCATATGAGGTGCCTTTAGAGATCCGGAGGTCATACAAATACATCCTCATTGCCTTCCTCATCACGGCGCTGGGTGTTTCTATAGGAGCCCTGTCATCTGCCAACGACGAAACCTTCGTACGATTGATCCTGGGCGATGCCTATGTGGACATGACATTGAACAATATCAAAGAAGGCGACCCCATGGGCGTTTACAGTTCGATGGACGGCAACTACATGTTCATGGCCATTACCTCCAACAACATCCGGGTGTCATTTGTGGCTTTTGCGCTCGGCCTTTTCTTTAGTGTTGGGGCTGGCTGGGTGCTGTTCCAAAATGGCGTGATGCTCGGAGCTTTTCACTACCTCTTTTTCAAAGAAGGGCTTTTCGACGATACCATCCTCACCATCTGGCTTCACGGCACTATCGAAATTTGGTCCATTATCGTGGCAGGTGCCGCAGGCATTGTCCTCGGCAATGGCTTTTTGTTTCCCGGCACTTATCCCCGAATTCATTCTTTTCAACGAGCCGCAAAGCAGGCGATTAAAGTAGTGCTTGGCTTGTTTCCTTTCTTCATAGTCGCCGGATTTATTGAGTCGTTTGTTACCCGACATACCGAATGGCCACTTTACCTGAAGCTTTTGATCATCAGCCTGTCGCTGCTGCTCATTCTATTCTACTTTTTCTATTTGCCTCTAAAAACCAACCCTCATGACCACGCCAAAAATTGAGTTGTACAAAATGCGTGACTTCGGTCAGAAGCTGAATGCGACCATCGAATTCATAAGAGCAAACTTCAAAAAGCTTTTTACCACGTTGCTTTTTGTTGCTGGCCCCACTGCCCTCATCATGGGCATAGTGATGAAACAGTTTATGGGGTTTTTCATGGGCATGTCCGCCAACCCAGAGAACCCCGCTATACTGGATGATCTCCCCACACTTTTCACCAATTACTTTGTCATGTTTCTGGTGTCCATTTTTGCCAGCATTATGTTATCGCTTACAACATATGCCTTCATGGAGCTTTATAGTCAAAAAGAAGCGTCGGAGTTTAGTGCCATGGACGTGCTGCGCAATGCCCTGAGCAGGTTTGGTTCCACGTTCCTACTGAGCATTCTTGTGGGCATAACTCTTTTCATTTCAGTCTTCTTCTTCTTTCTACCAGCCCTCTATTTCGGCGTGGTACTGTCGTTGGCTATTCCTATTCTCTATTTCGAGAAAGTGAGTCCGGGGGAAGCCTACAAAAGAGCTTTCACCCTTATCAAGGACAAATGGTG
Source organism: Imperialibacter sp. (assembly GCF_040222815.1). Lineage (GTDB taxonomy): Bacteria > Bacteroidota > Bacteroidia > Cytophagales > Cyclobacteriaceae > Imperialibacter. The sequence goes on along the minus strand of NZ_JAVKCH010000042.1, from coordinate 133,024 downwards.
GAGCACATTTGGCCTGCTTTTCATTTCTGTAATGATCTCCTACGTGGTATCGATGATTTTCTCGGTGCCGTTTTACGCTGTATACATGTTTGAGTTGGTGGGCGTGGTGGACAAAATCAACACCGACCCTACTGCCTTCACCAATATTTTTTCAAGTTGGTACATGGCCATCAGCATGGTAATCCTGGGAGTTGGAGGCTACTTGTCCTACTCCATCCCGCTGATTGCACTCGGCTTTCAGTATTTCAATTTGGCAGAACGAAACAGCGCCCCTGGCTTGATCAACAAAATTGAGGACTTTGAAAATATTCAGTAAAGCGGCGTTTGCTGTTATCTCAAGCTGCATAGCGTTCGGTAGCACGCTGTACGCCGAAGCCAGACGGTTAGCGGGAGAGAGAGCCTTTGACCCGGTGGCTATGGAAGGTTACAAAGCCGATCCAGCTTTTGACTACGTCAATCTTCGACCGGAAGGCATTTCGCTGTGGGATCAATTATGGCTTTGGATTTTTAGCCTGATCGGCAGGTTGTTTGGTGGGCCCAACGGGCAAAACATAGGCCAAATCCTCTGGTTACTTTTTCTTGTGGCTGTGGTTGCTGGTGCAGCCTACCTGGTTATCAAAATGCAATACGGGTCCGTTTTTTCAAGATCAAATGAAGCCGGAAGTTCAGCATTTACTGTGTACGGAGGTAGCCAACAGGTTGATTACAATAAACTCATCAATGAGGCACTGGAAGCTGGCGACCTTAAAATGGCCATTCGGTATTTGTATATGAAAGGCCTGACGAACCTGAGCGACCAAAACCTGCTGAAGATTCGCTCCTGGAAAACTGGCGCCAACTACGCCAGTGAGTTGAGTGGAGACCAAAAATCAAAGTTTATTCAGCTTAAGCAGGTGTTTGAGTATACCTGGTACGGAGAATTTGAGCCGGACGAGGCCGACGTTCAGCTATGCAAGGCAACCGTGGCTGACCTGGAAAAGAAAAAGGCATGAACAAAAAGGACAAAATCTTTCTTTGGGTTTTTATCGGCCTTTTTGTTGGCTATGTCGTCGTGCAATACACAGCACCCAAGCCGCTCGATTGGACAATCACCTTTCATGAAGATGACAAGAATCCATTTGGAGGTTTTGTGCTGGGAAAAAGGCTGCCTGACATTTTTCCCGAACTGGAAACCAGCTACTACAACTTTACACAGCTTTACACCGACAATGAAAATGTTGTCGTTTTGGCGCAGGAAATGGCGCTAAGCCCGACCGATGAAGAAAGCATCAATGAGATACTGCACGCAGGTAGCTCCGTTTTTTTGGCAGCCCATCAATTTCCCCAGGCATGGCTCGATTCCCTGGGTCTGAAGGTGGCATTCAACTACAGCTTCGTCAATGAGGAGATATTCGGTGAAGATCAGATTCAATTAATCAGCCACACAGATTCCTCTTCAGCAAGCTACCCCCGACAGATGATACAGGCGGTGTTTGAGGAAGTTGAAGCCGACAAATGGGAAATCATCGCCACCGATGAAAACAGCCAGCCCCTGGTGATAAAAAAGACAATTGGTGAGGGCGAGTTGATTCTGTGTAGTTCACCTTTAATCTTCACCAATTTCGGGTTGCTCTATCAGGACAACTACCGGTTTGCAGCGAGCATATTGAACCTCCTCCCTGAGCAGCGCACCCAGATCAACTACTTCTACCAGCTAGGCCGGCCCGAAGTTCAAACCCCGCTACGGTATATACTTTCGCAGGAGGCACTTAAGTGGGCGCTTTACCTGGGATTGGTAGCGTTGCTGGTCTTTCTGATCATCGAAACACGAAGGAGACAACGAGCCATTCCAGTGATGACACCGCCAGAAAACACCTCATTGACTTATGTGAAAACGCTGGGTAATCTCTACTTTCAGGAAGGCAACCACAAAAACCTCGCAGAAAAGATGATCAGGCACTTCATACACAGGGTAAAGGAAAAATATTATTTAACCTTTGAGCCGACTGAACATTTTAACCACATGCTGTCGGTGCGAAGCGAGGTACCTGTTGAAGAGATCAACGCTACGTTGGCGGCCTTGATCGCTATCAGGCAAAAGGAACAGATAAAAGGCAACGAGCTGGTGATGCTGGCTGAAAAACTCAACAGGATAGTGAGTTGAACAATGTTAAAAAAGGAATCAGAAGTTGATATACAAATAGCATGAGTGAATTTGAAAACAGAATTGATCTGAAGCTTCTCAACGAGAAAGTAGATAAAATAAAGACCGAGGCAAGGAAAGCGCTGGTGGGTCAGGACAAAATGCTCGACCTGATACTTGTGGCACTGCTGGCAGAAGGCCATGTGCTGATTGAGGGCGTACCCGGCGTGGCCAAAACGCTGACAGCCAGGCTGACAGCCCGAATGATTGACGCTGAGTTCAAGCGCATTCAGTTCACTCCCGACCTGATGCCCGCCGATGTGTTGGGCACCTCTATTTTCAATCCCAAAAAGGCAGAGTTTGACTACAAAAAAGGGCCTATATTCTCCAACCTGGTGCTCATCGACGAGATCAACCGGGCACCCGCCAAAACCCAAGCCTCACTTTTCGAGGTGATGGAAGAAAAGCAGGTCACCAACGACGGCATCACCTATCCGCTGGATTCCCTTTTTATGGTGCTGGCTACCCAGAACCCCATTGAGCAGGAAGGAACCTACCGCCTGCCGGAGGCTCAGCTGGATCGTTTCATTTTCAAAATTAAGGTAGACTACCCAAAGCTGGAAGAGGAGTTTCAGGTGTTGCACCTTGTCAATGGCAATTTTGGCTTCAAGCAGCTGAGCTTTATTGAGCCGGTGATCAACCGGCAGGAGGTAATAGAAATAAGAGAAAACCTGCGGCAAATATTGACCAAAAACTCGCTGGTGGAATACATTGCTCATCTGGTGGGCAAAACGAGAAGCCACCCTTCCCTCTACCTCGGTGCGTCGCCGAGAGCTTCGATCGACCTGCTGCGCTCCTCTAAAGCTTACGCTGCGATGCAAGGCCGTGATTTCGTCACACCGGAGGACATTCAGTACCTGTTCAAGCCGGTGGTTGACCATCGGATCATTCTGAATCCTGAGGCAGAAATGCAAGGACTCACGACCACGGAGGTATGTCAGCAGATTATTGAGCAGGTCACTGTGCCCAAATAAGATGAAGCTATTCGCCACCAAACGGTTCTATTACAGCATAATTGTCCTCACCATTGGGTTTGTGGCGAGTTACTTCTTTCCCGCCCTTTTTGTCCCGGTTAAGCTTGCCTTCTTTGCATTTTTGGTGCTGTTCTTTGCCGATTTCATGCTCCTTTTCATCACACGAGGCGAGTTAACTTGCGACAGAGAATTGCCTGAGCGGTTCTCGAATGGCGACGACAATGCCGTAGTGCTGAAAATCAACAATAGTTACTCTTTCGACTTGCAGGTGACCGCACTGGACGAGCTACCCCCTCAATTTCAGATCAGGGACCTGACTATCAGGCTTACGGCTAGCAAAGGCGGAAGTCGTATGGCATCCTACTCCGTGCGCCCGACGGAACGAGGAGAGTACGACTTCGGCAATACCAACCTGCTGGCTGCCTCAAAAATCGGCCTGATCAACCGGCGCTTCATTGTGAACCACCCACAAACCGTGAAGGTGTACCCGTCCTTTCTGCACTTGCGCAAATACGAGTTGATGGCTTTTTCACAACAGCAGTCAATAGAAGGCCAGCGAAAGCTTCGGAAGATTGGCCACAGCATGGAGTTTGATCATATCAAGGAATACACACCGGGCGACGACCCACGCCACCTCAACTGGCAGGCAAGCGCAAGAAGAGGCCACCTGATGATCAATCATTACATCGACGAAAAGTCGCAGCCTATTTACAATGTGATTGATAAGAGCAGGCCAATGAAAATGCCTTTTGAAGGCATGACACTGCTCGACTATGCCATCAACGCCTCGCTGGCCATCAGCGATATTGCCCTAAAAAAGGGAGATAGGGCCGGTCTTGTTACTTTTCAGCACAAACCCGACACCATCGTGCCCGCACAAAAGGGTACTAAGCAAATGTATGTGCTGATGGAAAGCCTTTACCATGAGAAAACAGCCTTTACTGAGCATAATTTCGGGATGCTCTATGCTCAGATAACTGCGAAGATTGCTTCAAGAAGTCTGCTATTGTTGTACACCAACTTTGAGTCGTTGTATTCGCTGGAGCGACAATTGAAATACCTGAAGCTGCTCAACCGCAAACACCTCGTGCTGGTCATCATTTTCAGAAATACAGAACTTGACGGACTGATTACCAAAGATGCTGGTGACCTGCGGGAGGTTTACCATCAGGCCATCGCACAAAACATGCTCAACGAAAAATTTGCCATCCTGCAATTGCTTCGCCAGCATGGCATCCTGAGTCTTTACACCACCCCACAAAGTCTGACAGCAGACGTAGTGAATAAGTACTTGGAGCTGAAAAGCAGAAGGGCGATTTAGCAATGGCGCTGACAAGTCTGTCTAACCGCCACTGAGCAACTGAGTCCCCGGCATCAAAGAATACTCCAAAAGGAGTATTTACATTCCCACATAGTATACCCATTTTTGAACAATCAGTTCTTCGCTATTGAAGATGCGCAGAAAATATAGCTGCTATGTTCGCTAGCTATTAAGTATTTTGGTTTGCGGCAAATTGACCCAAATAAACACTTTTGAAAATCAGTATCAAAAGACAGCAACCTGTGACAAATACTTTTCGCTCAGTTACACAAAACCATTTTATCATGCACTTTCGGGCTTTTTTCGCATTATTGCTTTTTTGCTCTTCATTTACACTTTTTGGTCAGGAGGAACCCGATAAGACAATTCCAGGCGTCGGTGGCGGCACCACTTATTTGGCTCCTTTTCAGGACGACAGCATTCTGTTCGTGGAGGTACTCGTCCAGCAACCTCCCAGCGTGTCCTACTACTACAAAAAGTCTGGCGGTAACTTCATTGCAATCACTGACGATACCTATGACCTGGCCTTGCCGCTCAACCAGAGAGGCGGCGTGTACAATGATGCTGGCTTTCTTGGTGTACAATTTTTTGATGCCAATCATTACGGGCTATATCAATACGACTACGCAAGCATGACTGCCGAACTGGTACTCGACAAGCGAGATGAAGAGCTTTTTATAATTGCGCACCCAACTGAATGGAACGGAAGCTATATTTTTTTGGGAGCTATATACGAAATCGAGAGCAGTGGCAACCTAGTGCAAAATAAGCATATATTTAAATTCGACCCCTCGACTAAGGAATTAACCAATCTCTCTGATGGTGTTCATAATTCCAAAAATGCCACCGGATCATTTGACAACCGATTGCTTGAGAGTTCGGGTTTCTACAAGACCTCGGATAGACTTTTCTACTCGGATGGAAGCAAGCTTTGGGAGGTTGGGGAGAATACGGTCACCAAGATACCGGATACCGGATGTGAAGATTGTTTCAACTTTGATAACTGGGTAGCCAGTGTGCAAGACAACGGAGAAGAGTATATCTACCTTAGGGGGCATTATGATGAAGACTTTACAGCTAGCCAGGGAACCTATTTATGGAAGGACGGCGAGTTTACCCGGCTTGGTGAGTTTCAAGGGCTCTATACTCAAGCGAGCCTGGCTCCTTTCAGTAAGCAGGTATTTTTCGATAATTTTCTCTTTGTAATAAGCGATAATTTTGGGCTTGTAAAAATATCACCAACCGCCACGGAGCTAATTGATTGGCCGGTCAACCGTTTTGGAAATGAAGCAAAGCTTTTAAAGGTGGCTGCGGCAAGAGAAGACTTCGTCCTATTTCTTGGGGACGATAATCAGCTCTGGAAATTTGATGGCACATCCTTTGAGGAAATCCAAATTTACACCGATGGAGTATTCTCCTATGAAGGCAGGCTTTTTTCGGGTGGAGAAATAAGCACGGTCGAAACACCCGGCGACCTGCCCGAATATGTTTATGGAATTTATGAAATAGAGGACAATGTGCCTGTTCTGATTTGGGAGGGTAAATTTGAGTTTTCAGCGAGCCCTACCGGACTTAAAGTCTTTGAAGATATCTTCTATTTTACACTGAGCAGAAACATCAGCGTTAACCACTATAGCCTCCCATTTACAGGAGTAGATAATGAGCCTACCCCAAACCAGGCCCCTCGATTTGACCCTGACGAACAAACCGTAGAAATCAAAGAGGACTATGCTGCCGGAGAAACCATTATTGAAATAAGCGCTACCGACCACGACAATGATGAGTTGGAGTTTTCTATTGTCAGCGGCAATGATGACGAGCTGTTCGAACTCGGCTCGTCAACCGGAGTTCTCACGGCTACCGAAAGCATTTTGATCAACACTGAGCTTCCGGTAACCTACGAGTTGACCATTGAAGTGAGCGATGGGGAATTGTCCGATCAGCTTGCATTGACAGTCGTTTTTGGTGACGAGAACGGCGAACCCACGGGCAACACATCCTTGCAGGTCTCTTTTCTCAAAGACATTATCCCGGGAGGCACAAGTTCATCACCAGAGCAGTTTACTTCAATAGGAGACACCATTTATTTTATTGCCCGAGGAGGCGAGTCTAACGCCAACAAAATCTTATATAAGACAGACGGATCAGAAGAAAACACTCATCCAGTATCAGAGACGTCATCGTTTTTATTTCCCGAACATAATCTTTTCAATATCTCAGGTAGCCTATATTTTGTAGGTAAAGAATCTCCCTCCGGGCCTTCAAGCTTGATAAAGTACTCCCCAGAGGGAGAAGAAACATTTACCTTGGTTGACTCCGATCCCACTAGCATCACCGTTTTTGAAGCGTTTGACAAGTGGCTGTTCTACGCCAAGGACAATATAGATGACGATTGGGCCACCGATGGAGAGCTGATCGAAGCGTTTCCAAGAGACTTCATTCGTGGTGCGGTTTTCGGATCTAACCTGATCGTGCCAATTCAGGGAGAACTCAATGAGGAACGCCTTTTCTCTATTGATGCAAACCTAAACAGAACCATGCTCTACGATTATTCATCCATTGAAGACTATGGGTTTAGTACAACTTTCCGTGAGACAACAGGGCAAACAAATGACTACTTCTTCTTTTCAATCAACAGAAGACTCCCTGAAAACTCTACCAATAATGAGTTTTGGATCACCGATGGCACCCCGGAGGGAACAGAGATGTTCATGAACCATGAAACTGTCATTGATGGAAGCACTGGTTTTGAAGACTTCTACGGTCAAATTTCCCTCGGGGATCAACTGCTATTCAGAACCAATGTAAGCCAGCTCAACGGCAATACCTGGTTGGTAACCGATGGAACCATTGCGAACACAGTCTTTATACCAGATTTCGGTTTTAACCCCGATATGCCTGATGGCGTGTACTACAATGAAAAGTATTACTGCTATGCCACAGGGCCGGACGAAAACAGCCCCGGGCTTTATGCTTTCGACCCTGGCAACAACTCTTTCGAACACGTTCTGGCGTCCGATTATCACCTTGAAAACTTTCAACTATTCAGAGATCAATTTGTCTTCAGCAATCATATTGGAGCGGTATATGTCTCCAATGGAGTCACTGCCGGCACCACTGTCATCCCTTACAAAGAAGAACCTTATAACAATGTTGGCTTCGAGCAAATTTATGTTCATAGCGATAGTCTGATCGTTCTTGAGGGCGGTAGCGGAAATGGAGACGAGGCCCTTGGAAGAGAGTTCTGGAAAGTTGCATTCTCTGAATCGAATAGTGAAAATAGTGCTCCACTAATTGCGAATCAGGAGTTTTTTGTAGAAAACATTGAAGCGAATGAAGTAGTTGGCCTGGTGGTAGCAGAAGACCCAGATGGTGATGAACTGATATATACTATTCTTGATGGAAACACTGGAGAGGCGTTTTCTGTTGGAAGCCAAACAGGGGAAATATTAGTTGCCGATGAGGCAGCTGCCAATGACCCCGAAAACTTTCCCTTTGAGCTTTCCATGGAAGTAAGCGACGGTCTTCTATCAACGACAGCCCTCGTTACTATTAATTTGGGAACCACCCCGTCCGGAGGCCTTTCGTTTGAAGATCAAACATTTGAAATAGAGGAGAATAGCGAAAAAGGAACCGAAGTTGGGATTATAGAAGCCGACGCACCGGAGGGGTCAGTTTTGAGCTTTGAAATCGCCTCCGGAAATGATGACAAGGTATTCGACTTGGTAAAAGAGTCGGGCAGACTTACGGTATTCAAACCCGAGGCACTCGACTTTGAGACTACCCCCAGTTTCGAACTGGAAATAAAAGTGTCTGATGGGGAAAACGAAGTTACGGCTACTGTCACTGTCGATCTGATTGATATTGAGGAATCCACTCTTACAGCTATCGGTGACAATCAGATACAAGGTTTCATGGTCTACCCGAACCCTTCGTTGAACCGGAAAATAGTGGTTTCACTAGACAGCTCGCCAAAAAAGGGCTCCTACCTACACCTGTTAGGTCTCAAAGGAAGGGTTTATTCATTCCAGCCAATACTAGGCAAAAACACTTTGGTCAATCTTCCTGAACAGGCGGGTGTTTACATCCTTAGAATCACGGTGGGCGACAAAGCCACTACGCATAGAGTCGTTGTGAAATAAGTCATTACATACTTGCAATTAGTAATGATACTAAAGCTCTCACGTTAAGAAGAAAATTATTACAGTAATTATCGATATAAAGAACCTCAATTGTCTATATATTTATAGAATGAAATAAGTGAAGACTTCCATGAACAAAATACCACCAGCTGCCTATCTGATTCCTCCCATTTTTCAGATAGCTCTCATATTCTCAGGCCCACTCGGGCTGAGTTTTACTTCCAACTGGGGGATAAATGTCCTGTTTTCTGTGTGGGCAATCTCCCTGGTTGCTTTAGTGTTTTACGTGATTCATGTACGGAAAAATGAGAACCTCAATCGGCAAGGCAAAACACATTGGATATTGCTACTTGTTATCGGTGGATTAGCTGGTGAGATTTTCTACTGGTTCAAGCATATCAGAAGAACCGAACTCGCTTAACCGAATCAAATTTGTAACAAAAACTCCTCAATAGCTTCGTACACCGTAACCAATTCCTCTTCCCTTACCACATAAGGTGGCAACACATAAATCACATTCCCAAGGGGGCGCAGCAAAATGTTTCTTTCCAGAAAAAAGGGCATCACCTTGGTGCGTATATCATTGAAATAGGACGTATCACCGGTATTGATATCAAGCGCCAGAATTGTTCCTGTAACTCTTACATTTTTCACTCTCAAATCGCTGCTGATCCTTTCGGTAAAAGCCCGATGACTTCTTTCAATCATTTCACGCTGCCGTTGACACGATTCATCGAGCAATAGCTTCATGCTGGCTATGGCAGCGGCACAGGCCAGCGGATTGGCGGTGAAAGAATGCCCATGAAAGAAGGTCTTCGAAAGCTCGGAGGTCGCAAAGGCTTCAACGATAAAATCAGCCACTGCAGTGACGCCCAACGGCAGAAAGCCGCCTGTGATGCCTTTCGACATGCACATCAGGTCGGGCTTATGGGTGGTTTGATCGGTAGCGAAGATGGTGCCTGTCCTGCCAAATCCCGTCATCACTTCATCTGCAATACAGATCACTTTGTTTCGCTGAGCAATGGACATTAGCTCATTCAAAATTGCGGGGGAATACATATTCATGCCTCCGGCCCCCTGCACCAGGGGCTCAAAAATAAAGGCGGCGACCTCGCCTGTAGCGGTAAGCTCATTCAGGCGTTCAAACACCTGAAGCTTATTCTGTTCAGTCGGAAACGGAATAAAGTCGACATCAAACAGAAGGGAACCAAACGGGGCCGTAAACCCTCCTCTGTCACCAACTGCCATAGCGCCAAATGTGTCGCCGTGGTAAGCACCTTCTATGGCTATCAATCGTTTTTTGGGAGTCCCGAGATTATGCCAGTATTGCAGCGCCAGCTTAATAGCCACTTCTACCGACGTACTGCCGTCGTCAGAATAGAAAACTTTAGAAAACTTATCTGGCAATAGGGAAAGAAGGCTTTCGGCCACCCGAACGGCGGGCTCATGCGTAAAGCCTGCAAAGATGACCTGCTCCAACTTCATGGCCTGGTCGGCAATGGCCCGGGCTATGTCTGGCTGCGCATGGCCATGGATGTTTACCCACCACGACGACACAGCATCAAGGATTTTTCGGCCATCTTCGGTGTACAGGTAGGCGCCCTCCCCTTTCGTAACTACAAGTGGTGCAATAGCTCCCTCCAGCGGCGTGAAGGGGTGCCAAATGAGGGATTTGTCTATTTCCTGAAGCGATTTACTCATTTCCAGTTCTTATTCAATTGTGCTGCATACTTCTTCACCACCTCCGTGTCTATTTTCTCTTCCTGATGGATATGAAGTAGCACTGGCCATCCTGTTTTAGCTTTAATGATGTGCTCACTCTCAGGATTAGTGGGGCCATTGAAAATAATACCCGCTACGGGTACCTTGTGAGCCTTGAGGTATTCTGCTGATAGCAAGGTGTGATTGATGCTTCCCAAATAAAGGTTGGCGACAAGGATAACCTCTGCTTTTACCTCGATAATCAAATCGCCTATAAAATCGTAATCATTGAGAGGCACCATAAGACCTCCGGCTCCCTCGATGATCAGGCAGTTGTCAGTTTTGGGGAGCTTAACTTTTGTCAGGCTAATTTCCACGCCATCCGCTTTGGCCGCCGCATGAGGTGAAGCTGGTGTGTTCAGCAGATATGCCTCTGGATGGAATTGTGTCTTTTCATTGCTCACCAGCGACTGTACCGTATCAGTGTCTCTGGGCATTCCGGCCTGAATCGGCTTCCAGTAGTCGGCATGGAGCGCCTCACAAACAATGGCACTCACCAGCGTTTTTCCGCTATCGGTACCGATAGCCGTCACAAAATACCTGCTTAAAATGGCTGGCTTAAAGTCTGACATAGTGCGTTTATTTCTTCTTCTGTGTTGTAGGTATGCAGGCAAATTCGCAGCCTCTCCTCTCCTTCTTTCACCGTAGGTGCTAAAATCGGGCGTACGTCAATCCCATTATTCTGTAAGGCTTTTGCCATGGCTTTTGCCTTCTCGTTACCGGGCACAACTATCGGCTGAATGGCTGTGTCGCTTGGTAGCCTCGTTAGCTGGGTGTCTCCCGGAAACTGACGCACAAAAGAAACTATTCTCCGCTCCAGCAGCGCCTGCAAATGCTCGTTTTGCGATAAATAGTCGAAGGCCTGCTCAATAGCCACAAGACTATGCAGCGGCATCGCAGTTGTATAAATGAATGGCCTGCCAAAATTCACAAGGTAATCGATCAGCACCTGGCTGCCCACCACCGCTGCGCCGTGAACCCCCATCGCCTTACCAAACGTGTAAACTCGGGCAAAGAAGGCTTCTTCCAAACCAAGAGAGCAAGCCAGGCCGCTGCCACCGGCTCCAAAAACGCCGGTACCATGCGCCTCATCGATGATCAATCTTGCCTCATGCTTTTCACAAAGCGCTGCTATCTCCTTCAAAGGAGCAACGTCTCCATCCATAGAATACACCGACTCAATCACTACAAACGTGTTTCCTTCAGCAGTTTTCAGCCTTCGTTCAAGGTCAGCAAGGTCGTTGTGGAGAAAGGCAAAAGTCTTCGCTTTGCTCAGCCACGCTCCCTCCTTGAGGCAAACATGGGAAAGCTGGTCGTAGAGAATGGTATCGCCTTTTTGTGCTACAGCAGATATCAAACAAAGATTGGCCTGGTAGCCCGAGTTAAAAACCAGGGCAGCTTCGCCTTTAAAAATGCGGGCCAGCTTTTGCTCTAACTCCATGGCAAAGTCGCTGTTACCGGAAAGTAGCCTGGAACCCGTGCCCCCATGGGCCTGAGCTCCCAACTCGTCAAGCCTGTCAGCTATCATTTGTCCAAGCTCCGTTGATCTGGCCAGCCCCAGATAATCGTTTGAAGTAAAGTCGTGTGGCAAATGGATGCCGGGCAGAGCACGTAAATTGCCTTTGGCCTTACGCTCGTCCAACCTTTGCTGCATTTGAGGGGTGATGCTCTTCATAGCCATCACAAAAGTGGATGCTAAAGGCGGCATGCGCAAGAGATTGACAGAATTGTTATTCGTTCACTCCTGTTTCCACAAACACCGGCGCCTGCTGATACAGCGTATCGAATGTTAGCCTTTCAATTGTTTTCTCGTCGTAGTTCATTAGGAAAATATCATAGTTCACTATTGTGTCTGCCCGGATATACCCGTCAAAAACCAGCCAACTGCCGTCGGGTGACCAACTATGCCAGGTAGCATGTAAACTGTCTGGGGTAATTTTCCTCTGGTTCGTTCCGTCAGGTTTGATTTCAAAAATGCTGCTATTACCTTTTTGCACAGAGGCGTAGGTAATAATATCCCTGTTGGGCTCCCATATAGGTGGCGCTGCGTGGTATTGGTACCACATCGACAGTGTATCGTTGGGTGGATAATGAGTTAGCTGCCGAACTCCGCTTCCGTCTACATTGATGATATATAGTTCGTCGACATAACCATTGTCTTTTTTAAAGGCCATATCTGCTCCTCTAAATACAACACGGCCGCCGTCAGGCGAGAAACAGGGGTCATTGTAAGAGCGTTTATTGGTATAAATTTTACTAATGAGCTCGCCTGTTTGAGTACTTAATATATAGAAAGCACTATCTCCTTCTACTCTCGGGTTGACAATAATTTCTTTCCCGTCATTTCTGGTGCTCATCCAGCTATCCTTCAGTCTATAATCAGTAATTTTTCGATGGTTTTTACCATAGGCGTCGGTTTCATATAGGAAGTAATAGCGGTGGGTCGTGTCTTTATCAGAAATGTAAAAAAGGCGGTCGCTCCAGGCGTCGTAGGTCCATTCAACTCCAGGTTGATTTGTTACGTTCACCCTATTTTCTCCATTGAGATCCATGGTAAATACCTCATAGTTATCGTTGGGTTCATCCACAAGCACGTTGAAGGCTATTCTCAGAACAACTGCTGTTTTTTCACCCTCAGTTTGTTGATCACTTCCTAATGAACAACCGGTGAGCGTAGTATAGAGTAACAACATTATTCGCAAATATCTATCAAGTCGCATCGTGTAATATCCTTAATAAAATCGAGTTTTCATTTGGTAATAAGAGGTTTCTGGTTTCATGTTTGGCAATGGCTATATTAGCCACCAATGAAAACCCGAATATGTCTGCTGCTCATTGGCTTCGTTTGCCTGCTCACCGAAGCCCAATCACAGTCGCTCAGAAGCGAGGTAAACCTCACCATTGACAACGATGCGTTCCTGTTTTCTGCTGTAGACAGGTACTATAGCTCCGGAATATTTGCCACGCTCAAACGAAAAGCGAACCGAAGGTCAGCATTAGCCGCCAGGTTATTCAAAAAGGACAGTACCTCCCGGGAGCACTTCTACTACCAGTTTGCTCATGTATTTTTCACTCCCTATAACCCCAAATGGACGAATCCCGATCAATTTGACAGGCCCTATGCTGGTTGGATCTACCTTCAAACCGGATGGCAGGGCACAGGAAAAAAATCTGTACTCAGGCTATCAGCGGATCTGGGCATGGTAGGACCAGCCACCAAAGTCCAACCGTTGCAGTCATGGTGGCACGACGTGCTCGGCTTCAGAAAACCAAGGGGTTGGAATCATCAAATCAATAACTCACCGTCGCTTCACGCTTCGTTGTACTATCTCCAGCGACTCGTACACCATGAAAACGCCGAGATATACTGGGAAACAACCAACAGACTGGGCACCGTCCTTACCCAATCTATCCAGGGCGTTGCCCTCCGAATTGGGGAGCTGAAGCCAGTAAAGGAGTCGGTTTGGGGAGGCAATAGATTGAGCAATTCGGCAAATCGTCGTCAAGGGATGGAAGAGTTTTTCATCTTCATAAAAGAAAGCTTTCGATACAGATTTTACGATGCTACCGTGGAAGGCAATTTTATAGGCCAGCCAAGCCAATATACCGAAACCCTGGAACCTCTCCTTCTCCACCACCAGGTCGGACTAGGGATGGCCTTCAATACATTCGATCTCGTGATGGCCCACAATGTGACATCAAAAGAAACCCCCGAAGCGACGTTCCATCAATACATCACGCTTGATTTATTCTTCCGCTTCTAATAATGCAGCTGCTTTTGTCGTTATTTGCATTCAGGACAAAAAATTTACGAAAATGATCAAAAAGACACTTTTCCTACTAGCTATTGTTGCCATGGCGGCATCCGCCAATGCGCAAGACATTAAGATTGGGCCAAGAATAGGGCTTACTTCATCGTCCATAAAAGTGGACAAGGAATCAACCGGAGCATCATTGGGTGCTCAATTTGAAAGCGGCGATGCCAAAATTGGTTTTCAGGGTGGTGCTTTTGCCCGTCTGGGAATTGCCGGATTCTATCTGCAGCCGGAACTCCTGTTTTCCGCAACAGGTGGAGAAATACACGTGAAAGACGTTTCTGCATCTTTGGACGAAACAAGAGAGCTTTCCTTTAAAAAATTGGATGTACCAATCATGTTTGGAAAGAAGTTTGCCAAAATTGTTCGTGTAAACGTTGGCCCGTCGTTTAGCTACCTGCTAAAAGCTGAGTCTAAAGTAGGTGACATTACGACTGACGTAAAAAACAACTACAGCAACGCCACTGTTGGATTTCAGGCAGGTGCTGGTCTTGATCTTGGCCCTCTTATACTTGATGTAAAATATGAAGGCAGCCTCAGCAAACTTGGCGATGCTGTTGGCGGCTACAACACCGACCAGCGTCAAAGCATGTGGGTAGTGGCATTGGGATTCTCTTTCTTATAGGAAGAACTGATTTTAGGAACCAAAAGGGGTGGAATTGACAAAGCACTGGTCGATTTCCACCCTTTCCTTTTTGCCTACAAATGAATCTTCAATCCACCATAGTAATTTCTGACTGGTGCTGGCTGGTAATTCCTTCCTCCAAAAGCGTTGAGATCATTTCCCCAGCTAAACTCCTGATCCAACAGGTTGTCCACCCCTGCAAACAATTCCAGACTCCATTTGCCTGAAGCGAGTTGCTTCTTCCAACCCACTCGGCAAGTCACATTGCTGTAAGCATCGGCGTAAACGGTGTTATCGTCCCTCAGCGGTATTTTATCGCTCCAAAACCAGCTTATATTCGAATAGAAGTTGCCCTTAAAAGCAATATCCAATACTGTGGCCATCGTATTTGGTGCCACGCCGGTCAGCTTGTTGCCTGAGAAGTCGTCTTCTCCTTTTTGATAATCTTCAAATCGAAAATGATAGCCTGTGTAGGCCACCTGAAGCTTGGAGGAGGCTATAAATGCCGTCGGATTTTCTGACAAAACGCCATTCACCTTCAACTCTATACCTTTTTGGTTGGTATTCCCGGCATTGTCAAACAGCACCACTCCGTCCTGATTTGTACGGGTCACGATGGTTCCTTTGAGCTTAAAATAGAAAGCAGTAGCATCCACAAACCACCTGTCGGCAATAATCGATGCACGGTAGCCCAGTTCGTAATTAGTACCTTTTTCGGCTGTCAAATTCTTGTTAATACTCCCCTCGTTGGTTCGGACCTCGTCGATAGTCGGCGGCGAAAAACCGTTACTCAAAGAAGCGTAGATTGACTGGCGATCAGATAGCTTTTTAAGTACTGCCAGCCTGGGCACCCAAATCGGGTCAAACGAGTTGCTGTAGGTAAATGCAGGGCCAACTTTCGACTGATCTCTGTCAATATCAAATACCTGGTAGTTTCTGCTCAAGCCACCTGTCACCACCCATTCGCCTGGCAGGTCTACATCCAGCTGGGCAAAGGCAAAGTATTGTTTGATCAACAAGTCGTCGTGAAAGCGCAGTGTGTCGGCCTTTCCCATCACGTTGCCAAAGTTGTAAGCGTTGCTCCACCCCTGCTGCCACTCGCCACCAAACGACAAGTGGGCCTGTGCTTCGCCTGCACTCTTGTGCCAGACAAATTTTGTCCTACCCCCCAGTCCAGAGTTAAATTCTCTTTTATAGTCGAGGTTGAATGGGTTCTGAAAATCGACATAGGAATAAAGTAGGCTCGTTTTATTTTCGAAGTTGTCAGAAATGACAATGTCATTCACCACTCCCACATACACTGCCTTCTGGTCAATAGATGCGTTCCTGTCCACACTGCCCGGTCTGGCCTGGCGTCTGTCTTCGTTGAGTTGATCCAGCGTAAGGCCACCCGGAATGCCGTAATTAAGGTCGCTGAAAAATGAATGAACGGAAACAGTGTGGTTGGCCGACGGGAACAAATGCGCCGACACCTGTGCCACTTTTCTGTTGGTAAAAGATTGCTCCCTGTACCCGTCCGACTTAAGAGAAACACCTTTTACCTCTATCAGGCTCTTATCACGGCGGGCGGTTCCCGAAAACTGGTGCTTCCACAGGCCGTAGCTGCCAGCCATGCTTTGCCAGGTCAGGCCATTGCCTTTGATGTCTCTGGGATTAGCACTGCTAAGCAAAAGCGTCCCACCTGTTCCAGCGCCATACACACTTCCCGAAGGCCCTTTTAGCACCTCTACTCGTTCTGTGTTAGACAAGTCTAAGATGTTCAATGGCGTGGTTCCGTTGGCCTCTGTAAAAGGCAGGTCGTTCCAGTATACTTTCACATTTCTCACCCCGAAAGGTGACCTGATGGAGCTCCCCCTTATGGAAATCCGGTAACTTGACGGTGCCCGCTCTTCCATCCGCACACCCGGTAGGGTGTTGAGCGAAGGCACAAGGGAGGTTTCGTTGAATTTGGCCAGATCGGCAGGCTGTAAGTAGGCTATTGGCGCTGCCTGATCGATCAGCTCCCTTTCAAAATCAAAGCCTGTTACTTCTACAGCTTGCAGCATCTTTTCCAACGGCTGCATGTACACCGTTTGGCCTGCCTTGCTTATCACCACTTTAGTGGATATGTAACTGACATGGGAAAGCAGCGCTTCCACAGGTAGTTCAGTTGTGAGTACGACCTCACCATTTTCTGCTGCGACCGCCTGGCCAGACTTCAGAGTCACTACAGCTCCCTCTATCGGCAGGTTAGTTTCAGCGTCTATCACAAAAACCGTCGATTCCTGTACCTGTTGACGAGCACATACTACTCCCGGAAGTAAGAGAAAAGCCAGATATAGTTGTTTCACTTTTATCAGTTTTAAATTTATCTACTGTTTGTAAGAGGTTTCGTTCAAAAGTAATCACTTGAAGTCCACATTACTCAATAATTTATACAGACGAGGCTTTTTAATTGTCAAAAATTGTTTTTCGCCAGCTCATTGACGGCCATTTTTCGTAATTTCATTGAAAATAGCTTACCACCATAAAACGTATCATACCTATGAAAACATTTTTTACTTTCAACCGCCTTATCGCCACATCAATAGTGATCGTGCTTCTTTCGTCTTGTGCTGCCAACAAAACGGCCTCCACCACAGAAAGTAGTGATGACAGCGATACAATATCTATCAAAATGGACGACTCGTCTGACACAAAAGCCGGCAGTGTCTCGTCGATGAACAATAACAGCATGCAACTGGTGGATTACTTGCGCAGAATTCCGGGTTTGCAAATTGACCAGCGAGGCAGCAGTGTAAATGTAATGGTGAGAGGAATGTCCTCTGTTGGAGGAAACAACAGCCCATTGTATGTTATCAACAATACAGCCATAGGCAACAGCTATGCCGACGCTGTGAGTGCTGTTGATGTGAATGACATCAAAACTGTCAATGTTATCAAAGGTGCTGAAGGCCAGCAGATGTATGGCATGCGGGGATCCAATGGTGTGATTCAGATTTTTACCAAGAAAAAATAAAGCAACGACAAAGTTGACTTCTATTTCAGGACGGTGAATCTTTGTTCTATGCAAAAAGATTCACCTTTCTTTGTTTCCGGGGTTCACCACATCGCTATTATTTGCTCCAACTACCCGGCCTCGAAGAGATTCTATACCGAAATTCTGGGGTTTGAAACGCTTAGAGAGGTTTACAGAAAAGAAAGAGATTCCTGGAAGCTTGATCTAAAAATAAACGGAGTTTATCAAATAGAGCTGTTTTCCTTCCCGAACACACCCGAACGGCCTTCAAGACCTGAAGCTTGCGGCCTAAGGCACCTGGCTTTAAAGGTAAACAATATAGAGTTGGCCAAAAGCTATCTTGAATCCAGGGGCGTTGATTGCGAAGACCTTCGGGTTGATCCGCACACCGGCAAAAGGTTTACGTTCTTCAGTGATCCGGATGATCTTCCCATAGAGTTCTACGAAGACTGATCAATGCACCTTCTCGTAAAGCTCTCTTTTCACGTCCTCTTTAAGTGGCCGTTCATCCAATAATATCTCAAACACATTGTTCTTTATGTTATGAGCGATGTCGCCGGTGGGTAAGTCATTACAGTCTATGCCAAAGGGCTCCTCCACCTCCTCCGCCATTAGCTCAAGGCCGAGCAAAGCGAAGAAAATCACCATGACAAGCCCTATTGTGTGGTAGCCAAAATCGGCGATCATGCCATAGGGAAGCATTACTCCATAAATCGTTATAAAGAGTTTGATATGCACCGCATAGGAAAAAGGAATAGGCGTTTTCTTGATTCGTTCACAGGCACCCAGTATATCGAGCAGAGCGTTGTGATGAATTTTCATATTTATCGCATCAGCCTCCGACAAAACACCGGATTTTTGCAGCACAACCATTTTCTTGTTCAGCCATAGGGAGATGTGATTAGGCTTGTGCTTCTTAGGTTCCAACTCATTCAATTCTTCACTTGAAAGCATCAAAAGGGCGTCTGTCCGCACTCCGTCTCTGAGATGATCCCTCAAAGCAATACAAAAGTTGGCGATATGCTTCGCAAAGAATTTGCGGGTATCCTTGTCATCCGTCGGCAACAGACTCTCCACCATGATAGCATAATTGCGGCAGTTGTTCACCAGCGCACCCCATTGTTTGCGTCCCTCCCACCACCGGTCGTAGGCGGTGTTGGTTCGGAAAACGAGGAGAATACTCAAAATAACGCCCAGCAGAGAGTAGATGCCCGAATGCAAATTGGATTCCAGCCCATAAAACTGATAGACAAAGCAAACCAAAGCCGTATAGGAACCAATCAGCCCCACACCGAAAACAATTTTCTTCATTGTATAGCTCCTGGTGAAGTTCACCATGTCCTTTACCCAGAAGCGATTCGATTCATATACTATCATAGTACGTCGGGTTTGGCTGAGTAAAACGGCCTGTAAGCAAGCCTTCTTTCAAATTTGGGTTGCTGGCCTTGAGAAGTACGAAGAAAAAACTCAGGATCTTTTCTCGTCTTGCCTTTGTGATACAGTTCGTTTCCTTCAAGCAAACGATGGATTGATGGCTTCATCAGTTGACTTTCAGTTTACAATTATTGATTCAAACTAAGCAGAAACACTTTTGATTCAAATAACTAATCGTGCAAACAATTTTTCTTGTGCCCAATCAGTCAAAGCAACACAGAAGCCAGGCCAGCTTTTAGGAAACAAAAAGCCAGCCCTTCCAAATAACTCGCAGATGGAAGGGCTGGCCATTCAAAGAAACCAGCTAGCCTACTTTATATTCATACTCAACACCGGAAAATCGGAATGATAAACGAGGGTTTCCGTCACGCCAAGCAGATAATGCGGAATATGCCTGTTGCCGTGAGTGACCAATGAAATCATGTCTGGCTTAGAAGTAAGACTGTAGTTAAGTATTCCCCTGTCAGGTAACTGATGATTGTAAACAGCCTTGCTGAATTTCACCCCAGGATACTTCGCTATAAATCTGTCCATTATCTGATTGATAGTGTCGTCATTCTTAAAGTCTGTCGGCGTGTTGATAAACACCATCTCAATCTTTGCCTTCACCGCTTTGGCCACGTCCAAAATCTTCTCAAAGGAAGCATTTACATTCTCAGCAAAATCAGAAGCAAACATTATTTTCTTGAACGTCTTTCCTTTGAAGTTTTTCTTGACTGTGAGCACAGGACACTGCGCCATTCTCATTGTCTTCTGTGCATTGGAGCCAATAAACAACTCCTTTGGTTCATCCGGCCCATGCGATCCCATCACCACAAGGTCTGCCTTTACTTTCTTGTTCGCAAAGTGAATAATCTGCTCATACGTGTTTCCGGTGACAAGGTGAGTGTGAATCTTCAGTCCCTTGAGTAATGGCTTCCACGACTCTTTCTCCAGTTGACTTTCCGCTTTTTCTATATTGGCAAGTGTTTCCGGATACGACCCTCTTTTTTCTATCGGCAAATGCGCCCAATCGATGTTGGTTCTTACTGAGTGAAGCAGATGTATCTCTGCCTTGGCCTGCCTGGCTATGAGTGCTGCTACTCTAAGCGCATTATTGGCACTGGATGAAAAATCGGTGGGAATGAGTATCGTTTTCATGACTGAATGGGTTTTGCGTGAGAATTGGTACTTTGTCAAGCTAGCCAATCATATTATATCTCCTAAAAACTTTAATCACCTCAATTTCTGATTCTTATCACCTCATTAGCCCATCCCTTTTCGCAGGATACGATGGATTCACCAAGACCCACGTATCATCTTTCCGCTGCCAATACCGATTTTGGTCTAATCTCCTTACCTTTGCCCTCCAATGAAAAAGGTGGCATTCTATACCCTGGGCTGCAAGCTCAACTATTCTGAGACCTCTACGATCGCACGCATGTTCGAAAACCGTGGCTATCTGAAGGTCGATTTCTCTGATTCTCCAGACATTTTCGTAATCAATACCTGCTCGGTGACGGAAAACGCCGATAAGAAGTGCCGCAAAGTGGTGCAGGAGGCCAAAAAGATTTCTCCGGATTCGTACGTAACCATTGTTGGTTGCTATGCCCAGCTGAAGCCCGTGGAAATATCGGAGATTCCTGGGGTAGATGCCGTGCTCGGGGCAGCCGAAAAATTCCAGCTAATCGACTACCTGGATGGTTTTGAGAAGAAAGAAAAACCACAAGTATTTGCTTCTGAAATCAAAGAAGCGAAACGTTTCAATCACTCCTATTCTTACGGCGACCGCACCCGTACTTTCCTTAAGGTACAGGACGGCTGCAACTACGGCTGCGCATTTTGCACCATACCCCTGGCCCGTGGCAAAAGCCGCAGCGACAGCATAGCCAACATTGTGAATGCCGCCAGAGAAATAGCTGACACCGACGTGAAGGAAGTTGTGCTGACCGGTGTGAACATTGGCGACTTTGGTATTCAGGATGGTCGAAGAGTGGAGAAATTCCTCGATTTGGTCAAAGCGTTAGATGAGGTGGAAGGCATTAACCGTTTCCGTATTTCCTCCATCGAGCCCAATTTGCTGACAAAAGAAATCATCAATTTCGTATCAAAATCGAAAAGGTTCGTGCCGCACTTTCATATTCCCCTGCAGTCGGGAAGCAACAAGATTTTGCAGCGCATGAACCGCCGTTACCTGCGGGAGTTGTATGCCGAACGGGTAGCTACTATTAAAAGGTTGATGCCTCATTGCTGCATTGGTGTCGATGTCATCGTTGGCTTTCCCGGCGAAAGAGAGGAGGATTTTCTGGAAACCTATCAGTTTTTGAACGAGCTTGACATCTCCTACCTGCACGTGTTCACCTATTCCGAAAGAGCCAACACCGATGCCATCGAAATGGACGGCGTGGTGCCCATGAAGGATCGTAACAAACGCTCCAAAATGCTTCGCTCTCTTTCTGAAAAGAAACGCCGCAAGTTCTACGAAGAAAACCTGGGCGGACAGTTCACCGTGCTTTTTGAGGAAGACGTTGAGGACGGCGTGATGCACGGCTTCACCGAGAATTACATCCGTGTAGCTGCCAAATACGACCCCATCCTGATCAACGAGACCAAAAAAGTCGAGTTACGTGAAATCAACAACCGTGGCGTTGTTGAGGTAATGGAGGTTGGAGAAGAGGTTCTGACTCACTAGTCTATAGCTTACTCCGAGTATCTTTTGATGAAAAAGGTATAAATTAGTTTATAATCTAAACTAATTTATACTACATTCGTATAAGTACACAAAAACACTTATATGAAAGACGAACTCACACACCAGGAAAGCTTGTCGCTAATCACAGAGATGATTACGCAAGCGAAACGCAACGTGGCCAAGGGCGGAAGTAATCAGATACTGCTCTGGGGCTGGACAGTCGCTTTTGCTAACTTTGGGCACTACGGACTTGCGTTGTCAGGCATTCCCCATCCCTATATGATCTGGCTTATTACAATTCCGGCGGCCATTATTTCTGTCGTTATGGGAATAAAGATGGGACAAGAGGGTGCTGTTGGGCACATTGATCGGGTCTATGGCAGGGTGTGGATGGCAGCTGGAATCAGCATGGTGATCTGCCTGGCTATGATGCACACCATTAATTTCAACCACAATGGTGTTATCCTACTCATCGCTGGAATGGGTATGTTCATCACTGGAAGCTTGTTAAAGTTCACACCAATTGTAGCTGGGAGTTTTGTTTTATGGATAGCCGCCTTAATTTCCTTTAATTTGCCCGAAATACAGCAGTACCCACTCTCAGGAGTTGCTATCTTATTGGGTTACCTGATTCCCGGATACTTACTAAAAAGAGCCGAACGTGGATAATTTTGAGCCATTAGATCCCCTATTGCATTCGCAACTTCGTTTGGCGGTGATGTCGCTACTGATAAGCCTCGAGGACGCCGAATTTACCTTCATCAAGGAAAAGACACAGGCGACTGCCGGCAACCTCAGTGTGCAGCTCGACAAGTTGGAGCAGGCCGGGTACATCAGCATCTCCAAGTCTTTCAAAGGCAAAAGACCCTTAACGACTTGTAAGATTACCACAACAGGTATTAAAGCTTTCGAAGCCTATGTTACGGCTTTGAAGAAGTACCTCCCATAATTTTTTTTTACCAATTTAGTTTATAAAATAAACTTATTTATAATCATGAAAACTATCATTCATTTAATACTCGTCATATTACTCGTTCCCTTCATAGGTTGGGCACAGGCCCCTGAAACAGATGTCATCGCTAAAACGGAAGTCACCAGGCTTGGCTTTATCACCGGACAGTGGGGAGGCAAAGGATGGATGTACGGACAAGACAGGGTCAGACGAGAGTTTGATCAGGTGGAAGACATCAGATTCAAACTCGACAGTACAGCCATACTGATTGAAGGAAAAGGTTTTTCAGGCAGCAAAGCCATCCACAATGCATTGGCGATTGTCACATTCAACAAAAGTGAAAACAACTACTCGTTTTACTCCTATCTATCCACGGGGCGGAAAGGTGAATTCAAAGGCGAATTAATCGGAGAGGAATTCTACTGGTACCCCGCTGAAAATATGAGATACATTATCTCCATTAACGACAAAGGCCAATGGTATGAGAAGGGCGAGATCAACATGGGCACTTCATGGTTTCAGTTTTTTGAAATGACTTTGGATAAGATTGGAAATTAATACAATCACGAACACAAGTCAGCAAATGGGTAGCCTGAGTCTAAAAACCGGGCTACCTAATACCATTTAAACACCTTCATGCCGACTGACATGCAAATCATACCCAATCCTGCCAGCACACCTACCGGCAACATCACCTGACTCCACCCTGCCCCTTCTATAAAGATGGCCCTGGCCGTGTCGGCAAAAATCGTCAGTGGAAACAAGCGGATAACACTCACAGCCCAGTCGGGAAAGCCATGGTAGCTAAAGAAAACACCAGAAAGTATCGTCATTGGCATGACCACTGCGTTGAGGATGCCATTTCCTACATAGGTATTATCTGTTCTTGAGGCAGTTAGCACAGCTATGCCGGCAAAAGCTAAGGTGCCGGAAAGAAACAGCACCACAAGAGCGAGAAAGCTGCCTTCGATGCGGATATCGAAAAAAAGCCACGAAAAAACCACGAGTATCGACGCCTCAATGGCGCTCATCACCGTTCGTGAAACCAGAAGGGCCGTCATGAAGTGGGCTTTCCGCATTGGAGTTGCCACCATGCGCCTCAGCAGCATCTTCGACCTCTTCTCAATCAGGCCATAGCTGATGCCCCACATGCACGACATCATCACACCCATGGCCATGAGACCCGGCACCAGAAAATCGATGTATCTACTGCCGATCTCCTTCAGTGGCACCACATCTTCGCCGTTTGACAGTGTTTCGTTTCCGTTCAGTGCGGCGGTCAGGTTGATGTAAGCCAGCTGTGCTTCGGGGTTCAGCGGGTCAAAATGGTACTTGTACTTCTCCCCTTCCTTTTTCACGATCAGACCGACCGTTCCCCTTTTCAGCAATACCAGTCCTTCATCAAAACCTACATTCAGGAACTCATAGTTGGTAAAGCCCGTGGTTTCATTGCCAACCTTCTTGCTCCAGCTTTTTTCCTCAGTTTGTTCATTGCCAACAAAAGCGATCTTTTGATTCAATTCCCCCTTTTGGGTAAAGGCAAGTCCTAACCCGCCTGCCATCAGCACAGGAAAAAAAACGGCCCAAAAAACAGCACCTGGCTGGCGTAGAAACTCCCTGAAATTGGTGAGAATCAATAATACTATGGGATGCTTCATTGGATTATTGGTTGATGTGGCGACCGGTCATGGAAGTAAACAAATCGTCGAGAGTCATCTTTCGGCACTCTAGCGAATCGATCCGGATTTTCTCTTGCTGCACATACAGCAGGAAGTCTGGCAAGAACTTCACTATGTCGGTAACCAAAAGCTCTCCGCTCAATGTATCCTTATCGAATGTGTAGTTTAAAATGGCTTGTTGCCCGGGCAAAACATCTCTCTCCATTGGTCTGTCAACAGTGAAGTCAATGATCTCGCCTTTCACATGCTTTGAGAGAAGCTGCTTCAACGTACCTTCGGCCAAAATACGTCCCTGGTCCATGATCACAATTCGATCGCACAAATAGGCAGCCTCTTCCATGTAGTGTGTTGTGAGGATCAGCGTGGTGCCTTTTCTTTTTCTGAGGTTCAGCAGTATCTCCCAAAGCTCTCTTCTCGCATTGGGATCAAGCCCGGTAGTAGGCTCATCCAGGAGCAAAATTTCCGGCTCATTTAATAGCGAGATACCCAATGCCATCCGCTGCCGTTGGCCTCCCGAGAGTTTATCAGTGAAAGCCTTCTGCTTTTCGGTAAGGTTCACCAGTTCCAGCACCTCCTCTACTCTTTCGCTACCCAAACCATAAAAGCTGGCAAATAGCTCCAGCGTTTCTCTCACTCGCAGCTTTTCTATGAAGCGGGTCTCCTGCAACGACAACCCGATGATCTGGTGCAATTGTTTGGCGTGCTGAACCCAGGTCATTCCTTTGAGCCGGATCTGTCCGGCATCAGGCTTTTGAATGCCTTCTATCATCTCAACTAGTGTAGTCTTGCCAGCACCATTCGGGCCAAGCAAAGCCACAAACTCGCCCTTGTAAATAGTAAGGTCAATGCCGTTGACAGCTTTTACTTCTTTGAAGTGCTTAACAACACCGGAAACTTCAATTTGAACTTCCTTCATAACAAGAAAGAATAAATAAGAATTGCAGCATGCAATTTATGAAGACTTTCTGAAGACCGGATCAAAAAAGATGTCGCTCGTTCCCCAACTTGCTCAAATAACTAATGGCTTCCAAAAATAAAGTACTCATACTCGGCGGATGACTTATTTTCAAACGTATTGGAGACAAAGCCAGCATAACTTAGTCCGTCCAAACGTTGGGTGCAATTGAGCTCATAGATGGAAAAATCTTCAATCTTCAATCCAGATTCTTTCTTGTAGACAATATTGGCAACAGCTGGTATTCTAACGTTAGCTTCTGCATCGCCATAAACAGTCCAGGACAAGCCATTAGTCGGTCCGTCGGCCGAAGAGTAGAGCCATTGAGCGCTTTTATAGGTGTAATCGAAAGAGGCGTCGAAGCTGAATCCCTCAGTCGTCCTGTCAACTATAGAAAGGGTAAACGACGGAAGCTCTACGTTGAGCGCAGGTTCCCCAAACTTATGGTAGGTAACAAAGGAAGGGCCGTAAAACTCATTGAACTTGGTAGAGTAGGAATCATACCCTTGTATGTAGCCCAGCGAAGTTTCGTTGCCATACAAAAATGAATCATAGCCATCACTCAGGAGATAACCTCTCCCGTCATCATAGAACCCTATCGTTCTGCCGTCCTCGTGAAACTCAGCAGGAATCTCTATTATTTGATCATACTCCTGAAACGAATCAAAATCAATCACTAGGTTTTCATCCGGTAACATCGCTGCTACCTTCAAATAAACTCTCTGGCCACCTTTAAATCCCGTCATAAGTAGTTCTTGTGGGTTTTTGAAGAGATTAACAGTGGCCAAGAGCCTTGTTTCGGAAACGGCATGGCTACTTATTGGCGGCCCGGACGTACCAAATGAAAACTTAATTGTCTGGCCTGGAGATATAGATTCATGGTAATTGACGATTGTAATGGTGGCAGTTCCGATAACCTCTGCTGGTTGATATACGTCCTGGGCTCCAATAATCAATGTTTGACCAGTATTGATCCCAAGGAAGCTAGAGGCTGAGGAAAACCGTGAGCCACCTGAATTGTGTATATAACGGGTCACATCAATTGCTTCAATGGCCACAGGCCCCTTCAATTCAAACACCTCACCGTTTTTGCATTTGCGGCTATCCAACACTTTTCCTGAAGGTTCTGAAATATACACCCACTGCTCCTGCCCTTCATTTATCGCATTTTCCTCTACCATTATAGTAAGCAAGGAAAACCCTTCAGACTCTTTTTCACAGGAAAAACATAAAATACCAAGAGCAGAAAGAATACAAAGTGATAACTTCCTTTTCATATAGCTGAATTACGGCAAACTTCAAGTTAATAAAATATCCGATTTCAGGAAACACTCTCCCTTCAGGAACAGGAAAAACCCACACGCATCTGCAACCTTTCACCTTCAACGAGGTACTCTAGGCAAAAGAACCCCAAGGCTATGTTCAAAAACTACTTCCTGGTGGCGCTCCGAACCATCAAGCGCAACAAAATCTATAGCACCATCAATATTTTCGGACTCTCGTTGGGCATCGCCTCCAGCATCCTTATTCTGATGTGGGTCAACGACGAGCTGAGCTACAACAGCTCCCACGAGAACCTGTCCTCCATTTTCAGGGTGATGGAAAACCAACACTATTCGGATAGAATTGGCACCACATCTTCCACGCCGGGGCCGCTGTCCCCTTATCTAAAAGCCACCTACCCGGAAGTGAAATATGCCTCCAGGCTCACCTGGCCGACCGAGAACCTTTTCAATATCGAGGAAGCTTCCTACTACGAGTCGGGCCGCTATGTAGATGCCGACTTCATGGAGATGTTCACCTTCAAGTTCATCGAGGGGTCGGCCTCAACAGCCTTTAATGATAAAAATGCCGTGGTGCTGACCGAAACCATGGCGAAAAAATACTTCGGCAACGCTCCTGCCATGGATCAGGTGTTTCGCATGAACAACAAGGAAAGCATGAAAGTGACTGGCGTGGTGGAAGACTGGCCAAAAAACAGCGACTTTGGCGGGTTTGCTTACCTCCTCAACTTCGACAAGTTCATGGACGAAAACAAACAATGGCTCGACCAATGGGGCAACAACAACGTCTCCACCTTTGTGCAGCTGCAAAGCGGGCAGGATTGGGAAGTATATTCTACCAAAATAAACAGGCTGCTCGATGAAAAGAACGACGAAAACAACATAGAGCTTTTCCTTTACCCAGCCACAAAGATGCACCTGTACGGCAGCTTTGAAAATGGTGTGCAGGATGGCGGCCGTATCCGATACGTGAAGATATTCGGCATCATTGCCATTTTTCTCTTGCTCATCGCTTGTATCAACTTCATGAACTTGTCTACTGCCCTGGCGGTAAAGCGAAGCAAAGAGGTGGCGCTGCGAAAGGTGGTCGGTGCCTTTAGGAAACACCTGATTTACCAATTCCTGACAGAGTCGATTGTGTTTTCGGCGCTGGGCGGTCTGGCGGCGGCAGTGCTTGTAATTGTGCTTATGCCGCTCTTCAATGAGATCTCGGACAAGAGTCTCGTTTTTGAGTTCAACACCGCCACCGTCTTACTTTTTGCCGGCACCATCCTTTTCACAGGCTTTGTAGGCGGCAGCTATCCGGCATTTTACATTGCCCGCTTCGAACCGGCCAAAGTGTTGAAAGGCCAGCTGAAGAGTGGCAAGGCCGCTGTGAGATTCAGAAAAGTGCTGGTCACAACGCAGTTCGTGCTCTCCATCATCATGATCTTCTGCACGGTTGTAGTGTACCAACAGCTTTGGTATGTTCAAAACCAGGACACCGGCTTCAACAAGGAAGGGATCATTTACATGGAAATGCAGGAGAGCATGGCAGAAAAGTATGACCTCATTCAGGATCAACTTTTGAAAGACCCCTCCATTCTTTCAGTTAGCGAAAGCAGTTTTTCGCCCCTTTCCATCGGCAACTCCACCTGGGGACTCGACTGGCCCGGCAAAGATCCACAAGAGCGCATTCTGTTCAGCAACTTTGCCATCGACGGTTCCTACATTGAAACCATGGGACTCACCCTGGTCGGCGGGCGTACCTTTGACAAAACCATGGCTACCGATACGGCCAACATTATTATCAATGAATCGGCCGCACGCAAAATGGGTTTCGAGCCTTTGGAGGCTGTCGATCAGCCCATCACAGTTTGGGGAGAGAGAAAAGGGCACATCATTGGGGTGGTGAAGGACTACAACTACAGCTCGTCTCACTCCGTCATCCGGCCTATGTTCATGATGTTTGAAAAAGACTGGTGCAGCTATATCATTGTGCGGGCCAAGCCGCAGCAGTATACGGCTGCCATCGATGCCCTGAACAGCGTTTATACCACATACGCCCCCGCCTACCCGTTCGAGTACCGCTTCCTCGATGTTGACTGGGCGGAATTCTACGAAAATGAAGAGCGTACCGGCCAGCTCTTCCAAGGCTTTGCCTGGCTATCGATATTCATTTCTTGTCTGGGACTTTTTGGTTTGGCGGCTTTTGCCATTCAGCAGCGGACTAAAGAGATTGGGGTACGAAAAGTGCTGGGTGCCTCCACATCGTCTATCATCACACTCACTGTGAAAGATTTTGCTCTGTTGGTCATCATAGCGGCGGTCATCGGCTCTCCCCTTGCCTGGTACCTGATGGATCAGTGGCTCACCGACTTTGCCTTTCATGTCGACATCAGTGTGTTGGTGCCACTGGCAGCCATGCTGCTGGCCCTGGTTATCGCCATCGTTACGGTCGGCTTCCACTCTATCAGGGCAGCAAGGACTAATCCGGTGGATGCGCTGAGGTATGAGTAATTAAAGAGGTTACTATCTGCGGTACCGCAGATAGTAACCTCTTTAATTCAGCGCAAGAAGCTCTGTAATTCTTTCTACTTCTTATAATACTTCATCGCCTCGGGTATTTGTGCTTTCAGATCGGCAATGCGGGTGCCGTGCGAAGGGTGGGTAGACAAAAACTCAGGAGGCGCTCCACCACCACTGTTGGCAGCCATTCTTTCCCAGAAAGCTGGTGCCTCATTGGGGTTGTACCCGGCCATCGCCATGAAAATCAGGCCCATCTTGTCCGCCTCGGACTCCTGAAGGCGGGAGAAAGGCAGCATAGCCCCAACAGTGGTACCTGCACCATAGGCTGTCATAAATAGCTGCTGTGCTTCCGTCGGCTTGTCTTTCACTGCATAGGAAAGTGCCAAACCACCGAACTGCTGAATCAAGCCCTGCGTCATCCGCTCATTGCCATGGCGGGCAATGGCATGCGCAATTTCATGTCCCATTACCACGGCTACACCTTCGTCTGTTTTGCAAATCGGCATAATGGCTGTGTAGAAAGCCACTTTACCTCCGGGCATACACCAGGCATTGACGGTTTCGTCGTCCTGAATCAGGTTAAACTCCCATTTATAGCCCTTCAACTGATCGCTGAGGCCATTGGTGGCCATGTACGACTCCACTGCTTTTTGAATCTTCAACCCAACAGATTTTACCTGATTCACCTGAGCAGTGTTGGTAGACAATTTGGACTCGTTCAGCACCTGGTCGTACTGCGTAAAACTCATGGAGTTCAATTCTGAATCAGGCACCAGCGCAAGCTGCTTTCG
The DNA here is from genome assembly GCF_040222815.1 of Imperialibacter sp. Taxonomy (GTDB): domain Bacteria; phylum Bacteroidota; class Bacteroidia; order Cytophagales; family Cyclobacteriaceae; genus Imperialibacter. The sequence continues at coordinate 102,933 of NZ_JAVKCH010000042.1, read as the reverse complement.
GCCCGTTACCGCCACGGTAGAACAGCTATAGACAACAAGTGATAAAATCAATACTATAAATGAAATACTTCTTTTCATCGAATTCTTTTTTTGGTATAACGCATGGAATTTGTCAAAAAAGATGCCATCTACCAAATTTTAGTCCGGCTGGTCAAAGATTGGTTGTGGAATAGCTGTTAATCAGATATTTTGGCATCAAACATCACTACTATGAAAATCCTTTGCATCGGTCGTAACTACGTAGAGCACATCAAGGAACTCAATAACGAGACCCCCGATGAGCCGGTTATTTTCACCAAACCTGACACTGCGCTGTTGCTGAACAACAAGCCGTTCTATTTCCCTGACTACACAAAGGAAATCCACCACGAGCTGGAGATCATCATCAGAATTTGTAAGGAAGGAAAAAGTGTCGAGGAGAAATTCGCCTCTACCTATTACGACGCCATTGGCCTGGGTATCGACTTCACGGCACGGGATTTGCAGCAGAAAGCCAAAGCCAAAGGGTTACCATGGGCGCTTGCCAAGGGATTTAATGGATCAGCTCCAATTTCCAAATTTGTTCCGAAGGAAAAGTTTGCGGACATGAAGAACATTAATTTCAAACTGGAACTCAATGGTCAACCAGTTCAGGTCGGGAACACCGGCCTGATGATCAACACTATAGAAGCCATTATAGCCTACATCTCAAAATTCATTACACTTAAAAAAGGAGATATTATTTTCACAGGAACACCGAAAGGAGTTGGGCCTGTCAAAATAGGAGATCACCTGAAAGGATACCTGGAAAGTGACGCACTACTCGATTTTGAAATTAAATAAGTTAGCACTTCTATTTTTACTAACAGCAAACACAGCCATAGCCCAATATGGATATGACTCTGCCTACCTGATGTTTCCCATCCGGCCAGGAGAGCGCAACTATCTGGCGGGCACCATGGGCGAAATCAGGGGCACTCACTTTCATGCCGGGCTGGATATACGCACCAGCGGCATAGAAGGCTTGCCAGTGTATGCACCTGCCGATGGCTACATCAGCAGGGTAAAAATAAGCACCGGTGGCTATGGCAATGCCCTGTACATGACGCACCCCAATGGATTGACCACGGTGTACGGTCACCTGAAGTCGTTCAGTAAGCCGCTGGCCGAATGGGTACGGGCACAGCAGTATGCCAAAGAAAGCTTTGACGTGGAGCTTTTCCCGGCTCGCAACCAATTCAGCTACAAGAAAGGCGAAGTGTTTGCCGCCTCGGGCAACACAGGCGGCAGCTCTGGCCCGCACCTGCACTTCGAGGTGAGGGATCAGGAGCAGAAGATCCTGGATCCGATGCGTTTCCATTTCAAAGAGTTGATTGATGAAGCACCGCCGCTGATCCGCAAAGTGGCTTTTACTACCATGGACATCAAGTCGAGAGTAAATGGCCAGTTTGGTAGATTTGAATTTGATGTAACAAAGGAAGGTGAAAGTTTTGTGATGCGTACGCCGCTCACTTTTGAAGGGACCATTGGCGTGGAAATATACGCCTACGACCGTTTTGATGGCACATGGAGCAAAAACGGCATCCCGTGCATTGAGGTGATGCTTGACGACAAGAAGATGTTCAGCCAAAGCATTACCAAGCTAAGCTTCGACGAAATGCGCAATGTGGCTGTGCATATGAACTACGGAGAGTATTTGACCAGCGGGCAGAAGTTCACGAAGCTGTGGGTAGACGACGGCAACTGGCTGAAGGTTTATGAAGCCAAGGACTGGCAGGGTATGTTGAAGATCAAAGACTCCAGCAACCACGAGCTTGAAGTAAGGACCTGGGACAGCTACAACAACTACTCGTACTTTAAGACTACCCTCAGCGACAAAGGCAAACGCAGCAATGCCACAATTAAAAGTCTCAGCAAGCTGAGGCGGGAGGGCTACGAAATAACCGGCAACGTAATGGAATTGATGAACCCCAATGGTGTGGCTCGCCAGAACGTTCTTTTGTATTCAGCGGGGCAGGCGTATGAACTTCCGCCGGTCTACCACGTGGGCGCCAACGACTTCTACCTCTGGGATTTGAGAAATGGCCTGCCCGACTCTGTCGATTTGTGTGGCACAATGCAAAAATTTGACTTTAAGGCTACGGTGTCGCCTCATCATGAATACAGTTATTTTGACAAAGATATGGACGTGGCCTTCAACAGGTACAGTCTGTTTGACACGCTCTATCTGGCAGTAAAGGACAAGCAAATAGAAAACGGCCGGGAAGTGTTTGCTATCGACAATGTGCTTGATCCGCTTCGGCGTTCGGCAAAGGTGACGCTCAAGCCTGTGCAGTTCTACGACAAAGAAAAGTCGGCTGTTTACTCCTACAGCACCAAAGGCAACCTGGGCTATGTGGGCGGTGCCTGGGACAAAGACGGCATCAGCTTTCTCACCACTTCCTTGGGCACATGGACCGTCGCCACCGACTCCGTGCCCCCTACCATTAAGCCGGCGGTGATCAACAAAAGTGAATGCCGCCTGATCATTCAGGATGACCTGTCGGGGATCAAAAGCTGGAAAGGCACCATTGATGGCGAATGGGTGCTGCTGAACTACGAGTACAAGAAAAAACTATTGTGGACAGAAAAGCTGGAAGCAAGCAAACCTTTCGACGGAGAGTTTGTTTTGGTAGTGACCGACAACGCCGGTAATGAAACTGTGTACAAAACAAAACTCTGACAACCAATGGCATTAAAAGCAGGCGACAAAGCACCAGACTTCGAGGTAAGTGACCAAAACGGAAAAACAGTAAAGCTATCTGACTTCAAGGGCAAAAAGATAGTACTCTACTTCTACCCGCAAGACAATACACCCACCTGCACCGTGGAGGCCTGCAATCTTAGGGACAATTATACTACCCTGAAAGCCAAAGGCTACGAGGTGCTGGGCGTGAGCCCTGATTCCGCCAAGAAGCACACTAACTTCATCAAGAAATTCAGTCTGCCTTTCACGCTGCTGGCCGACACCGACAACAAAATCATTGAAAGCTACGGTCTGTGGGCGGAGAAGACCACCTTTGGCCGAACCTACATGGGCGTCCTAAGAACTACTTTCATCATTGACGAGAAGGGCATCATTGAACGCATCATCGACGACGTGAAGTCGAAGGAGCATGCCGAGCAGATTTTGGGGTAATTTGTCCCTAAAACTTCCTATTTTGCTGGACACCTAAACATCCAGCAAATGAAAATACTGCTCATTGTCATTTTCCTACTTTCATCAATAGCTTCGTTTTCCCAATCAGCCAAAAAACCTCTCAAAATCGGGGTGGCCGGCCTCATCCATGGCCACGTAGGCTGGGTGCTTAATAAGGCCAAAGCGGGCGACGTGGAAATCGTGGGCATTGCGGAATCCAATAAGGCATTGGCAGAAAAGCTTTCAAAACAATATGGCTTCTCCATGTCGCTGGTGTACCCTACCCTCGACGAAATGCTTGCCAAAACCAAGCCCGAGGCAGTCACTGCCTTCAACGACATTTACGGCCACATGGAAGTGGTGGAGAAGTGCGCTCCCAAAGGCATCCACGTGATGGTGGAAAAGCCCCTGGCCATGAGCTACGACCATGCGAAGCGGATGAAGGCGCTGGCCGACAAACACAAGATTTTTCTGGTAACCAACTACGAAACCACCTGGTACGCCACCACGCAGGAGACCCTCACCAAAGCAGCGGCAGGCGACCTGGGCACCCTGCGCAAAGTGATGGTGAACGACGGGCACCAGGGCCCTAAAGAGATTGGCGTGGGCAAAGAATTCCTCGACTGGCTCACCGACCCCAAGCTCAACGGAGCCGGTGCTTTGATCGACTTCGGCTGCTACGGAGCCAACCTCCTCACCCACCTGATGAGCAACGAAAGGCCGCTGTCGGTAACGGCAGTCACCCAAACCAACAAGCCCGACATCTACCCCAAAGTAGACGACGAGGCGACCATACTGGTGAAGTACCCCGGCACCCAGGGCGTCATTCAGGCGTCGTGGAACTGGACGTTTAGCCGCAAAGACATGGAGGTGTTTGGTACCAACGCCTATATCAAAACGGTAGATGGCACCCGCATGAGCCTGCGTGCAAAGCAATCAGACCCCGAGCAGTCCATGACGCTGGAGCCCATGAAAACACCGTTTAATGATCCGTTCGACTTTCTTACGGCTGTCATCAGGGGTGAGACTAAGCTCAACGACACCGTGCAGGGTCGGCTTTCGTCGCTGGACAACAACATGGTGGTGGTAGAGATACTTGACGCTGCTATCCGCTCGGCGAAGGAGGGGAAAACGGTGGTGCTGGAAAGGTAATGATCACGTGAAGAGGCTAGGCAAAGTTTTGTCGCTCCGGCTTTGCCGAGTGACAGAACTTTGTCGAGCGCTACCACAATCATGTTAAGCATTTAATTGCTATGACATTTTAAAAATTGCGGCTATTTTCATTGTCATGTCTGAACTACGAAAAGCCACCACTGATCACCCTTATTTTCTGAGTATTCCCGTGGTTGGCTGGATAGATGTGTTTACCCGTCAAAGATATTGTGATAAGATTATTGAGAGCCTGACGTTTTGCACACAGAACAAAGGCTTGGAAATTTTTGCTTACGTAATCATGCCAAGTCATCTTCATATGGTTGCAAGAAGCCTGAAAAGTGACCTCAACCACATCGTCAGAGATTTTAAAAGCTTTACTTCAAAAGAGATCATTAAGCAGGTCAAAAATGAACCAGGAGAAAGCAGAAAGGAATGGATGATCGAAATATTTCAGGCGTATGCCAAACGATATAAGCAGAATACCAATTATATGTTTTGGCAAAAAACCAATTTTCCTGTTGAGCTAAGCTATCCGGCTATCCTTGATCAGAAAATAGACTATATCCATAGAAACCCTGTGGCTGCCGGGTATGTGATTGAGCCTGAAGCGTGGTATTATAGCAGTGCTTGTCCGTTGTCACCGTTAAAGGTGAGCGAGTTGTGATGCGGCCAGAGGCCTTTAACAGCGGCGTTTTTAAAAGAAAAATAGAGACATGTCACTCGGCAAAGCCGGAGCGAGATAAAAGGTAAGTCACTCGGCGAAGCCGGAGCGACAAAGAAAAGAGCAACCGAAAACTATTCCCCGCACCTACCTGTTTTGTTCTTTTTTAAACCACAATGAGCCAATCAACCATCCAACCGTCTACCTTCCAGTTTCTCACTGATCTCTCTGCCAACAACAACCGGGACTGGTTTGCCCAGCACAAAGGCCGGTATCAGGCATCGCTTGAGAATATGGTGGGCTTCGCCGATGCGCTGCTGGCTGAAATGAACAGGCACGACCTGATCGAAACGCCGTCAGGAAAGAAGGCGCTGTTCCGCATTTACAACGACGTGCGTTTCAGTAAAGACAAGTCGCCCTACAATGCCCGCTTTGCCATGTCGTTCCGGCGGGCGACCAAAGAACGGCGGGGCGGCTATTACCTCAACCTCAAGCCGGCCAACTGTTTCCTCGCCTGCGGATTCTTTAACCCCAATCCTGAAGACCTGAAGCGCATTCGCTTCGACATAGAGGACGACTATGAGGGCTGGCAGAAGATTTTAGGTTCGAAAGCCATAAAAAGCGCTTATGGCGATATGCAGGGAAATACCGTCGCCACTGCACCAAGAGGCTATTCCGTCGACCACCCTGCCATTGAATTGCTGCGACACAAGTCCTTCATCTTCCGCCACACCTTTACGGACGAAGAGGTGCTATCAGAAAACTTTCTCCAGGAAGTAAGCCGGGTTTTCAAAGCGATAAGACCCTGGCTCGACCATATGAGTGAAGTGCTGACTACAGACCGGAATGGGGTGCCGCTGCCATAGCGGATCACTTTTCCAGTTCGTTTCCGCAAACACAGCAGTACTTCGCCTTCTTGATGTGATCAGTATTGCCGCAATGCTGGCATTGCCTGCTGGTATGCCCAGAAGTATTCAGGGCATTGGTGCTTCCTTTGGCAAGCTCCACGGTCACTAGTCCGGTAGGCACAGCAATCAGGCCATAACCAGTTACCATTAGTATGGTCGCTAGAAACTGCCCCAGGGTAGTTTGGGGGGCAATATCGCCATAGCCAACAGTGGAGAGCGTTACAATGGCCCAGTAGATACTTCGGGGTATGCTGGTAAATCCGTGCTCCCGGCCTTCGATGATATACATCAATGTGCCCACAAAAACGCTGACGATGACCACGAAGAAGAGAAAAACGATGATTTTCTTCGAGCTTGATTTCACTGCCTCACCCAGCTTGCTGGCCTCACCCATAAACTGCACCAGCTTCAGCACCCGAAATACCCGCAACAGCCTGAGCACCCTGATAATGGCCAGTGCGTGGCTGCCAACAAAAAATATGCTGAGGTAAGTTGGTAAAATGGAAAGCAAATCGATCATGCCGAAAAAGCTAAAGACGTAGGCGGTCTTCTTGTCTGAGGTCCACAGCCGAAGGCCGTACTCAATTGTAAACAGTCCCGTGATGATCCAATCAAGTTTGTAGAAAAATGCAGCCCACTCCCGATTGATCTCACTTACACTCTCCAGCATAAGTATGGTGATGCTGGCCACAATGAGGATAAGGAGCGCTATGTCGAAACCCCTGCCAGCGGGTGTGTCTACCCCGAATATGATCCTGTGGAGTTTTTGTTTGGTCGATTGCATAATAAAGAAGATAATGCCAGGAACTAGTAATGTGAAGCTAGCAACTTTTAAGAAATAAGTTGTTTATTCAACTCTCCTATTAATGGTTGTAACTGAAGAACCTGTTCCTCAGTCTAACCAATTGTATACATCGTAAAGCTATTCGGAGTTGTCGCAAACTGTGGCATTTCATGGCCTAAGGGTTGTCCACTTTAAACAATTTACGCATGCAAAAAATAGTGCCCATTTTCATACTGACGTTGTTGACTTCAGCCAGCGTTGCCCAGACATACACGGATAGTCAGGTGAAGGAAGACTTGCAATTTCTTATCAGCAAAACCGAAGAATTTGAACCGGCACTTTATCTCTACAACCCGGACTTTAAGGAAAAGGCGGATGCCATTGTAAGTTCGGTAGTAAACGACATGTCTGTCCTGGCTTATTTCAGTCTGGTTTCCAAAATCGCATCTCTGGCAAACGAAGGACACTTTAACCTTGGCGACTGGAACGACGTGGCACACAAAGGGTTTGTGGACAACACCTACAAGTACATGCCGCTGTCCGTCAAAATCATTGGTGACAGTATTTTTGTTTGGATCAACAGCGCCAACAGCGAAGAACTCCAGCGGGGAGATGAGATACTGTCGATCAATGGACGACCCTCAGCTGATATCATCGCAAGCATACTGCCCTGCATCCCCTCCGACGGCCACATAGAGACTTATCAGCTAAAAAACCTAACCATAGGCTTTCCCTGGATGTATTACCTCTATGTTGAGCAGCCGGAAAGCTTTGCTTTCGAGTATGAAAGGCAAGGACAACGCAGCACTGCAACCATCGAGGCATTGACCAGGGAGGGGTGGATGGCCAACTACCAGCAACGAAAGTCTGCTGCGCCAGAAGAAGAACCTGATGTAAAACAGGTTTATGAGTTTGAGATAAAAGACGATGTGGCAGTTTTGACGCTCAAGGACTTTACCCGATCCCTTGTTGAAAAATATGACCTTGAGGCAGGTAAGCTATACGAGGAAATATTTGAGCAACTAAAGACTTCCCAGGTCTCCAGCCTGATCGTAGACCTCCGGGACAACACAGGCGGCAGAAATGAATTTGCTGACGACCTGATTCCCTTTATTATGAAAGAAGCGGGGAAGGAACTTTTCAAAACTACAGAATCGTGGAAAGGCAAAAAGAAGGATTATTCATTACCAAAAATCGATAAGCTTGCCTTCAAAGGAAATATCTATGCGCTGGTGAATGGGCGAACCTACTCTGCCGGAGCGGAAATTGCCAGGTATTTGAAAGAGTACGGAAATGCAACGGTTATTGGAGAGGAAACGGGCACCCGGTACGAGGGGTTTGCTGCGGGCTCAACCCAAAGCATCGTTCTTCCAAATTCAGGCATCCGAATTGGCATTCCGAGATATCATTTGGCCTTCCCGCCCTCTTCCAGCCAAAAGACCAGCAACAGGGGGCTGCTGCCCGACCACGAAGTGAGTTACACAATAGAAGATTTGATGAACGAAAAGGATCTTGAGATGGAGGTAGCCCTTGGCCTCATCAAGTAACGGATAGCAGCGATCAAAATGACTGAGGATTACAACGCCGACATCGCCCACCATTGCAATGCCTACCGCCCACCTCTGCATCAGCTGATCCTTGCAAAGTGCCTGAAACCTGGGGCAGTTTATGGCAATGGGCTTGACATCGGGAGCGGCACAGGGCAATCGAGCATCGCCTTGGCCGACTTTTGTGAAAAAGTGACAGGAGTTGAACCCAACAAAGAAATGTTGATGCAGGCCATCGACTACCCCAGCGTGAGTTATGTACATTTTGATGGCAAAAAGCTGCCTTTTACCGATAGCTCGTTCGACATCATCACCTTTGCGGGCTCGTTGTTTTATGCCAGGTCGCTAGGGATGCTCGACGAGGTGGTAAGGGTGTGCCAACCAAAAGCGACGATAATAGCTTACGACTTTGAGGTGCTCTTTCAGCAGCTACCTTTTGGGTTTGATCTACCTGTGGAAGCGGTTGACTATGATCACCGGACCAACTTTTCCGGCCTCGAAATGAATGGTTTGAGAGAAACCAACTCTTTTGTCAGTGACTACCAGCTTACGGTGAGCACTGAGGAGCTTGGACATTTGCTGTTGTCGGCAAGAAGCTTTTATGAATATTTTGCTGAAAGGTATGCTAGTTCCGAGCCATTTGTTTTGCTTGTGAAAGAGCTGAGCAATCACGCCAACACGCACTCAATTGATGCCAGGTTATATGCAACGAACTACATAGTCAGCAAAAAGTAAGTTTGGGTTCCAACAGACTACAAAAGTTTGGAAGAACGGAGACAGCTGAGTGTCAAATTAGTCTCGCCTGGGCTCGGATGCCTGTGCCACTGCAAAACTTTTGTAGTCTTCCCTCTCGGACTTCTCTTTATTCCCGGCGGCTGACTTTTGCCTCCTTCATCAGGATGTGGATTCACCACCATCCTGGGTTTATTACGTCCTTTCAGGGCTCGCATACATCAAAGTCCTGAAAAGGCGGTATAGTTTTGAACAGCACTTTGCTCAATGCTCCCAGCTTGCTCCTGGTTTCACTATGGCCTCTACCCCCCGGTCTTACTCTCTCTTCTTACTTCCTACCCGACGGCTGGCTTTTGCCTCCTTCATCAGGATGTGGCTTCACCACCATCCTGGGTTTATTACGTCCTTTCAGGGCTCGCATACATCAAAGTCCTGAAAAGGCGGTATAGTTTTGAACAGCACTATGCTCAATGCTCCCAGCTTGCTGCTGGTTTCACTATGGCCTCTACCCCCCGGTCTTACTCTCACTTCTTGCTTCCTACCCGGCGGCTGACGGTTGCTGCCCTACTGCCCAGTGCTACCGTACCGACGCCTGAACTCCTCGCCCCTCGAAGCATTTAGCTAGGTAGGACACTCTACTACTAAACATTGCCACCAAGACACTAAGCCTTTTCTTCTATCGCCAGTCTTCAAACCCCTGTTTCCCTCCCACTTCTTACTTCCTACCCGGCGGCTGACGGTTGCTGCCCTACTGCCCAGCGCTACCGTACCGACGCCTGGTCATCTTCCGTCTCCGGTCTTGTCCGTCTTCCGTCTTCCGTCTCCGGTCTTCCATCTTCCGTCTCCAATCTTCCGACTTCCTTGCCCGCCGTAGCCTTTGGCGTAGGTGGGCTAAACCACCACCGGCTCCTTATAATACTTATTCCTGTACTCTATCGGTGTCAGGCCTGTAATTCGCTTGAACACTGTTCTGAATGCCTTGGTATCAGTATACCCCACGTCGTACATGACCTCGTTGATGTTCTTGCGGCTCTTTTCAAAGCTTCGCTTGGCAGCCTCTACTTTCACCCGTTGTATGTACTCCACAATGGTGTTGTTAGTCGCCTTCTTGAACCGGCGCTCAAAACTGCGGCGGCTGACTGCGAACATATCCACCAGCTGGTCGACGGAGATTCGCTCCGCCGAATTGTCTTCAATAAAGTCCTGCGCCTTTTTCACTTCCGGATCGTTGTGGTCCTTCTGCCCGTTGAACATCATAAAGGCTGCCTGGCTTTCTCTGTCGATGTCTATAGCAAAGTATTTGGCCGCCAGGATCGCCGTGTCCCGATCCGTGTATTTTTCCAGCAGGTACAGCAGCAGGTTCCAATAGGAATTGGCACCGCCGCTCGAATATAGCCGGTGCTCTTCGGTGATAATGCTGCCGTCTACCAATTCAACGTTGGGGAACGTTTCCCGGAACTCGTTGGCAAATGCCCAGTGGGTGGAGCAGCGTTTGCCTTCCAGCAAGCCGGTGGACGCCAGCAGAAACGCACCCACACAAAGAGAGGCTATCTCTGTACCCTCATTGTATTTATTCACCAACCATGGAATGGCATCTTTATTAACTTCTACTGCCTGTTTCATGTCACCAAACAAAGCGGGAATCACAATCAGATCCGTTTTGCCAACATCCTTCATCAACTTGTCGGTATGCACGGAAAAAGCACCATCGTGCAGCTTCACGTCCTTTGTAGCACCCACAAGGTGAACTTCAAAAAGTGGCGCTTTGCCAACTGCCTGCAAAAACTGGTTGGCAGCGGTGAACATATAGCGGGGGTCGGCCACCGCTTCCATCACGGCTGAGTTAGGCACGAGGATTGAAATACTCTTCATTGGGATGAAATTTAGCCTGATAAAAGTAGCTAATTCATCTGGCGGAATCAACCCATCAAATTGCCGTTTTCACACCCCGATAAGCGATGCTCCCGAAGCTAGTTTTGTAAGGCTGACAAATGCTGATAAATGGCTCATTTGATTACATACCTGACCTTCAACGGCAACTGCCGGGAGGCGATGAACTTCTACCGTGACTGTCTGGGCGGGGAGCTAAGGCTTGAAACAGTAGGTGAATCACCTGCTCCTGCTCAACTTCCCCAGCCAATGAGAGAGTGCATCCTGCAGGCCACTCTGGCAAAGGACAATCTAGTGCTGATGGCCACCGACATGGTGGGCGAAGAAGGCCTGAGCCGGGGCAATGCCGTATCCATTCTCATAGACTGCAACAGCAAAAAGGAGCTTCAGCGCTACTTTAAGAAACTGTCCGACAAAGGCCAAGCCACTCACCCAATTGGAAAGACCTTTTGGGGCGCCTGGTTTGGAGGGCTCACCGATAAGTTTGGTAACCACTGGCTGCTCACCTGCAGAGACTAAGCAAAGCTCGCTGCTTCACAGCTTCTCTATCTCATCACAAGTTTCATGAATTTTCCTTCCTTACTTCTTTTTGCTGCCCTCTGCTATATTTGCGGTTCACTCTTGAACGATGAATATAGGGCTGCTTCAAATTTTACTTTTTGCAGGCTGCATCCAGGCAATTCTCCTGGCCACATACCTATTCTTTCATTCTGCCATCAGGGGTTCCCGGCTGTTCGGCTTTCTGCTATTGTTTCTGGCCATCCACCTGTTTCTTGTCGCTAACGACAGGCAGGAGTTTTTCATGCAATTCCCCCACCTTTTGCACGTCACCTGGCTGGTGCCCGCACTTTACGGCCCCATCATTCTTATTTTCGTGCGGCGAATCACGAGGTATTCCCTTAAGCCCTCACTTGTGGAATGGCTTTACCTTGTCCCCTTTGTGCTATTGGCAATCTATCACATGCCCTTCTACCTCCAATCGGCAAGTGAGAAACGGGCCTATATTACAGACTTTGCCCTTTCCGTAAAGGACGACTTTGGGCTGATCAATCAGCTAGTCAACGTGCTCCATATCACCTTTTTCTCCGCCTCTCTTTGGTTCTACAATCTCTACCGAAAAAAGATCCTGAACTACGCTGCTGCCGAGGAAACCAGGCTCCTGTGGTTGGGTAATTTTCTTTGGATCAATCTCGCCATTGTGTGCATAGGTGTGGCGGTGTTTTATGCCAGAAAATACAACCTCTCTTTTCTCGGCGCTATTTATCCTTACCATTTTCTTGGAGTCATTTTCCTGATCTACTGGTCGGCCTATAAGCTTATCCGGCAGCCTGCTATTTTTCAATCAGAGACAGAGGAAGGAGGCTTCGCAGAAGTGTCGGAAGTGCCGCTGGCGCCAGAAGCTGTTAGGCCGGCTACAGAACAGCACCGGCAACTGGCCAGCGACATCAAAAAGCTAATGGAAGAAGAAAAGCTGTACCGAACGGCTGGCCTCACACTACTCGACTTGTGCGCAAAGGTGAAGTCCAACAAGCAATACGTTTCGGAAGCTATCAACCTGGTGTTTGGCAAAAACTTCTACGACTTCGTGAATGAGTACCGGCTGAAAGAGTTTACCGACAAGCTTGAAAGCCAGGAAGACCAAAACCTTACGCTGCTGGGTATCGCCTCCAATGCGGGCTTTAACTCCAAGGCCACCTTTAATGCAGTGTTCAAGAAACACTATGGTGTAACACCCTCGGAATACCAAAGGGGAAATCACAAAACTCAAATAGCAAAACTCAAATAAGAACCAAGGGGGAAATTCCAAAGCTCAAGCTGCAAAAAACAAATGAGAACCAAGGGGGAAATTCCAAAGCTCAAGCTGCAAAAAACAAATGAGAACCAAGGGGGAAATTCCAAAGCTCAAGCTGCAAAAACAAATGAGAACCAAGGGGGAAATTCCAATCATCAAGCTGCAAATAACAAATGAGAACCAAGGGGGGAAATTCCAATCCTCAAGCTGCAAATAACAAATAAGCTTCAATCAGGCACCAACAGAAATGTCAAACCCCTCCTTGGCTTCATAAGCCAACTTTGATGTTGCAGTGTGTAAGCGACGAGGTTGGAGTTTAGCCAATTTGGATTTTATTTGAGTTTTGGCCCTTGCTATTTGAGGTTTCTCCCCTCAATGCGTCCGAATTGACCAATTCGGACGATCAGCTTTCAACTCCCTCCGTATATCAGCCAGTCAAAAAACTCAAAACCATTATGAAAAAGAATGTACTCATGGGGCTGATGCTCCTCGGCTGGGGAACAGTGGCCCAGGCACAAACAAAGCTCTCGCTTTCGGTGCCGCTGCTCGACTTGCCGCAAAACACCCAACTTCCCCACCGCTACCCTTCCATGCACCAGGCCCTTCAGTGGAGCGCCGATGTGTACGACGTGAGCTTCTGGGGTATCGATGCCGCCAGCAATGCCCTGTTCGACAAAAAATGGACGCAGACCGGCTTCAGCTATGCCACCGGCCTGCTTTTCAGCAAGTATGGCAGTGAGCTGCCCCTGCCGCTTGGCGTATGGGGGCATGAAGAATACCACCGCTCCGTACTTGGCACTAAAGGCATTGCCAGCAAAAACGGCAACTGGATTTTCCACCGCTGGGATGGCACCGTGTATGGCCCGTCGGACGAAGACCTGGCCAACCTGAAGGCTACCGACAACAACGCTCTGCTCTACGCCTACACGGCGGGTGTGCAATACGAAACGCAGCTCACCAAAACCAGCGTGATGAACGACTTCTACAATGAGCGCAGCTTCTACAAAGCTCCCCTGTACCTCTACAACGCCCATTACGTGTGGAACTACTTCCGCTTTGCCACAAGCATTCATTCAGACTCAGTAAAGGTGATAGCACCTAAGTTTGAACACAAAGAGGCCACGCAGCGAGACTTCGCCGGTGCCGACCTCACTGCCTGGGCCTACGACATGTTTAACCCCAATGCGTCGTACTATGACCGTGACGACTTCCCCAATGGCGAGGGCGAAAACCGCCGAATTGGCTTCCACGACTTGTCGGAAGAGGCGCAGAAATACCTGGTGAAACAGAAACGATTGTCGCTCCTCAATTTTTTAAATCCGGCCATTATACTGGTCAATCGGATCCGGATCAATGAGGAGCTGACAATTCTTCCCTTTGTTCAGTACTCTCCTACCCATTTTGGCAACAGCATCTCGCTCAATATGCCCTTCACCTACAAAGGCGACGGCTACTTTTTGGGCGTGAATCGCTTCGCCAACTACAAACACGCCTACTACGGTGTGGAGGCGGGCGTTTACCAGCGGCCCATCGATGCACTGCAAGGGCTGAGCATGTCGTGCACGGTGAAGATCTGGAAGCAACCCAACAGCTTCTTCGGCAGCAAGGCCAGCTGGGGTGGTGCCATCAAATGGGGCGTGGCCTACGCCGTGGCCGACCGCCTGGCCCTCACGCTCGACGTAACCGGCAAAACGACGGGATGGCTCGAAGGAAACCCTTACCTGAAACGCAACTTCAATCCGGTGCTGGGCTTCCAGTATATCGTGCCGGGGTTGAACAGCGGGAGGCTGTAACACTAGCGAACCATGATGAGCACACAAAGCCACCTTTTTCGGTGGTTTTGTTGTTTTTAGTGCCCGGCCAAATATGACCATCGTTTGCAACGAGGTTCTGCGAGAGGAGCGATTGCATCGCTCGCCAGTGCCGGTGGAACCCGCCGCCGGAACCCGACACCGGAACGCCATCCCCCTGATAGTGGCAGTGAGCCGTTCTAAAGTGCTGCTAAGTCTGGGGGATTTGTCACTTCGCTATCGCTCCGTTTCGAAATGACGGCGTGTTATGGAGGCTTTGGTGGGCAGGCGGCATGGCTAAGGCACAAAAACCCGTATTAACTATCGCCATTGCCGACACTTGTTCTTTATCGCTGGTCTTTCTTGCCCTTGATTTTCTCCTTCAATTGATCGAGCTGGGCTTCGTACTCGCTTGATTCTTCCATTTCCGATGCTACCGATAATTTGAGCGCCTTGTCCAATGCTGAAATGGCTTTGTCAAGCTGATTATTTGCCTCGTATGCCTTTGCTAGTTCGCTTAAAGCTTCTGCTGACTTTGGTCGATACTCCACCCATCGCTCAATCACTTCTACCGACTCCTGTACTCTCCCATCCCGAAGTAGCCTTGGCCCCACTCTGCTTAAGCTGTTCCCGCTGTTCCACCTCTCTGCCTTAGGCAATATTTCAAACCCGTACTCCGACGAAAGACGCTGAAAATAGTCATCTATGTTAGCCATTGCATTTCCCGGTGCCTCGATCATCTCATGATACTTTGCGAACCATTTATCTTTAGGATATATCATCCCCAATGCTTCCTCCAAAGCAGGCAACGCAACATCGTAATGCCCTTCGTTTTTAAATGATTTTGAGACAAATTGAAAATGAGCAGTGCGGTAAGGAGACAGCCGCCTTTCCAATTCTTCCAAATTGGCTTTGATCATCGGTGAGTCGCCATTGCCGTCCGAATCGGCAGATGTTACATACAGGTAGCCCTTCTTGTTTGGGGCATTTTGAAAGTCATTTACAATGACGTCGATAAGGCTTTCTCCATCATTATATCCCATACCCAGCACATCGCCAGCGGCAATGGCAATGTGGGCATCAAACAGGTCTGGTTCCTTGGCAAAAGTGTGCAAGGCATACATAGATGTGACAGACAGCCCCATGATCAGGTTGAAATCGTTTGCCCTGAAATTGCTTTTCAAATAAGGCAAAAGCTCTTGCCTCAAGTAGGCAGTGAACGAATCCGGGTTTTCTCCAAAGGGAAGTTGCTTCCAATCCTTTGGCCAAAAATCGCTGCCATTGGTATAGAACTTTGGGATGTGCGGGCCATCTGCGAGACTCACCACAATCGTTTCAGGTATTCTTTCTACAGCGCTTAAATGCTTCACTACCCCCGAAACCATCAAAAAAAACTCATCTTCAAGGAGGAGAAGCACTGGGTAGGTATGCTGTGCCGACACCTCATAAAAGCTCTCGGGAAGGAAAACATTGACCCTTCTATCCTCATTCAGAATATTTGAATGCAACACATACTGCTGCGCAAAAGTGAGTGGTGCATACTCTTTTGCGGCTAATTCATTGTTGTTCGATTGTGCGTGAGCAACACCGTAAGAGCTAAGCAGTGCTGCCAGGCAAAAAGTACATTTCAATTTCATTGTGGTTTAAGTTAACGAGCGTCAGACACCGGCCCGAATAAGACCCTGCGCAAATTCAAAAAAGTAAAATAACTTATCTTCATTGAATAAAAATACACAAAGTGGCCGGGACTGCAACTCCCTGACGATGTCAACCTCTTGCAACTGCCCGGCTCACCCTTTCAGCTCATACCCTTCCCCGGCAATCCCCGTTTGCACCTCCCCGGCCCGTTTGTAAGCTGCGATGATCACGCCGGTGCTAGTCACTACAGTTTCCGTCAGCGTAAATGCCCCGGGAACAGCCCCGTCGTTAAACAGTCTCTTTCCCTTGCCTAGCAGCAGGGGGTGGATTTTCAGCCGTAGCTCGTCCACCAGGTCGTGTGCCAGCAGCAACTGCACCAGCTCACCGCTGCCCCATACGTGGATGTCACGGCCTTCGCCCTCTTTGATCTTTTTGATGTCGGCAACGCCCGTGACCACCTCTGAGTTTTTCCACCCCGCCACCATCGGGTGCGACTGGTTGAGGCGCTTCGAAAGCACATACTTCATGCCTTCGTTAATACCGGGCCAGAAATCTCCGTGCTTAGGCCAGTAGGCAGCCCAAATCTCGTAGGTTTTTCGGCCCAGCAGGTAGTCGGCGGGCTGCAGCTCTTTTTTGATTACCTCATCAGCTATCTCGTCATCAAAGGGTGCCACCCATCCTCCGTATTTGAAACCTCCTGATGGGTCTTCCTTAGGCCCACCGGGCGCCTGCATCACGCCATCCAATGTGATCATTGACAAAACGACTATTTTTCTCATGCTGTTGTTATTTGTTGATGATACAAATCTTGCAAGGAAGCGCATCATTCCAGCAGTGCAAACACGACAATGGCAGGGGCTGAATGCGGAAAGGGTGCTGTTCGGGTCACGCAAACCTGCTTGGATTCAAGGCCTGAGCACATGCAGTCTTCCCCCCCACTCACCGCACCACAAACCCATGCTTTGCCAAAAACTGGTCGGTTCGCTCCATGATCTCCTCATCGAATAGCGTCGAATACTTTTCATTATCCAGCCCCAGGTAATGCTTCCTGCCCTTGTAGGTCACCACCTCAAACTCATTGCCCTGTGCTTCCGTTTCCCGCTTAAACATACTGACCGTCCAAAAGTTGACCGTGGTATCGTCCAGCCCGTGGAACTCGATGGCAGGCGGCATATCGGGCCTGATGTTGTGCCGGGGCGAAATGGCCCAGATCATGTGGCGCTTTTCGCCCAGCATATCGTCGCACCAGGCCTCCATGGTGTTCACCGTGGACGAATAGAGCAGCATGACGGTAGGCCTGGGACTGATGGCCAGGTTATCGCTGGCCTCGTTGATGGTGTCGCCCAGGGCAGTCATGAGGGTGAGCTGCCCTCCCACCGATTGTCCGCCTACAGCAATCATATCGGGGTTGATGTTGAGCCGTTTCGCATTTTCTCGCACCCACCGCACCGCCGACCGGGCATCCTTTACGCACTCCACCGGGGTAATATTGGGGTTGGGCACACTTCCGTCTTCATTGACCGACAGCCGGTACTCAAACGAAAAAGTGACAAAGCCCTTCCCGGCATATCGCCTGCAAGCCCCGTGAAATTCCTTGGGATCACCAAACGCCCAGCCTCCTCCATGAAAAAAAACAATTGCTTGCCGTGGCGACGTGCTTGACCCGGCCGGAGTAAATACATCCACCGACAGCGCCGTGGTGTCAATGCGCTTATATACTTCCTGCGTTTCGGTTACGCCTGCGGGTTGGGAATAAGCTGCGCAGTGCACGCACAGCAGCAGCAGGATGTTCAGTTGGCGGCTCATGATCATTGGGGGTTAGGTTTCACCATGCCTGGTTGGCTTGTGGTGAAGTTACAATTTGTTAGGGTGAAAGTCGATAGGGGTAGATGGCGGGCGGTGGTGGCTGGAGAAGTGCTACACTCTCCATAACAGCATCATACCGATTGCGAGGAACGAGCGAGGTATCTCCGAGATGATGGCAGTGGGGAATAGTGGAACGAGACACAGTCTCACACCAGCATTCAGTGTTATTGGCGAGCCTAGCTGCTCGGACTAGCGGGGACGCTTGCACCAAAGCGGGTGGTTAAACCCTAAGAATCTCGGCTTCTCCGACGACTTTTGGCCCCTCGTGTATCCACCATTTCGTTCCAGTGTTCAAATACTTTTCAATTGATTGCCCGGAAAGGAACTTAACAGTCACTATTTCTTCGGCTCCCAGTTGTATCCAATCCTTTTCGAAAGAAATTTCTCCAATGTATGTCGATAAAAGTTTTCCATCACGATCATATTCGAAAACGTGGTTTGGTCGATAGCCAGTCTTGATGCCTGATTGGCGCCCACCCTCGTCGGTAGTCTTAAGCCGCAACTTTGCCTGAATTGCTATGAGGTTGCTATTGTTCATTATTCGGATCCGTCGAATCGTCATGCCCACTTACCGTCAACATCTGGCCCGTCAGTGTGGGAATTTTATGCGGCTCCGCTTCCACTAGCATTTAGCCATTCAACTGATAAAATTAACTTTTGTGGCGGACAATCCAAGCGAACCGATAGTTGACGAATAAGTACAGCCTCAACCCATCCACCGCCTCCAAGCCAGCGTCATCCCGATTGCGAGGAACGAGCGAGGGATCCCCTTGGTAATGGCAGTAGGAATTATGAGCTCGGCTGTAGGTCTGGGGGATCCCGTTCCACGTCGGCTCCGCTACGCTGCGATGACGGCGGCTTTGGGGGCTTTGGCGGTAAGGCGGCATGGTTGAGGCACAGCCTTCAGTAATGATACGAGACACAGTCTCGCACCAGCGTCCAGTGTCATTGGCAGGCCTAGCTGCTCGGACTCGGGGTTCTATTTTACAAAGTTTCCAACTTCAATGTCCAAGGCCGATTTGTAGTGTTTTATTGAAACTCCAAATATTAAGTCATCATCAACGTCACCTTTACAAACTAACGCTACCACATTTCCATCGCTGTCGATGATCGGTGCTCCGCTTGTGCCCTTGAAATACTCATGTCCAGGATGTTTTCTGGGAAGTTTGAATTTATATAAGTCTCCCGTTTTTCCCTCAAATTTCATATCTAAGACAAGCCTATTTTCTGCGAATAGGAACCAGCCGTCTGAGCTAAACATTGTTGTTCCCGAAAATCCATAAGTATTGGAATCACTAGGTTCTATCTCAAAATCTAGTGTTTGAATTATTCTCGGAATCGAAACGGTTGTCTCACCCCTTGGACTTAGTTCGTTATAAAATGGGGCAATTGTACTTGGTACGGTCGCATAAGAAAAGTCCACGTCACTTACTATTCCAGTATCAATGTTGCCTGTTTCTAAGAACATCATAACGCCTATTTGATACGCCTCTGTTCCAATACCGCTTTTGCCTCGTACCTCAATTGCCCAGTTTCCTTGATTTTTTGTTGCATGAGAAACTGTTAGAACTAGTCTCTTGTAATGATAGTCTATAAGGCATCCCGAGGCAAAACCTATAGGCATTTTGTCCGTCCCTAGCTGCCGCAAAGGAACACTCGATAGAATGAGTTCTGCTGCCCAATCGTCTTTGCTCATCTTCTAACTGTCAAATTTGTCTCTTGCCCTCTTCTGAAATTCATCTGCTTTCCTTTTAAGTTCAGCAAAATCTACTGCTTCCCATGTTTCTGTTTGTAGATTATATTTTAGTTCAACGGATTTCTTTTCTGAAGATGGATCAACATAGTTTTCATTGCCAAAAACTTCATCTCTCTTTTCTGTCGTTAATGCTTCAAATGCCTTGTCAACAACGCTTTCTATAAGACTTTCGCTAATATCACCTTCTATATTTATGTTAACGACCCGGTCGCTAGAGTCCTCATAGCGAACTTTGATTTTTTTGAGCTTTGAGTTTGCGGTTTTATATGACTTGATTTTATCAAAATTCAACGTAATCACTTTTTTCCAAAGTCCAATCACACAGGTTTTTAAGACATCATATAATGCAGGAGCAAGGAAAATTGAATAAGGGTTGTCTTTGATAAAGATTATGATGTCTGCAATCTCAGGTCCAGAAAAGCTGTAAAACTCCTCTTTGTCCTTATCTTTTTTTAAAGAGGTGCTCAAAACAGGTTTGACCGAAGTCTCAACTTCCTCAATCCATTCATCTGGAATGTAATGTTTGTAGGTAATTATGATTTTATTCTCCTCTTTCATTTTTATTTTTTTTTAAGGGCCAACATCTGAGTATGAACCGATCCATACTCTCCCTATATATTTCTTAAGAGATATCTAAAATTCCATCAATTCCCCCAATAAAGCTAACTCTATCCCCCCCAAGCTTCTAATATACCAAAAAATAGGTCTGAGATTACCTACATCGGATCGAATCAGCGAACTTAAATCTCTCAACGCCTCACACCAAGCCGGTGCCTCCTTCAATTTTTGGCTTTCTTATAACCCCCTCACTATCAACCCCCTGCACATCTGCGGCAGCTTTGCTCAAGTTGAGCAAACCCAAAACAAATCTGCAGCAGTCTTGCTCAAGCTGAGCAAGGGCAAAACAAACTTGCGGCGGCCTTGCTCAGGTTGAGCAAACGCAAAACAAATCTGCGGCAAGCTTGCTCAAGCTGAGCAAATGCAAAACAATGCTGCGGCGGCCTTGCTCAACTTGAGCAAACCCGTCACACAACTGCAGCAACCTCCCCCCAATTTCCGGGAAGGCCCTGCTGGTCACGTGGCCTCTACATTTTTCATAACTGCCCCCTGCACTAGTGCTTGGCCCTATACTTACCGTTTTCTCAAATGATCAACGTTGATTTATTCCGTTATTCTTGACAGATGTTCATAAAAACAGATGATTAATGTATTTTCAATAAATTATATATTGATTCAATGAATTTTTTTACTATCATGTTATTGAAATCCCCTCCTGCGGAGGGTCATAAGTAGTATTCACTTAAACTTTTTAAATCTTATGATTGAAAAAATCCACATTGCTGCGCTGCGCAACAGCGAGTTCTCTCAGTTCATCAACGATGTGCTGAGCATTGTAGGCAAACACACGCCAGCCGCCCTGCAGGTAGAAAAGCAGGCCAACCAGCTGCGCCGGGTGATCAAAGAAGCCGATGCCCTCTTCAAAGTGAAAACGGGCTTTAAGGGCACCGAAAAGCTGGCCGAGCTCGACCAGCGCCGTGACAAAACCATTACGGGCATCACGCAAATTGCCAACGGCATGACCAACCACCCCAAAAAGGCCATGGCCCAGCATGCGGAAACTCTCTACAAGCACCTTAAGCGCTACGGCGGCGGGGCAGTGGCCCGGGAGAATTATGCGGCAGAAACGGCCATTATCAAAAGCATATTGAAAGACTGGGCCGCCCAGGCCGACCTGAAGGCTGCCGTCAAGGCCCTGGGCCTGGAGGAATGGCAAACGGCCCTGGAAAGCGAGAACAATGCCTTCAATGAGCAGTACCTGCTGCGCAACACCGAAATGAGCGATGCCTCGCCCGACACCCTGCGCACCAAGCGCCTGGAGGCGGCAGAGGCCTACATCAATCTGCAAAAACACATCAACGCTCGTTTCATCCTCGAGGACGGCGCCGAGCCCTTCGGCAAAGCTGTGAAGGAGGTCAATGCGCTGATTGGGCAGTACACCAACCTGCTGGCCAGCCGCAAGGGCCGCAGCGATGCCGGTGAGGAAGAAGAAACTGAAGACGTGGCCATGGCACAGGAGACAACTGCTGCGGAATGATATTTTTTTCCATACTCATGCATAAAAAGGGCGCTCGGTAGGGTGCCTTTTTTTGTTGGGGCGGGGGTCTGCATTGGCTAAGGGATACCATCCCTGGCTGTAGGCATTTATCATAAGATCTTTGTATCATCAAAGACCAAATTTAGCCAGGTGGACCGGTATCACTACCGTGCGGGCAGACGGGAGAAAGCAAGCGTTCTTACCTCGTAGCGAATAATTAGCTAATGATGACAAAAAAGAATATGTATCAATTCAAAAGCATGGCTGTGATTTGGCTGTGCTTTTGTTCGTTCTCATTAAAAGCTCAAACTAATCCAACTGACGAACTCCTGGGATTTAATCGGCAGTGGCGTTTTTCTGCGGCAGCCGTAGCGTTTAACAAGCTCAAGCTTTCTCATCAGGGCACTGAGCATTTGTTATCTCTCCCCACCTTGAGCGGAGAGCTTACTGTCTCCTATCTGCACCATATAAAGAATGATTTTAGCCTGGTGCTGGGCGCCGGTTTGGGCGTAGCTCCTTACAATATCAAGTTTCGTTTCGATGCACCGGAGGGCAGTCCATTTCATTTCGACAACGGAAAGCCTTTTGAGTTACAGCTGTTCCACAATGAATACGACGGCCTTTATTTTCAGATTCCTGTGTCTCTTCACAAGGTGTTTCGCACGTCAGATAAACACAACTATTCTCTGGAGCTGGGCACTAAACTGAACCTGCAAAACATTGAGCCTGCTGCGCTTCCTTATCAATGGGAGTATAGCTCGGAGTATGAAATCAACGGCAATAATGTACCGCTGTTTACCTCAAGCCAAACCACTAACAAGGGCATTGCCGCAATGAGCTATTTTGCGAAGCTGGGCATTATACGATCAACGGTTAACCAACACACCCTGGAATATCGACTGATATTTAACTGGTCGCCTTCAGCGATAAGGAAGGGCAGCTATGAATTTCAAAACCTGCCCTACACCAGCCGGGGCACCACAGAGCAACACATCAACTTTATCGGCTTTGAATTTACCTACGGTCTAACGACGCTGCTTCGGCTGGGTGAATGATTATGATGCCGACTCAGGCCGCCTTAGCTTACAATCTGGCATAACGAACATAGGAAGTGAATTTATATGCCTGCTGGCCAGCCGCAAGGGCCGCAGCGATGCCGGTGAGGAAGAAGAAACTGAAGACTTGGCCATGGCACAGGAGACAACTGCTGCGGAATGATCTTTTTTTCCATACACATGCATAAAAAGGGCGCTCGGTAGGGTGCCTTTTTTTTTGGGGGGGGAGAAAAGCGGGAGTGCATCCGCCCTATCCAAAGGCACGTCATACCTGCCAGCCGGAACAACGTGTAGGCGTGGCCGATTGCGATCCCGATAGCGGGAGAGCGAACCGACGCCGGAACGGTATCCCCTGCGTAATGGCAGTAGGCACTATGAACTCATCTGTAGGTCTGGGGGACTTCGTTCCACGTCGGCTCCCTCCTTCGTCGGAATCGAAGTGACGGCGTGTTATGGGGGCTTTGGTGGTAAGGCAAAATACTTGAGGCGAAGCATGAGCACAGCCACCCTACCCAAGGGCACGTCATGCCGATTGCGACGAAGGAGCGAGGCATCCCCAAGATGATAGCAGGAGGTATTATAGGTTCAGTTGTATATCGGGGGGACTCCGTTCCGGCGTCGGGTTCCACGTCGGCTCCGCTACGCTGCGAAGTGACGGCAGTCTGTGGAGGGTTTGGTGGTTGGGCGGCTGGTAAAAAAAACTAGTAGTATCTACTCCAGTGTATCAAACAAATCCCTCCACTCAGGATTCATCGCTTCAATAAGAGCAATCTTTTTTTCCCTCCGAAATTTTTTCACTTCCTTTTCTCTGGCAATAGCCTCCTCAATAGAATGAAATGACTCGAAGTAAACCAGTTTTACGATGTTATACCTCGAGGTAAAGCTTTTGGGGTAAAACTTAGTCTTGTGTTTGTGGACTCTGTCGATCAAGTCTGAGGTGACACCGGTGTAAAAGACGGTGTGATGTGCGTTCGTCATGATGTAAACGGCTCCTCCTTTTTCCATCGGATTAAGATAGTTAAAGATCAGAGAAATGGTAAGTGACTGAGAAATAATCTGAATATCAACTCTCTCCACACCAGCGTCAGATCGATTGCGATCCCGATAGCTATCGGGAGAGCGAGCCGACGTGGAGCCCAACGCCGGAACCCGACGCCGGAACGGGATTCCTAGGGTAATGGGCGTAAGCGGTTCTAAAACTCTGCCAACATCATGGAGATTTCTCCGCTCCGCTGCGAAATGACGGCGTGTTATGGAGGCTTTGGTGGTAAGGCGGCATGGGTAAAGCTCTGCATTAGCACAACCGACCTCACCAGACCAGCGTCATGCCTGCCCGCCGGAACAACGTGTAGGCGTGGCCGATGGCGATCCCGATAGCGGGAGAGCGAGCCGACGTGGAACCCGACGCCGGAACGGTATCCCCGTGATGATGGCAGTAAGCCGTTTTCAAAACACTGCCAGGTCTGGGGGACTTCTCCCTCCTTCGTCGGAATCGAAGTGACGGCTTGTTATGGAGGCTTTGATGGTTGGGCGGCTTTTGCCTCATCCCACCCTTTTCAGCAAAATAAAATCCCATTGCGTATATTTATCGATCAGCTATTGTTTCGACTACTTATGATTGACAAAGTTCACATCAACTCACTGCCCAACAGCGATTTTTCAAAGTTCATGAATGAAGCGCTGGGCATCGTCGCCAAAAACGATCCGGCAGCCCTGAAGGTGCAGAAGCAGGAAGAAAAACTCCGAAAAATAGTTACCCAGGCCGACTCGATGTTCAAAATAAAAGAAGAGCTCAAGGACACTGAAAACCTCGCCCTACTCGACCTGCGCCGTGACCGGGCCATTACCGGCATCATTATGTATGTGAATGCCCTCACCAATCATTTTGATGAGAGCACCGTGCGCAGCGCCGAAAAGCTCAGCAGTCATTTGCAGGATTGTGGCGGTGAGGCCATTGCAAGGGAGAACTATGCCAGCGAAACAGCTTCTATCAGAAGAATATTGAAGGACTGGGAAACAAAGCCCGTGCTGAAAGTGGCCGTGGCAGCGCTGAAGCTGGAGGGTTGGGCAAAAGCACTTGAAGCAGATAACAATGCCTTCGACGACCAGTACCAGGCCCGCAGTGGCGAAATGAGTGCGGCATCGCCTGATGCTATTCGCACCAAGCGGCTGGAAGCGATAACGGCCTACTACGAGCTATGCGAGCACATTGCGGCCTACCACGTGGTGAAAAAGGGTGCCGAGCCTTTCAGCAAAACGGTGAAGGAATTGAATGCGATTATTAAGCGATACAACAACCTGCCAGCTCGTTAAATGACCTGGGCCATGTGAGCACGGACAATGCAATGAATCCAGGCATTCAAGACATTTTTGAGTTAATGCCAGGCGATATTGAAGGGATTCAGTCTGTTTACGGAATGAAATAACAAACTGCCTCCAACGGTCGCTTTCAGCCCATACAACCATCCCACCATTTCACTGGTCTTGCTGTATATGCACTTATTGAGATACTTACACCTACCCACGCTAATCGCCGCTTTTCTCCTGCTCGCCAGCCCCGTGCTTTTTGGGCAGCAAAGTTATCAGCGCTACCATCAGCAGGTCAACGCTGCCGGGCAACTAATTGCTGACCACCGATTTGAAGAAGCACTATCGGCTTTCGATGTCATTTTTGAGTCCTATGATTTTGTGTTTGTAAGGGACTACAAAATAGCCACGCAACTGGCACTAACCACCAGCGACAAGGCCAGGGCCCATACCTATCTCCGGCTCGCCTTGCAGGCAGGGTGGACACCCAAACAAGCCGGGAAAAACAAGATCGTCCGCCCCCTGCTGAGAGAGGTGTCAAAACAAGAGGCGGACTCGCTGATGAAGCTGCATGAGGCGACAATGGATGTGCCGCTAAGGGAGTATGTGCATGCGATGTTCAAAGCGGATCAAAAAATGGCCATGAAGGCGCTGCTCAAGTTGGGGCAAAAGGCAAAAATCCGGTACAACGAGGGCCGGTTTGCTCCGCATAGCGAAAATCAGATGGCCAAAGTTATCGAGCTGTTGAAAAGCCACGGATATCCGGGAGAGCGGTTCATTGACAATGATTTCTGGCTGTCGACAGTGCTCAGCCATCACAATTCCATTTCGTCAGCGTACAACAAAAGTGACACCCTCTACCACCACATACGACCTGCTTTGCTTGCGGCTATCGACAAGGGGCAAATGTCGCCCTTTGAGTTTGCACTGATTGACAACTGGAAAACTGCGGCTGAAAGCGATCATAGTGAGGTGTCGTACGGATACCTGGGCCCCGCACTGGATAGCCTGACGGTTGAAACGGCCGACTCCTTGCGACGACAAATAGGCTTGCGAAGTATTGCATTAAGAAATGCCCTGGTTGAAATACAGACCGAAACCGGCATCGACTTTTACCTGCCGGGATCGCCGTGGCAGCACGGAAAAATTGTTGTGACCAGCCCTCAGCAGGATCGAGCCGACGGGAAGGCTTTTTGACGTCGCACACACGACCTTCGAAGCTACACTAACTGAAACAGCTTTGTTGGCAACACAACCTTTGCCATCTTTGTCCGTCTATTTTTCAAACTAAACTGTAAACAATGAGGAATGTACTGGCAATAGCCCTCCTATTTTTAGCTGGCCACCTACAGGCGCAAACCAAGCCCAAAGTCGGTGACCTGGCCCCCGGCTTTCAACAAGTAGCCGCCGATGGCAGCATGCTGGAGCTTTCCGGCATCAAAAGCGACCTGATCCTGCTCGACTTCTGGGCGGGCTGGTGCAAGCCTTGCCTGCACACTATCGAAACCATCCTCAATCCCATGTACAGCAAGTACAGCCGTGAACAGCTTCAGATTGTGGGCGTGAGCTACGACAAGTCGGCCGACAAATGGGAAAAGTCGATGGAGAAATTCAACGTGCCCTGGCTGCATGTGTACGACGCTGACGACTACGACCTTTACAAGAAATATGCGATTGAGGTGCTGCCCACCTACTACCTCATCGACAGCAAGGGGAAAATTGTAGCGGCTAACGTGCTTTCAGCCGACCTGGCCAAGACGGTAGACGACTATTTTGCAAAGAAGAAGTGATGCTCCTGGTTCAAGCGTCCCGCTTGGACCGTTAAAATTTAAGCATCCCGCTTGGATCCTTAAGATTTCAAATAGCTGACTACGTGCCCGTACTTCTACCTGGTGGCGACCTCCTCCTGTTCCACAATTAATTCTTTGTACCATTTGCCCCACTTCTCATTTTTAACAACCAGCGTAAAATACCCGTAGGGAAAGTCAATGCACTTGAAGCCTTTGCAATATTTGGCATTGATCCTTAACTCATTCGTTCCAGTCGAAAGGTGAAGTTCTTTGAAGGGAAGAGAGTAGCTCACCTCATAAGTTGTGCCTGCGTACACCGGCTCGATGTATTCCTTCACAAAAAAGACATCTCCTGCATCGTCGCCAAAAATCTGGTTTTGGTCCCTGAGCTTTTCGTATTTGCCGTTTTTCTTTCGCTCCACCCATATCAAAAGGTCGCCGCCGTAAAGTCCTTCGGCCTGAAAGGCAAAATCCACCGTGGAACCTTTCCCGATATTACCAACATGGGAACCCTCACGGTTGGGTTCAAAAACGCTGACAATCTCACTTTGAATGGTTAGTTCGGGTGTGCCTGCGGACTCGCTTTTATCAGCAGTTGAGTTTTCCTTGCTTCGGGCGTTCAGCCAGCCCCGGGAAACGGCCTCCAGTCTCGCCGCTTTGGGCGGGTATTTGTCGCTGATATAATTTCGTACGAATGCTTCCATCGCCTCCTCAGCTTCCTGAACGGACGCTCCCATTTTATGCAAAACAAACCCGGCGAATGCATCGGCTTCCAGTTCAATGGCGTGGAAGCTTCCTGTGCCCAACAGGGTGTGCCCGTTGAGGTGATGCCCCATTTCATGGGCAACAGCCATCACTTTTGACCAATCGGTTTTGTTGGTTGAAGTAATATTACGGAGCCAGCTTTGGTTGTAAAAAATATACCGATCAGAGCCTGCCAGCACAGCTTCTGCCCGGTCAACGTCTGCTGCTTTGATGGTAAAGTTTGGTGTGAGTCCGGCAGTGCCTGCTATCCATGCCAGCGCTTCTTCCGATTCTTCAGCGCTGTCAAACACCCTGACCTCCTCTCTGTTAGAAGAACCTGTACTGAAGCGAGTATCTATTGTAATTCTCTTTTGTGCTAACGAGTTGCCCGCAAGAAAAAGAGACAACAGAGCCACAACAGCAAATATGCAGTGACAGGTGGATGGTTGGTTGAGTCGCCCGATCATAAAGCCTTACTATAATATCCAAGGTACAGGTACAACTCATCAGTCAGGCTCATTTCACTTCTACACAGGGCCAAGCTACAAGATTTTTGATTGTATTAAAAGTCGGGAGCTACCTCTATACCAGCGATTAATAACACCCTTCCTGGTTCAAGCGTCTCGCTTTGCTCTAGCATCTTCCGTCTGTTGTAGTGGCGAGACAGACGCTTGCGGGATGTATGGACGGGCGTTTGTGGCTTGGAAAAGGCTTTTCAGCAGTTCAATTAGCCTTATCTCCCTCAAAACACTTTCAGCAGAAAACTGTTGATGTACTCCACTGTCGGTTCGAACCACTGTGTGAAGAGGCAGAACGAATGCGGCGAGTTGTCGAAGGTGTGCACCTCGGTGTAGATATCAAAAGGCTTCAGTGCTGCGATGTAATCTTCCCGGCCGACATGCATCCGCTCCACTGAGCTGTTGATGAACAATGTGGGTGGCGTGGTCTCTCCGGCATAAGTAAGGGCCGATCCCTTTTTCCAAAGGTCGGGGTTTTCATCTTTAGCATAGCCAAACCAGTAGGTGGCCGCTGATGTTGAGCGGCTGTCATCACCCTCGCCCGATTCGGGGTGAATGAAGGCCAGGATGCCGTCGATATCGACGATGGCCTGCACGGCACTGGAATGATTGGCGTTGCCATCGCTTCCTTCAAACTCAGGTTTTCCGTTGGTGTTGCCCAGCAGCGCCGAAAGCTGCCCACCGGCTGAGAAACCCAGGCTGGCGATCCGGGTAGTATCGACACCAAACTGGTCAGCATTGGCCCTGATCCAGCGAACTGCCGCCTTCAGGTCGTGGACTGCGGCTGGGTACAAAGCCTCGGTGGACAAACGATATTCGGGCGTGAAGGTCACGTAGCCCAACTCTGCCAGCCGCTGCGCCAGCGGAATATGCTGCGACCGGTTGCCAGTTCGCCAGCCACCACCGTGAATAATGAGAACGGCCGGACGAGGCTTTTTCGAAGGCTTTTTTGGGTAAAAGGCATCCAGCAGCAGTTCACGCTTGCCGGTGTTAGCGTAGGGTATGTTTCTTTGTTCCCTGATCCTTTTCGAAGAGAGTTCCCTTACCAGTACGATATCAGGGTGTGTTTGGCGGGTGCTTTGCAGCGCATTGTAGTTGCTGTAGGAGGTGTCTTTCTGGTTGGTAATGCCTTTCAAGGACTGAGCATTGGCAGAGAGGGCAAGCAGCACCAGGCCGGTAAGAAAGCAGGTTTTCATGGGTAGAGGTTTTGATAAAGGTAGCATAGGGCTTTTACAATAGCTGAGGTATTGCAGTATCAAACTTTATAGTCGGCGATAGCTGTCCACAGCTTGTTAAAATCCGTCTTTTATTTTTCTTGCCAGCGCCTTCGCTTCCTCAGTAATTTCCTTTGGAAATGCGTTGATTTCCAATATTCGTATAGCATTGGTGTCTTGAGATCTTCCGGTTTTCAACTTAAAATCGAACTTGAGCAAATCTCCATCAACAGACTCTGCAAAATGGTAGTAGCTATATTCCGAGGTCAGGTACTCGGTAAGCTCCAGATCGTGTGTAGAACCAATGACCCAATTATGCTCATCATTCAGATAGGACAACACTGCTTTACCAGAAGCAATTCTTTCTATCGTATTTGTACCCTTGAAGAGCTCATCAAGCAAGAAAAGATGCTGGTGTCCTTCCCCCTTCTCAAGGATCATTTTCTTTATCGCCTTTACCTCCTCATAGTAGTAACTGGTATCATCGAGAAGGTTATCAGATATCTTTATGGCCGAATGCACTTTCAATTGAGGTATAATGAATTCCTTCGCACATGCGGTATTAATGGTTTGTGAAAGAATTGAGTTGATGCCAACTGTCCGAATGAAAGTTGTTTTTCCTGACATATTTGAGCCTGAAACAAGCACTGATTTACCCTCAGAAAGGTCCAGATCATTGGCCACGGGATTGTTGATGAGCGGGTGAAAGACCTCCTTCATAGCAAACTGGCTTCCATTGGGTGAAATTTTCGGGAGGGTATAATACGGCAACCCTTCTCTAAACGATGCTATTGAAACCGCCACATCAATTTGAGCGACTGCATTGAACAAGATACCTATTTCATCCCTGCAGGATTCAAGCTTGTCTATTATCTTGAAGACGACCAATGGTTCTACCAGAAAAGTAGCCTTAATAAGCTCAAAAATATAATAGGCTACCTGGCGGAAAATATCTTCCTCTGACTCTTCTAGTTTTAAAAAGAAAGTGAGCCTTGATACCTTATCAATTTTGGCCACCGCAGCCCTGATTTGCTCAGTATTATCCGTAATGACACCAGATTGCAGCAATTTATTCACCACGCTTTTAAGAATGACCAGTTGCGGAATGGAATTCGAATAGATGAAAACATTCTTCTTATTCCAGTAATGGATGATGAAGTTACCAGCACCCACCAAAATAAAAACAACGAGTAAGACAGGTAAAAACTTAGCGAGAATGAGACTTAAACAGCTCAACGCAGATAAAACAATCAGCGACCAAAACCACTTTGGTTTCGAAATATGCTTTTGATAGATAAGGCCTTGTAAAAAATAGGCGCCGGCACTGTTCAGTCTACTCATTTCAACAACTGCGGATTCTTTCAGCTGAGGGCTATCATCAAGGTATTTAATAATCCTTTCTATGTTTTGAGAATTAGCATCGTTCTTTGGTATCATTCGAAGGGTAGCATAAAGATATTGCTGACCAATCTTTGAGCATGTTCTGTCCATGAACATAAACAGCTCTTCCATATCCAAATCCCGCATGGTGCGATAGGGAATGACTTGGTGAGCGTCCGACTTATCCGAGTTAATGAAGAAAAGAGCAATTCTCTCAAAGAAAAAATCAGCCTTCTTAGGCCTTTTGTAGTTTAATAGAATCTCTTTTTTATCTCTCTTGCTAAATCCCATTGCGCAGTACGCTAACTAATTAAAGCACTTAAGTTATCCAATTTTATAGAATTCACGTGGTTAGTAATCAGCTCCTCTGGTTCAGCGTCCCGCTTGGACCTCCGAAGTTTAAGCGTCTCGCTTTCCATTCTAAAGACTTCCGGGCATTAAAGCATCGAATATATCAGGAAGTAAAATCGACTTTGGCGAAGCTCGACTCATATCCAAATCTCTTTTTCTCCCAGGCTTTCCGAACCAGAATTCTACTTTTTGCGTATCTTTCACAGAGCATCTAAAAACAAACCAACTATGAAAAAACTAGCCCTACTCCTTCTGCTTAGTTCCTTTACTTTCAAAGCAGAGCTGCCAGAGCTTAATGCTAAAATTATCACCTACCTCGACTCTGTGATGGGCAAAAAGGTAGACAGAGGCGAGTGCTGGGATCTGGCCGCAGGTGCGCTGGCCTACTCCGGTGCCTATTTCGACCGCAGCAGCATGAAAACAGTGACCATCTACGGTCGTGAGTTGAACTACAAAAAAGAGGAAGTGCTACCAGGTGACCTGATCCAGTTTGAGAATGTGGAGCTGGCCTGGAAAGACGGCAATACTACCTACAAAGAGACCATGGGCCAGCATACTGCTGTTGTGTACAAAGTGAATGGAAGCTTGAACTACGAAATTGCTCACCAGAACACTGGCCAGTGGGGCAAAAAGGTGGGCGTAAGCAACCTGAACCTTAACAACCTGGCCAAAGGCAAACTGTGGATTTACAGGCCTATTAAGGAGAAGGGCTGAAAAGACACCGAAGGCTGCCTTTTTTAATTCCCGCTCAAATAGTCCACCGCCAAACTGCTGAGTGCCCTCACCCCCAGCTGTAAAGAAGATTCGTCTACATAATAAGTGGGCGAATGCTGGGACTCTATTTCCTTGCCCGGTGTGCGTACGCCCAGATAAAAGTACAGCCCTTTGGCGTTTTGGGTGAGGTAGGGAAAATCCTCTGCACCCATTTCGACCGACGGAGTGATCAGGTTTCCTTCGCCCGTTACCCTTATCAGCGTTGGCGTCATTCGTGTCAGTAGTTCAGGGTCGTTGAAAGTCACAGGGCTGCTGCCTGAAATGATTACCTCAGCAGTGGCCCCTGAAGCTTCTGCAATGTTTTGTGCCGTTTGACGGATCCGTCGGTGGAAGTCTTCCCGAATGTCAGCATCAAATGTGCGGATAGTGCCCAGCATGCGCACTTCGTTGGGAATGATATTGCCTCTCACTCCGCCTTGAATGCTTCCAATGGTCACAAGCGACAAGGCCCTGGTCATGTCCAGCTGACGGCTGGGTATCACCTGCAAGCCAATCACAATCTGCGAGGCAACAACGATGGGGTCGTTGCCCAGCCACGGAAACGCACCATGCGACTGCTTACCTTTTACGATGATCTCTAATTGATCAGCCCCGGCACACATGCCATAGGGGCGAACGGCCAGGGTGCCAGCATCAAACCGCCCATCGGTATGGAGCGCAAAGACCGCTTCCGGCTGTAGGTCTTTAAAAATACCTTCCTGCACCATCAGCTCAGCGCCGCCCTCCTCTCCTGCCGGAGGCCCTTCCTCTGCTGGTTGAAAGATGAAGAGTATGGTGCCTTTCAGCTGCTGGCGCATGCCGGCCAGCACTTCGGCAGCACCCATGAGGCAGGCAACATGAGCGTCGTGTCCGCAGGCATGCATCACGCCCACCTCCTGGTCGTTGTAGGTCGTTCGTACTTTGGAAGCAAACGGCAAGTCTACCTCCTCCACTACAGGCAAAGCATCCATATCGGCCCTGATGGCTATGACCGGCCCGGGCAACCCACCTTTCAGCATACCCACCACGCCTGTGTGGGCTATGCCGGTTGTTACTTCGATGTCGAGCCTTTCCAGGTGTTTGGCCACAAGCATCGCAGTGCGAAATTCCCTGTTGCCGAGCTCAGGATTTTGGTGAATATCCTCATACCACGATATGACCTTGGAGTCAATGCTCGCCGTTTTTTGGTCAATCTCATTTTGGAAGTCCTTCTTTCCCTTCTGCCCAAAGGCACTTAGTGAGACGAGTATCAAAAACAGTAGCGTAATGGCCGGACTTTGCTTGCAGTGCATCTTCTTGGTTTTAAGTGAGCTAAGGGTGTCAAAGTACAACTAAAAGGGAAATTTGCCTAAAGGGCCTACCCTAAGAGCCCTCGCTGTTCTCAATTCAATATTTGCCGGTGTTTTTCGTTATCTTTCACTCAACCTACAACCATGGCCAGACTCCTGATTCTTTGTCTTTTGGTCTTCTCATCTGTTGCAGTGGCGGCTCAACCGAAGCTCTTCCGGGTGATGCTCGCCAAAAAAGCCTTCGACCAAAACGGCAACCGCATCAAAACAAACGCAGCCATCAGCCGCTATCAAACCGTGCTGGTGAAGGAAGGCGGTAGCCTGGAAATGGATGTGGAATCCCGGCTCGACCTGGTACTGGGGCCGAGAACGCATGACCTGGATGTGCTGGAAAGGCAGCATTCTTACCGCTACCGCCACCACGACAGCCTCAAGGTAGTGGTCTTCAACAAGGGCATCGGCAACTGCAAGTTTTCCTATAGGCGAATCGTTGTGCCTGGCGCACCCAATGGCGGCTTCGATGCAAGTCGCATCCAAATTCAGGGCAAGCTCATGACCACTATTGATAAAGACTCGGCTGCCCCGCTGACCATCACATGGGAGAATCCAGACAAGAAATTCAAAGGCAAATACTTTTTGGTGGTTCAGGATGCCTTTAACACCGCCTACCTGGACGTAATTGAAACAGAGGCTACCTCGGTCGTCATCTATCCAACGAGCTACGACGTGCCTTACATGCAGTATTATATCAGGGCGGACGATTGCCGGGGTAGTGTGAATAACGGGATAAAGGTGGAGTGAGTAGCAAACTCAGCGCCCAATCCACCGAGCGGGCAGTAAGGACAATACATAATACAGCCCAAAATTCTGCAAGTGTTTTCAAATAGCCGCTTAAGGAATTGATCGAAACAAAACGATTCCCGGGACAGATTGTGTTTCAATTATTAGCTATCTTCGATAGTTGACACCACCCACTTTTAGTATGAAGCACATCACCAAAGCATTATTACTGCTTTTCGTCGGTTTAATGATCGGCGGAGCAGCCATAGCACAGGAGTCCATGCTCTGCCAGGGCCACTACTGGACAGAAGACGAAGCCAAAGTGAAGATGGAAGATTTTGCCTCCCAATGGATCGACAAAGCTTCCTGGGAAAAGAGAGCGGCACAGATCAGAAAAAATATCATCGAAGGCCTGCAACTCGAAAAAATGCCCGTGCCAAAGGATGGATTCAAAACCATCATTACCAATACACGGGAAATGGATGGCTACATCGTGGAAAACATTGCCATCCAAAGCTTCCCGGGTTTTTATGTGACGGGAAATCTATACCGCCCCCTCGAAAAAGCAGGTAAGCACCCCGCCATCTTAAGTGCACACGGTCACTTCCCCGATGCAAGGTTTTCTGTTCCTGTGCAGCGAAGGTGCGCCGCTCTTGCCAGAATGGGGGCCATTGTGTTTATGTACGATATGGTAGGGTACTCTGAAAGCACTCAGGTAACGCACAAAATGCCCATTGCCATGACCCTGCAAACGTGGAACAGCAAAAGGGTGCTTGACTACCTGCTTTCCCGGCCCGACGTGGATGCGTCCAGGATTGGGATGACTGGGGCATCCGGAGGCGGCACACAAACCTTCATGCTCACCGCCATTGACGATCGGATAAAAGTGGCTGTGCCTGTGGTGCAGGTGTCGGCCCATTTTTTTGGTGGCTGCGTTTGCGAAAGCGGCATGCCGGTTCATAAAACGGCCAGCTTCCAAACCAACAATGTAGAAGTAGCAGCCCTTTGCGCTCCCAGGCCTATGCTCATGGTGTCGGACGGTGCCGACTGGACGAAGAACACACCGATGGTAGAGTTTCCTTACGTGCAAAGTGTGTACAAGGCCTATGGAGTAGAGCACCTGGTCAACAACGTTCATTTTGCAGGGGAAAAGCATGACTACGGGGTTTCGAAAAGGATCGTCGCTTACAATTTCTTTGCTGAACATCTTGGTCTTAACTATGCCAATCTCCCCTATGAGGATGGCTACAATGAGAGTTTTGTAACCATTTTGCCAGCAGATGATCTTAAAGTTTTCACAGATAAAACACCACGCCCTTCTGGCGCCCTGAGGGACGACGAAGCCGTGATGAAATATCTAAAAATCGGACAATAATGAAATACCTAAGCTCCTTTCTTCTGTTAGTTTTGTTTTTCTCCCAACCTTCTTTTAGCCAAAAAATGAACAAAACCTATCTCTTCGTCGGCTGCTATACCGAAAAGGTGCCCGGCACGGGCATGTATGTTTTCGAATTCGACAGCGAAACCGGTTCTTTAAAGGAGATCAGTAAGGTAGAAAATATAGTCAACGCATCGTTTCTCACCCTGGCCCCTGATGGCCAGTTTGTGTACGCCTGCACGGAAACCCAGCTTGAAACACCCGGCAACGTTTCAGCCTATCGCTTCAACGCCGCCAGCGGGCAGCTTTCATTTCTCAACAAACAATCAGTTGACGGGCGAAACCCTGCCTATGCCATGGTGCACCCCGCTGGCCAATTTGTGGCCAGCGCCAACTACACAGATGGAGGCGTTTCCATCTTCGAGCGCAACAACGATGGCAGCCTGAAGCCGGCGGCTCAACATTTCGACATTGAAGGAAAAAGTGTTATTCCCGGCAGGCAGGACGAAGCACATACGCATGCAGCTGTTTTTGACCCCACTGGCAACTTTTTGTTTGTACCCGATCTGGGGTCTGATAAGATCCTCGCCTACGCATTTGAAAAAAACAGCGGAAAGCCTGCTACTTTCAGCAGCGAACTCACAGTGACCACAACGCCAGGCAGCGGCCCTCGTCACCTCGAGTTTCACCCAACTGGAAAGTTTGCTTACTGCGTAGAAGAACTGAGCGGCACGGTTTCAAGCTACACTTATAGCAAAGGAAAGTTGACCGCCATCGGCAGAGAATCCACCTACTCAAAGAAGCTTGAGAGCTACGGTGGGGCTGACCTGCATACTTCGCCGGACGGCAAGTTTCTTTACGTGTCGAACAGGGTAAGCGAAGAAAACACCATTGCTATTTTTTCCATTGACCAAAAGAGCGGCAAGCTCACACTGATCGGTCATTCATCGACGCATGGCGACCACCCCCGCAGTTTCGTGATTGATCCTTCGGGCAACTTTTTACTTGTCGCTAATCAGTTTGGCAACAATATCGTTGTGTTCAAAAGGGACAAGAAAACCGGGCTGCTGACCAAAACAGCCACTGAGGTCAAGGTAAAGCTGCCTGCCAGTTTGAAAATGAGGACTTACTAGCCGGCGAACACAACAAGGTCATCTGATGGCAATAGGCCTCCCGGGTGAGCCGGTGGCGCCTTTGAACCGGATAGGCGTAAATACAAACAAAAACTCGTAGGCTTTGTCGGCCTGCAAAGTTTCAAACGTCATCCATTCCAGGTTAAAAATGCCATTTTTCATGGTAAGCTCCGAGTGAGCTATCAGTTCATCGCCATCCATGATGCCGTCCGATCCTACCATGCAGGGCTTTTTGGTAATGATCCATTCCACCGCATCACGACCTACAAACGGACGTTTTCCCTTCATGGCGTAACCGGAAGCCCAATGCTTTGACCACCCGAAATTGAAGAAAAGAGCATCCCCCGGAGTAATCGATGCTTCCGAAATTCCCTGTCTTTTCAATGCTGCCTTTACGTCAGCCAGCGACACCTCATAGCCTTCCGCTAGTGTGGGAACTCCTTTCAGTCCGGCAATGTCGACAAGCACGCCACGGGTCACAATCGGTTTTACGTTTTCAACGCCCAGCTTCTGCAACCCAAATGGGTTTTTCATATCAGCTGTGCTATAGCCGTTGTAGAAAACCTCTGTGGTGGTGCCGTCAGCCATTTTCACCTGCTGGCCTACATGACCTGGGCCGTCAAACTGCGTGCCTACCTGACCCAGGGACCCGGCAATATACTCGTCGTTGAACACCTGCCCGTTTCTCCCCTCGGGCCCATACGTCGGAAATGAAGGAATAAGCAGATTGTAACTACGATTATCAGGAATGCTCATCTCGTTTTCATACGGCTGCCCCAGCTCATACACCTTTCCTGTCTTCACCATCGTCATTGCTTGCAGTACTTTTTCGGGTGTAATCCAGTTGGATCCTCCAGCCTGATCACCTGCTCCCCAAATCGGATGAGGCCACCAGGGCCCTTGTTCCCGGGTCTGGGAAAATGAGGTAAACGATAGGGTGAACAGAAAAGCGGCAGAAAGGAGTTGTCTTGCTTGTAGTTTCATAACTGTAGGGGCTAAATATTTTACCTAATGCTACGAAAAAGGATTAGCTATTTGAAGGATCAATGCACCAAATAGGCAGGGTAAAAGGACGATCTGTATCAAAAATTGCACTTATGAAATGTGGTAACTAGAATTTGATTGAATTCGACTATATTAATGCACCAAACTATTTACCAAGCCTAATGAACAAGCCCCTCAGTATAAGTCTCTTCACACTTGCATTACTCCTGACCCTGGCAGGTTGTGTGGAGCAGGCTAAAGAGTCAAAAAAGCCTAATATCATCTATATACTGGCAGATGACATGGGATATGGAGACGTGACGGCATTTAATGAGCAAAGTAAAATTCCCACACCCCATATTGATAAGCTGGCCGGTGAGGGCATGATGTTCACCGATGCCCATTCCGGCTCTGGTGTTTGCACACCCACGAGGTACGGCATCCTCACTGGCAGGTACAGCTGGAGAACGAAAATGAAGCAGGGCGTGCTGGTTGGCAACTCAAAACCCTTGATACCAAACGACAGAAGCACGGTAGGCTCCATGCTGCAAAAAAATGGGTACTATACCGCCTTTGTTGGTAAGTGGCACCTGGGCTGGGATTGGGGGCTGAAAAACAATCAGGCTGACACGAATGAATGGTCGGTTGACTTTGCCAATATTGACTACTCGAAACCTGTAAAAAACTCCCCGAAAGAACGTGGCTTTGATTATTCATTTGGACACCCCGCCTCTCTCGACATGTCGCCCTATGTGTATGTAGAAAACGGCATGGTGACAGCAGTCCCTGACACCACAACTGTGAATACAGGAGAGTATTCATGGTGGAGGGAAGGCCCTACCGGCTCCGATTTCATTCATGAAGAGGTCACTCCTAATTACTTCAACAAAGCCATGGAATTGATCGAAGACCGTGCGCTTTCAGACCAACCGTTTTTCTTGTACCTGGCTTTGCCGTCGCCACACACACCCATATTACCCACAAAAGAATGGCAGGAAAAAAGCGGTTTAAACCCGTATGGCGACTTTGTAATGATGATCGACGACCATGTAGGCAAGTTGCTGCAAACCATAAAAACGGCGGGTATTGAGGGAAATACGCTGGTGGTCTTTACCAGCGACAATGGTTTTGCTCCTTACGCCAACGCTGAGTTGCTCGAGTCAAAAGGGCATTATCCAAGCGGGCCTTTTCGTGGCTACAAAGCCGATATCTTTGAAGGGGGTCACCGCATTCCTTTTATTGCCAAATGGCCGGGAGTTATAGAGCCTGGCAGCGTTTCCAGCCAAACCATCTGCCTGACAGACCTGATGGCTACCTGTGCCGATATCGCAGGGCACAAGCTGGCGCCAAATGAAGGAGAAGACAGCTACAGCCTGCTGCCAATTTTCCAGCAGAAAATGACATGGGAGCCACTTAGGGAAGCTACTGTGCACCATTCAGTAAACGGAAGCTTCGCTATTCGTCGGGGCCCGTGGAAGCTTATCTTATGCCCGGACTCCGGTGGATGGAGTGATCCAAAACCGCAAGATTCGGTGGCAATGGCCGGACTTCCGGCCATACAACTCTATAACTTAGCCAATGACCCGGGAGAAAAGCGTAATCTGGAAGCAGATCAGCCCGGAAAGGTAGCTGAGTTAAAGGCTTTGCTCGCAAAGTATATTCAAAATGGCAGAAGCACGGCCGGGGAAACTCAGGAAAACGATTCATACGAAGGGGAATGGGTACAAGTAAATTTTATAAAACAGCCTTAACACAAGGATATGCCATACTACATCGACATCGTCCACAAAAGTGAATACGCCAACATAGTTGCGCTGTGGGAGGCTTCCGTAAGGGTAAGCCATACATTTTTGACCGAAGAAGATATCCAGTTTTTCAAACCACTGATACTAAATAGCTACCTTGACCAGGTCAAACTTTTTTGCGCCCGCAACGAAGACAATAAAATCGTAGGCTTTCTGGGGGTCGCCAAAGGAAAAATAGAAATGATGTTTGTCCACCCACATTACATGAACCGTGGCATTGGACGAAGGCTAATCAGGTATTCGATTGACAAATTGGATGCAACCAGGGTGGATGTAAACGAACAGAACCCCAAAGCCCAAAGTTTCTACGAATACTTTGGTTTCAAAGCTGTCGGACGCTCAAGACTTGATGGCACCGGAAAGCCCTATCCAATCGTTCATATGGAGCTTTCACGATAGACTGGGCAACTGATCGGCCTGCAACAAACAACACGTCAAAACCCGGCGATCATTTATCATGACGGAACTTGAAAAATATATCCAGTCTTTTTTTGGTGTCACCATCGAAGACGCCGCCAAAATAAGTGAGTGGTTCACGCCGATCACATTGAAAAAGGGAGACTACTACCTCCATGCCGGGCGCTATTCCGACCGAATGGGTTTTGTGCAATCGGGCATTCTCAGAGAATACTTTGACACCGGGGAAAAGGAGGTGACCAAATGGATCTCTACGAAAGGCTATTTCGCTCTGGACCTGGCAAGCTTCCTTTTTGACAAAACAGCCCGCTGGAATATGCAGGCACTGGTTGATACTGAAATGTATGTGATCGACAAGGCAAGGTATCGTGAGCTTGGCAAGCTTATCCCCCGGTGGACTGAGCTTGAAAAACTTTTCATTGCCAAATGTTTTACTTTACTGGAAGATCGGGTGGTTGCACACCTCTCTATGACCGCCGACGAACGCTATCAGCAGCTCTTCCATTTCAACAAAGAGCTTTTCAACCTCGTGCCGCTGCAATACCTGGCCTCTATGCTGGGTATGACACCCGAAACGCTGAGCCGGTTAAGAAAAAAGTCGCTCGCCTGACTTCTTGATATAGATCAAGCGCACGTGTTGGTTTAGCCCTGACCTTTGTCAGGTACTTTAAAACAACAAAGCAATGAAAAGCATCAACGAAAACGCTCCTGTAAAATGTCGCAAAGAAATCATCATCAACTCGTCGGCCGACCAGGTATGGAAGCTTCTCACATCGATCAGCGGCTGGCCTGCCTGGAACCCGGAAGTATCATTTGCAACGATGAACGGATCGCTGGCACCGGGCACATCCTTCGACTGGAAAACTGGCGGCACAAAAATTCATTCGACACTCCACACCGTTAACCGGGAAAGAGAACTCGGCTGGACGGGTAAAGTGATGGGAATCTCCGTCATTCACAACTGGAGGCTGGAAGCTGTAGGTCAGGCCACGAAAGTAAACGTGGAAGAGAGTATGGAAGGATTATTGGCCAGTTTGCTGAGAGGCTCTTTCAATAAAACCCTTGAAAAGGGCATGATGGCCTGGTTGGAAGCAATGAAAAAGGCATGCGAGAA
The DNA here is from genome assembly GCF_040222815.1 of Imperialibacter sp. Taxonomy (GTDB): domain Bacteria; phylum Bacteroidota; class Bacteroidia; order Cytophagales; family Cyclobacteriaceae; genus Imperialibacter. The sequence continues at coordinate 62,150 of NZ_JAVKCH010000042.1, read as the reverse complement.
GTAACCGTGCGGTTCTTTCATTTCCTGTGTATAAAATTTACTTTTTAGCAGCCAGATCGGTCGCTCGGCGAACCGCCGCCGAAGCGGGAATAGCCCGTACCATTACGGAATAGATCTTAGTCTGCTGACAGGTTATTCATCGTTCCACGCCGGTCCGTTGGGTAAGGTATTCCTTATGGCTATTTCATTTGTTACCCGCTAACCAGCTATCAATTCCTCGTAGGTTGTGTTCAAATTTTTTATTATTATTAATGGACACTCTACCTACTTAAAAATGAACACAACTTTCAAACGACAGCTATGGCTATGTTTGTGCCTGCTTGTAACGATAACGGCCTCTGCTCAGCAGATTTCCAAGGCAGACCTGATCTTTCTTACGCCCGAATGGAAAGGTGAGCGCTTTGAAGACGGGCGCCCCAAAGTGCCCGATGCACTTTTAAAACGCATGAAGCTGGTCACCCTCGAAGAGGCCTGGGCAGTGCTGCGAAATGAAAACTACAAATACCAGTATGCCGACGGCTGGATGACCATCAATCCAGATAGTGTATTGGTTGGCCGAGCACTCACAGCCACGTTTATGCCTGGTCGCCCTGACATTCATCGGGTGCTTGACAAAAAAGGTCATGACCAGGACGGTCGAATCAAGTCACAAAACTCCTGGCCAGTTGACATGTTAGTAAAAGGCGATGTGTATGTGGTGGATCAGTTTGGTGCCCATGTGGACGGCCCTACGATTGGCGACAACCTCGGCAATTCTATCTTCACCAAGTCAGGCAATGGCATCGTGTACGACGGCGCCATCCGGGACATCAATGGTCTAAAGGAAATTGGCAGCTTTACCTCCTTTTTTCGTACCTATCACCCCTCTCACCATTTAAACAATCCAGACGGAGCACTTAATACCACTTTGGTTGGCATCAACCAACCTACCCGCATTGGCATGGCAACTGTGATGCCGGGCGACGTGGTGCTTGGCAGAGACGGTGGCGTACTTTTTATCCCTCCTCATCTTGCAGAAAAGGTAGTAAAGATCAGCGAAGTAGTCAGGCTGAGAGATATGTTTGGTCACCAGCGGCTACGGGAGCAAAAATATACAGCAGGCCAAATTGACACCCGCTGGTCTGACGAAATAGAAAAGGACTTTTCGCAATGGCTCAATGAGCATATAGACGAACTGCCAGTTCCAAAAGAACAAATTCAGGAATTATTGAAAACAAGAACCTGGTAATTAACTGAAAAATAGATCTTTACCGATTCCTTACTGCCTCGGATTCGAGACCAGTTTCTCCTCATCGGAGGGTGGGCTGAAAATTTGGTGGCAGATGAGCGAAAAGGCCCTGTGCGTTTAAATTTTCATTGACTTTTGGTTACTTTTTGTCAAGAAAAAGTAACGGCCCGTCCGGCCGTAGGACAAAACCGCTTTGATAAGGATATCTCAGACAAGAGTTAGCATCTCATTCTAACGATTAAACTTTCAAAAACCACACTCACTATGTCTAAATCTCATTCACGCCGCTCCTTCATCACAAAATCAGCCCTCGGCACCAGCGCCCTTGGCTTAACCGCCCTATCCACCTACGGACAAGGCTACGAAGAAGCCATCCACAAAGCGCCGAAACACGGCATGCCCTCTGACCTCAAAATCACAGAGATCAAATGCGGCTATATCCGCAACGGCCACAGCCTGTTCGTGAAAATTCATACCAATCAGGGCATCTGGGGCTGTGGAGAAGGTGTCGACGCCGTACCTGGCACCTACCACCTCGTGAAGATGATGGGCGAACGCATCAAAGGCAAGAGCCCGTTGAACGTACACCGCCTGTTTGAAGACATCCGCAAGTCGGGCTTCTTTGAAGGTGCCCAGTCGGGTATGTTTGTGGCCGTGCTTTCAGCAGTAGAAACTGCCCTGTGGGACCTGGCAGGCAAGGCTCTTGGCGTGCCGGTTTACCAGCTACTAGGCGGCAAATTCCGTGACAGCGTGCGGGTGTATATGGACACCGCTTTGTACCAGTCGAGACTCCCAACGCCGGAAGATTTTGCTGCCAGTGCCAAAGAAGCAGTCGACATGGGCTTCACTGCTGTCAAATTTGACCTCGACCAGGCCAACGACCCAAACAAATATGATCGCTATAACTGGACAGCCAGCCCCGCAGAACTGCAGAGAATGTACGACCAAATGGCGGCAACCAGAGAGGCTGTGGGGCCCAACATCGACATCTGTGCCGATATGCACGGACGTTACGATGCCGTGACAGGCCAGCAGGTCGCCAAAATGCTCGAACCCATCCACATGATGTGGCTGGAAGAACCCATCGCTGCTGAAAATGTGGAAGCCTACAAAGCCATCACTGAGTCCACCAGCACGCCGATCTGTGCTGGCGAAAATGTTTACCTGGCCTATGGGTTCAGGCGCATGCTGGAAATAGGTGCTGTCGACATCATTATGCCTGACCTGCAAAAGGCGGGAGGCCTTGGCGAAGCACAGCGCATTGCCAACCTGGCGAATCTGTACTACGTGCCCTTCGCTCCCCACATGGTGGCTTCTTATTTGGGCGCCATGGCTTCCGCTCATGTCTGCGCTTCGGTGCCCAACTTCATGATTCTGGAATGGCAGATTTACTTTCACAAGGATCCCATGTTCAAAGAGATTGTGACTTTCGATGGTGAAATGGTTGAAAACGGGTTTATTACAGTTTCCAACAAGCCGGGTATTGGCGTAGAGATCAACGAAGAGGGCATGAAGAAATATGCCACAAAGGGAATTCCTTTTTTTGAATAAAAGCGAAAAAGAGGCTTTATCAAAAGCCCAACTTTACGGGGAGAATGTCAGATTGAGACCAAATATTTGGGCCAGCAAAACACACAAAATGAGATGGCGAGCAACAGGAGTATAACGCTCGAATTAGGAAAGGTACCAGGAAATCGCCAACGGTAGCCCAAGTAAAGAGGTCGCTCTATCCGCCAGCGCAAGAGCGCCCTCTTTACTTCACGCAAGAAAACGTCATCTCAATTTGTGCGTTTGCTAAAATGTTAGGGCCTTTGATACAACCTCCTCCTAATATCCCAGGCAAATTACGCTACACGTCAAAACACTTTAAAATAAGCCAACTTCAAAAACATCATCAACATGAGGGCAAGCGGATGATAAATGATGAGCAGGAAGATCATAGCACTTTCTTCCGCCCCTTCAATCTTCATGATTTTGATAAGTGCGGGTATTAAAACGCCTATCGCAATAAGATAAGCAACACTGAAGCCCAAGGATATCAAAAAGTAGTACCACGGCTTATCTGCAAAACCAATCAACACGGTATTGACTACAATGAAGCGTCCATACACGATACCAGCGATCATCCACGCATTGTCTGCTTTTACCGGCCTCACAAGTACCAGAACGATAAAGGTGAGTGGTATAAAAAACAACAACTGATACAAAGGCTTTTGAAACCATTCGAAGAGAGTAAGGCCCATGCACCAAGTTCATCAAAAAGTTTGAAAGAATTGCGTTGAGCAAGTATGGATTCATCTGCATCCTATCCTTCGCCAGCTTTGCCTCGCAGGACAAACCATTCGCCTGTATAAAACTGCTCAGCTAGATTCGTTCATTTCCTTATCTTCGGTCGTTTCCGGCTAATCTACCGACCATGACCAATACTGTACTCCACCAAGTAGCGAAGAAGGCGACTCTTCTGGCTGTTGCGTTCCCACTAACCATCTCGTCATTGCTGCTGGCACAAATCCCAGCTCCTGAAGAAACCTTGGGTTTCAAAGTGGGTGCTGACTTCCACCTGGCCACCTACGAGCAGTCATTGGAATACTTTAACAAACTCGATGCCGCCAGCGACAGGATCCAAATGGTGCATGTAGGAGAAACCTCCGAAGGAAGACCCTGGTATTTTGCACTGATTTCCTCTCCGGAAAACATCCAGAACATCGACAAGTACAAGGCAATCGCACAGCGGCTGGCTCATCCCGATGGCATGACGAGGGAGGAAGCCAAACAGCTAGCCAAAGAAGGGAAACCCATCGTTCACATCGACGGTGGCCTGCATGCCTCTGAGGTGGCCGGTGCCCAGCACACCATTTCACTGGCGCACCAACTCATCAGCACAGCGGAGTCAGACGAGAGAATCGCCAGAATTCTCGACGATGTCATCATTTTGCTCTGGCCTTCGCTCAACCCTGACGGTCAGGATATTATTGCCAATTGGTACGAAGATAACGTGGGCACACCTTACGAAGTCGCCCCCGTACCCTGGCTTTATCAAAAGTATGTGGGGCACGATAACAACCGGGATGCCTACATGGTCAATATGATTGAGTCGAGAGTCGTGGGCCGCACCTGGAGAGAATGGGAGCCCAACATCATCCATGTACACCACCAGTCGTCGCCCTTCCCCACCCGTATCTGGCTGCCCCCGTTCGCAGAGCCTATTGCCTCCCAAACGCCGCCCCTGGTTGCCCGTGAAGTGAATATGATTGGCATGGCCATGGCTCAGGAGCTGGAAACCGAAGGCCTGAAAGGTGCCGTGCACATGGGCCAGGGCTTCGACGCATGGTACCCCGGCTACATCGACTATATGCCCGTTCTGCAAAACATTCCCTCCTTCTGGACGGAAACAGCCCTTTACCGGTACGCCACTCCCTATTTCTATACCATCAACGATTTTCCCAAAGACAGAAGTGATCTTCGCATCGAATCGCTTTACTCCAGTCCGTGGCCTGGTGGTTGGTGGCGCATAAGCGATGCCATTCAATACATGCAAACAGCCTCTATTGCGGTATTAGACTATGCCTCAAAATACAGCGAAACAGTTCTTTTCAATAAGTATCAGTCGGCGCAAAACACCATTGAAAAGTACCGCAATGAGCCGCCTTATGCTTATTTCATCCCTCAGCAGCAGCGTGACCCCGCCCGTCCGGTAGAGCTACTGAAGCGCCTTGCCTTTAACGGCATCAAAATCTCACAACTAGACAAGGCGATTACTTTTGACGGACAAGCTTACCCCAAAGGCACCTGGGTCATCCCCATGGACCAGGAATTTGCTGAGCTGGCCCGCCAGGTCCTGGATGTGCAGGCGTACCCCGACCTGCGGGAATTCCCCGATGGCCCGCTGGAGCAGCCCTACGACGCTGCCGGGTGGTCGCTGCCCCTCCAGTTTGAGCTGAATATAACTGCGGCTGCCAGCCCTCTTTCTGAAGAGGTTAGAGCAAGCCTCAGGGAAGTAAAAGGAACCAAAGTCGACTGGAAAACAACCTCCAACGACGACAATAGCAAAATTGACTTCGCACCCGGGGCAGGTTTCAATACCAATGAGGTCGCTGCTGGCATTCTTCCCCTCCCTGGTTCTGTCAAAGGAAGCGGCACCACGCTGTTGCTTGACCCTAAAGAAAACAACACCTTTCGGGTACTTGGCGAGGCCTGGAAACAGGGACTCACCGTTGAGTATACCAATCAAAAGTATGCTGTGAAAGGGGCTTCAGAAGCGCTGGCTAAAAAATGGGTGGATGACTTTGCTGTGAACGTCGTGAAAACGGGTAGCTCGTCCGGCGCAAGGATTCAACCCCGCATCGCTATTTACGAGCCATGGACAGCCAGCATGGACATGGGCTGGACTCGCTGGCTGCTTGATAATTTTGGACTGCCTTATACTATCATCCGAAATTCAGACTTTGCGGCCAGTAGCTTAAAAGATCGGTTCGATGTGATTGTGATGGCTTCCGAAAGAAATGGCTCGATTGAAAATGGCTACAAAAAAGGACAAGTGCCTCCACGCTACGAGGGAGGCCTGGGCGAAACAGGTATCCGCCACCTCGACGACTTTGTAAAGGCAGGCGGCACGCTCGTCTGCATGAATCAAAGCAGCGATTTCGCCATTGAATCGCTCTACTTACCTGTAAAAAATATTGTGAAGGGTGTGAACAGAAAGGATTTCTTTACCGGCGGCTCCATCATGGAAGTGACTACAAACACCACTCACCCTGTAATGGCTGGCATGCCTGCTCACGCCAGTGTGTTTGTCAATAGAAGCCCTGTTTTTACCACTTTAGAAGGCTTCAAAGGAGAGGCACTTGCCAAATACCAGGACAAAGGCTCTCCCCTTCGCTCCGGTTTTCTGCTGGGCACCAAATACCTGAATGGCTACGCAGCGGCGCTCGACGTTCAGCATGGACAAGGCCATGTGATCCTGTTCGGCTTCCAGCCTCAGTGGCGTGGGCAACCCATGGGCACCTACCGCACACTGTTCAATGCGATGTTGTACGGAGCAAACACTGCCAAAAGCCGTGCTGTTTCAGAAGGCTTTTGGGCGGCTCCGGCCAAAGCTGAAGGCAGCAGCAAAGCATCTGGCGGAAAAGAATAGTGTAGTGTAATGCAGGCATCATGGTAAAGTTTTAATGGTATGAGACTTACAAAAAAAACACTGATCGCATTGGTAGCCCTGTTTACTTGCCACTGGGAGAGCTACTGCCAAAAAATACAAATCGACCATGTGGTTACTGTTGTTGCTGACCTCGATCAGGCTACCAGCCGATATACCCAGCTTGGGTTCACTGTCAAACAGGGAAGATTGCACGCCAACGGGCTTATCAACGCACATGTAAAGTTCCGGAACAAGACATCACTCGAACTGATGTCAGTCAGAGGCGAGCCCACAGACCACATAGCGAGGGACTACCAGAGACTTTTACAAGAGGGAGAAGGCGGGGTATACCTGGCTGTATCCGGAGTTCGAACTGAGGAGATGGAACAGATGCTCTCTGGCTTGAAAATAGCCTTTGAAACCTCAAAAGGGCGAAGTTGGGACTATATCACGTTTCCGCAGGAGCCCGAGTTAGCACATTTCTTTTTTATTGCCTACCACACAACCACGGTCGATGCGAGCGAAATCACTTCTCATAAAAATGATTCAGATCGAATGGCAGCCACCTATGTTGAGGGCAGCGAAAGAGTTTCCTATTTTCTGAAAGGTATTGGACTGCAATCGGCTGGGAGAAAGAAGGACGAGCTGTTTGGTAGTGCAGAAAGATTCTTCACTGCGTCTGGGGATATCATTGTCGTTCCAAAAAATGAATCAGCCAAAAGACCAAGACTGAAAGCAGTAAGTTTCGGGAGCTCCGATGGAAAAGAAAGTGTGAGGATAACTTTTTAAAGGGGTGGGGCAAATAAGTTTTGGCTCTGACACATTCACCAAACTAAGTCCGCAACTTAATTACATTTCCGTACCTTCGTGATTCCAAATGGCGAAAACAACACAATGGCATTAAAAGAAGAGCTTAGAACCCAGGGTGACTTCCTGTTCAAACACAGAAGTTACCTGCCGCTGGTTATCATCGTGGTCGGTATTTATGTGTATGTGCAAAACGTTTTGAATAGCACCATTACCGACTCGCAGCAAGATGACCTGTTCAAGCTAGGCTGCTTTCTGGTGTGTGTGTTGGGTTTGGTGATCCGTATGGTGGCCATTGGCTACTCTGCCGACAATACTTCTGGTCGCAATACCACCGTGGGGCAAGTAGCTGATTCTGTCAATTCTACTGGATTATATGCCACAGTACGCCACCCATTGTATGTAGGTAACTTCTTCATGTGGCTGGGCATCGCCGGCTTCACTCAGGAACCATGGTTCATCGTCGCTTTCGTCTTTATGTACTGGGTGTATTATGAAAGAATCATGTATGCAGAGGAGATGTTTTTGATCGATACATACGGAAAAGAATACGTCGACTGGGCTGCAAAAACGCCTGCGTTCATCCCAGCCTTTAGTAAGTGGATCAAACCCAAATACACCTTTAGCTGGAGGAAAATAATCCGTCAGGAAAAGGCCGGCATTTTAAATATGTTCCTCGTCGTCTTTGCCTTCGAAGTGATCGGAGCATCGGTGGCCAACAAGGAGCTTTCACTGGGAAATGTATACTGGACGTATGGCTTCGCCGCCAGCGTGGCGTGGTATGTCATTATTAAGACAATTCAAAAAACCACCCAGGTGCTGTCGTTCGACAGATAGTCGCAGATTTTTTGGGTTGGTCCAACAGTTCAAAAGGGAATTACCCGGCCCATGAGCAATATACCCTCTTTCACGCTTCAGCCTGAAACTGCTTGCTTTTTTCTGGTTGATGACGAAAAATCCTTCTCAGGCAGCAACCTGATAGGAAAGATTGTCGTTTCACTACATTTTTAATCCCGGTTAAGTCCATTTTTTAAACCGACGCAGATCCATGAACAAACAGCTACAATACGACCTGGACAATACCAGGCAATTGCTCACCCAGGCCCTGGAAGAAGGACTCTCATATCTTCAAAACATCAACGCCGCTCCCACATCAGCAGCCAAAGTAACTACCGACTTTGCTCCCCTGCCAACCGACGGAGCCGGCGGGACTGACGCTCTAAGCGAGTTCAGGAAACGCTTCAAAGACCTCATGGTTGCCTCTGCTGGCCCACGTTACTGGGGCTTTGTAACAGGTGGCACCACGCCCGCTGCGATTATGGGCGACATGCTGGCTACCATTTTCGATCAGAATACCCAAACCGTCAAAGGCCATGGCGACCTCTCCGGCATCATCGAATTCGAAACCATCGACATGCTGAAAGAGCTCTTCGGCCTTCCTGACGATTTCCTTGGGGGATTTGTAACCGGTGCCACCATGTCGAATTTCACCTGTCTCGGTGTGGCACGCCAGTGGGTTGGCAAGCAAAAAGGAATAGATATTGCCAAACAAGGCGTTCTTTCTACCTTCCCCATTTTGTCAGCAGTGCCCCACTCCTCTTCCATCAAAGCGCTTTCTATGCTTGGTCTTGGAAGCAGTAATATCCAAATCGTGAAGACGATTGATACCACGAGGGAAGCAATTGACATGGCAGCACTGGAAGAGAAAATTCAATCGCTCAATGGTGAGCCATTTATCCTGATCTCCAGCGGCGGCACAGTCAATACGGTCGACTACGATGACTCTCAGGCTATCGCAGGGCTTAAAGAAAAGTACAACTTCTGGTGGCATATCGATGCCGCATTCGGAGGATTTGCGGCTATTTCACCTACTTACGCTCATCTGCTTGCAGGTTGGGAACAAGCCGACAGCATCACTGTTGATGGCCACAAATGGTTGAACGTGCCTTACGAAAGTGCTTTCTTTTTTGTGAAAGAAAAACACAAGCTGCTTCAGGTAGAAACCTACCAAAATTCCAATGCACCTTACCTTGGCGACCCATTGGCAAACTTCAACTTCCTTAACTTTCTACCGGAAAACTCCCGGAGGTTCAAGGCGCTACCAGCATGGTTTACGTTAAAGGCCTACGGCAGGGAAGGATACAGAGAGATTGTTGAGCGCAATATCAGGCAGGCAAAAGCGCTCGGTGATTTCATCAGCACCAGCGACTACTTTGACCTTCTGGCGCCCGTGAGGCTTAACACGGTGTGCTTTACCTTAAAAAATGGAGAAGCAGTCGAAGTGCAAGCCTTCCTTGACAGGCTCAATGACAGTGGCAAGGTGTTCATGACGCCTACTTTTTTCAATGGAAGAAAAGGAATCAGAGCTGCCCTGGTCAACTGGCGAACCACTGAAGAAGATGTGAAGATCGTGCAAAAAGAAATGATGAGGGCTGCTGGCCAATAATCGCCATGCGCAGATAAATAGCGCTTTCGCCTGACGCATTCGACCCTTGACAATGCCGCTTTTACACCCTGAACCTGTGTGGCACCTTTGCTACATTTGTCATGTAGCAAATCATAAAATGCCATGGAGTTTATTGACATCCCGCATGACATAAAGGTTTTTGGACATCAGGTACTCACCTTTCCCAACGGCGTTGGGGAAGCTTTCGATGCCATTGTCGAAAGAGTTGAGGGCGGGTTTAGTCGGCCTTTTTACGGGCTTGCCAGGATGGAAGGAAATAGTGTCATCTACATGGCAGCCGCCATTGAAAAGTTCCCTGAAGAGGGTAAGCAGCTGGGTTACGAAGAATATGTCATACAAAAAGGCTACTACGCAGCCATTACTATCACCGACTGGCATTCGAAACTGAGTTCTCTGCCTGGCATTTTTAGTGAGTTAATGAAATTGGAAGGGCTTGATCCCGAGCATTGGGCAGTAGAGTGGTACAAAGACGACGATGAAATGGTCTGCATGCTGAGAATGAAGGACGAGGTGTCCAACTAATGACGCAAGGCCACAAAAAAGTATCCACCCATGTAATCCAGTGGATAGTTTGCTAACTTATTAATTGAAAAGTCATTTTGTGTATTTCTAACCCACTATGATATGTTGAAAGATTCAAAAGCATTCACAGGTTTTTCGGTAAGCGACCTTTCCCAGGCAAAGGGCTTTTACTCAGAAAAGCTTGGGCTACAAGTAGAAGAACTATCAATGGGTTTGCTCCAGCTCAAATTTAATGGTGGAGGCAAGGTAATTATTTACCCAAAACCCAATCACGAACCTGCCACCTTCACCGTGCTCAACTTTCCGGTGAAGGACGTGGAGGCTACCGTCGACTGGCTGACAAGCAAAGGGGTTGCTTTTGAGCAGTATGATGCGCCTATCAAGACTGACAAAAAAGGCATTTGCAGAAATGATCGTGGCCCTGCTATCGCCTGGTTCAAGGATCCGTCCGGCAATATTCTGTCTATTCTTGAAGAGATGTAGATGGTAGAAGTCTTCAAAACTACAGTCGACAACCACGTTCAGGCCTTCAAGCTTTCGGAAGCGATCCACCGTGCGTTCCCCGGCTGCAGAGCAAATTTTGACCTTGACGACTGCGACCGTATCCTAAGAGTGGAGAGTCATGGCAGTCGGGTAAACGCCTGTGCCGTTATTCATCTGATAATAAGCCACGGCTGCTTCGCTGAAGTTTTGAAAGATGAGGTAAATCCGGCTGACGTGAGCCCAAACCTTCAGAAGGCATAAAAAATCTAGTCTCTCAGGCATTGTAGCACCTTATATACTAAAACTATCAGTTTATGAAATCCGCAGACACCTACCTCAACTTTAATGGCAACTGTGCCCAAGCCTTCGATTTTTACAAAACTGTCTTCGGAGGCGACTTTACCAGCCAAATGAAATACAGCGACATGCCGTCAGAAGCTCCAAAAGGAGCCGAACAAAGCAAAAGATTGATGCATATCGCCCTTCCGATAAGCAAAACCAGTCGTCTGATGGGCTGCGACATACCAGAAAACTTCGGTGAAATATCCGGCAACAACTTCCACATCTATCTCGACACAGAAAGCAAGACCGAGGCCGATAAACTATCTACTACACTCTCAGCCGGAGGCAAAGTATCCATGCCTATGGCAACAACATTCTGGGGAAGTTATTTCGGTATGGTGACTGACAAATTTGGTGTTCAGTGGATGATCGGCTTTGAAACAAGCCCACAATAAACCATCCGTAAACTATGGCCAAACTTTCCGAAGCCGAACAGGTATCCAACTACATGGAGACACTGGATCATCCATTGAAAGCTGAAGTGGAAACCCTTCGTACAATCATCAAGACCGCAGGTTCTCTTTCGGAGCGCATCAAGTGGAATGCGCCAAGCTACTACTACAAGGAAGATTTTGTCACTTTCAACCTGCACGACAAAAGGGCCATCAGGCTTATTTTTCATCATCCCACCATCGTTACCATCAAATCCGACATCCTCGAAGGCGACTGGAAAGATCGGCGAATTGTATACATCAAAAATGCTGAAGACGTTTCTTCAAAGAAAGCTGAACTGGAACGAATTGTTAAAGAATGGTTGCAGATAGTCGGTGGCTGACCGGTATATCTGCTAAAACCCGGCAATTGGAGCAAAAAAAGCCCATGGTAAAACATGGGCGGCATACTCAAGATATTGTATTATTATTAGCTCTTATTATTTTTATTGCCCTCTCTGCTTGAGCTGTGATGGTCATGATGTGCCTTTTTGTGTCCGAAAGACCGGGCATGCCCTGCGTCATCCCATGAGCCATTCCCTCTATGAGCCATACAGGAAGAAAGTGAACTGATAACAAAAATCGCTAAAATGCTGAGTAACAAAACTGCTCTGCTTCTGGATCTGCTCTTATACGCTCTCATGGTGAAAATTTTTACGTTTTAGTGCTCTTGGATATAATCAAACTGTACGATAAAACTACGGATTGTAACTTTTCACAAAATGTCGATTTTGCACAAGTCATTACACATGTCATACAAACACTGCTTTAACCATTATCTGCTACAAAGTGTCGAAAGATCTGTGTCCGTAAAAGGAATCATTGTCTTGAACAAAAGACGCAAATAATTGCCATAGTAATCCAAAAAGCTACATTCTTACCCAAATAAGATGAAACCATCAACGATTGAAAAGAAGAAAGGGAATTGTTGAAAATGGATACAAAGATCGGCTCCAGAAAATAGTAAAATTTCAATTTTAATTGAAATTAGCTTAAAAAGTTACATGCAACCAGATGCCTACCTGTGTCCTACATAGCTCGATACAATCCAACAGTGATGCATCAGTTACATTAATCAAATTAACATAATTATTTGATTATCAATCAATTATGATCAAAGTACCGTGATTGCAATTACAAAAAGGTAAATAAACAGCAAAAAATCACTTCAGCCGACTAAAAATGTCCTGGTGATCAATTGCCAGCAATTGAAGCAGGACGAAGCCAAAGTGCAGCGCTTTTCAAAAGATGCGTAAGCTTTCAACATCAGGATAACAGTCATCGAAAACAAGCTCGTTTGCTACGAATTCTGCGCACTCCAAATAAAGGAAACCAATGCAGCGGGTGCCGCAAATTCAAGACTATAGTGGCTTTGGCCAACCTGACGTCTTTCCACTTTCCCTTGCTTTTCCTTAGTTTCGTTGCCAGTTCTCACTTATTCTCAACTATAAAACCGTGGAGCCATCGACCGCCTCTCTTACCATTTTTCTCGACTACCTCAAGCTGTTGGTTCGCCAACCCTCGGTGGTAGGCTATGAAGAACCTTTCTTTCGTCTTATCCGCCGGGAGCTGGAAGAGATGGGGATTAAAATCAGCCTTTATCAGGGTTTGCTGGTGGCAGAAGGCAGCAAGCCAACAAGTAACTACCTCTCTGCGCATGTTGATCGTCATGGCCTGATCTGTACCGGACCCAACGAATTTCAGTATGCGGCCTTTGTAACCCAGAACCGAAGCGAGCTCAATGGCAACTCTGTGTCGGAGCAGACCCTTGAAAAGATTGCCGACCGCTTTGAAAGCCAACAAGTGCATGCTTACGAGCCATGGTCGGGCACCTATCTTGGGCAGGGCATTACCCACCACTCCTACATTAGTGAGAAGCGAAAAAACCTGATCATCGAAATCAACGGGCTGGAGCATGTAACTCCCGGCGTGCCTATAGCCTACTCCGATCGCATCACCATCCACGATGGTCGAGTCTCTGCACAACTCGACAATGTACTGATGGTGGCTGTGGTTGTATACCTATTTTCTCAAGGCTACCAGGGCACGGCCTTTTTCACAGCCCAGGAAGAAGCAGGCCGCAGCTGGCGTTACCTGGCCGATTGGTTTTACAGAGTGGAGCAAGCCACTAAAAAGCTCATTGTGCTCGACACCAGCCCCTTCGGAGAAGACGAAAAAGAAGCATCTGACAGCGAAATTATCCTCCGACACAAAGACGCCACTGCCGACTTCGACGAGAAAATGGTCGCAGAAATAGCGGCAGCTAGCGAAAAGCTGGGCATAAAAACGGTGTATAAGGACATCTTCATTGAGCACCACAATGAGCAAAGGTTGGTCGACGGTAAAAAGCCGCTGTCGCTTGGACGAACCGAGTTAGGCCGCATCATTGAAGGAACCGACGGACTCATCAGTGGGGCAACTATTCAGATTCCCACTACCGGCTACCATACTTCTGAAGAAACCGCCTCTTTACAGTCGATCTCCATGGCGATTAATTTGCTGAAAGAGGTGCTGAAAGAAAGTTTTGACGCAGCCAAATAGACAAAAGAATAAAAAGAGAAGTGCTAAATCTCCGATTCGGAACAACAACACTCCTCTTCCTCCTTTACCGGTGATTTGCTGGCCTTCTCTGCATTCGTTTTGAATGATTACCTTTCTTTTTACCGAGGTCACGGGCATGGCCCACATCCTGCCAGGCACTGCTTGGGCGGCTGGCAGTACATGCACCCAATGAAGTGATCATAAAAATCGATAAAACACCGAATAAGAAAATGGTTCTACTTTTTAATGCTCTCATAGCTGGTGAGATAAATTTATAATTAATTAAATAAAATATTGCACTAAATCAATACATCAAACTTATAAAAAGTAACCCAAAATCCAATAATATTTTGCCATAAATTCTGTTCATTTTGAATACTAGTGCATGCATCGAAGCTGCAAAACCACCTTTCTGAAGCGTCTTAAGCATTCCGAACCTGCCTCCCTTAAAGTCAATGAAAAGTGTTGAAAAAAATTTCGGCACAAAATTGCGTAACTGATCGGTTTCCATTTATATTTGTAACTGAACGGTTACTAATAAAGGAGCAAGATGAGACGAGACGTATTCCAGGCGATTGCCGATCCCACCCGCAGGGAGATCATTAACCTGATTGCCTACAAGCGGATGAACGTGAATACAGTGGCTGAGAACTTTGACATGAGCAGGCCGGCCATTTCAAAGCACATGAAAATACTGGAAGAGTGCGGCCTGGTGATGATGGAACAGCAGGGACGTGAGCGCTATTGCAAAGCGCAGCTAAAACCACTGCATGAAGTATCGGATTGGGTAAGTCGCTACAAAAAGGAATGGGAAGAAAGGCTGGATGCGATGGAAAAATACATCAAAGAATTACAAGCAAAAGACAAAGGCGATGAGCAAAGATTGTGAAATTACTTCCACCAGAAGAGTGAACTACTCTCAGGCTGAGGTGTACCAGGCATGGAGCAATCCTGACCTGCTGGCACAATGGTGGGGACCAAAAGGGTTTACGAACACCTTCCGCACCTTCGAATTAAACCCTGGTGGTACATGGCGATTCACGATGCACAGCCCACAGGGGCCAAGTTTTGACAATAAATGTGTCTTTGTGGAAATCGTGCCCAACAAACGGCTTGTGTTTGACCACGTGGAGCCTGTGCACGCCTTCCGGGTGATCGCCACTTTTGATAGGCAGGGCGAGGGTACCCTGATCACCTTTCATATGGTTTTCAAATCTGCAGAAGAATGTGAAAGATCCCGGGAAGTGATTGAGCCTTCCAACGAGGAGAATTTTGACCGGCTGGAAGCCTTGCTTGCCAGCCATTTCAACTCAAAAGTATAGTTGCACTTTACTACCGGAAGAAGAACAATTAAAAGTAAACCATATGAGAAAGATAATTTCATTTATGCACGTATCGCTTGACGGTTTTGTAGCTGGGCCGAACGGGGAAATGAACTGGATTAAAATTGATCAGGAAATTTTTGACCACGTCGGTAAACGGATAAGCAAAGGTGACACTGCATTGTACGGTCGGGCAACTTATGAGATGATGGAAAGTTATTGGCCTACCGCAGCAGACAAGCCAACAGCGACGAAACACGATATTGAACATTCTAAATGGTATAGCCAGGTTCACAAAGTTGTTCTGTCAAAAACAATGAGTGCTACAGATTTAACCAACACCACAATTATCAGCGACAACCTTTCGGAGCGCATAAATGAAATAAAGCAATCCCGCCAAGGTGTTGGCGAAGATATCCTGGTTTTTGGCAGCCCGACAGCCACACATTCGCTTATGCAATTGAACTTAATTGACGGCTACTGGCTATTCGTTAATCCAGTTATTCTTGGCAAGGGCATTCCTTTGTTCGTGAACGTCAAAGACAAAATAAATCTAAAACTATTGGCTACCCGACAATTTACTTCCGGGGTAACAGAACTGAATTATATAGTGGATAAACAATAGCAGCGACCGCTAAGAGGGGAAATTAATTATGAGACTGGCTGAAATTTGCATGCCAGGCAACCCACCAAACGACATCTCAACATCTTAACAATATCACATGAACACCACGCATGTAGAAAGAACGGACAGGGAAGTAATTGCCAGCAGGCTTATAGATGCTCCCCGTGCGCTCGTTTTCAAGGTTTGGACAGAACCGGAACACATCGCCCAATGGTGGGGGCCTACAGGTTTCACCAACACTGTTCATGAAATGAACGTCAAACCCGGTGGGAAGTTTCGGCTCACCATGCACGGCCCCAACGGTACAGACTATCCCAATCTTATTGTTTTCAAAGAGGTGGTCGTTCCGGAAAAGCTGGTGTATGTACACGGCAACGGGAGCGATGATGCACCAGGCAACTTTCACGTCACCGTGACCTTCGAAGAAAAAGAGGGCAAAACGCTCCTCACCATGCGTAGCTTGTTCCAGTCCAAATCCGACCTGGACTACGTGATTGACGAGCACGGGGCGTTTGAGGGGGCACGACAAAACATGGAGCGGATGGCAGCATACCTCGAGACGAGGATCAATTTGATGACTCAGTTAAAAAACACAAATATGTCAAGAGTAAGTACTTATCTCAATTTTGCAGGAAACACCGAAGAGGCATTCCTTTTTTACAAATCTGTATTCGGCACCGAATTCAAAGGTGGCATCCAGCGTTTCGGCGAAATACATCCGATGGAAGGCGCTCCCCCAATGACTGAGGCCGACAAAAAGCTGATTTTACATATCGAACTGGAGATACTGGGCGGTCACATTCTGATGGCCACCGATGCACCGGAGTCGATGGGCATGAAGGTGAAGCCAGGCAATAACATGCATATTAATCTGGAGCCCAACACCAGAGCGGAAACCAAACGACTCTACGACGCTTTGTCGGCCGGTGGAGAAGTAACCATGGAACTACAGGACATGTTTTGGGGCGCATACTATGGCAGCTGCACCGACAGGTATGGTATCAACTGGATGTTTAATTGCAACGAGAAGGGATGAGAAAGTTGGAAGTGGGGAGACGGGAGTTCGAAGTCGGAAGACCGAAGCTGACCATCCTGCCTCCGGTCTTTCTGGCTCTACTATTCTAAAACATCATCCATCAAAGACACCTGAATTTTTCCATCTACTTCTATCAGCAAATAAGTGCCACCGGGCGACAAAGTGGGAGTTAGCTCCCATACATCCGCCTGGTTGATCTTATCCAGCGGCACAGGTGCCGTCCATGAGCCGCCCTGGTTGTTGCTAATGAAGAGGTCAACTTCGTTTGTATCGAACAGGTACCGGTTGAATACAACGAATCGCTCCTGTGGATCAATGGTCAAATCGTTTTCGCTGTCTGCCGTATTCAACGCCGCAACCAGTTCGGGAGCCGAAAAGCCATTACCGATAGGCGACGCCCGATAGAAATCCATGGATCCTTTGCCCCCGGGCCTGTCAGAGTTAAAATAAAGAACGCCCTCGCCAGTAACGGAGGGATAAGATTCGTGATGTTCAGTATTGATGTCCGTTAGGTACTCCGGCGTTGAAAATGCGTTAGAGCGAATAGCTACCCTCCATATGTTCATCTTTTCGGCAGGCAGGATTTCGCCTGGAGGCGGGCGGTCTGAATTGAAATAGACCCACTTGCCATCAGGTGAGATAATAGGGTGATAGTCGTTGAACCGGCTTTCAAAAGAAACAGTTTGTGGTTCTCCCCATCCCTTCGCACCAAGTTCGAGAAAATAGATTCTGTAGAATGGTTTGCCATTTGCCTTGTTGGTAAACTCAGAAGGGCGGGAAATCAGCATCCATTTTTCGGTCGGGTGCAAACTTATACCATTCCCCACAGCCAGCCCATTTAGTTTTTCTATATCCTGGCGGGAATAAGGTGGCTCGGTGCAACCTGCGCACAGCGTCAAAAAAAAGAGGCAGGAAATCAAAGTAGATTTCATCATCCACAAGATACCAGTTTTACCGGCTTAAGCACGCCATCCACACCTCGTTTCACTTTGGGGATTTACCAGTTACCAATACCTTTTACTCCCCCATGATCTTTTCTCTATGCATTACGCCCCACTCCCGAAGCTCGCCAATGACCTTTTGGAGTGTTTTGCCGTGCTCCGTCAAATTGTATTCAACCGACGGGGGAAATGAATCTTTGACCGTACGCTTCACCAGCATGTTTTCCTCCAGGTCCCTTAGCTCCTTCGATAGCATTTTGTCGGTGATACCGGTCACTTCTCTCCCGATTTCCCTAAACCTTTTGGTTCCAAAGGAAAGTGATATAATAATCTGTAGCTTCCATTTACCGCTTAATACTTCCAGGGCATCCCGCACCGGAAGTAGTGCCCTGGTGCAGGATTCCGTGTTTCGTTGGTGTTCAACGGTCTCGAATACTTCAGGTTTTTCCATGTCACTTCGCTTTACTATACCAAAGGTTAGTGCTATACAAAAGTATAGTGCTATATATTCTATAGCAAATGTAGATAAGTTTGCATCGTCAAACAAATAGTACACATTTAAAACAATCAAAATGAAAAAAGACAAAGTGATATACTGGATTGCCACTGGCATTGTAGGTGTGATGATGGTAATGAGTGGCCTGATGTATTTCATGAACCCGGAAGTAGCGGAAGGTTTTACTC
This sequence comes from Imperialibacter sp., assembly GCF_040222815.1. Taxonomy (GTDB): domain Bacteria; phylum Bacteroidota; class Bacteroidia; order Cytophagales; family Cyclobacteriaceae; genus Imperialibacter. The sequence continues at coordinate 43,587 of NZ_JAVKCH010000042.1, read as the reverse complement.
ATCTGGGTTTTCCGGGCTACTTCCGCATGGAGTTAGGCGTGGCTAAACTATTGGGTGCCACCGTGCTGTTGGTTCCACAATTTCCCCACAGGGTGAAAGAATGGGCCTACGCCGGTTTTGGGATTACCTTCATTTCAGCGGCTATTGCCCACACTGCAAGTGGTGACCCGGGTTCAGTGGTGGCTGGTCCGGTGATTTTCCTGGCAATTCTGTCGGTATCAAGAATCTATCTCAGCAAAATCGCTGAAACTAAAGTCGCTGTTGCTGCCTAGTCTCCTCATTAGTTAAAGCAAGAAGCCCTGGCTGGAAAGTCAGGGCCTTTTATTCGTATTAATTGGACTTTCCAGCTTCATCGTATGTCAATACAATAAGGAAGAATGCACAAAACCTCTTTGGGGCTACAGCAGTACATCACCTCCAAAAAAGATTCTGGTCACTGAAATATCAGACATACCTTTTACCTATAGAAATTATTGTGCGTTAGCCATTTAAAATCCATAGTTGAAAAACTCTAACTGTTAACCTATATTGTGCCGGGCTATTTTTTGCATACCCAGCCCAATACTTTTTATGCTATCATGATTTCAACTGCCTTTAAAAAGGAATTGTACGAAGCCATTGACCAATATTTTGAAAAAAATGGCATCTCGAGGTATGCCAATGGTCAAATGAAAGCCAAGCTGGCAATCGCCGCAGTCTGGTGGGTCGGAAGTTTGGTTTTGCTCTACTCTTTTAGCACCTCACCTGCTACGTTCGTGCTGCTTTACGGCTTTCACCTGTTTTCGCACTTATTCATCCTGCTGAATATTGCCCACGACGCCAATCATTTGTCTATTTTTGAAAACGAACGGGTAAGAAAACTTCTTCGCTACACCTTCGACCTCTGTGGTATCAACTCATACATGTGGCGGCAACTTCACAACCAACAACACCACAATTTCATCAATATTAAAGGCGAAGACGACGGGCTTGTCGCTCGTGGACTACTTCGTTACACACCACATCACGAACACAAACTCATTCACAGGTTTCAGCATTTTTACCTGTTTGTGGTCTACAGTTTCTTCTCCCTTGATTACATTTTTATCAAAGATTTCGAATGCTTTTTCTTCCCATTCCTCAATGGCCTGAAAGGAAAGAAGCATCCCCGCATGGAGTATGTCAAGCTCTTTGTTTTTAAGTTGGCCTACATCGGCTATGTGCTATTGCTGCCAATCTATTTTATAGGTGTGCCGACAGGGCTGATCATCGTCTCTTTTGTGGCTTGGCAATTGGTAATTGGCGTGATTGGTGCCACCATCATACAGGTAGAACACCCATTGCGGCTGAACGAATTTCCTCTGGACAGAGATGAGTATGATCATTTCATCTATCATGTGTTTGCCACCACCTCCGACCACTCGCTGAACAGCACGGTTGGCAATTGGTTTTATGGCGGACTGCACATGCACGTGGCCCATCATTTGGCTCCCCGTGTATGCCATACGCACTACCGTGAGCTTACAAAGCTGATTCAACCGATAGCAGAAAAACACGGTGTATTCTACAAACAGAATAAAACGATATTTGATGCCATCAGGGAGCACTATGGGCACCTGCAAAACCTCAGCCTGGCTGCAAAATAACCAGGCTTGACAGACGCATCATCCATCTTTTTTTCGACCGGAAGCTCATTATTAAGCCAATTTTTTATATTCATACCCAACAACCTATTTCTATCTAACATATAATCATCCCAAAAACCGCTTGATCTATGCCTACCCTTTCCGATAAGTTGAACCATTGGGTCCAGAAAACGCCCGATAAACTGCTTTTTGAGTTTCTGGATATCAATGGAAAATCAGTTGAAAAATACACCTACGAAGAGTTTGAAAAAGCCGTAAGAATTGTGGCATCCAATCTGGCCGAGAATTACAAATTCAAAAAAGACGACAGGATATTGATTACTTACCCTGCCGGCATTGAGATGATCGTTTCGTTTGTTGCGTGCGTTCGCCTGGGATTGGTGCCCGTGCCTACCTACCCTCCTACTTCATCGGGTTTCCAGTCGGCATACTACAAAATGGAACATATCGCCAAAGATTGTGGTGCTGTGGCCGTCCTCACCAATGGAGAGTACTACTGGTCGCTCAAGTTGAACATGGATCGAAATAACATTGTTGAGAAAACCATATTAACTAAGCTACCCTGGATCAACACCTCTGAATTTACCCACGAAACAAGTGCGACCAACTATGAGCGGCAATCATCGTTTCTTTTTCTTCAGTACACCTCTGGCTCTACCACCGACCCCAAGGGGGTAATGATCTCGCATGAAAACCTTGAAAACAATGCCGAGAATGTATTATCGGAACCCCCGGTAACCGTTACCTGGCTGCCACAATACCACGACATGGGGCTGATTGGCTATCACCTGTTTATCATCATGAAAGGAGGCACCTCTATTGGGTTCTCTACGCTTGATTTCATCAGAAAGCCGGTGCTTTGGCTCGAAACCATCTCAAAGTACAAGGCCACGCACTCTTCGGCACCCAACTTTGCCTACGACTACCTGCTTCAGCCGGGCAGAGTGTCGGATGAAGTATTCGCTTCGCTGGACCTTAGCTCACTGACAAACCTGATGACGGCGGCAGAGCCAGTCAGGGCAGGCACTTTCTATAAGTTTCTTGAAAAATTCAGCGCATGTGGGCTGAAGGAAACGGCACTTGGCGCAGCCTATGGCCTCGCCGAAAACACACTGGCCGTTTCGCAGTGGGGCGGAAAATCAGTATCGGTGCTCACCAACTCACTCATTAACCATGAGCTGAAATTCGAGAACGGACAGGGAGGTGACCTAACCCAAATCATGAGCTGCGGCAAACCCCTTAGAGACCAGATCGTGAAAATAGTGGATCCTAATTCCCGAATAGACCTTGGCGAAAACAAGGTGGGTGAAGTGTGGCTGGCGGGCCCAAGTAAGGGGCTTGGCTACTGGGGGAAACCTGAGCTGAACAAAGAATACTTTGAAGCTCGAATAGCGAGCGAAAACGGCAGTGCCACACACACCTTTTTGAGAACTGGCGACCTCGGCTTTTTGCATGACCAGGAGCTCTACATCTGCGGCAGAGCTAAGGACATGATCATTATCCGTGGGGCCAACTACTACCCGCAGGACATTGAGCAAATCGTTGAAGAATCGAGCAACAACATTAGGGAAGGCTATGTGGCGGCATTTGCCCACGAAGAAAACGGGGAGGAAAAACTCGTTATTGTGGCTGGCCTTAAACGTAAGAATGAAATCCCCGACCACAACAAGATTGCAGATCAGATTCGTGAGAGGCTAAATATTATCCCCTCGCAAATCACCTTTACCAACACCAAAAGCATTCCGAAGACCACCTCGGGAAAAATCATGCGCCAGAAGACCAAGCAGCTTTGGGCCAATGGTGAGTTGGAGGTCATTGAAAACCATAGCCTGGTCGAGCAAAATACAGACGCTCCGAGAGCCCGTTTGACAAATACTCAATTCGATGAGATTTTGAAAAAGTATGGGTTCACAGGCACCGAAACCTACTCTTTGGTGCATGTGCTCGACTCTCTCGATCTGGTGGTTCTCATTCACGATGTGAAGGAGCTCATTAAAGACAGCGGGGCGGCTCAACTGGCGTCGGAAATCGATGCCCGCCTGCTACAAGAAATAAGCGTTTCTGAATTCTTCGACTTGATGGAACAGTTCAGCACGTCATCCATTCTCGCCATCAATCGTTTAAAGAAGACCATTCTCAAGCTTCAGAAAGAGCATAATGCCTTCGAACAGAAGCGAATGCTTCAGGACACCAAGCTGTCGTTTAAGCCGAAAACACCTCAGTACGACCCAGCCCACCTGAAAAGTGGCAAGATCCTGCTCACAGGCGGAACAGGATTCCTGGGGCCGTTTATTCTGAAAAGCTTGCTTCAGCAAACTACCGACACCATCTATGTGCTCGTAAGAGCTGATGACGAAAAGAAAGGACTGGCCAGACTGAAAGAGGCCTTCGACCTGTCCAATGTTCCGGAATGTGAATACCTGGCGGAGTTCGAGAAAAGAGTGGTGGCTGTATGCGGCGACCTGGGCAAACCTCAGCTGGGACTGGACAAGAAAACCTGGGACTACCTGGCGACCAACACACACACCATTTACAACAACGGCGCCCTCGTGAACTACCTGTTCAATTATGACAAAATGTGGGACACCAATGTGTATGGCACCAACGAAATAATCAGGCTGGCGCTGGATGGCAACCCCAAGATCCTCAATCACGTGTCCACCACCTTTATTTTTGGTTGGGCTGTGAAAGACACGCTTTTTGAAACTGATACCTGCAATTCGCTGGATCTGCTTGACTTTGGTTATAGCCAGACCAAATGGGTGTCAGAGCAAATTGTGTTCGACGCCATGAAGCAGGGGCTACAGGCCAGGGTGTTCAGACCTGCGCTGATTACCCCTTCGGTGTATGGCGGTGGCAACAACTTCGACATTTCCATCCGATTGATCGCCTTCATGATCAACCACGGCATTACGGTCAATTCGTTCAACCAGGTAAGCTTCACGCCGGTCGACATTGTGGCGAACAACGTGGTGGCCATCTCCGGACTGCCCGATTCGGTCAACAAAACCTTCCATGTAACACGTGATGAATATGCACGTATGAAAGACATTACCGACATCATCACCAAGCTGACAGGCAGGGAGTTCAAAGGGTTTGAGCTGCCGAAGTTTGTGCCTGAAATTGTGGGCAAATGCGGGAAGGATGACCTCCTGTTTCCGCTGCTCGACTTCCTGGTAAGGTCTGTCAATAATATCTCTTCCATGGAGTTTAAGCGATATAGTAACGATTCTTATTGTGAAGCAAAAGTCAAATCGCCTCACGGTGTGCTCGACCCTACACTTGAAGAAACCGTGAGAGGCATGTTGACATTCATGATCAGCAAGGAAATTATAGATGTGGAATTATTAGAAAAGGATGTGAAAATAGCTTCCTGATAGAGGCAAGTTGATCATTTTGGTGGGACGCCTGCCTCGGGAGAGACAAGCGTCCCATTTTTTTTGTAGGAATGCGAGCTACAAAAGATGACCTTTAATACCAACAGGCGATCTGGCTTACCTGACAGGAAAAGGTGAGCAACAGACAGGAGAAATAAAATGGCGGAAGACAAACCCAGACTTGCGAGGCTGACGGCCATTCTTACGCAGCTGCAATCAAAACAACTGGTGACTGCAACGGACATTGCAAAAAAGCACCAGGTGAGCGTAAGAACTGTCTATCGGGACATTCGAACGCTTGAACAATCAGGCATACCTATTGTCACGCAGGAAGGCAGGGGATACTCCATCATGGACGGCTTCAAGCTTCCGCCGGTGATGTTTACCGAAGAGGAAGCAAGCGCCATTGTCATCGCCGAAAAATTGATTCGGGCGAACAAGGATCGGTCTCTGGTGGAGCACTATGAAAGCGCCGCAACAAAAATAAAGGCAATCCTCAAGCTTGGCCTGAAAACCAAGACAGAGCTCCTCTCCGACCGGTTGCAGGTGCGGGACAACAGCGAAAACAAAAAGACAAGCAACCATCTCATCCAGCTTCAATCTGCCATTTCAAACTACCATGTGATAGAGATCAATTACCTGTCGTTAGAAAATCAGCAAAGCCAGCGAAAAGTAGAGCCATTTGCCCTCTATACTACACAGGGCAACTGGATCCTGATTGCTTTTTGTCAGCTAAAAAATGGCTTTAGGGCCTTCAGGCTTGACCGTATTCAAAGCTTAGTGCAAACGGACAGCCAGTTTCAGCCCCACAAAATTACCTTAGAACAATATTTTGAACAGTGTCGGAAAAAATGGTCAGCCACCCCTGACACACCCTTGGCACAAGGGCCATCTACCTTTGCTTCGAATCAAAATATTTAAGCGATGCAAAAAGTAAAAATTGACCCATTCAAGATCATTGGAATCTCAGTAAGAACAACCAACGAAAATGGACAGGGCGCCAAAGACATTGCCGAACTATGGGGCAGGTTCCTTTCCGAAGAGCTACTAAATGCTATCCCTGGCAAAGTGGACGGCACCATCTACTCACTTTACACCGACTACGAAGGTGACCACATGGCACCATATACCGCCATCCTTGGGTGTAAGGTGGAAAGTCTGGAGGCAATTCCGGATGGCATGGTAGGCAGGGCTTTTGAAGGTGGCAGTTACGTAAAAATCACCGCCAAAGGCGACCTGGCACAAGGCTTGGTCGTGGCGGAGTGGGCAAAAATATGGGCGATGGATTTGGACAGGGTATTTTCAGCTGACTTCGAGGTGTTTGGCGAAAAAGCACAAAACCCGGCGAATGCAGAAGTAGACTTTTTGGTAGCCGTAAAGTAACCCGAGGTGCAATGCGAGAAATTGACAACTACTATCTGAACAAGGAAGAACCCCACAAGAGCTGTCTGCTGGCACTGCGGAGCATCATCCTTGCTCAGGACACCAACGTAACTGAAACGCAGAAGTGGGGCATGCCCTGCTTCTGCTTCAGAAAAAAGATGTTTTGCTACCTGTGGACAGACAAAAAAACAGAAGAACCCTATATCCTTTTCGTTGAGGGAAAGTTTCTCGACCATCCAAAATTAGAAGCCGGAGAGCGCTCCCGCATGAAAATTTTCAGGGTGAATCCCAACGAAGACCTGCCGCTGGAAACTATCGAAGAATTGCTCAACAGCGCATTGGATCTGTACAGAAACGGGACAATAGTGATTAAAGGGTAAGCCCATTGAAAGTTCGAAAAGCATATTTCGGAAATTGGTAGTAACTTGAGGGAGAGATACACGGAGTATGTGAGTCGGGTTCATAATCAGGTGTTGCGTGGCATTAAAAAAATGGAAGACTCAATATTTAGGTTCACAGAAGAAGAGGAAAAGGAGCTTTTTGAAAAAGGCCATATTGTCTTTGACTCCTCAGCTTTATTGAGTTTCTATGGATATAGTGAAAGAATTTCCGAAGAATATTTTAACAAGGTTTTTGAAACGCTGAAAGGACGATTATGGCTTCCTGCACAAGTCATTTACGAATTTGAAAAGAACAGAGAAAAAGTCATTACTAAACCAAAAGGAGAGTATCAGAATCTCACCAAGAGTAACGGCAGAAAAGACGGAGGATATTTAGAATCAATTCAAAACGATATTGATCTTATAAGAAAAAATACAAAATCTATACATGGCCAGATAAAGACACTTGCAGAAAGAACGATAAAGGATGACAAACACCCTTATATTAGTCAAAAATATATTAGTGAATTCAAGGATGTTTTGAAAGCATTTGAATCCAATATCGAAATTTTAAATCAAGGTTATGAAAACCTCCTCAATGACACTGAGAAGCAAATAGAAGAAAAGATAAAAGAATTAGACGAGAAATCTTCATCCGACAATTTTAGAGAAAGATTAGATAAATATTTTGACCATGGCAAGCCCTACTCGTATGTACAAATGCTGGAATTTATTAAAGAGGGGCAATTTAGATACGAGAACGAAATACCACCAGGATATAAAGATGAAAAAGAAAAAATAGGTTTTCAAATGTATGGAGACTTGCTATTATGGTTTCAAATAATTGATTACGCAAAGGATAAGAAGAAACCAATAATATTCGTTACAAATGATGTTAAAGAGGATTGGTGGCAGCAAGATGATAACGGTCAAAATAGCGATGTTCCAAGACACGAGCTATTATTTGAATTCAAAGATAAGAGCAAGCAAAAGATCTGGTTTTATACAATTGACAGGCTCATTTTTAAGTCTAATAAATACTTGGATACAGAAGTTTCCGCTGAAGTTATCGAAGAAATCCAGAATCTCAACATTGGCAACATTGATAAAGAATGGCTTGAATTACTTCAAGATGCTTTAGATAATGATGAAGATGTAAGAGCCAACCATAGATATAAATTTAAAGGAAAATCGCTTGGAACATGGTTAACGGGTATTGCTCAGAGAAACAAAGAGGGTAAAAAACTTGAAATCCGAGCTGAAATTGAAGAGCTTGGATTTGATTATAACTTAAGAGGGCGAACTCCAGAAGCATCCACAAAACGATTCATAAGGAAACTAATCTCCGATGAAGACCCTTTGAAAGTGAATTATCAGAATTGGTTTAACAGTATTATCGCTCCCAAAAAAGATGATTTGAACGAAGAGACAATCGAACAATTAAATGAAGTTTGGGAATTGAAATTTGACGAGGAAAGGTATTGGGATGTTCCCTCAAGAATTAAGGATCGAGTTGATGATTGGAAAGAATTCAGATACGATTCAGAAAACAATCCAAGAGGTAAGTGGTCAACAAATGATCAAGAGATGGGAGATTTGTATACTTGGGTACTAAAAAGGAAAAAGGATTCAGACTTAATGGGTCTAATTTTAGACAGATTTAGCCAACAAGAGCTAGAAGAACTAAAGGTTGAAGGATTTCCAATAGAATAACGAATGCCTAACAAAATAATATACGGAATGCCCTTCGGTATACTGAGCATAGGCAAACCGCTGCGGCGCATCTGGCAAAACGATGGTAGTACATTAACTGCGTCAGTCTTTAAATAATGCCACTCACGGCGCAGCCATCAAAGCCTGCAAATGCGCCGTGTAGTTATTTATAAAGACCTCCTTGTCAAGCCTGATCTTTTTGGCTAGCTCCCGCATTTTATCATCTACGTGATCGCCAAGATTGTTGTCGCTCCAAAGGATCATGTCGACGATGATGGGCAACAGTTCTATCCCCTTTTGCGTGAGCGAATAAATCACGGTCTTTTTGTTGTCGGGAAGTTTGCCCTTGTGAAGAATGCCCAAAGCCTCCAGCTTCGCCAATCGGTTGGCCAAAATGCCACTCGCTATCTTTTCCCCTGAGCTCGAAAAGTCCCTCTATTTTTTTCCATTGTATCCGAAACCTTAAGAGTCCTATCTCGTTAGCGACCATATAGTCGCTACTACATGGTCGCTTTAAAAACATTCAATAACTTACCACAGGAAAGACAGCAGGAAATCATCGGGGTTTGCCTTGAAGAATTTGCCTTCAACGATTACCAGTCTGCCTCCCTTTCTACTATCATCAAAAAGCTGGACCTGGCCAAAGGCAGCTTCTATCGCTACTTTGAGAGCAAACATTCTCTCTACTTCTACCTGCTTGACTACGCCGTTCAGCAACGGCTGGCAAACGACAAGGGGTTTATTAAGCAACCGCCCAAAGACTTTTTTGACTTGATTATTCTGCACTTCCGGGCGAAGGTACACTTCGACAAAACGCAGGGAGTGGTCAGCGCCTTCCTGTACAATGTGCTGCGGGAGAAAAACACCGAGGAGCTGGGTAATATTCAGGCCATCAGGAAGCAGAAAGCCCTGGACATTATGTACCAGCTGGTGGATCAGTATGTGGAAAACGGGCAGCTGCGAAATGACATTGATCGGAAAATACTGGCCTGGCACGTGCTTCAGACGCAGCTTTCGATTTTTGAGTTCATGGAGCTGCACTACCAGCAGGACTTCCGTCAAAACATCCAAAACAACAAACAACTCTACAACCTGCCCGAAGAGGAGCTGGTCGCCATTGCACAGCAGTTTGTAGAGATCCAAAAAAACGGTTTTAAGAACAAATGATGATCGTTGAAACAAATAACCTGACCAAGCGGTACGGACGTGCCACTGTAGTCGACCAGGTGTCGTTGCAGATTCCGCAGGGGAAGATCTACGGGTTCCTTGGCCTTAATGGGGCCGGAAAAACAACCACCATGCGCATGCTCCTGGGCATGATCAATCCTACGGAGGGCAGTGTTGCTCTCTTTGGCCAGAAAATTTCTGGCCACACATCGGTTTGGGACAAAGTAGGCTACATGATCGAGTCGACCTGTGCCTACCCGGACTTGTCGGTGGTGGAAAACCTCCAGATTTTTTACAGGTACCATGGCCTGAAGGACACGCAGGTGATCGACAAGGTCATTTCCCGACTGAAGCTCGACCAGTACAGAGATGTTCATGCCAGCCACCTTTCCCTGGGCAATCTGCAACGCCTCGGCCTCGCCAGAGCACTTATGCACAACCCTGAACTGCTCATCCTTGACGAGCCTGTGAACGGGCTCGACCCGGCTGGTATTGTGGAAATCCGCCACCTGCTCCGGGAGCTAAGTTCACAAGGCACCACCGTACTGATCTCGAGCCACCTGCTAAGTGAAATTGCCAAGGTGGCCGACACCATCGGCATTATACATCAGGGCTCACTGATCAAAGAGCTGGAGGCGAATCAGCTGCACAATGAAATAGACAGGAAGCTCGTGCTGAATTCGCAAGACAATGTTCGGGTCTCTGACCTGCTTCGGAAAAACGGGATTCCGTTCAGGATAAACGATGCCAGCGAGGTGGAAATTTTGGATCGCCAATGGATGAGCGAGCCCGACCGCATTGCCGAAATGGTGGTAGCTGAACACGTGGGCCTCACCAAACTATTCACCTTCGAAGAAGACCTCGAAAGCTATTTTTTAAGAACGATTCAACAATAATCAATATGACACCCTCGCTGAGAGCTATCGCCCCCGAATTTTTAAAACTCAGGCACTCCACCATTGTGTGGGTCACTTTTGCAGCCTTTGCCCTCGGCCCGGTCATGGGTGGGCTTTCGCTTTACCTCCTCGGTCATGCAGGCGATATGGGGGCTTCGCCCTTGAGCGAAAAAGCAAAGCTGATGAACTTCTCTGCCGACTGGCCCTCATACGTCGGCTTGCTCACGCAGGTGGTGGGCGTAGGTGGCGTGGTTGTTTTCGGATTCGTTGCCAGCTGGCTTTTTGGCAGGGAGTATTCCAACAAAACAGCCAAAGACCTGCTAGCCCTGCCTGCCTCCCGTAGCCACATCATCAACGCAAAGTTCATCGTGTACGCTGTGTGGTGCCTGGCACTCGTAGCGGCCAATCTGTTGCTGGGGTTAGTGGTTGGCACCTTGCTGGGCCTCGATAACTTCGATATCCGTGTTATCACCCCCGGGCTGACCACCTATTTTGCCACCACCATATTGGTGATGTTGCTCGGCACGCCAATATCCTTCATGGGCATTTGGGGAAAAGGCTACCTCGCTCCTATCGGGCTGGTTGTACTCATGCTGATCGTCTCGCAGATTGTGGGGGCTGTAGGTCTTGGACAGTACTTCCCATGGTCTGTGCCAGGACTTTACAGCGGGATAAGTGCCGAAATGAAGGCCTCGCTGAATGCCGTCAGCTTTGGTCTGGTGGGCCTGGTAGCGGTGTTGGGTTATGTGGCCAGCCATTGGTGGTGGAATCGGGCGGATCAGAGCTGAGAACGTAGAGCAAAGACTACAAAAGTTTCACCGAATAGCCAGTCTATGCCCTTCTACGGACGTTCGAAGAGCCTACCAGCTTTCTACTGTTTACTAAACTTTTGTAGTCTATTCTGGTGATCGACATAGAATATTGATTGCTTCTATTCATCAGAACTTCCGATATTGGGATTCTTTAGAATCAAAACATACTTAGCGTGCTTAAACTCGCCTTTAGAATCTCCCTGGTCGCTCTGCTCTTTACCTGTGCTTCACCAGCGTTTTCTCAAACCACAAAAGAGCCTATCGACTACGTCAACCCGTTTGTGGACACCCACAAATCACGGTGGTTTTTCTTTTCATCTGCTTCAAGACCTTTTGGGATGGTGAACCTGAGTCCTGACACCTGGGTAAAAGGAAGCTGGAACTCAGGCTACTTATATGACAGCCTGTATGTTCGATGCTTTTCGCATATCCACGCCTGGCAAATGTCGGGCATACCGGTAATGCCGACGGTGGGCGAATTCAAAGGACATTTGGGTATGGAAGCTTACAAGTCGGCCTTTAGCCATGATGATGAAAAAGCTATACCCGGCTATCACAGCGTCTTTCTGAAGGACTACGGCATCAAAGCTGAGCTCACCTCCACTACCAGGGTGGGATTTCATAAATACACTTACCCTGACAAGGTTGATAAGGACATTATTTTCGATGTCGGGGCATTCCTCGGTCACGGTGCCATGGATTCCGCCAGGGTTGAAAAAATTAGCAACTATGAGATTGCCGGCTACAGCATTATGGCACCGACCCCCCGTCGACCAAAACCTACCTACGTGTACTTTGTTGCTCGTTTCGATCAGCCGATGACGTCCTTTGGTGCATGGGAAAAGGGAGTGCTAAAAACCGGCATCGTCAATGAAGTTTATGGTAAAGAAGTGGGCGCTTTTGTCCGTTTCGACAGGAAGCTCAACAAGACCGTACAAATGAAGGTTGCCATCTCCTACACCAGCACGGCGCAGGCCCGGCTCAATATGGATACCGAACTCCCTCACTGGAATTTTGAACAAGTGGTGTCAGCATCCAAAAGTGAATGGAATGGCTACCTCAGCAAAATCAAAATAGAAGGCGGCACGGAAAAGCAGAAAATCAAATTCTACACCGACCTGTGGCACTCGTTGCTCGGTCGCCGCATCGTGAGCGATGTAGACGGCAAGTACTGCGACATGACCGGACCGAAGCCAGTCGTTCGGCAAGTGGCGCTGGATGAAGACAAAAAACCAAAACACAATCAGTATAATTTCGATGCGTGGTGGGGCAGCCACTGGACACTCAACGTGCTCTGGTCGATGGTCTACCCCGAAATCATGAATGAGTTCTGCGCCAGCATGGTGGAGATGTACCGCCATGGAGGGCTGATCCCCCGAGGGCCATCAGGAGGCAACTATACTTATGTGATGATTGGCGACCCGGCTGTTTCTTTTTTCGCCACTGCCTACAACAAAGGCATCCGAAACTATGACATGGCCAAAGCCTACGAGGGCCTTTACAAAAACGCCTTTCCGGGTGGCATCAGAGACCGGGCAGGCTACGAGCATCGTGACAACCCTCAAGGCGGTGGCATGAACTATTACGTAGAGCGAGGCTATGTGCCTGAAGGCATTCCAGGCCCTGGCGGACACAAGGACGGGGCCGCCATGACGATGGAATACGCTTATCAGGATTGGTGTTTGGCCCAGCTCGCTTTGCCTCTCGGGAAAAGCAAAGACTACGACTTTTTCACAAAGCGGTCGCTCAATTACAAAAATCTCTGGAATCCGGAAACTCATTATATTCATCCTAAAAACATCGATGGAACCTGGATCGAAAACTTCACACCAATTGGCGACGGATTCAACACCCTCGGTTTTGTGGAGAGCAATTCTGCCATTTACACCAACTATGTGCCACATGACCTGGCGGGCCTCGCTGACCTGTTTGGCGGGAAGGAAAAGTATGTTGAATATGTAGACAGCTGCTTTATCAAAGCAAAACCTACGAAATTCATCACCGACCACGGCAAGCATGCCCAAAACTGGGTGGACTACGAAAACCAGCCTTCCTGCCAAATGGCACACCTGTTCAACCATGCCGGAGCACCCTGGCTTTCTCAAAAATGGGTGCGGGAAGTGAAAGAAATTACGTTCTCAGACATTACTCCTTACGGTGGCTATAATGGCGATGAAGACCAGGGACAAATGGGGGCACTCGGCGTATTGATGGCCATAGGGCTGTTTCAAATGGATGGAGGTGCATCGGTCAATTCTTCCTACGACATTACGACGCCGATATTCGATAAAGTAGAAATCCAGCTTGATCCGAAATACTATTCCGGCAAAACCTTCACGATCAGCACAGAAAACAATTCAGCTGACAACATTTACATTCAAAAAGCTTCTCTGAACGGCAAAGACTGGACAAAATTCAGCTTCCCGCATGAGGTATTTTCACAAGGAGGAGAGTTAAAATTGACACTTGACAAAAACCCCAACAAGCTATGGGGGCTGGAGCAATAACCACAACCATCTGACTATCAGTATTTTTTGGCCTAAGTTTTGCAGATGTAAAGTTTTTTAAACTTTCACATCTATTTTTTTAACTATGAAAAACTCATCTAAAAGTGGGTGGAAGTGGTTGGTACTACTTTCATCTTTTGCCTCGGCACCTTTATTGACTTTTGGGCAGGATCAACCTGTTGAAATGCGGAATGGACTTGTGCTAACTGTCGGTGTTCCGTCGCTCAGCATTAGTTACGAACATCAGCTGGCGCACAAAAAAGAGAACCGAAGGTTTTATTTGAGAGGGATTGCGGGACAATTTGGCGACGTTATCAATCAGGAATGGACCGGCTACCTGGCTGCGATGCCAGCCTGGGTATTTGGCACTGGAAACAATCACCTTGAAACAGGGGTAGGACTTACACTGGTTTCTCCTGCCAATTCTCCTGAAGTTTGGGCTGCGCTCAACCTGGGTTACCGCTACCAGAAGCCCGGCGAAGCGTTGATATTCAGAGCCGGTGGTGGCATTCCGGAAGGCGCATACATTAGCCTCGGTGTTGCATTTTAGCAAGTCACTGAGTTGCAACCTGACCTTTGTCAAGAATCCAAACAAAGACCGGGGATAGAAGTGATAAAATGCTGCAACATTTAGTTTATGGCTTGTTCATATGATATCAGTATTAAATTCTACAACTTTTTTGGACTATGAAAACTTCATCTAAAATCGTTTACAAGTGGCTACTCGTTCCACTACTTTTTACCCTGCTACCTTTAATGGCAAACAGTCAGGATAGCCCCGATGAGCGGCGAAATGGCGTATACCTATCTCCCGGCATTCCGTCTTTCAGCATCGCCTACGAGCGAATGCTAAATCACAAAAAAGAAAACATCAAGCCCTACATTCGATTAATTGGCGGAAGATATCAAGGCTTATTTGACAGTGAATGGCAGAACTATCTTGCAGCTATGCCAACACTGGTATTTGGATCCGGGAATCACCACGCCGAAGCTGGTATTGGCTTTACGGTTGCTTCGCCCGGTCATGATCCCAAGGTTTGGGGTGCGCTCAATGTGGGCTATCGGTACCAGAAACCGGATGGCAATTTTCTTTTCAGAGCAGGTGTTGGAGCTCCCGAAGGTGGCTATCTGAGCGTTGGTATCGCATTTTAGGAGGGCGTTTTCGCCCACAAGGTTATTTCGCTAAATTTAGGATAGCACCAAGTCTTTGAAGGCTATGAACAAAAACTTACAAGTGGACGAATACCTGGCCAAACTGGCCCATCCAATGACCGCTGAAATCGAAAAAGTAAGGGAAATCATTCTCTCCGCACATCCTGGTATAGAGGAAACTATCAAGTGGAACAGTCCCACATTCCTATACAAAGGAAATATGGCTTCTTACTTTATGAATGCTAAAAAGCACGTAAGCCTTATGTTTCACAAAGGGGCATTCATCAGGGACAAATCCGGTCTGCTGGAAGGCGACGGCAAGGAAGGACGAGTGGCCAAGTTTGCGACTATTGATGAAATCATGCATCGCAAGCAAGACCTTGAAAACATAGTCATTGAATGGGTAAGGATGCGGGACGAAAAATAACTGACGACTGCAAAAAAGCTGGGTGAACAATAAAATGCATCAAGAGAAAATACTTCAACTACAAGCCACCGACCAGGGGTTGATTCAGCAGATTGCTGAGTGGTATTTGGCCGAGTGGGAGATTCCTGTTGAGAGAACAACAAAACGCCTCGAAACACATCCAGGCAATAACGACGTGCTTTTTCAGTTTCTGCTTTTGGTCGGCGACAAGCCCGCAGCCACAGGAGGTCTTAGCAACCAACTGGGACTGCTTGAGGCATATCCCCGCCTGCAAATTTACAAGCCATGGGTGTCGTTGCTGTACACCACGGAAGATTATAGAAACCAGGGGCTTGGCAGGCAGCTCCTGGAGCGCATCGAGGCCGAAAGTCTCAAATGGGGGTACGAACAATTATACCTGCACACATTCACGGCTGAGTCTCTGTACAAAAGGCTTGGTTGGAAGCGAATTGATTTGGTGGATTACAAGAGTCATAAGACGGCAGTGATGACAAAACAATTGAACCCGACCTAACCTCTGGACGACACCCTGCGCCTCTCAGTCAATAAAATACCATGCCCGGCTGATCTTGCCGTTTTGAATCTGATAGATGCCCATGGCAGAAGAGGAGACTGTTTCGCCTGCCTTGTTCTTGTGGCTCACCACTTCCCTGAAGCTGACTCTTTCGCCGTCGACCGCATATTGTTCAATGGTCGAGACTGATTTTCTGCCAGCCGAAAAGTAATACCTCATGCTTTGTCTGAAATTCTCTTTTCCAGCCACCTCGAGCAAAAGCGTGTCAGCCGTGAGGGAGAACCACTTAAAGTCGTCGGTGACATTTGCGGTCAGCCGATCAACGTCACCCTCGTTGAAGGCAGCGACCTGGTCATTGAAAACTCTCAATAGTTCTTCATTTTGCGCAGTTGCAGCTAAAGTGCTTGCAAACAAGATGATGCTTAATAGAATACTTTTCATGATTTGTTGTCTACATAGTTTTTGAATCCCTCCTCGAAAAGCAGTTTCCAGCCTTCCGTAATTTGTCCCTTTGCTTTCGCTGATACATCACCCATCAACGTATCCGACAAAGTCAGCGAGGTCTTGCCGCCATCTTCCGTCAGCGTAATCTTGAGGAACGTAATGGCTGGCCCGCCATAATCCGGCGTAAGGTGCCCCTGCAACTCCAGATGATGGGGAGCGTTAAGCACAATTACTGTGTACCAAAGCAGCCCCTCATCATTTCCATAGTCTTCGTACATCCTCCCTCCCACTTTGGGTTCAAGGATAAACGCTTTTGTTTTTTGGCTGGTGTAGAAGTCCTTTCTCCACCAGAGTCCAACGTCTTTGACCAGGCATTCCCACACGTTGTTGATGCTGGCATCAATCGGTACCTCTAGTCTGATATTGACAGGTTTGGTTGGCTCCTTCATTAGTAAGTCGTTAGTTAAATCATCAATATGCTCCTTATATTCAGCCAGTTCACGCAACTGAAGCAAATTAGTCGCCCATTGCGCTTCGTACTTTTTAACCCAGCGTTCATAAATCTCCTGTAAGGGAATGGCGTTGATAAAGTTCCAGCGAAATTTGCCTTGTTTACGGGGCAATATAAGCCTTGCTTCCTCCAAAACAGAAAGATGCTTCATTACAGCGCACCGCCCGATAGATTCAAACTCCTCCACGAGCTCACCCGTAGTCTTTGGCGACTCCCGCACCAAATCCATCAGGCGCCTGCGGGCTGGGTCAGCCAGGGCTTTCCAGATTTCGGTTTCTTTTTCGAGGAGTGTCGAGGTCATTTGAAACGAGTTGTTAATTTATGTTACCTTATAGTAACATAAAGTTAGGAAAAATTCTTTAGAAAACTATTGCGCAACTAATTAGTTGCGTTTATATTTGCAACTATATAGTTGCATTTTTAACTTAACTCTTAGTAAGATGACTGAACACAAAACACAAACAGCGACAAAAGCGGAACTCTACAACAGCATGTTCCGCTTTCAGGAAGGAATCTATCAAAACGCCCTTCTTGGCATGACTGAAGAGCAGGCCCTGCGCAGACCTTCCGACAAATCGAACCACATCAACTGGCTCATGGGCCACATTCTTCACTGCCGTTTTATGCTGGCCAATATGCTGGGCGTAAAAGCCGAGAATCCTTTTGGAAATCGTTACTGGAGTGCAATCGATGAGCAGGAATACCCCCCTTTAGAGAAGGTAACAGGTTTGCTTCCTGCTATCACGGCCACCCTCACGAAAAAGCTTGCCTCCCTCTCAGACGAGGAATTAGATGCCAAGCCTGCCGGAGACAAGCCCTCAGTGTCTGACATTGTATCCTTCTTTGTGTACCATGAGGCTTACCACCTCGGCCAGATTGGCTACGCCCGCAAAATAATCGGTTTGGAACCCCTTCAATCAAGCTAATAGACATATGAAAAAGATCATGACAATCGCTCTTATAACCATAGGTACCCTGATAGCTCTTCTGCTCAGCTTCATGGCCTACAACCGCATCATGCCCATCTCGCTAGGCATGCATAAACCTGTTTTTCAAGTGAACAATGTGGCCCTTGGCGGCTATGATGTAACTACCTATTTCAAAGGTGCGCTGGAAAAAGGCGAACACACCTACAGCACCGAAGCGCATGAGGTAACCTGGTATTTTTCTTCACAAGCCAATTTGAATGAGTTCATGGGCAATCCTGAGAAGTACATTCCCCAGTTTGGTGGTTATTGCACAAAGGCAGTCAGCACCGGGTTTGCAGCCCCTGCTGATCCCACTGTCTACACCCTTTACAATGACCAGCTTTATATCTTCTCCGATGCAGTGGTAAAACAAGCATTTCTGGAGAATCCAGCCGGCATTATCTCCGCTTGCGACAGTCAGTGGAATTAACATTTAAAAAAAAAGAAATGAAAAAAGGAATTCTAATTGCAACGATGGTCTTAGTAGCAGCCTGGTGCCAGGCCCAGCACTTTAATGCCAGCATGGCAAGTGTCATGAAGAGCATGAAGGCCTATACATTGGAAATGGTGGAGTTGATGCCGGAAAGTAGCTTCGGCTACAGACCGGTCGACTCGGTTCGATCGTTCAGCGAACAAGTGCAACACATGATAAGCACCAACCACTTTTTGCTCAATCATTATCTCATCGACAAGCAAAAAGGATCGAGGCAGGAAGCCGGAGCAAATGCAGCTAAATATGCTGAAAAATCGAGCAAAACAGCACTTTTAGCCGTACTGGGAGAGCAATTTGACCAAACTATTGCTTTCTTCGAAAAAGCAGATGTGTTATTGTATGATCAGACGTTCACATTTGGCCCGGTGGACAAACCTATTGTAAAGGACTACTTTACCACGAGTATGCTTATAAGGGATCATTTCACTCATCACAGGTCGCAACTGATCGTGTACCTGCGGCTAAACGACATTGAACCAGCCCAGTTCAGGCCCTTCTAAATGAGTCCATGATTGTTTGAAAGTTTGCTGGTTGTCGGTTGAGCCTCTTTCACGCTGGCGTCGAAGCCTGGCCTAGCCGACTTTTAAACAATCATTTTTTTGCCTTTAGGTATCTGTCCAATGCTGTTATCTTATCGTCCCAGAACTTGTCGTAGACTGCCATCCAATTTTTAATTTCCTTCAAAGGTGTCGGATTGGCCTCACAAAAACGCTCTCTACCCTGTTCTGAAGTCTTGATAAGCCCAGCTTCTTCCAACAACTTTATGTGCTTGGTAACACCCTGCCTGCTGATGTCGAACTGTTCAGAGATTTGGGTAAGCGACATGGCGGCACTCGCAACCATGAGCACATGGAATATCTCCCGTCTGGTGGGGTCGGCTACTGCCTTAAATACTTTGTTTATCCTGTCTTTTGACATCTACTTTTCTGAGAGATATT
Organism: Imperialibacter sp.; assembly: GCF_040222815.1. Taxonomy (GTDB): domain Bacteria; phylum Bacteroidota; class Bacteroidia; order Cytophagales; family Cyclobacteriaceae; genus Imperialibacter. The sequence continues at coordinate 24,280 of NZ_JAVKCH010000042.1, read as the reverse complement.
TATCCAGGTTGGTGACACAGGTATTCCAACCACCCCTGAAGTTCTCGAACATAAAAATAGCCGTTTCTCCCGGATACTTGCTAATCCCATAGTGCTCCAGAGTCAGTAGTGTACCTTGTGAATTCTCTTCCAGCGTCCAGCTAACAGTCGTTTCAACGTCAGTGCCGCTAACTAGCCATGTATATACAAGCTCATACACAGGATTGGCTTTGAGCACTTCGCCAGTAATGATAGTTTGCTCATGAGTGAAGGTATATTGATACCCTACTTCAGGCCGAAACTTTGCTTTGATAAACCACGCTGAAATTTCATCTGCCAGGGAAATCGCCTTCCATATTTCGTCAATCGGGTGAGCGAATTGGTGTGTTTTTATAATTCTGTCGTTCATGAGGGTTTAGTTACGCAACTAATTGGTTGCAATGTAAGAAGGAATATTTGAAAATGCACGAGTATACCCAGGCATTGCGACGAAAAATTACCTGCTTTTGCATCTGCGATATGGAGGAGCACCGAAGGTGAATGAGGCAAGCGGGGTTCATGTCTAAATCAAAACTCATGTTTGGGCTTAAAATATCAGGTTTCGGAAAGTAAACGACTGCTTTGAAGAAACTTATCGGCCACACATTGAGTGGTTTTGACTAATTTGAGCAGTGTATAAAATAGGCTTAAAAGAGGCCTAAGTTCATATTAGTATCACTAAGTTTTTGAACCTGACTTCTATGGTAAAGGTGAATTGGATGATCCTCCTCTTGTTTCTCCTGGCTTGTGGCAAGTCGAACAGAGACAAAGTTGAAATTTCTTCACTTCCCGATTCGGAACCAATTGCTTTCATAAGCAACAGGGATGGCAATACGGAAATTTATACAATAGAATCCGACGGCAGTAGTCTCCTCAACCTGACAAATAACGAAGCTACCGACTATGCGGCACAATGGTCGCCCGGTGGCCAGTCGATTCTTTTTTATTCCAACCGTGAGGGTAACAATGAAATCTATGCCATGCATGCAGACGGAAGCAATGTACGCTGACTGACAAATCACCCTGCCAGTGACGTGCTTCCCTCGCTCTCCCCTGACGGAAAATCGATAGTATTTATGAGTGACCGGGACTCTCTGAGCCGAAATGTCTATCTGATGAACAGTGACGGATCCAACGTACGTCCACTGACGCACAACGACGCCTACGAAGAAAGCCCAAGTTGGTCGCCTGATGGAAAAAGCATTTTGTTTACCCGTCAGTTACGAGGCGAAAACGACACAACTCACTCAGCGAACGGCGAAATTTTCATCATGAACAGTGATGGAAGTGATGTGCGAAGGCTGACCAACAAAGAGGAATACGATTCAGGCGCAAAATTCTCGCCGGATGGAACAAGTATCGCATTCTATGGTCAGTCTGAGGGCGTTTGGGATCTTTACACAATGAATGCAGATGGCAGCAACCTGACAAATATTACACAGGATAGCATCGAATGCTATTCCCCCGACTGGTCGGCGAGCGGAGACTGGCTGGTCTACACTGCAGGATCGGAGAACAATTACAATATTTGGATAATAAACGTAGAAAGTAAAGAACGCCGACAGCTAACGGACACCCCAGGCAGGGAGGTAGGGCCATCCTGGAGAAAGCCGAAAAGTTGACCAAACTTTTGCCAAAGGCTAATCATCTTTCAACTTGTTGTGGCATATTGTGCCGCCAATATCCCATGGAAAAAAAGCCAGACGAAAATAAGGTTGGAATGAGCAGCAAGCCCTTTGAAGACTTCAAGGGGGAAAGCAGGCCCGGCGGGGTTGCTCTCGACAAGTACCTGTCAGCGGAGCAGTCGGGCACCGGGGAAGCTGGCAGATCCAAAACCATCGTCGTCCTGGGTTCACACCGGTACTACAACCTCTTCAGCGCCCAGCTTGTGCGGGGTGGTCTCACCCAAAACCGGGAGCTGAAAAATCCGCTCACTGTGCTCAATCCTCTCGACAGCATGTGGCAATCGCAAAATCCAGAGGTGCTCAGGTTTTATGCCGCCATTGCCCGTTTTCAGGCATTTTATGAGCCCACCCTCACTGACCTTGAAGCCATCAGAGCCATTGTAAGCAATCCGGTCCACTACTCCTTTTATCAGCACGATGCCACCGTTTCTGAAAAGGTAAGCGCCAAATCCGTCTCGAAAATCACTTTGAGGGAAGCAGACGTCCGGATACTGATCAGGATTTCGATGGAAAATGATGTCTACCACGTAAGAGCCGAGGTGTATATCGAAGGAGCCTTCACTCCGGCTGCCAGGGTGGCTGTTAGGTTCGATAGGTTCGTCACTATTGACGAGCAATGGTTGATGGCAGAAAAAACTGACGCCTTAAAAGTGCTGTCGTACTTCAGGAAATACCAAGACGGTCTGCGCCTGCCTCATGCGGCGTTTGTTCGGTTTCAAAAGGATGTGCTGTCGCAAATGGAAAACCATGTTGAGGTAGTGCACGAATACATGGAAACAGCCAGGGCAACGAAGGAAGATGAGGGCCAGTCCACCCGGCTGATCTACCTGTCCGACTTCGGCGACTATATCGTGATTGATCCGGTAGTGAGGTACGGAAAAACGGAGATTCCGGTGCTTACCACCAAACAAATCTACATCGAAGATATAAAGGGAGAGCCCGCAATGCTGGAGCGGGACACTGAAATGGAAGAGGCGTTTCTTTCCCGCCTTATCCGACAGCATCCGCATTTTAAAGAGCAGGTAAACAATCCCCTACTCTATTTTTACCTACACAAAACCAGGTTTGTACAAGACGGCTGGTTTCTGAAGGCCTATGAAGAATGGAAAGCGGAAAGTTGGGAAGTGCTTGGTTTCAGCCAGCTAAAAGGGATCGACGTCAACCCCGAACCAGTCAACATTTCAATACAGGTCAGCAGCGGGCTCAATTGGTTCAATGCCCGGATAGAAGCGAAGTTTGGCAGAAAGAAAGCCTCGCTCAAACAAATACACAAGGCTGTAAAGAACAAGAACCGATACGTAACGCTGGACGACGGCAAACTGGGGGTGATGCCTGAAGAATGGCTGCAAAAGTTCGAAAGCTATTTTGCGGCAGGCACCATTGTCGACGACGTGGTGCAGGTGCCGAAGATCAATTTTGAGTCCGTCAACCAACTTTTTGAGCGATTTATGCTCGACGAAGAAACGCAGCAGGAAGTTAGCGGCTACCGGCAGAAGCTCTCAAGCATTGGCAAGATTACACCCGCTAAGCCTTCAACTGCTCTCAAAGCAACCCTGCGACCTTATCAGCTTCAGGGCCTCACCTGGCTCAATATCCTGGACGATTTCAACTTTGGCGGCTGCCTGGCCGACGACATGGGGCTGGGGAAAACCATCCAGATCATTGCTTTCATCCTGGCTTTGAAAGAAAAGCATGGCTCCTCCACCCACATTTTGGTGGCGCCCACTTCCGTGATTCATAACTGGCACAATGAAATCGAGCGCTTTGCCCCTACCCTGAAGGCCGTGTCGTTCCATGGCCCGCACCGATTGCGGACAATTCCCAGGTTCAAAGAATATGATCTCGTCATTACCACCTACCACACACTGGTTAATGACATTTCTTACTTGAGAAAGCACCCCTTTCATTATGCTTTCCTTGATGAGTCACACAATATCAAGAACCTTGCTTCGCAACGCAACAAGGCCGCCCGCATGCTGAAGGCCAAAAACAGGGTCATTCTTACCGGCACGCCACTCGAAAATCATAGCTTCGATTTGTACGCTCAATTGTCGTTTGCCTGCCCGGGGCTGCTGGGCTCCCGCACCTACTTTCGAAACACCTACGCTATGGCCATCGACAAGTTCCAGCACAAACACAGCATACTGGACTTACAGCGACGCATCAGCCCTTTCATCTTAAGAAGAACCAAGAAAGAAGTGGCCTCCGAACTGCCGGAAAAAACAGAAATGGTGCTTTACTGCGACATGGAAGCAGAGCAGAGAAAGGTCTACGATGCCCATGAAAAAGAACTCCGGGATCTGATTGAGTCAACCGAGAACGAGCAGTTGTTAAAAAAGCCCATGTACGCTCTTAGAGGTATCACGCAACTGCGTCAAATTTGCGATTCACCGCTTTTGCTCGGGGAAGAAAAACAGGCTGGCGATGGCTCAGCCAAAATCGACACCTTGATGGAACAGCTCCGCAACATCACCGGCGACCATAAGGTGCTGGTGTTCTCACAGTTTGTTTCGATGCTGAAACTGATCGAGAAAGAACTTGCCAAAGAGCACATTGGCTACACCATGCTCACGGGCAGCACGAACAACCGGGAGGAAGTGGTCAGCCAGTTTCAGAACGACGTACATACAAGGGTATTTCTGATCAGCCTGAAAGCAGGTGGCACGGGTCTCAACCTCACCGAAGCAGATTATGTGTTTCTGGTCGACCCATGGTGGAACCCGGCAGTCGAAAACCAGGCGATTGACCGCAGCTACCGCATTGGGCAGGACAAACGGGTAATTGCGATTCGGCTGATTTGCAGAAATACCGTGGAAGAGAAAATTCAGCAGTTGCAACAAACCAAAGCAAAGTTGGCAGGTGACCTTGTGAAGGAAGGCAATGGTTTCCTTATGTCCCTCACTAAGAGTGACTTGATTCAGCTAGTAAGCCCCTAGCGTTTTGCGGATTTGCAAATAATGGCGAGCCAGATAAACTGCCTGCTCGATTATCCTATCCTCACTGCCCCACCACCAAATATCACAATCCAATACTACTCAATCAAAACCCTGAAGGACTTCGACAAGCTTTGCGAGAAAACTTTCAATATGTAGACTCCTGGGATTGCCGCACTAATGTCAAGACTCAGTCCATTCAAAGCACTAATTTGCTGGTCATTTTTGTTCAACACTGTGTTTCCAAGTTGATCATATAGAATAACATTTACCAGGTCATCAAAGTCTGCGCTTGGAACAATATTCAAATACTCAGTGGCTGGGTTAGGATACAAAGTGAAAGCAAGCTCTTTACTTACAGAGTTTACCATAACAATTTCACTTAGCGTCGATTTTCCATCAAAATCAACCTGCTTCAATTGATAGTAGCTCTTTCCCGTATTTTGCGAGCGGTCTGTGGCTGAATAATTCCTTCGTGAAGTAGAATTACCTGCTCCGTTCACCTTGTTTATGGTGAAAAACTCTTCACCATTCCTCGACTTTAATATTTCAAAATAATCATTGTTGGTTTCGGATGCCGTTTCCCACTTTATCGACACTGCGGCACCAACCTGGTCTGCGGTAAAACTCATTAGCTCGATTGGTAAAGGGCTACTATCCCCAGACATCGCCCATGGGGAAAACTGGGTTACTCCAGGCACTGTCACCGACGTAGCTCCGGCAGTCTGCCCTGGAAGCGGTTGGTCCCAGTTGGCACCGTTCCACCGCTGCGCCCTCAATGAGCCAATAGATCCAACTTCAGCAGCACTGGCGTTGAACGTGACATCAACATTGGGACTTGACTCACCCAATAGGTCAATCAGAAAAAATCTATCAACCGTGCTCACGCTATTATCAACGCCAGCATTGTCTTTAACGTGAGCTACGCCCGGAGGCAATGGTAAATTGCCTGTTGATGTAGTGTAGGTAGCTATGGATACCGTTCCGGCATTTCCGCTATTCAGATCGAAAACAAAGGGAATGTAGTCGCCCGCCGAAGTTCCGAACGGGAAAGTGAACTGAGAAAGGTCTGCGCCAATTGCCCAGGAAAGGACACTGCCAAACGAAGTACTTTCGCTTAAAATATATCCGCTTGATCTGGCGATAGCAGTTGGCGAGGAATTCGTAACTGATAAGGCATTCCCGTTTAGGTCAAGTGCTCCACCTGTCAATATCAACGTGCCGCTCACAGTTCCTCCCAGGTTCACTAGAACCTTATTTCCTGTTTTATTCACTTCCAGGTCATCAAAAGCTGTCACAGTTGTTCCCCCTAACGCCGACAAGCCCGTTCCACTAAATACTACAGCCTGATCAATAAGGCTCAAAGTTGCAGCATTGTTCGTGAAGTCACCGCTCACCGAAAAATCAGAAACAATGTCCATTACTGTGCCGCTGCTAAAAACCAGATTGTGAAAATTATTGATCCCATTCCCATTTATCCCGTCGGTACCATCTGAACTATTGAATGTGATGGTGGATGTTTCACCATTGAATGTTCCATTGTTGGTCCAGCGACCAGCCAGTGTGTGGCTAAATGCGCCGCCATTTAGCTGAGAACCTGCACCAATCAGCAAATCCTGAGAAATGCTCCATGCAGTAGAAGGAGTGACTCCAGCAGCGTTGGTATTCGATATAATGACGGAGGTGAATGCCGGATTGCTCTCCGAAAGAGTGAGAACGCCTGCTCCTCCAAATTCCACTTCTTTGTCCGAGGTAAACCCTGTCCCAAGGGTAACCGTTCCAGTAGTGGAAGGTTTGAAAGCAAGTCTGCCGCTGCTAATGACCGTACCAGCATTGATGAAATTTCTATAGAAGGTATGTGTCAGTGGACCGCCGTCCCACGTAGCTCCAGGGGCTATATTCATGGCCACAAATACCGACCAGGGCTGCGACGCCACAATTGGCGCCGTATTGTTAATATTTACCGTGGCGAACTGCGGCGCTGATGTAGAATTCAAAGTCGGTGAAACGGTTCCGTTAAAGTTGACCACTCCCGTTGATGCCGATGAAATCGCATTTAGCAGACGAATATTCTGTATCTGATTTCCAGCAAAAGTAACGGTTCCGCTTGAGCTCACGGCACCCGAATTGGTAAAATCACCTTCAGAAATAACAGTTATTGCTCCTGCATCAAAATCTCCCGATGACGTCACCGATAGATCACCAGTGAATGTGGCGCTTCCACTCGTCAGCGTATAGGCGCCATTTACTACCATGTCATTGTAGATGATATCTCCATCAATGTTTCCCGTTCCATCCAGTATCAAAGCACCACCATTGGCATTGAAAGTCCCATTCATCTCATAGTCGCCTTCCAATGTAAGGGTGGTTCCGGGTGCAGTCAGGGTGCTTCCTGAGTTTACTGTAAGCTTTCCTCTGACCGTGGTTGGTCCGACCATAATTTTTGGATTGGAACCCCCATTGGACAAAATCAGATTTCCATAGGCAATCGGTGGTATAATTCGAGATGAAGCCGTGTAGAACTCTATTGTGCTGGTTGGGTCAGCGATTAACGTCCCAAAGTTGTTGATTTGAATTCCGCTGCCTCCAAAACGAGCGACAGCTCCAGCGCCAAGACTGGCACTTCCGCCTAATGTGCTTCTGCTGACGTCGTAAGTTGATACCTCTACGATGCCTGCCTGTATATCAATATTGCCATTAATAACAAGATCTCCTAAAACGCTAAGCGTTCCTGCTGGTTTATTAACTGTAAGATTGTTAAAAGTGGTTGGATCCGTCGTTTGAGCACCTGTTCCATCAAATACAATAGTGCCACCACCTTGCTGGAAAACCCCATCCTGAACCCAATTGCCGCTCACATTGATGGTGTTCGTAGTCGGAATACTCAATATTGTCCCACTGCCAATATTGATGTTTCCCGCCACCGACAAAGTGGTCTGAACATCGAGTTGTCCACCGTTCGAGAGGGTAAGGTTATTACTTACCGTGACCGGAGAATTCATAGTGGTAGTGCCGACTACTTTATCAATGTTGAGATCATAATAAGTAACACCTCCCACCGACTGAGTCCCGACACCATTGTAAAATATAGTAGAGACATTAGGTGTGAAAGCTCCATTTACATAATTGAAATCTCCACTTATGTTGAGGCTGCCAGCATCAGTAAAGGTGATACTGGCACCTCCAGCCTGTGTGAGCGAGCCATTGACATTGATAGTACCTGTGCTCGCTGTTAAGTCTATTCTCCTATTAGTTGTTCCATTACTGAGCAGAATATCGCTAAACGTGGTTAAAGTCCTTGAGCCCACATTTATTGTGTGTACGGCGTCCGCCGACCAAGATCCATCTATATTTCCCTGAACGGTCAGCGAGCCACCACCAGAAAGCGTAAGGGTGGTAGGTGTTGTAGAATTGAAGTAAACTTTTTTCACCTGCTCCAGTGTAGCAATGGTAGGCTGATTTGTAAAAGCCAGGTCACCAAAATATACAACATCTGAAATTCCAGGTATGCCAATAGCTGGAGTCCAGTTATTAATATCTGACCACAAAGTGCTAGCTGAACCATCCCAGCTATACTTTATCAGCCCTTCGGATATTGTCCACTTGTACGGCAATACCGTTACACCTGATTTCTCCACCCAATTATCTGAAACATCATTACCTGTTTTGCTCCGGTCCGTCCATGACCCTGTACCTCCATCTTCCCATATTGTCATAGCGCTTTCAACATTCCCGTTTATTTCAGCTTGTTCATAATGGAATCGCACTGTGGCCGAATATACCGTGCCTCCTATCATAGAAATGTCGTATGTTCTATTAATGCTAGCTGCTCCGGGAAATGTGAGGTTGGGGCTCGCAGCCACCACCATTGTAATAGAAGTGATAGGCACAATTGTAATGGATGAAAAGTTGATGAAACTGTTTGGCCCTTCAAATTCATAATTAACAGACGTAGCATAAGCATGCGTTCTTGTGATGCGTCCGGTGATGAGGCCGTTGCCGGTTCTTGTAGTTGTAATAGTCACAGTGTTAGCACCTGTTAGCATTCCGCCAGAGGTCATGGCCAGTGTTGCTACGCTTACGCTGCTTGCAAGCGTCACTTTATTAGATGAGCCCTTATTGATGGTAAGGTTATTAAACGTGGTTGCCCCGGTGATGCTGGCATCGTTAGATCCCGTCAATTGAATCGTGGAGGTGCCCATTGTAAATGTGCCACTATTTACCCAGTTTCCAGCCAGAGAATGAGTGTAAGAACCGGCGGAAAATATCGTGGAAGAGCCTATAGTTAAGTTGCCATTAATGGTTAAAGCGCTTGGCGGAATCTTTGTACCAGTTCCGGAAAAAGTGAGGTTGTTGTATGTCGTAAAAACGATCGATTGAGCGCCAGCTCCATTATAACTCACTGTATTGGGCGTGTTTGCAGTTGGGTTAAAGATTCCCCCGGCGTCCAATGTGACAGCCCCGGCTATCCCGAGCGTTGAGCCAGAGCCCATAGTAAGTGTAGCCGCACTGGTTAACCGGACATTGAAAAGATTCGCCACGCCGGACAACGTGGAAGTCCCATTGAGCGTCACCTGGCCTGCGGTGGCTGTAAATGAGCCTGATACATTTATATTCGACGACAACGAAAGATCCCTCGCCGTAGTAAGTGAACCAGTTATACCTGTTGCCGCCAACTGAATAGCTCCTGTGCCAGAGATGGATTTGCCAGCACCGGAAAACGTAGTGGTTCCTGAAGTGGCCGTGTAAGTGCCATTGGCTACCAGATTGCCGTCAATAGTCAATGAACTCGTTGTGGAAATACTTGCTCCGGCATTAATGTTCAGATTATTGAAAACAATGCTGGATCCGGAGATCGTTTTAGAAGCACCCGTCATAGTGAAACTTCCTGTTCCGCCGGCAACATGCCTGAAAGACCCGCCTACACTGGTCGAAAAGTTGCCACAAGCAGAAAAGCTTGTGTTTTGGTTCAAGGTAGTACCACTTCCGCCAATGACCAGGTTTCCAAAGTCATTCGTGCCTGACCCACTTAAAACAGCTCCGGCCTTGGTGAAGGTAAATGTACCGCCGCAGCCACTATAAGCTCCATCATTGGTCCAGTCGCCGCTTGACGTATGAGCAAATGTTGACCCATTGAAGGTGCTATTAGAACCCAAAGAAATATCGCCTCGCACTGTGATGATGTTTAAAGCTGTAAATGCTAGCGTTCCCGCTGACACCGACGTAGTCAAATTGCCTGCGATCGTCAGTGCATTTGCGGGCATTGTCTTTGTAACGGTGCCAGAAACACTGCTGAAAATAAGGTTACCATATGCTTCGGCGGCTACACTTTGATTGCCTCCATAGTATTCGACCGTGCTTGTGGTGGCAATGCTGTGTGAAGAATAATTGGCTGGAAAAGTCTTCGTCCCTCCAATTTTGAGTGCCGAGCCTGCAGATATTACAATGCTACCGCCTGAGTTACTTCTATTCGCAGTGAAATCTCCCAAATCGAGGGTTCCACCTGTGATCAACAAATCTGCCAGTACTGTAGTATTGGCGACTAGCGACTTGGTCATGCTTCCGCTGATCCGAAGTATTCTGTAGCTTATGTTATCGCTTATCGATTGGTTAACGCTGGTTGAAGCATAGTTGATCACGGACGTGCTGGTGCCAGCATCAATGTCAATAGTGGCGGCATAATTGGTGGTGATGACAGCAGCCATTACTTTCAATTCTCCACCGGATTTTATGTCAATTTTCCCGGTTCCGGTAACTTTGAAGGCTGGAGTGGGATCAAAAGTCCCACTAAGATCCATGAAATTAGAAATATTAAGGTTTTGAGCGAGAGTTACTGAGCTTCCGTCATTAACGTAAAGTCTTTCAAAGTCGGTCACTGTGGAACCACCAATCGTCTGGGCTGCTCCGGTAAAATAAACTCTCCGATTTGATCCACTTGCATTGTATGCCCCTGAATTAATCCAATCACCCTCAAGTGTTAACCTTCCTCCGCTGTCATCAACGGCCCCATTGGCCCCAATAATTAACGTGCCGTATATGTCAAGTCCGTCCAGAATTGTAAATGTGCTGGCTTTAGTGCCATTGCCGACGGTCAGAGATTTGCACTCTCCCTTGCCTCTTCCCCTTTCAAGGGTAGGTTGAAATGACCCCGTAAAATTGGCATCTCCGATAACAACGTGAGTATTGGCATCGGGCTGCCCATTTGTCCAGTTAGCATCAGTTCGCCAGTTGTCATTGTTTGTGCCCTTCCAAGAAGTAGTCTGCGCCAGGCTGAACAGCGAAAAGGAGAACAAAATGACCAGCAATAAGAAAATCGATAGCTTAAAATTTTTCATAAAAAGACAGTCTGAGAGTAACAACCTAACACACTCATTTACAAGCCCTTATTTTCCAGTTTGTGTGTGTTTATAATAACACAGCAAACCTAACGACATCACTCAGGTGTGGGCGAGTTGTATGGGTAACAATAGTACACGGATGACTTTAGCTTAATTTTCACTTTAGAATATGGCGGCAATTCATATATGAATTGAATTGGTAGCGCCCATGGGCATTTATGCGCTGTTCAAAATGTTCCTATCTATTGCTCCTGTCTTCTACTTTATCTGGAAATAGTTATTCATTCAGTAGATATCTTACATCACTTCGATCGCACCTGCAACGTTTGCGGAAGATCAGATAGTAGCGTAACACCCAAAGTGGATGGTCATTTTCCTATTTTGTTTTCAGTCCGGATAATAAATCAATTTTGCAATTGAGTGGGGCAGCGAGCAGCGAGGAAGTTTCTTATGATCAACCTGGTTCATTTTAAATGGCACGAAGTTCCCGGCAAAAAAAAGGGGGTTGGCTGCATTCACCTTGGAGCTCTGGGGAATTCTGGCTTGACTTGGAAAAAAAAGATGAAACTAAAATTGCTGTTCACTGTCTGTTTCGCTGCCGGATTCCAGCTGCATGCCCAGGAATACCACTACTTGCCAAGTTCCAATCATCCGTTCGGGCTACCGAACCCCAACGCTCCAAAGGAAATCCGGGACTACCAGGAATTGATTGGCTCCTGCGATTGCAAATCTGTCAGCCGGATCGATCAAAACACCTGGGCCGACACTGTGCAGATGATCTGGACGTTCAAATATATCATGAACGGCATGGCCGTGCAGGACGAAACCATTAAAGCCGATGGGCTTCATTCCGGCAGCATCAGGCAGTACAGCACCGACAGTGCCAGATGGAACGTTCATTACTACTCCACCGTAGCCACTCCCTCATTGCGTGCCTGGTACGGTAATAGAAAAGGAGATAAAATCATTTTGTATAGTGAGCAACCATCGCCCGAGGGCAATCCTGGGTTTTACAGGCTTACGTTTTCAGACATTTCTGACAGCGGCTACAACTGGGTAGGCGAATGGGTGGACAAAGGAGAAACATTCGCATACCCTACGTGGAAGATCTTTTGTAAGAAGAAAAAAGTGTAGATTTCCGTTGGGAAAACTACGCTTAGCATGTTTAAAAGCACCTATTTCTATAAAGGCATTGTCCTAACTTTCATATTAGCTCTACACTCCATTTTGGCAGAAGCTCAAACGGCGATGGGAGCCGAACCAGCCAGGGCAACCAAGCCACTCACCGACTGGCTGCTGGACAATTCAGCTTTTAAAGCAGATGTATATCAAGGGCAGTCGCCGAAAGAAATTGCTATTTCCAACGGCCTCATCCGACGTACCTTCCGCCTTGCCCCCAACGCAGCTACGGTAGGTCTCGACAACCTGATAACAGGCGAAAGTCTTCTGCGAGGTGTAAAACCCGAAGCTGAAATCACCATCGACGGCATTACCTACGCAGTGGGTGGCCTAAAGGGTCAGCCAAATTATGCTTACCTGCGCAAAGAATGGATTGACCAGCTGACCAACGATCAAGCCTCGCTGCAATTTACCGGCTACGAAGTAAGCGAGCCCAAGGCACCTTTCGAGTGGAAGCAGGTCAGGCATCATACGGCAAACCTCGATTGGCCTCCAAAAGGCGTGCATCTCCGCATGGACTACCGCATGCCCTTAGCTGAGGAGCTGGTTCAATCGGGAAAGTCGCTACCCAGCGACTTTGGTAGAAAGCAATTGACGATAACGGATTTCAAAGCCTTGGATGCAGCTTGGAAGGCAACTGCTTCGAAAGCCCACCCCCGCAGCTTATTTGTCAACGAGGGAAAGGTAGGCGAAATCTACACACCACGGAACACCAGCGTCTTTGTAGAACGTAGCCTGACAGCAGATGTGCATTTGGTGGAGGCTACAATTGACCCCGGAACAGACCAAAGTGGTGACTGGGCTCCTGGTCTGGCCGTGGTTTATCCGAATCGTATCATCAAATTTTCCTTAACCCCTGGCGGTCACATCAACGATCAGGGAAGATCACTGTTTTCAATATGGGATGGTGAAAAAGAAATAAAGTGGGCTGGAGAAAGAGTCAATCCGGAATTTAACGGAGCGGTCAGCTTGCGGATCAGATGGGATGAGTCTGGTGTCTACTGTGAAGCCAAACTGCCCAACGAAACCTGGCAACTGGTAGAAAGGCTGGCACCACAAAAAACAACGCCAGCGAGCGTAAGAGTCGGAAAAATGGATGCCAAAGGCCAGAACACAGACAGCAAAGAGGATTTGGGAGAACTGGTGAGGCTGCATGTCACCCACTTTGCTGCTTATGGCGACTACAACCAAGCGGCCACTGACGCTGCCGCAAAAGAAGCCAACCGGGCTGTCAAAGTATCGGTGCACTACGAATTGTATGACGGCATTCCCGTCATGGCAAAATGGATCACCATCGACAACCAATCCAAATCCGAAGTTACACTGGATCGGTTTACCAGCGAAATCATTGCTGCTGTGGAGGATGGCTCAGCGGTCGAAGCACGGAAATACCTTCCACACACTCCTAATATTCACGTAGAAACAGACATGGCATTCGCCAGCTTCGATGCCGACGATGCCAACCACCATGTGGTGCATTGGGGGCCAGACCCGGAGTACAACACGCAGGTCAACTACCTCAAGCTGACGCCCTGTCTGTTGAAGGTGAGTCCGGAAGTCGGGCCAGGTCAGTTGATCGCACCAGGCAAGAGCTTCACTTCTTTCCGCACCTTCGTTATGCTGTTCGATAGCTACGACAGAGAGCGAAAAGGCCTCGCCCAACGAAAGATGTACCGCACATTGGCACCGTGGACAACCGAAAACCCGCTGATGATGCACGCACGCTTTGCCGACTGGGAACGGGTGAAAGTAGCTATTGACCAGGCCGCTGAGGTTGGGTTTGAAATGGTCATCCTAACCTTCGGCAGTGGCTTCGATATTGAAAACAACAGCCCGGACTACCTGGCCGAGATGAAAAAGTATGCCGACTATGCCAAAAGCAAAGGCGTGGAAATTGGCGGCTATTCTCTGCTCGCTTCCAGAAAAATCGGCAACGGGCAAGATGTGGTGATGCCTGAGGGAATGACACCGACCTTCGGCAACTCCCCCTGCATTGGCAGCGAGTGGGGTGAAGAATACTTCCAAAAGCTCTATAACTTCTACCAGCAAACCGGGTTCACCTTGCTGGAGCACGACGGCTCCTACCCTGGCGATGTTTGCACGTCTCACGATCATCCTGGCCATCGTGGCTACGAAGACTCGCAATGGAACCAGTATCAGGTGATCTCTAAGTTCTACCAATGGTGCCGCAGCCAGGGTATTTACCTCAATGTGCCGGACTACTACTATCTCGCCGGGTCTAACAAATCGGGCATGGGCTATAGGGAAGTCAACTGGAGCCTTCCCCGTGCTCAGCAGCTCGTCCACACCCGACAAAACATTTACGACGGCTCGTGGGTCAAGCAGTCGTCGATGGGCTGGATGTTTGTGCCGCTGACAGAGTACCATGGCGGTGGAGCCGCTGCCACCATCGAACCACTGAATGAACACCTGGATCATTACGAGGGCATGATCACCAGCAACCTTGGCGGTGGCGTACAAGCCTGCTACCGTGGCCCCAGACTCTATGACACCGAAGAAACCAAAACTATGGTAAAAGGCTGGGTAGACTGGTACAAAGCGCATCGCAGTGTGCTGGAAGGAGACATTATTCACCTGCGGCGGCCCGACGGGCGGGATATCGATTACTGGCTGAATGTTGATCCTATGGGTGAGGAGAAAGGCCTGCTGTCGGTTTACAATCCATTGGACGTGCCCGTCAAGAAAGAGATTTATGTGCCTTTGTATTATACAGGCTTGTCACAAAAGGCGGTTGTCAGCGATAGGGATGGAGTGGCCAAGACTTATGATCTTGACCGGGAGTATGGTATCAGGTTGCAAGTGGAAGTGCCGGCGAATGGGTTTGGGTGGTATCTCGTTAAGTAGGTCAAGCAACCATCAAATCTACTCTTGAAATTCAATCAAAATCTTGTGGGTTGTTTAGGCATGGAAAAAGTGCAAATCAAGCCTTGACAAATAAGTCTAGCTCTCTGTAGTGTATTGGTTTGTAGAGAATCGGAATTTCAGTCATTCCTTTGAAGTCTAATCTTTCTTTAACCTTTTGGTCGGCTGTTAACACAATTATTTTCTTCAATAATTCGGGGCTCAATAGCCTTAGCCTCTCTATCACTTCTACTCCGTTCAATAAGCTCGTGTTTTTCAAATCTATGTCTACAAAAATGTAGTCATAATTCGAAGCGTCATTATTTACAAAAAACTTCTGAGAAGTCGGAAAATAAGAAATCTTTAATGCCTTATTAAAAAGAACCAAATTAGCATAATCAAAAGCGCCTTCCACACTCTCTTTCTCATCTTCGATCACTGCTACATTTATCATTGGTCTGCTTAATAAATTTTAGGAAACTTAAGTTCAAATGAAATTTTTCGATCTTGGATACCAATATCGTAGGACAATTCCATCGAACTCAACAAATATCTCAAGTCTTTCCAGCCCCTTGAATTCAACTTTCTATTAGAAATCTCAGCTAAATTCTTGGCTGTCAAATTATCTATAAAATGAATTAGGGTTTGGTGGTTTTGAGGCGCATAATCGTTAACGAAAGATAATTTAACAAAGTTACCATCATCTTCCAAAGAAGCGGAGGAATAGTTAAACTTGTATTTGGACATGTTCGAAATCCAGTTTGTAAAGAGAAAATCGAGGCCATCTTCATTAAGAAAGACCTTATAGTTTTTGATCTCCTCATGTGATACCTGTACACTCAAATTTCCGCCATTAAAATAGTGAAACCAGCCCGCTCTTAGAATTTCTATGAGTTTCGAGCAGCCAACTTCGCTGCCATATTCTCTATTGAATGGCCCACTTACACCGTTCTGGAAATTACTTGCCTTGTCGATGCTTAATTTAAAGAAATATCCAATTTTAGCTCTCTCTTGTTCGAAAATTACTTTCTTCTCGGCGGTTGGGGATACCAAATAGTCACCTAGTATCTCCATAAAGTTCCGCAGTGGGCCAAGTTTGTTTTTAATGAAATGCATCGCCATTTGAGCCTCCTCAACAAACTCCACTTTGTTCTTAACACTTTCCAAATAATCCCTTTTCACCATTGCCAATTCATACTTTAGGTCCAAAAGCTTTGTGAATTTCATGAAAATAATTTCCAGAATTGTTTCATACAAAGACGACAAATACAACCCACTGTACTCTACAACAAAAAGGTATTTTTGGCTTGTGGCTTCAATCAGAAATAGAATATTTTCTCCTACTATTTCTCCATTGAAAGACATTTTTCCATTCCTACAAACATTACTATCTTGGAGTTGAATCATCAGATCATCAAAACTATTTACCGTAAAAGACACCAAAAAAGAGCTACCACACTCAAACAGGAGTCCTCTATCATTATCAACTCGGAAACACGACAATCTTGAAACACTAAAAGATAGAAGCCTGCTTTTATTCAAGGTTTTTAAAATTTCCCGAATAGAGTTATCCGTGTTTTCAAAAGAGTTTGAGCTGATATAAAATTTATCAATAAGAGAAGAGAGATTAAAAATAAGGTTAACAATCCGATACCGAAGGTTTTCGAAGATGATGATCAAACCAATTATCACGATAACCAAAGTGAAATTTAACACTTCATGTAAAAGGTTGGAGCTTTCAACGGTTCGATATAACTCGAAAAGAATAGTTAGAAAAGACAAAAGCACAACCTTAAATGGGGAAGCTCTTCGTCCGCTGAAATTTGGATTGTTAATAACCGGTAAAATAATTAACACAAAGACAATAACATTAGAAACGTCTTTATCAAGCACTACGATAAAAATGAACACAAAATCCAAAAACAGCCTCAAATAAGCCAAGACTTCATTTTTCTTTAGTGACATGGTCTCTATTACCGCCTCCCGTAGAAAAGCATAAGCTAAAAGGTAGGCTATTGTGACTAGCGCATACACCCAAAGAGGGAAGGAGTTGTGGGTACTATCTATGATAACATGCCACGATAGCAGCACAAGGACGACTCGATAAATAACCGAAAATAGCTTTCTCAGTCTATTGTTAACATTGAAATTCATTTCAATTTGATAACTTTAGAAATCTCTTGGAAGATGTAATTGACTACTACTATTGCTATTAGCCCTTTGATAAAAATTAAACATAATATACCAAAATCGTTAGCAGTAGAAATAACGATATACCCGTCTATTTCCATGACATATGCCAAAACCCTTACCGAATGACTTAAAAAGCCAAGTTCAGATTTCCCATCATAATCAATATAAAATAAGACGAATAAAGGATTCTTAAGAGGGTATAAAATAGCTGCCAGGGTGCAAACGAATAAGAATATTGTTGATAGCAGCCCAAGAAGACTGCCATACGAAAGACTGAGCAAAAATTGCACACCGGTAGTTATACTTAGATTATTTAAATAATACCGACGCTCTAACTTGCTTTGAAACTTTAAAAGCCTATCGGCTTCAGATTCAAACCCACTTAATTTTAGATTTCTTATTGCGTAGTTTGTTAGTGATTTAGCCTCTTTGTAGTCGATCACCAATAGTATCCCCTCCAGTTTGTTTAAGTTTATTACATCATATCCATACTCGTAGTCAGTTTGATCGTATGTATATAACCCTATAAATTGCTTTACATCAAGATAAATGTTCCTTTCGAAAGCAACCAACTCTTTATTCTCTAATTTCACTAGAATCAAGTTGTATAAAATCGATGCCTTTGAATGGAGGGAACATTCGGACTTGAGAACATCATATGACCTAAGAAGAATTTTCTCTATTTCCTCTTCCAATTTTTCTATAATTCAAAATTTAAACTGTTACGGCTACCAAATTAAATTTAATCGATCAATATCATGCAATTTGGTAGTGATTAAATTTACCAACACCTCCGCCACTCCATTTCCATTCCTGTTACAGGAAATTACTGCTTGAGTCAAAAAACAGATAGACTAATAGAATTCTCCTTCAACTTTCCCCACTTTATCCCTCCATATTTTCTGACATTCATTACCTTTGAAACCGTAATCATTTTTAAGACCAAACATCCATGGCAGAGAAGAAATCAGTTGCTGAATTGAAAGGTATAGCGTCGCAAGTGCGTCGTGACATTGTTCGTATGGTACACTCATGTCAGTCAGGCCACCCGGGTGGCTCGCTTGGCTGCACCGACTTCTTTGTAGCCCTCTACTTCCATGAGATGAACCACGATCCGAAATTCAACATGGATGCGAAAGGCGAAGACCTGTTCTTTCTTTCAAATGGTCATATTTCACCCGTTTTCTACAGCGTGCTTGCGCACAGCGGTTATTTCCCTGTGAAGGAGTTAGCCACTTTCCGTAAAATCAACTCTCGTCTTCAAGGGCACCCTGCCACACACGAGCACCTGCCAGGTATCAGAATTGCTTCGGGCTCACTGGGTCAGGGCCTTTCGGTAGCTATTGGTGCGGCTGAAGCAAAGAGGCTCAATAAAGACGATAGCTTTGTGTATGTGCTCATGGGTGATGGCGAGCAGCAGGAAGGCCAGGTATGGGAAGCAGCCATGTATGCCCCCAACCACAAGCTGGATCACCTGATCGCCACCATCGACTGGAACGGTCAGCAGATCGACGGCCCCACTGCCAAAATCAACGACTTGCGTGACCTCCGTGCCAAGTATGAGGCATTCGGCTGGGAAGTAATAGAGTCCAACGGCAACGACATGGAGGGCATTTTAGCTGCGCTCAAGAAAGCCAAAAGCCTGGCTGGCAAAGGCAAGCCCATCATGAACCTGATGAAAACAGAAATGGGTGCGGGTGTCGACTTTATGATGGGCAGCCACAAATGGCATGGTGTTGCTCCCAACGACGAGCAGCTGGCAGAGGCTCTGGGGCAGCTCGAAGAGACCTTAGGGGATTACTAAACCCAAATCATTTTGAAAAACTTACTCAGGAAAGCTACCGTTGTTGCGGGACTGCTCAGTCTTTTCAGCTTTCCTGTGCTGGCGCAGACATACAAACAAAAGCCGCCGGAAAAAACACGGATCCTGTTTTTGCTTGACGCCTCAGGCAGTATGCTGGCCAAGCTGGGAAGTGTGCGGCGAATTGATGTAGCCACAAAGCTGCTGTCGGATCTTGTTGACTCATTGAGCGTCAACCCCAATGTGGAGCTGGCACTGAGAGTCTACGGTCACCAGTATGCCCGGGCTTACAACAACTGTACGGACACCAAGCTGGAAGTGGGTTTTTCAGCAAAGAACCATCGTGACATCCGTGCGAAGCTCTATCAACTTACACCGCAGGGCAACACGCCCATTGCCTATTCGCTGGAGCAAACCGCCAACGACTTCCCCAAAGTTGACGGTTATAGAAATGTCGTCATTATTATCACCGATGGAATTGAGAGCTGCGATGGTGATCCCTGCGCTGTGTCCAAGGCGCTACAGTCGAAGAATATCTTCCTGAAGCCCTTCGTTATTGGCCTGGGCCTGGGGTTGGAATATGAGAAGAACTTTGAATGCCTGGGCAAGTACTTCGATGCTACCGACGTGCCCAAGTTCAAAAAGTCGCTCAACGAAGTGCTGAGGCAAACCCTGATGGAAACCACGGCCAGTGTGGAGCTACTCAATGAAAACAATGCCCCAATTGTCACGGATGTGAACGTCAGCTTTATTAATACAGTCACACGGCAGTCCGTTTACGACTTTGTGCACTACAGGGACAAACTGGGTCGCCCCGACTCTGTAATCCTCGATGCGGTGCTCACTTATGACGTGGTGGCCAATACAGTACCCCCTGTGGTAAAAAGAAATGTGGCACTTGTAGGTGGCATCCACAATATAATCGACATCCCTACCCCACAGGGCAATTTAGTTTTTCAAATGCCCGGTGCCTCAGAGTACGGCAATCCGGTGCAGGCATCGGTACGCCTGCCAGGACAAACACAGAGTCTCAATATCCAAAAACTGACTGAGCCCTTCCTGTACCTCGCAGGTACCTACGACATCGAAGTACAAACCTTCCCCCGCACATTTATAAGGGGCTATACTATAAAACCTTCTCAGGACAATTCCATTACTCTTCCGGGGCCGGGAGTTCTCAACCTGACTATGGGCGTGCGGGGCATTGGGAGTCTCTACAAAATCAACCCCGATGGGTCGCAGGAGTGGGTTTCTAACTTTCCCGGAAATATCACCTCATTTGTTAGCGCTATTCAGCCCGGAGAGTATAAATTTGTGTTTCGTGCACAAAGCGCAAACGGCAGTAAGTTTACAGAAATAAAGAAATTCAGCATAAGAACTGGTTCCACAGAAACCATCAAACTATACGGTAGATGACGAAATTTGAAATACTCGGAAAAAACGACACCCGCTCCGGCTTCGGAGTAGGCTTGCTAGAGGCTGGCCAGCAAAATCCCAATGTTGTTGCCCTTTGCGCCGACCTTATCGGCTCATTAAAAATGGATGCCTTTATTAAGGAGTTTCCAGAACGATTTTTTCAGGTAGGCATTGCCGAAGCCAACATGATGGGCATTGCTGCTGGCCTTACCATCGGAGGCAAGATTCCCTTCACCGGTACTTTCGCCAACTTTTCTACAGGAAGGGTCTATGATCAGATTCGTCAGTCAATTGCCTATTCAGGGAAAAACGTGAAGATATGCGCCTCGCATGCAGGCGTAACCCTCGGAGAAGACGGCGCTACGCACCAGATCCTCGAAGATATTGGTATGATGAAGATGCTGCCAGGCATGACGGTCATCAATCCTTGTGACTACAACCAAACCAGGCAGGCTACCGTAGCTATTGCCAAATATGAAGGGCCTGTATACCTCCGCTTTGGAAGACCGAAAGTCCCAATCTTTATTAAAGAGGACATGCCCTTCGTAATTGGGAAGGCGCTGAAGCTGGTTGAAGGAAACGACGTCAGTATTTTTGCCACTGGTCACCTTGTTTGGGAGGCTGTTCTGGCAGAAGAAATACTAAGAGATAAGGGTATTAGTGCCGAAATCATTAACATTCACACCATTAAACCACTGGATGAGAAAGCAATCCTTGACTCGGTGGCCAAAACCGGTTGCGCAGTGTCAGCCGAAGAGCACCAAATGAATGGTGGCCTCGGAGACAGCATTGCTCAAACCCTTGCAACACATAACCCGCTACCACAGGAATATGTTGCTGTGAAAGATAGCTTTGGTGAAAGCGGTGTACCGGAACAATTGATGGAAAAATACGGTTTAAATGCGGCCCATATAGTGGAAGCAGCGCTGAAAGCGATAGACCGAAAGCGTAAGAAATAGAGGGTAAAATCAACTTTTTTGAATTTTCCGTTCACTATTTGAAACAAAAGAGGGCTCCAATTGGAGCCCTTTTCGTTTCATGACCAACTTAACCTTACATCCGCAGCCTTCACGTAAACCGGATTTAAGGCAAGCTTTTCCTTCCACATTGACTTTTTCTTTCAAGTCCACTTAATTTCTTACGTGAGAAACATGCCATGTGAGAGCAAAGACCAAAGTCATCCGACACAAGTAAGGAGGGTTCCCTAAAGCCAACTTTTAGGGCCATTGAGCGACATACCTTTGAGACATCAAATCTCTCAGATATATGGATCGTTTTTTTACATCGCTTGCAATTCTTCTTCTCACGGTCAGCATGACAGTCGCTCAACAAATACAATGGGCGTCAACTGTTGACTACCAGTACAACCAGTTTGCCGAAGCAGAATACTCCGGTCACACTGCTACTGGAGAGCCTGATGCATTTCCTCTGGGCTTTTTAAGTCCAAAAGCATTCAGATTAAAGAACGAAAGGGCTTTCGGCTCATTGATGCTTGAGTTCGACAAGCCACAGGCGGTTCAGCAGCTATTAATATTAGAAAGCCACATGCCAGGTAGAGTAACCAAGATTGCTCTTTTGGACGAGGTTGGTAACAAGTACCCTATTTATAATAAAGAGGCAGCTGAGGTTGACGAAAGATTCCGCACCCTGCTTATCAGCATACCAGTAACCTACTATGCTGTAAAAAGAGTTGAGATAGTGGTGGACACAGAGTCGAGAGAAGGATGGGCACAAATAGACGCTGTAGGTATATCTAACACAGCCTCGGTATCAGACATCAAAAAATCATTACAAGAAAAATACGGCAGGCTTAATTTCAAAGACGAGATTTTTTTCACTGCTGCGAAAGAAAACCTTGGCGGCACTGTTAACTCGCTTTTTCCTGAAGCCAAACCAATCATCTCTGCCGATGGAAAGACGCTCTACTTCGCCAGACAAAACAGCGATGGAAATGTTGGCGGCCAGTCGGACGATCAGGATATTTATGTGTCGTACTTTGAAAACGGAGCCTGGACAGAAGCCGAAAATATTGGCGAGCCTTTGAACGACAGGTTTGCAAATGGTGTATGTAGTGTTAGCCCAGATGGTAACACCCTCCTGCTTATGAATTCCTACAGCCAGGCGGGTGCTACCGAGCGGGGCGTGTCCATCTCAAGAAAAACGCCCTACGGCTGGGAAGCACCAGAGCCGGTAGTTATAAACAACTTCGAGCCCAAAGGAAAATATCTAGACTTTTTTATGAGCGCCAGTGAAGAGGCATTGATCATGGCATACCAGGCAAAAGACGGTGGACACGGTGATCAGGATCTCTATGTAAGCATTAAGCAGGGCAATAACACCTATGCCAAGCCAAGAAATCTTGGAAAAATCCTCAATACCAACAAAGCAGAATTCAGCCCCTTCCTTGCACCTGACAACAAGACATTGTACTTCGCCAGCAACGGGCATGGCGGCATGGGCGGCAGCGACATCTTCTACACAAAAAGACTGGACGATAGCTGGACCAAATGGAGCACTCCGGTCAACATGGGGTCTAACATCAACACACCGGAATGGGATGCCTACTACTCCATCTCAGCCGATGGCAGCAAGGCGTTTTTCACGTCGAGAGACGAGAGTAGCGTAGGAGCTAGAGACATCTACTCGATTTCATTGGAAAACGAGCTGAAGCCTGAGCCAGTGATGTTAGTAAGAGGCAAAGTCTTCAACAGCAAAACCAACGAGCCCATTATGGCCGACATAGTCTTCGAAACCTACTTTGATGGTACAAAAGAAGGCATGGCCAGCCCTGACAGCAAGACCATGGAATACAAAGCTATTCTGAGCCGTGGTAACAAATACAGAATTCTGGCCTACGCAGAGGGCTATATGCCGCTCGACATTGGTATTGACGTGCAGTCGTTCGACACTTATTCTGAACTCAACAAGGATATTTACCTGGATCCAATAGCGCTTGGCGACCTGATCACATTCAACAATATATTATTCAACAAATCCACACCGGAACTGTTACCTGAGTCGGGCACAGACCTTGCCATGCTGGAAACACTGCTGAGAGAGAACCCAAATATGGTGATTGAATTGGCAGGGCATACAGACAGCTGGGGTGATCTAAGTAAAAACTTCAAATTGTCGCAGGAGCGTGTAGACGTAGTGAAAAACTACCTGACTATGAGAGGCATTGACGCAAGAAGATTGCAGGCAAAAGGCTACGGAGGCAGTCAGCCGGTAGCCAGCAACGCCACCGAAGAATCGAGACAGCTTAACCGAAGAGTGGAAGTTAAAGTATTAAAGAATTAAAGAATTAAAGATCCAGTGATGGAAAGAGAGTAGTTTACTAGAAAGGACCCCGGCAGTGCCGGGGTTCTTTTTTTGTGTGCAGTGAGGCAGTTTCGGCACCGCCCTTTGCGGATCAATCTGTATTTGGGGGTTGAATGTTTCGTTTGTGGTTAAATAAAAAAGCAAAACCGGTTCAATGCGTCTCGCCCGGCCGGGCCTCTCCAGTCGGATAGGCTTGGACCTTTTGCTTTTTTACGACTACTCTGGATTTTGGGCTTAAAGGGTAATTCCCAGATTTTCCGCTTGCCCCCCCTTTGCAGTCTGACACAGTTGGATTACCCTTTTGAAAACGCTCTTACCAAAGGCTTGGTGCCAACAACCCGGCGGCTGACGGCCCCAACGCAATAGCCATCTGGCCGTACCGACGCCTGGAAACAGCAGATGCCCGATCTTCAGCAGTGTCGGCACCGCACATAGCGGCCAGACACAGTTGGACTACCTTTCTGCTAATGCTCCCAACTGATGGGTTTAGCACCAGCAACCCGGCGGCTGACGGCCCCAGCGCTTTATCCCTCC
>NZ_JAVKCH010000041.1:0-6037 GCF_040222815.1 Imperialibacter sp. | reverse complement strand
TGCTACACCAGCACCAATTGCACCTTTGAACCATGTGAAGGTATAGTTACCATCAACAGGGGCGGGGTTAGATACAGTTACCTGGATAGAGCCAGTAGGGTCAGATGTACCAACAGCAGGGTCACATACGGTATTGCTTGCCGAGGCTGTTACTGAAGCGACAGGCTTCACAGCCAAATCATCGATGATTACCTGTAGTAGATTAGATGAGCAACCCGTGAGGGTGGTGCTAGTTGCTTTGACGTGGTAAGTGCCGGGAGAAAGAGTGGCGGCAGTTGAAGCTGTTCCACCAAAGGCACCAAGGATTTCAGTCGTTGCGTCTTGCTCATACAGTTGGAAAGTGTAGTTTCCAACAAGATCGTTCGAAGAGTTGAGAAGTACGTTGGTTATTGTTATTTGTCCGTTTGGCGTACAGTTAGTTGAATTCGTCGGAATAACACCAGGCGTGTCAATTTCTAGTTCAACCACACTCGGATTGTCAAGAACTTCGATAATAAGCTCACTGGAGCAGCCTCGGCCAAGGTCGTTATTAGCGGCGATATCATTGGCTGTTACTACAACAGTATAGAAGCCTGGCACCAATCCTGTTCTTTCGTCGAATCCAGCGCCAGGCAGGTCATCGCCAGCGCCAGTTGGATTCGGCAGCCCAGCACTCCCTGATTGTAAGTCATACCAGTCGAACGTATATAGCCCAGCGTCGTAATAACCGCCAAGTGGGTTTTCAATCCGAACGGTAATGGCTCCATTTCCTCCGCCGCTCGTATCGCAGAATCTATTGGCACTGTTAGTGAATACTTCGATGATCGGTTCACTAGGTGTGAACAAAACGGTTGCTTGAGCGAAGTCAGAAACACAGCCAGTGACTCCGTGTGTGGCTTTTACATAGTACGTACCAGCAGCACGCCCTTGCAACTCCCTAAAACCTCCATTGGGAACACCGGGGCCCAGCGAAACAAAAGCATCGTCGAAGAATTCTATAATGTAATTGGCATCTACAGCCGCATCATCAGCACCATTCACAGTCACGGCCTCTACCCGGATTAAGCCCGTATTATTATTGACACAGTCCACATCAGGTTCCACTACCAGATTAGCTGCCAGCACCTCTATAGTAGAAAAATTATCCACAACAGTAAAGGCAACGCTGGCACTACAACCCAGGCCAGGAGTAGCGTTGTCCTGAATACTTACCCAATAGTTGCCAGAGACGATACCGGAAATTGTCACCTCACCAGCTCCATTAATCGCTGACACAGTTACATCTGAGCCGTCAGGGTAAGCAACGCCATTATTTCTTTCAACGGTCGCAGGTGTTGTTGTGCCAAGCGGAGCCTTGTACCACTGTATGTTATAAGCGCTTGCATCGTAATTGCCTATCGTTACCGTAATGGACCCAGTTGGGGTACTAGGCCCAATGGCAGGGTTACATACAATATTAGCTGTGGATCCGGTTACCGAAAGGGTAGGGGTCACCTTCTGGTTCAGGATGGTGATCTGCTTAGGTGCAGACTGACATTTAGTTACGGCGTCCTCGACAATTAGATAGTATGTACCATTGTCCAAGCCAGTTATCGGCCCTAAACTTGAGGCAGTGCCAAATGTTCCAACTGGTGTTACTCCATCTGATTGACGAAGAATGAAGTCATAGTTTGCATCAATATTAGCCGCAGCAGCTTCAACGCTTGTTGCTGCTGTGATTCCATCCTGTACTGTAATTCCAGATACCTCAATAGCTCCGTTAGATCCTGTTGCGCAATCAGCATCGTGGGTAAGATTGACAGTGAAAGAAATGATTTGATCAACCTCCTGCGGCACATTGAACACGGCAATGCTTTCGCATTCATCATCTGGCGCTGTATTCTTTTTCGCAACAAGCTTGTAATCACCACCACTTGTTCCTGTAATTCTCGTTCCGGCAGCATCAGTTACAAGCGTACCGTCGGTACCTGGAACAAAGGCTGTAGAACTTCCAATGCCTCCTACAAACCATTGAATGTCGTAATCAGTGTTCGCATTGGCGAGGGTCACATTTACTGAACCGTTTCGTTCGTCTGTTGATCCGTTGCAGCGTGTGTTAGAGTTAATGATAAAAGCACTAAGGTCAGGATCCGTCGCCACGTTGTTGATGGTAACTGCAAATGGGTCATACTCGCATTGAAGTACAGCGTCGAATACCACAACGATATAATCGTCAGCCACAAGGCCAGAGAATACATTATCCACATTATTGGCCTTGGTTTCAAGTATGTTTCCGCCGTCATCATACAGACGCAATCTCCAGTCGGCAAGCGCCGTATTCCAAAGCTGAGAACCACCTCCGTTCAGAGAATATTCGTTGATGGTGATACTACCGTTGTTGAGTGGATCACAGTTAAGAATATCAACTTGAGTATGGTCAGTGATTTCGACTGTAGTAGGGCTGTCATTGACAAAGAAAACAAAGTCGGCCGAGCAACCCAGCTCGTTGGTTCCTGCCTGCTTGGTTACTCGCAATGAGTAGGTTCCGCTTGCCAAATCGAATGCTTCATTGCCCGCTGCCGTAACATTTGCTGCGTTTAGTGCAGGGTCGGTATCCGGGTCAGCTCCTGAGAACCACTGGTAGGTATAGTCACCATTTTGCGGCCCGCCCGCAGAGACGTCGTCGGTGGCCGCACCACGGTGTAGTTGTAGTACCGTTAATTTACCATTGGGGCTACCCGAGCAATCTGTGTTGTCTTCGATCGCTAGGTCTGCCACGTCGGAAGGATCGAGGTCAATCGTTTCTGTATCGTCAGTGATATCAAAAGTAACCGGGGGAGAGTAACAGAAGCTAACGCCATTTTGTGCCGCTACGACGGCATAACTGCCCTCTACAAGGCCGGAAAAAGTATAAACGTTTGTCGTATTCCCAGAATCATTCGTGCCAAAGTTCGCTGCATTTCCTTGCTCTTGAATGGTTTCGCCATCTACAAAGGTGCCGGTTGGTGAAACCGTGAATGTCATGGTTGACCCATTATCAGTGTTGATGATCGCTGTGGCTCCGCTTGTCTGCCCCAAAACGGTCATGCCAGCCGAGAAGGCACCTCCGCCAAGTGTGTAGTCGATTTGATACCCCTGGCCAACAATCGTCCCGGCAACCGACTGGACGATTGCAGGTCTTGGGTTGGAGATATCTCCAGTTTCCCAGGTTCCCGGATCTCCATCACCATTTGTCATATCGGGTTGTGGACTTACCGACGTAGTTGGATAAAGAAATATTCTAAAATCATCGTGAGTGTTTCCATTTCCAAATGGCACCCTAAGGGTTACGTCCACCTCGCCAGTGTTTCCACCCGTGCCGCCTGCACCGGTTCCATCAGCATATGGCTGGCAGTTTAATGCCTGGGTGGTGATCAATGGGTCTACATCCACTCGTTGCACTTCTGAATAGAACAGAACGAAGACCTTTCTTTCAGTACACATCGAACTTAGGTTGGTAGCAACAACCGTATAAGTGTCATTAATCATTTGCGACACAACATAGTCCTGAGCAATGCCATCATCAACTCCATTTCCGTTGACATAGCTTGCATTGTCGTTATCGACAATTCCTGGATCATCGCTAGCATCACTAGTGCTACTTGCAATAAGAATTTTCGTAGCGGCCAGATCGCTCTCACCTTTGTAAATCTCAAAGGAAAAATTAGGGGCAGACGCATTGGTAGCCTCTATTCTTAACTCTCCCGTAGGCCCGTTACAATCGCCCGGTTGGGTGGCAAAAATATTGATGGTAATCTGGGCGGCAGGATCAACATTAACAGTTTGAGTAGCAAAGCCAGTCAAACAACCCGTTGCTTTGTCCTGCATTCTGAGGAAATAATCTCCATCGGGAAGCCCTGTCACTGCATTGTTGTTGACAGTTACCGAGCCAGAATTGTCGCCTGTAGCCACTGGTGTTGTCTTATCATCGTAGTACCAGAACCAGTTGTAATCGGCTATTGCCCCAACAGCAAGGTTTGCAGTCAATGAGCCATTTGTTCCTGGATTACATGTTGTTACGTCAGTAGGAGTAATACCTGAAATAACGGTGCTGATATCAGGGTTGCCTGATGGGCTGCCAGTGACAGTAATTTCCCTCTGTGAAGTACAGCCGGAAGAGGTTTTTGTCACTACGACAGAATAAACGCCTGGCCCGACACTTGTAAGTGCATTGCTCGTAGATGCTAGAGGTGTGGCAGCCCCGATGCCTGTCAAAGGTGCGTTGTACCAAACATAGGTGTAACCCACCATCGGCGTGCCAGTACCATCCGGGGTCACAGTAATAGAACCATTAGGGAAATTGGTTTGATCACAGCTCAGTGAATTCACTGGGTTGGTATTTGCACCCGCAATATTTGGTCTGTCAAGTGTCTGTCCAATGGTGAAGGAAGTTAGTGCCGAAGAACAACCGGTATTGTCATTGACGACTTGCACTTTATAGTTTCCACCTACAAACTGAGCGTAAACAGGGACAGTAACATCTGTTTGAGTGATTAGAGTCGTACCATCGCTCTGATACCAGTTGAAAGTGTAATCTGAAAGCGTTGTCGGATCAGTAACGGCCCCATTTATCAAGATATTGTCTACAGTCGCTGAACCATTAGGCGTCACGCAATGGGTATTAGCGGTAATAGGCGTGATTTGCACCAATGGTATAGATAGTGTCTCTAAAGTATTGGGCAGGGTAAACTCTTCTTTGTATACACAGCCTAAGTTAGTTGCAGCATTGTCGGTAATTTCAACCCAATAGGTTCCGCCAAGCAAGGTATTGATAGTGCTTGTTGTTGTGGCGGCTACCGGACCTCCAACCGGAGTACCTGTGTTGTTAAGTGCCCCCTGATACCACTGATAGGTGTAGTTTCCAGTTATTTCTACGCCTCCCGTTAAGGTAACAGTAATGGAACCGTTGCCAGTTGCCGTACAACTTGTGTTGTCGACTTTCGTGAAGGTGATGGTTGGGTCGGTTGTTCCATCAGGTACATCGACCTGTAAAGTAGCTGACTGGCATGTAAACGCATTGGCGGCGGAAACGAAGTAAGTTCCTGCTGCCAGCGAATTGGCAATTGGAAAGGTTGTTGTTGTACCCTGGGTGATGCCACCGACGATTTCTACAAGTGCCGCATTGTACAGGGTAAATGTAAAGTCGTCAAGCTGAGCAAATGTGTTAAGGGAAGTGGTTCCGCCTGCGTCCACAACAGTGAGTTCATCGATTTCAATAGAACCATTTACAGGCGAGCACTGTGTCGATGGAACAACATTAACACCCACTAACGTTATGTCGTCCTGATCGTCAATGATCACAGCAGCCTTATCGACCGAGCAAGTATTAGAAGGTACTTGTGTGTCAGTGATGCGAACCCAGTAGTTACCGGCAGCCAGTCCTGAGACAGTTTGAGGTGTTCCAGCGTTGATAACGATAACAGACCCGTTAGTCGTACCACCATTTACCAGAGGCGTGGTGGTGTTTCCAACAGCCCCGAAGAACCACTGATAAGTATATGTACCCCCGTCGCTGTTAGTCAGGTTAGCAGTAGCGGCACCCATCGGAGTAGCCGGGTCGCAAGAGACGTTATTGGTGATGGCTACAGTAGCGGTAGGTGCTATCGACGCATCGGTAACAGTGAAAGTGAAAGGATTGGAATCACACAGTGTGTTACCACTGGTTATTTCTATAGAATAGCTACCAGGGGTAAGTCCGGTTACTGTTGTAGAAGTTTCATCACCTGTAGCAAAGGAGACGCCGCTTTTAAAGACAGTGTAGTCATAAGTGGCGAGTACGGCAGCATTTTCAGTTACTCCAATGACATTAAGTATGCCATTGTTAAGAGAACCGCAGTTACTAGGATTGGTCAGGTTAGCTGCTGGGTTGTAAGCGATGGCTAGCTTGGTAAGCGCAATAGTCACCTGAGCAGAAGTAGTACAGCCAGCACCAGGGCCAGTTCCATCAGTTACCACGACAGTGTAAGTGCCATTGAGAAGTCCGGAAGCCTGCCCTGAAGTAGCATCGATAGTAGGTACCCAACCAGCAGCGGTAGCTACA
>NZ_JAVKCH010000040.1:0-539414 GCF_040222815.1 Imperialibacter sp. | reverse complement strand
TTACCTGACTTAAGTGTCTGTAATGCTTCCTCGAAAAGTTGCTCCAACTCACTCCGAGGTGGTTTCTTTGATTCCATTTCTGTCATAAGTTCTCACTTTATTTTTACTTATACTTATGACACACTTTTCTGAACAGTCTCTACCGATGCCTGTCTCCGGTGTTCCGTATTCAGACCCCTCTTTCCTTCCTCTTCCTGCTACTTTCCGATTGCCTTCCGCCTTCCCTTCAAGAAACACTAACAGCGGACCATCGTTGGTTCATTAACCATTAACCATTAACCATTAACCATCCTCTCACTTCACCGTCCCACTATAACTCACCCCAAAACCAACAGTTTTGAAGTTGAGGGTATACAATTTGGCGAAACACTTGTCATTAAAAAGCTTCCCTATCAGACCCACATTCACATTGCGGGATTCGTACTCTGCCGAGACTAGCAAAAAGCTTGATAATGGTACCCTGGCTGAACCAAACACGCCTACCTGGTAGTCATTCTCTTTTCTTACAATATCGATCGAATCAAATCCTGTGAATATCAGCGTTCTCACTACCCAGGGAATACCAACCCCTGCTGACAGGGTGAGCTCCTTGCCACCTAAATTGAAATGCTTGGTGCCTGTAATAAAGTTGGAATCCACAAAATTGCTCGTGCCCAGCGGGATATACATCCCAAAAAGCAAAGCTGGAAACTTACTGGTCTCTTTTTTGAGCAGGAATCTCATGCTCCCGGATCGATCACCTATGCCATAGTCTAAGGGAGCGTCAATGATAGGAGTGAGGTTGAACGTAAGCTCCATAAATGGGAGGAAACCAAGGGTGACAAAGTTGTGAATTTCGTGTGTCCCTCGTCTGCTGGGATAGAGAATGAGGGCCTCTTGTTGAGGATGAAAGCTGCTGCCAAAGGCAATTTTTTTATCTCCAATCACCCTGGCTTCCGGCACAAGGAAGTTGCCAGATTGCCCCGTAAGGGTAAATTGTGCCAGGCAGGGGCGCAGGGTTCCTGCAAAAAGCAGTATACTTGTGAGTAGAAATCCAATTTTCATGCGCCTTTTCGGAAGCAATATTTTTATCACAATAGCGTTGGTTATGCTCTTTGCCTTTTCGGAGGCGCTTGCTCAGCCTGCTGATTCACTCATAGAGCTGTTGCAAACCAAAGGTGCAGAGAACATTCAATATTTCAAAGACGAGCAGGGAAGAGGACATTATACGTTAGAGTACCGCTTGCACCGCAATCCGGCGGTGCTGCTCAACGACCTGCCTGATTGGGTGGCAAAATCGGACACGGTGGCCCTCACGCTCATGTGGTACGGCAGCCCATGGACTACTCTGAGCGGCGGCAATGTGACGGCTGCAACAAAAGATGATAGATCGTTGAGAAGAACAAAGCCATCGGTTGCCGGCGGGTGGCCTTATAAGCTGGATATCTCCATCGCTCCTGTGGTTTTTGCTGAATTTGGTGACGAGTTTGACATATTTCGTACGCAACTGGCACTAGCCCCCAAAATCAATTATTTGTTGCCTTTTGGCCTCAGCGCCGATGTGCAGTGGATCTTCCCCATTCAAAACGACTTCGAGCGCAGGCTCGGCTTCAGCAGCAGGCCGGGGCAGGTCAGCCTGAGTTATACCAAATCCTTTGTCCCCAACCACCTTTTCGTCGCCTCTGCCGGCACGTTCCTCAACCGGCAATACGGAGTAAGCGCAGACTATGTGATCAGAACAGGAAGGAATTATTTTGGAGCAGCCGTCAACCTGTCGGCCTCCTATGCCTACGATGAGCGGGTGCTGTACCGGGAGCCACTAGAGTATGTAAGCGGGGGGGTGTGGTGGATGCATTCCTTTCCACAACACGACCTCTGGACGAAGGTTTCCTTCGAACGGTTTCTCTATGAAGACTATGGTTCTCGCATAGAACTGTTTCGGCAGTTTGGCAACAATGAAATGGGCTTGTACATGACAGCCTCTGCCAGGGGCTTCAATGGGGGCGTCCAATGGGCGATGCCACTTTTTCCAAAGGCATTTTATAAAAACAAATACCTTCAGGTGCGGCCCGCCAATCAGTTTTTGTTCACCTATGAGTATCTCCGCAACCAAAACGATGGAGAAAGCCTGATGAAGTACCGGCAAACAGACAGGTCACTTAGAGCTTTGCATCCTTCTTTTATTAAAAATCATTTATTATCATTACTTAAAATATTATAATTTATCCGATAAGATTGCAACTTAAGAAGCAAATTACTAGTAAATTGCGCTTTGAAAGTTGTTATTATCAACTGGCTCAGTCAATTACTTTTCGGTAGGGGCGTCAGTTAGGGTCAAAATTCAAAGTCAATGAAACGAATACTTTTAAAGGGGTCGGTATTGGTGGCGATGCTGCTCATTTTTTCGGACTGCGAGCAGCAGATCGTAGGCCCTGTGCCCAATTTTGATTATGAGTTTCCATCAGGGGGGATTGACGTCGGTGACGTGACATTGGAAGATGTTACACCAGATGATATCACGCCAGGGAGCATGAATACCGATGGCCAAACGGCTTTCGGCAACAACCTGGCAAATGTCAATACAAACCCTGCGGCTTTGGCCGCTGTGCGTGATCAGCTCACAGCATTGGCCCAGGCGCTGTCAACCTCTCAAAAGAATGCCATTAAAGGCTTGAATGTCAACTCGCTGCCTACACAAGTAAAGGATGGGGTGAGCGACCCCAACAGTAACTTGATTTCGTTGATTGCAACAATACAAGGGCTTTTGAAAGAATACCCTCAGCTAGCTCCGCTTGTGCCAACCATGACATTGCCCACTGGGGGTCGGGTATTGAACGATGGAGGCCGTTTATTGGAAGTTACTGTGCCGTTGATTGAAACAAAGGTGAGTGCGGTGAATGCACTGGAGTTGGATTGCGAAGCAGCAGCGAGACGAGCCTATAATGTAACGGTGAACCAAATCGACTCAGCATACAATGCGCAGTTGGTGCTAGTTAGTGCCAAAGATTCAGAAAACATTCAAGCAGCCATCGCCCTGCGCACAGCGAGCATCGCAGCGGCAAACACCCGCTACACGGAGAGAAACCTATTCTTTAGGTCGCAATATGATGCTTTCGCAGCCAGCATAGCCAGCTCCACTGTTTTTACACCGGCTGAGGTAGAATTATTGAACATTTTGAATACGTTGATGTACGCCATTAACTTATATAATAGCACATTGCTGCTGAATCTCGAATTGACGGCTATTTCGAACCAGCTGGCAGCTAACCTAGCAAAAGCGGCGGCCGCCAAAACCACGATGACCAATGAGGCAAACACCAAAAGAAATGCTGCTATTAAGGAAGCTACAGACAGGCTGAATGACGGCTTAAATACGTGTCACAATCAGGGCGGTGCTTCAGGCGGCGATTGATGTTAGATTTGAAATGGATAAGAAGATATTGAAACCACTTACTTTTAAATGTATGCGTGGATTTATACCAGCCTTACTAGTGCTTTTTATTTTTGCCGGGCAAGCTGCCTTTGGACAGGCCTCTCTTACCTACCTCAATGTGGAAGGGGGATACTACAAGCCTTCCCTGGGCTATTGGAACAATGACTCCTATCTAACAGGTTTCGATATGAAGCTGGGTGGAGGTTTGTACTATGGTGGAGGTGTTGGTTTCCGGGTGTACGATAGTTATTTTGGCAGGCTTTCGGTGGGCCAGTTCTCCACCAGCGACCAATCTGACCCCATCAACCTTGGCGGACTCAGTAGGGAAGAGTACCTGAAGATCAAGATCATGCCTGTTTCTCTTGATTTTTTGTATGAATTTCAGACACTCGCCAAAGACAAAATTTTTCCGTACGTGGGTGCTGGTGCCTCGATCAACTTTATCCAACGAACCTATAAAAGAAGTGCCAACACTGGCCTCGATGAAGAGGGCTCCGATACAGGGAGGGCGAATTCGTTTTACCCCCTTGTAGGTGTATCTTACAATGTAACCAACTATATAGATGTTGGACTTGAAGGCAGATTCCCAATCGGGAGCTACAAGCAGGCCTTTTCGACGGTTACGGAAGATCCTAACAGCTTCACGGTGGAAACGGTGTCTATCACAGGCCCAATTGTGTCATTGAAGGCAAACCTCCGCTTTGAGCCAAGAGGCCACAGAAGAAGTGCCTCCTCAAGATATAGAGGCAACTATAAAGTAGGCCGGAGGAGATAAAAGGCGACTAGATAGACGAGAATATTAGAATGAAAGGTCAGCGCAGTGCTGGCCTTTTTTGATGCAATGGCTGTCACTCTTTACCCACATCTAAGCTAGTTTGAAAAATTATCCCCTTCCCCTTGGGGTCTCCGCCAGGGACCCTGAGGGAATTGGGACGACCACATTTTATCCAACCCTTTCAGTGTCCTCTGCGAGAGACACCAAAAGGCTATCGTTTTCATGATAAGTTTGTTTAGAAAAGCATCCCCTTGGGGTCTCCGCCAGGGACTCTGAGGGAGTTAGCACGACCATGTTTGATCCAACCCTTCCCTTTGGGGTCTCCGCCAGGGACCCTGAGGGAATCCTTTCAGCGTCCTCTTCGAGAGACACCGAAAGGATATCGTTTTCATGGCAAGCTTGTTTGGAAAAGCATCCCCTTGGGGTCTCCGCCAGGGACCCTGAGGGAATCCTTTCAGCGTCCTCTTTGAGAGACACCAAAAGGCTATCGTTTTCATGATAAGCTTGGTTGGAAAGTATCCCCTTGGGGTCTCCGCCAGGGATTCTGAGGGAGTTAGCACAACCACAGTTTATCCAACCCTTTCAGTGTCCTCTGCGAGAGACACCGAAAGGATATAGTGCTAAACAAGTATTTTTCCCTGTTTACCCACCAAAAATCCGTTGCAAAAACCCCTTCTTTGAGGCTTCCTTTGCCATTTCCATCTCATCCCCCTCAATCATTTTCCATATTTCACCCCAGGGAAGCAGTCCGCCAACATTGCGGTCGTCGATAAATAGATCAACATTCACTTTTCGACTTTGTCCTTCTTCAAATCCTTCTCCGGGAAAAGTCTCATTAACTGCATAAAAAGTAAGGCCCTGGTTTTTACAGTAAGCAATGGCGTCTTCCAGATACTTGCCTTCCCTTATTGTCCAAAGCACTAGCCGGTGATTGCGTTTTTGCAGTGCTTTGAGCGTCTCGACAGCAAACAGGATGGGCTTCCCAATTTTCGGGTAAGCGTGTTCTACAATAGTGCCGTCAAAGTCTACGGCGATAGTCAAGGTTTGTCGCATGTTTATCGCTTCTGTGTGCAAATATAAAGAATGAGCAGACAGCACGTGCTGCTATCCAATTTAACCATTTGTTACCGATTTCTTTTTCGCAACCCGATGAGTTTTGCCTAACTTTGTTTAACAAATCCAAAATTGATGAACTACTATAACCATATCGTTGAGACCATAGGAAACACCCCTTTGGTGAAGCTGAACAAGGTGTCGGCAGGCATAAAAGGTACCATCCTGGTGAAGGTCGAATACATGAATCCTGGCAATTCTGTGAAGGACAGGATTGCACTCAAAATGATTGAGGATGCCGAGAAGGAAGGGCTGCTCAAGCCCGGAGGCACTATCATAGAAGGCACGAGCGGGAACACGGGCATGGGCCTTGCGCTGGTTGCCATCGCCAAAGGCTATCGCTGCATTTTTACCATGGCCGACAAGCAGTCGCAGGAAAAAATAGACATCCTGAGAGCCGTAGGGGCGGAAGTGGTCGTTTGCCCCACCAATGTAGAACCTGATGATCCAAGGTCGTACTACTCTGTGGCAAAAAAGCTCAACAAGGAGATTCCAAACTCACTTTACCCCAATCAGTACGACAATCTTTCCAACTACAAGGCTCACTATGAGTCAACGGGGCCGGAGATATGGAAAGACACGGAGGGTAAAATAACGCATTATGCTGCTGGCGTCGGCACAGGAGGAACCATTAGCGGTACCAGTAAATACCTGAAAGAGCAAAAGGCTGACATTGTCACAGTAGGTATTGATACCTACGGGTCAGTGTTCAAAAAATACAAAGAGACTGGCATTTTTGATTCCAACGAGGTGTATCCTTACCTCACTGAAGGTATTGGCGAGGACATCTTGCCCAAGAATGTTGATTTCTCAACCATCGATCACTTTGTGAAAGTAACGGACAAGGATGCTGCCATCATGACCCGGCGATTAGCCAGAGAAGAAGGACTTTTCGTGGGCTGGTCGTGTGGCTCGGCTGCATACGGTGCACTTGAATACGCAAAAGAGCATTTGAAAGACGGTGATGTAATGGTGATCATACTGCCAGACCACGGCACACGCTATCTGGGGAAGGTGTACAACGATGCCTGGATGCGTAACCATGGGTTTTTGGAAGAGAGAATATTTGCTACTGCCAGAGATATTATCAAGCGCCGCAATGGCTATACTAAGCTGACAACAGTGAACAAGAATATGAAAGTGGGCGATGTGATCGGAGTTTTCAATATTGATGGCATTTCACAGCTTCCAGTGGCGGATAAAGACCATTTTGTAGGTAGTGTGCACGAGACCAAGCTGCTAAATAGCTTGATCCAGGATCCGAGCATCAAAGACAAGCCTGTAAGTGAGGTAATGGATCCGTCTTTCCAATTTGTGGGCATGGACAACACAGTCGATGTGCTTTCTTCTCTCATCAACAAAGACAATAAGGCGCTTTTGGTGAGAGATGAAGCGAACAAAGTGCACATCATTACTGAGCATGATCTTTTGATGGCGCTGACACGCTAAGCTAATAATTATCTTTGAAGTGTCCGGTAGTCTGTTTACCTTGATACTTCAATCTAAATTACTCACCTCTTTACTTGCAATCCCGACTGGTCAGCACCTGTCGGGATTTTTTTGGCTGTAGGTTAGGGTACGTCGCCGTCACGCACCCAAAGGTTAAGGTGTCGTGTCTTCACACACCTTGAGATACTTTTTCGTAGCTTCTTTTTTTATCTCACACAACGCCGCAAGTCTCCCTGGGCATGCCGTAAAGCTTTCTTGCTCTGTCTTACGCACCATGAGGTTAAGGTGCCGTGTCTTCACGCACCTTGAAACACTTCTTCAAGGGTTCAACCTTCCTCTTTTTCTTTGCGCCTTGGTGTTTTCCCCCTCATGGGGACTAGTGGATTCATGGTTGTATTGTTGTTTTTATATGTCGTACCTACGGCACTTTTAGCCTTGTTGCAGGTTGCCACCGTTGGTGTTACCCACATTCCGTCCCTACGGGACTCTTTCTCTGTGGCCCTCCCTCTCTCTGTGGTGGTTGGAGTTTCTTCTTTTTGTCTCTCGCAAAGTCGAAAGCCTGCTGGCGCCGGCCGCAAAGTTTGTTTGCTCCATGTCTGCGGCTTTGGTGGAATAAACCTGTTCAACCCCTTCAGCCTCCTCAACGCTTCAGTCCCCAACCTCCTCAAATTCTTCCACATTCCTTAATGAAGTCACCACGAGATAGCCCATATTGCGTCAAAATTGAATCATGCGTGCATCTTCCCCCATTGGTATATTCGACAGCGGCATTGGTGGGCTCACCGTGGCCAGGGCTGTCAAAGATCTCCTGCCCGACGAGCAGCTCATCTACTTCGGAGATACCGCCCATCTTCCATATGGCGAAAAGTCCGTGGCTGCGATTCAGGCCTATAGTGTTCGCATTACCGACTTCCTCATTCAGCGGGGGTGTAAGCTCATTCTGATTGCCTGCAACTCAGCCAGTGCTGCAGCCTACGACCTGGTGAAAGAGTATGCTGGCAAAAAGGCCCAGGTATTCAACGTGATTGACCCCGTAGTGGACTATGTGCGGGAAACCTATGTTGATTCATCCATTGGTCTGATAGGGACTAAGGCTACCGTACAAAGCGGCGTGTACCAGCAAAAGATTCAAAGCTTGGGCAACAAAAATGCGTGCAAGGCGCTGGCAACGCCCTTACTTGTGCCCATGATAGAAGAGGGCTTTCTGCACAACCGCATCAGTCATGACATCATTGAGCAGTATCTATCGTCGGCAATGCTGTCCGACATATCGGCGTTGATTTTGGGTTGTACACACTATCCATTGATTAAAAAGGAGGTGGAAGCCTACTATAATGGAAAAGTGCAGGTAATCGATTCTTCGGTGACAGTTGCCAGGGCACTGAAAGGCTTTTTGGAGCTTCATAACCTGAAGGCTGCCAGCCGGACTAATGAAAATCACTTCTTTGTTTCGGATTACACTGCTTCTTTTGAGGGAACCACCCGACTGTTCTTCGGTGAGGAGGTGAGGTTGGAAAAGTTTGATCTCTGGGAGTAGGAGCCTTGGGGTCTCCGCCAGGTTCTCTGGGTGACGCAATCCCCTTGGGGTCTCCGTCCCGGGATCCTGAGGGAGTTAGTAAACCCTTTCAGTGTCCTCTTCGAGAGACACCAAAAGGCTATTGTTTTCATGATAAGCTTGTTTGGAAAAGCATCCCCTTGTGGTCTCCGCCAGGGACCGTGAGGGAGTTAGCACAACCAGTAGGAGCCTTGGGGTCTCCGCCAGGTTCTCTGGGTGACGCAATCCCCTTGGGGTCTCCGTCCCGGGACCCTGAGGGAGTTAGTAACCCTTTCAGTGTCCTCTTTGAGAGACACCAAAAGGATATCGTTTTCATGATAAATTAGCTGCGCAGTCCGAACATGTGCCAAGACTGCAGATTTAGCCAACCCATCTTTCTTTCGTAAGGATTACTCATCTGTTCATCTTATATTCGCATAACCGGAGAAACCAGCACCCTATGACCACTTTTCTCTTCTTTTTACCGCTCATTCTCACCAACGCTGTGCTTGGCATTTATGCGGAACGGAAGATATCTGCCTTTATCCAGGACAGAATGGGGCCCATGGAAACCGGGAAGTTCGGCATTCTACAAACCACGGCCGACATCGTCAAGCTCATCCAAAAAGAGGATATAGTGCCAGCCGCCGCCGACTGGAAGCTCTTCAAGCTGGCACCTGTCATCATATTTACCGCTGTATTTTCTGGCTTTGCAGTGATACCACTAAGTGGAGCCTGGGATGGAGCGGGCCTTGAAATTGGCGTTTTCTACCTGCTGGCTATCATATCACTCGATGTTCTTGGCATTTTGATGGCAGGCTGGGGCTCCAATAGCAAGTTTTCTTTGTTTGGAGCACTTCGATCAGTTGCTCAAATCATTTCCTATGAAGTGCCGCTGGGCCTTTCAGTCCTGTGTGTTGTCATGATCACTCAGTCCCTCGATTTGCAGGAAATCTCATTATCACAAGGGCTTCAGTCACCCAACGCAGTCTATTTGTTCGGTGTGGTGAAGTCTATGGATGTAAGCCAATGGGGAGGTGTTTTTGCCTGGAACATTGTGCAGGCACCGTTGCTCATACCGGTATTTGTCATTTTCTTTATTGCCTCGCTGGCTGAATGCAATCGGGCACCTTTTGACCTGCCGGAAGCAGAATCAGAATTGATCGCTGGTTATCACACAGAGTATTCGGGATTCAGGTGGGCCTTTTTTATGCTGGCAGAATATGGTATGATGATGCTGGTGAGTATGCTGGCAGCTATTTTGTTCTTTGGGGCATGGAATACGCCACTACCCAATATAGGCGTGGTGAAGCTGGCAGACTGGACAACAGGGGCTCCAGGCTCCTTCATGAGCTATATTTGGGGAGTGTTTTGGCTATTGTCGAAAGCCCTTATTGGTATGTTTATGCACATGTGGATCAGGTGGACCTACCCCCGTTTGCGTATCGACCAACTCATGAACCTGAGCTGGAAATACCTCACCCCGGCATCTATCCTCTTGCTTTTGTTATGTGGAATCTGGAGATTATGGATGATCGCATGAGAGACGGAAAAACTACTTATTGGTCGGATATTAAAACCAGCACTCAGACCTTGCTGGAAGGACTACAGCTTTCTATCCGACATCTGAAAAAATCGACGGGAAAGTGGGCTTTGGGCTCCGTGGCTAAAGACAATTACTTCAGGGAGGGAGAAGGGCTAGTGACCTTGCAGTACCCAAAGGAAAAGCTGCCCGTGCCCGATAATGGAAGATACAAGCTCCACAATGAAATTGACGACTGTATTGTGTGTGACAAGTGTGCCAAAATTTGCCCGGTCAATTGCATAGACATTGAACCAGTGCGGGCAGTGGAGGAAATAGGAAAGACTTCGGACGGCACCTCCAAACGCATTTACGCTGCTAAGTTCGATATCGACATGGCCAAGTGTTGCTTCTGCGGACTCTGCACCACAGTATGCCCCACGGAGTGCCTCACCATGACCAGCGAGTATGATTTCAGTACTTTTTCTGTAAAGGAGCATAATTTTGCTTTTGCGGAAATGACACCGTTGGAGATTCTCGAGAAGAAAAAGGCCTTTGAGGAAATGCAGCTAGCCAAGCAGCAGGGACAGCCGAAAGAGGCCAGCACTGCCGAAACATCAGGAGCAGCCGCTTCAGCCAAGCCAGTCTTTAGGCCAAAAATGCCTGCGATAAAGCCGCAGATGCCCAAAAAAGACTCAGACGCTGGTGGCAGCGAATCACCACAAGCTTCCTCAGAGTCGCCAAAAAAACCGGTTTTCAGGCCGAAGATGCCTGTGATGAAGCCCGCAACACCAAAGAGTGCTGAGGAGGAAGAAAAGGCGACACCAAAGGCCAATACCGGCGGGGAGACTTCGCCAAATACAGCCAAGAAGCCAGTGATGAAGCCAAAAATACCGGTCATGAAACCTGTGATGAAGAAACCCGAACCTCAGGAGGGTGAGGAAGAGAAAAAACCGGAGGAAGCTAAAAAGCCTGTGTTCAGGCCCAAGCCCATCATGAAACCGAAAAAAGACGACTGATGGACATTGGTATTATTCACTATATTTTTGCGGCACTCGTAGTGCTTTCTGTGCTGGGAATCCTTGTCACCAGAAACCTGCTTTATGCGGCCTTTCTTTTGGTGCTGACGTTTTTGGGCGTGGCAGGATTGTTTGTTTTGGCACAGGCCGATTTAGTGGCAGTCA
Source organism: Imperialibacter sp. (assembly GCF_040222815.1). Taxonomy (GTDB): domain Bacteria; phylum Bacteroidota; class Bacteroidia; order Cytophagales; family Cyclobacteriaceae; genus Imperialibacter. The sequence goes on along the minus strand of NZ_JAVKCH010000040.1, from coordinate 528,425 downwards.
CGCAGCTGATGATTTATATAGGGGGCGTGCTGATCTTGTTGGTTTTCGGTATCATGCTCACCAATAGGGTAGCTGGTCAGCCGATACTAACTCAGCTTAACCGAACAGTGTTGGGAGTAGTATTCTCTGTCGCACTCTTTACTACTATTGTGTACTTTTCGGAAGGGTTTCCTGCTACAGAGGCCGTTGTGGTGCCTCATGCTATACAGCGCCTGGGAATGGCCATCCTCACAGATTATTTCATTCTGTTCGAAATTGTAGGCGTATTGCTGCTTGTGGCGCTGGTGGGTGCCGCCACAATCGCACGGTTCAAAGGGGAGGGGCATGGGTAACTCTATTTACATTTTACTATCCGCCTTCGTTTTCTCGGCTGGTGTGGCCCTGGTGCTCACCCGACAGAATGTGATTGCCGTACTGATAGGAGTGGAACTTGTGTTCAATGCTGCCAATATCAACTTTGTCTATTTCAACGCCTTGTACCCTGAAAGGCTCGATGGTCAGTTTTTTGCCCTCGTGGTGATTACTATTGCCGCTGCCGAAACGGCGTTGGCGCTGGCAATTATATTGAAGCTTTACAGAACATATCATACGACTAATCTCGACGAAATAAGCAGCCTGGTGGAAGAATAGATGGAACAGCAACCTACCAACATATGGATTTGGAGTGCCATAGCTGTCTTGTGGCTGCTACCTTTGCTGTCATTTGTAATAGGGCTGGTGTTGTGGCGAAAAAGAAAGAGTGGCCTGGGAAAATTTTCCACTTCACTCCTGGCGGTTAGCACCCTTTTGTCGTGGCTTATTTTCGGCATCAACTTTGGTGTTCCCGAGTCGTTGCTCTCTCTTTCATGGTGGAAGGTGGGGACTACCGAATTCTCGTTTTCGCTGGCTCTTTCAGGTATTACACAGCTCTTGCTGGTCATTGTCAACACGGTGTCTTTGCTCGTGCATGTGTACTCGCTGGAGTACATGAAGGATGACCCGGGGAAAAACAGGTATTTCGCCTGTCTTGGTTTGTTCACCTTTTCCATGCTGGGCATTGTATTGGCCGACAGCTTGCTGTTGATTTTTTGTTTTTGGGAGTTGGTGGGCACTTCTTCATACTTCCTCATTGGGTTTTGGTACAAAAAGGAGTCGGCCGCCCTGGCTTCCTTTAAGGCTTTTCTTGTCAACCGGGTAGGCGATCTTGGTTTTCTGATAGGTATCTGTTTGATCTATGCCATTTTTAGAACACTAAGCATCAGTGAGCTACAGACGATGGTGGATGCGGTGCAATGGAAAGGAGAGGTCTTTAATTTTGAAAGAAACGGTGAGCTGATCACCTCGTCACCGTTTATGTTCACGGTGATTTCCATTTGCCTCTTAGGTGGGGCGGTAGGCAAGTCTGCACAGTTTCCTTTGCAGGTGTGGCTGCCAGACGCTATGGAAGGCCCCACACCAGTATCTGCTCTCATTCACGCTGCTACCATGGTGGCGGCGGGGATTTACTTTGTCGCAAGGGTATTTTTCCTCTTTACACCACCTGCTCTGTCTATAGTGGCTTTCATTGGTGCCATCACTGCTGTGATGGGTGCTGTGGCAGCCATTTCTCAATATGACATCAAGAAGGTACTGGCTTTCTCCACCATCTCACAACTCGGGTTCATGGTGCTGGCGCTCGGGGTTGGTGGGAGAGAGGAAGGCCTCTTCCATTTGGCCACTCATGCAGCATTCAAGGCAGGTCTTTTTCTCGCCGCAGGCAGTATTATCCATGCTATGCACCGTTTTGCTCATGAAACCCACGCCCACTTCGATGCGCAGGACATGCGGCTGATGGGGGGTATCAAAAAATATATGCCTACCACCTTTCTGGTTTTCCTTTTACTGGCATTGGCCATTTCTGGCATTCCCATGTTCTCAGGTTTTCTGTCAAAGGATGCGATTATTACAAAAGCCTTCTCATGGGCCTCAGCCGAGGGTGGGGTAAGATGGTTGGTGCCAATACTTGCGCTGTTCAGTGCGTTCCTAACGGCCTTTTATATGAGTCGGCTGGTCATGCTGGTTTTTTTCGGAAGCAATAAGACACCAGGATTAGGCGAGAAGAGCGGCCTGACAGAAAATGGCAAACTGATCACCATTCCTTTAATGGTATTGGCGGGAGGCAGTCTTTGGATTTGGTTCAACTGGAACCCCTTCGGACAAGGCAGTTGGCTGATGGACCTGGTAGCCACTGGCCGTTCCACCATTTCTGGCCTTTATCTTGAGACTACCAACGAGATTCCGCATAAGACAATAGCTGTTATTTCGATATTGGCTTCTCTCACGGGCGTCGGCCTGGGGTACGTGATGTATGACGAAGATGAACATCAGGCTATTGCGGAATTGGAGGAAACGACTGCGAAGGCTGGTTTTTGGAGTGAGTTGTCTTTTAATAATTGGTACCTCAACGAGCTTTATGATCAAACGGTAGTGTATTCTTTCAACCAACTAACGAAAGCGTCATCCTGGGCTGATCGGCGATTGATTGATCCCCTGGTCAATTTGACAGGTGTTTTGATGGTGGTAGCCTCGGTAGTAGTAGGGTGGTTTGATAAGAAAGTGGTGGATGGCCTGGTACTGCTCACGGTTCGAATCACTGAATTTTTTGGTAACATTGCACGATCTTTCCAGGGAGGGGCTGTGCAGAAATACATTGCGTGGTCATTATTTTTCACCTTGTTGGTCGTTACCTGGATCTTGATTAAGTAAGCCAATGATGAACTATCTGTTATCGCTAATTATATGGACACCTGTTGCAGGAGCGCTGATAGTGTTGCTGATGAAAGACAGGCAAGCCACTGCCATTCGATGGGTATCATTGGGAGCGGTGCTATTGCAGCTGGCAGGCAGCAGTATCCTGCTGTTTCAGTTTTACCAATTTCCAGAAAGCAGCGGAAGCTATTCCATTGAAAGCTTTCAATTTGTGGAAAAAGCGGATTGGATCACTATGGACTTGGGAAGCTGGGGTGTGTTGTCTATCGACTACCTGCTCGGCGTTGATGGACTGAGTGTGCCGCTGCTGTGGATGTCCACACTTATTTTGGTAATAGGCATGATCAGCTCGTGGTCGATCAATAGACAAGTGAAAGGCTATTTTGCGTTGTACCTGCTGTTGAGCAGCTCCATTATCGGTTGTTTTGTGGCTCTCGACTTTTTCCTCTTCTACATTTTCTTCGAATTTATGCTCCTGCCCATGTACTTCCTGATCGGTATTTGGGGGGGTGTCAGAAGAGAATATGCGTCGATAAAATTCTTCTTATATACTTTGGTCGGCTCAGTGCTGATCCTCGTGGCCATGATTGGCCTCTATATATCTGTTTCCGATCCCACCGAAATATTGGCTGATGGCAGGCTGGTCAGGACTTTCAATCTCCTGCATATGAGCGACCCGGCCAACTTTATTGCAGGAAGCATTTTGGATCCCACCTACCTCAAGGAGTGGGGAGGCGTTTCTATTCGATCGCTGGCGTTCTTATTCCTTTTCGTAGGCTTCATTATCAAGCTGCCAGCCGTTCCTTTTCACACGTGGTTACCTGATGCCCACGTGGAAGCACCTACGCCTGTGTCGGTTGTGCTGGCGGGCATCTTGCTGAAGATTGGAGGCTATGGGTTATTGAGGATAGCCTATCCCATTTTTCCGGAAGCGGCGCTGGACTACTCCTGGTGGGTAGGTTTCTTAGGGGTGATAGCCATTATCTACGGGGGATTCAATGCCATGGCCCAGTCCGATTTAAAAAAGTTGATCGCTTACTCTTCTGTTTCCCATATGGGTTTTGTGCTGCTGGGGATTGCCGCCGGCACCACCGAAGGGTACGCTGGCGCCGTGTTTCAGATGGTGAGCCACGGGTTCATCTCCGCAGCGCTGTTCCTGATAGCAGGAGTGCTCTACGACCGTACGCACGATAGAATGATTGAGAACTATAGCGGCCTGGCAGAGAAAATGCCCTATTTTACAGCTGTTACTGTCTTCTTCTTCTTCGCCTCTCTGGGTCTACCCGGCCTTTCCGGTTTTATTGGCGAGTTGCTGGTTTTCCTTGGAGCATTTCAGTCCTCATCAATCAATGGGCAGGTACCACAATGGATGGCCGTGCTGGCTACCTTTGGTCTGATTCTTTCCGCTGCGTATTACCTCTGGACCTTGCAGCGCATGTTCTACGGCAGGTTGGCGCTTAGGGAGGTGGCCTGGAAGGACATGCTGACCGAGCTTACCAACCGGGAGTGGCTGATGTTCATACCATTGATTTTTATCGTGCTTTTGCTTGGCATTTTTCCTCATTTCCTTCTCGACTTAATGAACGGAAGCATTAACCAGCTAAAAGAGCTGGTTTTCGAAAATGGAAATACCATCATCCAGTCACTTAATTCAGAAGGCAGCTAACTATGCACAAGGAAGGCCTATCGTTTCAGTTGCTGGAAGCCCTGGGAAGCCTCAATCAGGTGGGGCCTGAGTTAGCAATCGGTGCTGGAATAATACTACTTCTTATAGTTGACCTGATCACATCGGGCAAGCGACCGTTATTGTTGCTGGTGCTTTCGATGCTTTTTGCATTCGTAGCGCTGTGGCTCATTTTGCCTTTGTGGGTGCAAATGCCTGATGGAGGCTTGCTGTTTTCCGGGCAGCTAACAGCCGACCGGCATGCGTTGTTTTCCAAAGCCATTATTCTTCTTGCCCTGGCGCTCACCCTTCTTTTTGGAACCGGCCTGCAGCTTCGGACCGAATACTATTATATCCTTCTTTCGCTTGCATTGGGCGGCATGCTCATGGTGAGCAGCACTACATTGCTTTCAGTATACCTGGGGCTTGAACTTACCTCGATCAGCGGTTATATTCTTACTGTGTTTGGGTTCAAAAAACTCAACTTTGAGGCAGGGATCAAGTATTTGTTGTTTGGGGCATTCGCCAGCGGCCTGATGTTGTATGGCATCTCCTTGCTATATGGCCTCACCGGGTCACTGGCATTTACTACAGAAGCTTTTTTCACACAGCTACAACAAGCCAACGAACCACTGGCCTTGTTTTCGATAGTACTCCTGTTGATGGGCATTTTCTTCAAGATCGCTCTGTTTCCCATGCACCTTTGGACGCCGGATATTTACCAAACCGCTCCCGTGCCTGTAGCGGCCATTTTTTCTGTTGTGCCTAAAATCGGCGGCCTGATTGTGCTCTTAAGGCTCACAGAAGGCTTTTCGGCAGTTAGCAGTTACAGTCAGTTTTTGATTTTCATGGCCTCCGTTTCTATTATTTTTGGCAATATGGCGGCATTGAACCAGAGCAACGTGCGACGGATGCTAGCGTATTCTTCGATAGCTCAGGCAGGATTTTTAGTATTACCAATTGCGATAAGTGATGGATTTGCGGTAACAAGTTTTTACTTTTACATCTTCATTTATCTCTTTATGAATTACTTGGCCTTTTATCTGGTAGATCATATGGAAAGGGAGCAAAAGTTCTCTTTCAATGACTACAAGGGTCTTGGTAAAAAACATTCTTTCCTTGCCGTCGCATTTCTGGTCGCCATGATGTCGCTGGTGGGCTTTCCCCCGCTGGCTGGGTTTACCGGAAAGCTTTACATTTTTTCATCACTTTGGAACGAATGGCAAACTTCTTCGGGGAGTTTGTTGTTAATTGTTCTCCTGATAGCAGCAGGAAACACTGTGGTTGCACTATTTTATTACTTAAAGATACCCTACTTCATGTTTTTGAAGGTGGAGGAAAAAGATACTTCCGAAATGGAAACACTTACGGCAGGCCAGATCATGACGGCTTGCCTTCTTGTTTTTATGCTGGTGTTCTTTTTTTTAAAGCCTGACAGTTTAATCCAAGTAATTCAGCAAATACCCTTCCCGGTAACCCAATTATGAGTGATCAAATTAAACACGAGTGCGGTATAGCGCTCATCAGGCTCAGAAAACCTCTTCAATATTACATTGATAAGTACCAGTCGCCGGCCTATGGCGCCAGCAAGCTCTATCTGCTGATGGAAAAGCAGCACAACAGAGGGCAGGATGGAGCCGGAGTAGCCAATATCAAAATAAATATTGAGCCCGGCTACAGGTATATCAGCCGATACCGGTCTATCGAAAATCAAGCTGTTTCTCTGATTTTCGACAAGGTGATGAAGAAGTACAAGAAGGCCGAGAGAGAGGGCGGAGAGAAATACTTCGATGCTGAATGGCTGAAAAAGAACTATGGATTTACTGGTGAGCTTTGGCTGGGGCACCTGAGGTATGGCACGCACGGCGTCAATAGCATAGAAAAGTGTCACCCATTTTTGCGCCAGAATAACTGGAGGAGCCGTAACCTGGTGGTGGCCGGTAATTTCAATATGACCAATGTGGATGAGCTTTTTAAAAAGCTGATCGAGTTGGGCCAGCACCCCAAGGAGAAGACCGACACGGTGACTGTGATGGAGAAAATGGGTCATTTCCTTGATGAGGAAAATCAGCTGCTTTTCGATAAGTACAAAGACGACTTCAGCAACCAGGAAATTACTGATATCATTGAAGAGAAACTTGACCTCAAAAGGGTATTGAAGCGCTCATGCAAAGACTTTGACGGTGGCTATGCCATGGCGGGCCTTATTGGGCACGGCTCGGCATTTGTGGCCCGGGATCCTGCCGGCATCCGACCCGCCTATTACTATGCCGACGACGAAGTGGTGGTGGTAGCCTCAGAGAAGCCTGCCATCAAAACTGCTTTTGGTATCAACTATTCTGATATTAAGGAGATAGAACCCGGTAGTGCGTTGATCATCGAGAAGGATGGGAGCTATAGGGAAGAGAAGTTTATTAAAAAGCTACCGAAGAAGTCGTGCTCGTTTGAACGCATCTACTTTAGCCGGGGCTCCGACCCTGATATTTACCAGGAAAGAAAAATGCTGGGCGAGCTACTGGTGCCTCAGGTACTGAAGGCCATTGACCACGATTTGCAAAACACAGTTTTCAGTTATATACCCAATACCGCTGAAACTGCATTTCTTGGGCTGATGGCGGGCATGGAGAAATACCTGATCAAGCAAAGGAAGAAAGTGATTTTGAAAGAGAAGATCACTGACCCCAGGAAGCTGGAGGAGATACTTTCGTTCAGACCCCGGGTGGAAAAGCTGGTGATCAAAGATGCCAAGCTGCGTACTTTTATTACCGACGACCAGCACCGTGATGATCTTGTAGCGAACGTTTATGATACTACCTATGAGGTGGTAAAGAAAAAGGTAGATACGCTGGTGGTGATTGACGACAGTATCGTGAGAGGCACCACGCTTGAGAAAAGCATTTTGACTTTGCTCGACAGGCTGGAGCCAAAGAAAATTGTGGTGGTGTCTTCTGCCCCTCAAATCCGTTTTCCAGATTGTTATGGCATCGACATGAGCAAGATGAAGGACTTCATCGCTTTCAGGGCGGTGTTGAAACTATTGGAAGACCATGGCAAAGAGCATTTGCTGGACGAGGTGTACGAAAAATGCGTGATGCATGCAGATAATAAGGAAGCTCCCAACTTTGTAAAAGAATTGTACGATCCGTTTACTGACGATCAGATTTCTGAAAAGATTTCTGAGATAGTAAAGCCAAAAACGCTGAAGGCGGAAGTAGAGGTGTTGTACCAGACCGTACCCAACCTGCATAAAGCTATTCCAGGTCATTCAGGCGACTGGTATTTCACAGGCGACTATCCAACTCCAGGCGGCAACGGAGTGGTGAATCGGGCCTTCATCAACTTCATGAGGGGAGTGGCGGTAAGGGCTTATTAGTGTCAAATTCCATCAGCGTCTCCCGCAGGGCACTCTGGTATTTAAATTTTGATGGCCATGGTTAGTTATGACGTTTTTCTTAAAGTGGCTGGCTTAGTTAAAGCGAAAAGACAAGTGTATTTTTTTGAGATACCAGACGCACTTCGCCAAGACTTTGACGCATTTATCGTAGGGAAAACGGTAGCCAGGCGAGGTGATGATCTGGTTGCCTATCCATCCGATATCCTGGCCTGGTATGATAAATTGAGAACCAGGGGTGTAGATTATGATTTAATTTTGGACATTCACCCAAATGCAACTCCAGCAAAAATTACTGACGCTTAGCCAAACTGGCTGTCCCATATGGCAGGTAGAAGTTACTGTTTGGCTAAATAAAAAAGCAAAACTGGTTCAATGCGTCTCGCCCGGCCGGGTTAGGCTTGGACCTTTTGCTTTTTTATAAGCAACCAACTGCCTTCCTTCGCTCCGTGGCAGAGTTAGGGAGTTCTCCCATACTATGCACTTCTAGCTCCCGCAGGGGATTTGATGATTAATCAACAGGTGCTGAGGTTCCCGTCAGGCGAATTGCACCTGCTTTTGACTCCTGATATACATCTCTGCCAATATCATATTCGGTACCCAGCAGGCCCAGGCCACAATTTGATAGGCAGTGTTGAAGTCCATTTGAAGTACTGCTAGCTCAAAGGGTAAAATCATCCTGAGCGCAATAGCGGCACAGCAGGCTGCATAGCTCCTGATCATCCAGTGCCGGTGGGCTTCAATGTCTCGATTTCGTATGCTACTGTAAGCCAACCAGGAGGTAAGCAGCCAGGTGACAGCCAAAAGATTGAACCCCACTTTAGCGATGATTCCCCCCTCAGCAAAGAGGGAAAGCATAAACCCAGCCACTCCGCCAAGGAGAATGCTTACCAGGTAGGTCTTACCCAATGTGCGATGCAGCTCCACTCTTTTTCTCAACTTTTCAGAAAATTGAAAAACGCCGGTAAGGAGGGCGATGCCTCCAAAGCTGATGTGCATGTAAAACGCCAGGAGCCAGAAAAAGCTCGTTCTTATTTCATCGGGTTTTTGAGCAGGGAAACCTCTGTCAGGGGTAAAGCTCAAATACGAAAAAGCATAGCCTGCAACGCTAATGGAAAGAAACACAAGCAAGCCCCATAAGATAATTTTAATCCTTTTATTCATGAGTTTTTGATGCCAAATAAGTGCTTTTCAAAAACGTTATCGCCTCATCCGGTAGGATGAGACCTAATGTTGATGAATCTTTTGATGGCGTTCCCGATGTTCACTTGGGCTGATGCCTGCATATTCTTTAAAAACCCGATTGAAGGATGCCTTGGAATTGAAACCGCTATCAAGGCCAATACCCAGCAAACTAAAATGGGCGAAATCTTCGGAAACAAGCTTTTCTTTTGCGGCTTCCACCCGAAGCTGGTTGACAAGTGAGTAGAAAGTCAGGCCTTCCTCACTACCTATCGCTTGTGAAATATGATGCCGTGGTTTGTCAAGTGCCTTCGCAAGATCATCCAATGTCAGGTTTTGTTCCAGGTACAGCTTTTGTTTCGCCAGCAGCATTTTTATTTCGTCAAGTAACGCCTTCTCATCGTCGGATTTGAGCCCTGACTTTTTATACCTCTCTACTGCGACAGCCTCTTCGCTGACCTCGCCTGTTGAGGTATAATTCACAAGAATGTTTTCATACTTCAAACCATGGTAGCCTAGAAAAAGCACAAATAAACTTACCGTAACAAAAATGTAGTAGTTGTTGTTGTCGGGTAAATGAGTGTCAGCAATTCGGCAGTAGGCGTAAGTGCCCAGTACTACGGCCCAGATAGCACCAAGGCCCCAGGAAAGCCGCTGTAGCCATAGTAAGTTAATTCTCTCGGTGGAAGAAAAGAAGTCCCTGAGACCACTTCTGAATCGCTTCAGTCGAACAAGAAGAAGAACGACATAGACGGGGCTTGTATACAGTGTGAGAAAATTACCAAGCACTGCCTGCCATGGTGGGTTTTGCCACAAGGTAGAGGCAAATTGAGCTTTCTCCTCAGGAGGACTTAGGTAAAAGTCATAGATGGAGACATTCATAAGTACAAATGGCACAAAATGGATCAACCACCAGGGATTGAATCGCTTGGCACCAGAAAGCAGGGCAGCAGCGTAAATCCACAAAAATGGCCCTTCTGCTATGGGCATAAACCAGCTGAAGCCAAGGAGATGAGGATGTTGACTGGAAAAGCCAGAGTAGTCCCAATAGAAGCCAAGGAGGTGAAGTCCGATAAAAATTAGCCAAATCAGGAGAATGTTGTCTGCGACGGACTTATCTTTTTTTCTACCCAAAAGCAAGGCAAAAAAGAACGCCTGCGCAATGCCCACGATGAATAGGAAATCCATTACGCAATTTGGACATTGGAAGCCATCATATCAAACGACTATTTTGTTATTCCAAAGTCCTGCTGAATTTCCTCCAACGATCGCCCTTTCGTTTCTGGCATCATGAAAATCACAAACACAAGCTGCAGCACCATCATAAAGGCAAAAATAAAGAATACCATGCCCGGGCTGCTGAAGCCGCTAAGTAAGGCCGGCATAAACAAGGTCACCAGTGCTGCCAGCACCCAGTGGGTGGAGCTGCCAAACGACTGACCAAAAGCCCGCAAATGGGTAGGGAATACCTCCGAGATAAATACCCAGATAACGGTGCCCTGACCTATAGCGTGGGAAGCAATGAAAAGGAACAGGAAGATGGGAACGGCCATGCCTTCCCATTGTTGGTAAAATGCTATACCTACCAGACTCAAAGAGATAATATAGCCAAAAGAGCAAATATACATCAGTACCTTCCGTCCCACTTTGTCTATGAGATACAGGCCGAGCAAAGTAAAGACCATATTGGTGATACCGATCCCAATACTGCTTAAAAGTGCAGAGCTGGCACCAAGGCCTGCTGCTTCAAATATCCTTGGGGCATAGTAGAGGAAGGCATTGATCCCCGACATTTGGTTAAAGAAAGCGATGAAGAAAGCGAGCATCAGAGGAAACCTGTACTTGCCTTGAAAAATAGACTCGCTTGCATGCTGTGCAGCCTCGTCCTTTGTGGCCATTACCAGCTCCTTTTCGTCTGTCCCAATTTTTTTCAAGATGGCCACGGCTGCTTCCCTATCACCTTTGTGCACATATAACCATCTAGGGCTTTCGGGCAGAGAAAAAGTGGATGCCAGGTAGATGAAGGCGGGGAGCGCTTCCATACCTACCATCCAGCGCCAGGCGTTTTCGCCGATGTCTTTTAGCAAATAGTTGGAAACGAAAGCCAGAAGGATGCCAAAGACAATATTAAACTGATACAAAGCCACCAGTTTGCCACGCTGGTCGGCAGGTGCTATTTCTGAAATGTATGCAGGAGCTGCTACTGTGGAAATACCTATACCCAAACCACCTATGAGCCTGAAAATAGCAAATGACCAGGGATCCCAGGCGAAGGCAGACCCCATTGCTGACACAAAGTAAAGAACACCGATCCAAAACAAGGTTTTTTTTCTTCCAAACTTGTCGGTTGGGTAGCCACCAAACAGAGCACCGATGACCGTGCCCCACAGAGCCATCGACATGACTACGGAGCCGTGGAAAAGATCAGAAGTGCCCCAAAGCGCCTGGAGCTGCTGGTCGGCGCCGGAGATCACAACGGTATCAAACCCAAACAAAAGCCCCCCAAGGGCGGCCACAACAGAACTAACAAGCAGGTAGCGATTGGTCTTCATGCAAAGTGGTTTAAGCAGGTGTTTTTATATAAGCCCTGAAAAATAGGAAAATAGATTGATTTGGCTGAATGTTATCAGTCTTTGTTAGGCGCAAGCGTTTTATACCTTTTGATATCCCGGTTGTTTTTATAGATAATAAATGGGAGAGGAAGCAATACGGCAGTTAAGTATGCTGGCAGATCGGAGGCAGCCAATGTATCGGAAACACCCAGCGCAACATTGATAGACTGGAAACTGATGGTGGCAAATAGTGCCAGGGTAGTGAGACTGGACCACAGTAGATAAAGCTTCATATAGCCAACCATTGAAGGTGGGAGATGGGTGGCGTTGTCTTCAGATTGCTGCTCCAGCCAGCCACTTTTTGCCAGAAAAAGCAGCAGCAAATAAAGGCCGATCCCAATGCCGGGGAGGACAAACAGGTGCCCTTTACCACCCCAGCGATCAGCCTCTCCGGCCAGGTTAAAATGTACAGGAATTCTCTCTGGCAATTCACCATACATCCAGGACGGATAAAGGATAAGAAAAGCTACCAGAGGAATTGAAAGCAGGTGCAAAATTTTGTTTAACCCATTGATATTCATTGTGTGCTTTTGAAATCAAGATAAAAATTTTCGCCTTCTCAGCCCAGATCACGCAACCCTTTTTCTAATTGCCCTGTCCTCCGGATACATAAATAAACTTTTAGTATGAATCAGATAAAAACACACGCTTCAATTTTTTTACTGGCCCTTGTCGTAGCCTTTGGTTGCGATACCCTGGACGTCGATTCTCTGCCTGAACCAGCCGCTACGGCTTCTACAGAGTTAGTGACTTTACCTGGAGGTGCCATCGTCTTTTCGCTGTCTGATATAGTGAAACCCACCTCCGACGCTACTTCGCAAATAGCACTTGGTCCATCGTCAGGCACGCTGGAGTCATTGGGAGGGCAATTATTCAGGTACGTTCCGGGCTTTGCATCGCCAGGCAAAGACAGGACAGTATTCAAAACAACCTTTAGTGGCAGTTCAACGCAGCGCCTTGATACGATCAGTTTTGAGGTGAAGGCCGCCAGCAATGCTCAAGATTCACTGGGGTTGCCTTGTACAATTATTGCAGCCGACGACTTTCGCAGGATCACAACCGAAAGCCCTGTTCAGATTGACGTGCTGAGCAATGATTTTGTATGCTCTTCGCTTACGTTGGCAAACCCTCCTATATCTGTTGTTCACATGCCTGAATATGGAACAATCAGCGTTACCGAAAGGGGATTCACTTTTACAAAGCAGCCGTCGATCACTGCCAAAGTTGATACCGTTATTTACAAAGTGTGCTCCGCAGGAAGTGCTCCTGTTTGTGCATGGGGCGTAGTTTACCTCGAGTTGGGTGACACAGCCAGCTCGTGCGACATTAGCTTGAGCGATGACCAGGTGGAGTTAACGCAGGGAGTCGGGGGAACGACGCTCATCAATGTGTTTGAGAACGACACCTTGTGCGAGTTATCCAACATCGGGTCTTTCAGCATCACGCAGCAGCCGGAGTTTGGTGTCGCCACCATTCATCAACCGGACAGTGGTGTGGTAACCTACAAGCTGGTATCAGGCGACTTTGCAGGTGAGGATAAATTCACCTATAAAGTTTGCGATACAGATAATCAATGCTACTCAGCGGATGTTTACCTCACCAGGAGTGAATGCATGATAGCAGCAAGGGATGATCATTTTTACATCTCAGACACCCTGCATGTAGACGCCGATGAGGCCATTATTGAGATTCTTTTCAACGATGAACTTTGCAGCGAAGACCTTATGCCCGTGATAGTGATGGAGCCGCAGCACGGTTCTGCTTTGATCGATCAGAACAATCACCTGGTGTATAGTGACTTTTCGTCTCTGGAACAGCTTGATAGCTTAAGGTACAAGTTGTGCGATGGTTTTGAGGTTTGCAGCGAAGCCACTGTGCTAATACAGAGAGAGAACTAGACGAAGCAACTTTTTGGAAACTAAAAGGCTGGGAGTGCTTACTCCCGGCCTTTCACTGTAAAAGTCTGGTGACGGAAGAACTAGTTAAAAAGTGTATCAAGAGTGACAGAAAGGCGCAGGAGGCCTTTTTTGACCACTTTAAAAGGCAGGTCATGGGAGTGTGTGTCCGCTATGCAGTAGATGAGGAGGAGGCAAAGGATATTTTCCAGGATGCCTTTGTGAAGATATTTCTTCATTTGAAAAAAGTGAGAGACGTCGTTGCATTGCCCGCCTGGGTAAAGCAGGTGGCGGTGACAACGGCGATTAACCACTTTCATAAAACGAAAAAGCACAAATACGATACCGACCTGGAAGGGATAGTAGAAACAGCTAGCGACGACCATAGAATGCTGGTACAGCAAATAGACAACAATACACTGGTGGAGCTGGTGAATACGCTGCCTGCGGGGTATAAAATGGTATTTAATCTCTACGTAGTGGAGGGTTACACGCATCCGGAAATAGCAGAGAAACTGAAGATTTCAGAAAATACTTCCAAGTCGCAACTGAGCAGAGCCAAGGCAATGCTGAGGACTCTATTAGAAAAAAAAGGAATAAAAAGCCTGACCAATTATGCATGACGACGAGTTGGATAAGCTAATAGGGGACAGACTCTCCGGGTTTGAGCAAGACCCGAAACATGGCTCTTTTGATAAGATACTGGAGGGAGTAGCCGCAACGAAGCGCCTTGTGTTGTACCGCTACGTCGCTGCCGCTTCAACGGTGCTCTTGCTCACGGCAGGCGCAAGTTACTGGTGGATGAAGGAAACGCCGGTGCCTGTTGCAGCCGATTCGGTGGAGACAGTTGGCTTGCACGATGGTCAGGCCATTGAGGAGGAGTTGGGGCAGGCTTCCGCTAACAAGGCGACGGAGACTTTGGAGGAAATGAATGTTGACAAGGAAACCCGCATGGTAGACGACGCAGACAATGTGAGCGAACAGGCTGACGGCGGCGTTGATTACAGCGGTTTTGATGCTCTTGTTAGTGATAGAAGCTATGAGAAGGAAATGTCGGGGGAAAAGGAGGCTGAGCTCATTGTCGGGGATAAATCGCTGGTAAGTAAGGATAGAGAAGCAAAAGGTGTGAGAGTAGATGACACTGCTGACAGAAATGGCGTAAACTTCGCTCTCAGGCCAGTGCCACAACAATGGGTATACAAATCACTAGTTCCTCCGGCGGCTGGCTTTCAATTTGTTCCTCACATTGGTTCCACAAATGAAGGTCAGCCTGTTGTGGTAAAGCCAGAGCGAGAAAGAAGATGGTCTGTTTATGCAGAAGCAATGCCCTTCTTTAGTTACAATATTTTTGAGGTAAACACCACGGATGAAATCTTGATTACTAACGTGCAACAAGTACCCGGATTTTCGCTGGAGAGGCTTGGTGTGAGAGGTGAGGTAGGCGTAGAGTATGCGATTAACCGAAAGATACACATACAAACCGGGGTGATGATGTATAGTCGGAATCAGGAGGCTAACCTGATTGTTGGAAAAGTCGATTCTGTCATTGTTTCAACAAAGGCTGACAGCTATAGCCTGACTCCGGTTTACACGAGTGACACCCTTAATATGTCAGTTGATATACTGAACCTGGGCCTATCGGTTGGCGTACAGTTTAGGCTAAATGATGGCAAAATAAGGCAATGGGTGGGTGTGAGCGCAGAAATGCACAAGGGCCTGAAGAGGAATATCACCTTCGATCACCTTGTGAGTCAGGAAGGATCTGCTGGATACTATTCCTTTGCCAATCTGTTTTACAGAGCCGAGTACCCGTGGAAGCCCAGGGCGACCTTCTTTCTTCAACCCACCTTCAATTATTCGCTTTACATGGGCGAACGGTTGGCGACACCTGTGAATGTACGGCCCTATGGGCTGGGTGCAAGCCTGGGCATTCGGATACGTTTGTAGAGGTAAAAAGCAATCTTTTTTTGGAAGTGGAAGCGGTAAATGTAGATGGCTCAGCCACTAGTAATCGTTATACCCCTGTCCATAGATTTTTGCCCGAACCCCAATATAGTTTTTCTTACCTTCCTGACCTGATCAATCGGAACACTATGAAATTTAAGCTTTACTATCTTCTTATTGCTATTGCTTTTGTCGTGGTCGCACAGGTTACCAACGCCCAGCCCACACAAGTGCCACCAGCACAAGACCTGCGCATGTATGACATCGCAAAGGCCGTTTCTTCCGCAAGAATAGAAAAAGACGTCAGGACTTTGGCAGGGTTTGGCACCAGAAGCACGCTTTCAGATACAGTGTCAGCTACAAGGGGCATTGGTGCTGCCAGGAGATGGATAAAAGCTGAGTTCGATAAGATATCCAAAGATTGCGGAGGCTGCCTTGCAGTCACGTATCAGCACAACATGGTGCCTGCTGACAAGTTTGCCCGCATCAAACAGCCAACTGTCGTTACTAATGTCATTGCGATTCAAAAAGGAACAGTGAATCCAAATAGCTACATCATTATGTCGGCCGATATTGACTCAAGAGCCTCAGATGTGATGGATGGGCAAATAGACGCCCCGGGTGCGAACGACAACGCTTCGGGCATGGCAGGAGCCATTGAAGCTGCGAGGGTGCTAAGCAAGTACAAGTTCCCGAACAGCATCATTTACGTGGGGCTTTCAGGTGAGGAGCAAGGCCTTGTGGGTGGCACCTATATGGCTGAAATGGCCAAAGAACAAGGCTGGGATATCATAGGCGTGATGAACAATGACATGATTGGCAACATAGAAGGTGTGGATGGAGTGATTGATAACCGCACTTTCCGGATCTTTTCCGAACCTACCCCTGTAACAGAAACCGATCAGGAGAGAGGGCGCCGCCGATTTTATGGTGGAGAAGTGGATGGGATTAGCCGCCAGCTCGCTCGTTATGTGCACAAGACTGTTTCCACTTACATGCCTGAGATGAACCCTATGATGGTTTACCGGCTGGATCGTTTTGGAAGAGGTGGACATCACCGGCCTTTTAATGATGTGGGCTATGCCGGTATCAGGATCATGGAAGCCCACGAATACTACCCACGCCAGCATCAGGACATCAGGGTTGAAGATGGCATTCCTTACGGCGACGTGGTCGAAGGTGTCAACTTTGACTACGCTGCCAAGCTGACTGCTGTCAATGCCATTAACCTTGCCAGCCTGGCCTGGGCACCCAAAGCACCTGCTGAGGTAAAAATTGGAGGTGCCGTTCAGCCTGCCACTAAGCTTGCCTGGTCTTCTGTGGATGACCCGAACCTGGCTGGGTACCGAATTTACTGGAGGGATACCACCGTACCACAATGGGAAAGCAGCCGGTTTGTCGGTAAAGTGAATGAATTTACCCTGGAGGGATTCGTTATCGACAATTACCTGTTCGGAGTGGCGGCCGTTGGCAAGGATGGAAACGAAAGCCTGGTTGTTTTCCCTTCATCGCTGATCGGCAGATAATACCCATGGGTTTTCAAGATTGTCTAACGACAAAAGGTTTTTTCTAAGGGCGCTAAATAAATCATTGCTATTTACCTACTTGCATTAAATTTGTCGTTTGATGCGATTTTTCCTTTTTGGCACTCTCTTGCTGGTGAATCTGCAGTATGTTGGTGCGCAGTCCTTGCAGAGTAACACCAACTTTCAACTTTGGATAGACCCCACGGTCAATTATAACCTTTCTACCAAAACCCGATTTTCTAGCGATGTGTACTATCGAACCAGGCTCAACGACGTAGGCTGGAAGCAAACTGTTTTGAGACCAGGTATCAGTCATACTATCTCTAAGAAGGTAACAGTGCTGGGAGGCGTTGGGTGGTTCAGGCAAAAAGACCATGAGTTGCAGCCGAGAAATGAAATCCGGTATTGGGCTGGTTTGCAGTACACGCATCATTTGTTTTGGAAAGTGGACTTGCAGCACTATTTCAGGGCTGAGGAAAGGATGTTTTATCAGAGAGACACTAAAAACTATCAGAATCTGCGACTTCGATACAGGTTGGGGCTAAACTATCCATTGAAGGAAAGAGACGAGAATGGAAAAAGTGCTCAGCTGGCACTTCAGTACGAACCTTTTTTGACCACTAACTCAGGTCATTTAAGGGATCAGTTCTTTAATACAGAGCGGCTCTATTTCGGGGTAAGCAATAGCCTTTCTCCGACCGTAAGAGTCGATGCCTACTATATGTTGCAATGGGGCAGAACGTTGAAGGCCGAGCAGTTTTATTTCACCGACCACATCATTCAGTTAAAGTTTGTATACACGATAAATCCGCTTTAGAGCCTGAAAAGGCGAGTAAAAAGTGGAAAAGAGACGGGAACGCTGCCGGGAAGGTCTTTAGCTTTTAGTTCGTTGATAAATGGTGTGACAGGGTTCTCGCCCCTTTCTTTGATGTAATTACCCACCGACGACCAGGTGTTAAGGTATCCCTCAAGGATATTTATATCCCATTCGTAAGTCATCTGCATATTTTCGGAGAGCCTCAGTTCTCTGAAAGGAATAGAGATATCGGCATAGCTATTGTCGATGTGTTTTCTTTCAGCATCCCAATAGGGGCCAACTACCTTGCTGTAGAAATGATCGACCGCTGGCTGATAGGCGGGGGGGAGCTGCATAAGGCCGTAGCCCCAGGTGGCCAACAAAGCCCCAGGCTTGGCTACTCTGGTTACCTCATCACAGAATTTGTCTACCTGAAACCAGTGAATGGCCTGCGCTACAGTGATCAAATCGATGGAGGTGTCTGAAATTTGTGGAGCTGCTTCGTCTGCCACAAAACTGCTTAGGTTGGGCATGTTTGGCACCTTCATCAGTTGTTTTATGCTGATATCCGTTGCATACACTCTGTTGAATTTACCGGCCAATACGGCCGCCACTTGTCCATTGCCAGTGCCGGCATCCCAGGCAGCGTCGAACGCCTTTGTATGTGTGTAGAGATGATTGAAAAGAGTCTCAGGGTACTTAGGTCTGAAGGCGGCATAGCCGCTGGCTTTGTCAGAAAATCGATCTTTCATAATAATGCTCAATGGCCTGTAGGTTGGCCCACAGTTACGATTTATAATTTAGGCGGATAATACCAATTAGAAAAGGCGGTGACCTATTTTATTGAATATGGCTAACTCTTCCTGACAGTAGCCAATACGCCTAAAAAAGGGCCTGGGGCAAGGGCCAGGAGGGCTAAGTTGGGCGAACCATGATGCATGAGCCACTGCAGCACTTCTATGCTTACAATGGTGATGGAAAAGCCTATGCAGTTAACAATTGTAAGGGCTGTGCCCGTATTCTCTTTCGGTGCCGACTGAGCAACCAGCGTTGAGAACTGCGGCGAATCGGCAATAACCGAAGTGCCCCAAACAAGCAGAAATGCTATAAAAAGACCAAAGGGTAGTTGGTAACCAAATGGAGACAAAGCGCAGCACAACCCGGAAATAGTCAGTGCCACTCTGGCAACAAACCCACTTCCTCTTGCTGCTGAAAGATAGCCACCTGCAATACAAGAAAAGGCGCCTGCTCCAATGATGATAAACGAGAACAAGGAAGTATTCAATTGGATCAATGGATGCCCTTCCTGATAGAGCGTAAGCACAACAGGAACAAAGGCCCAGAAGGCATAGAGCTCCCACATATGGCCAAAATAGCCGAAAGCAGCCTGTCGGAAGTCATTTTTTTTGAACACCATCAGAGAAACACCGAGATCGATTTTACTGCTGGGCTTTCTGAATGGCCCGTCAGGTACTGCGAGAAACAAGAAAATGCCTCCTAAAGCTGAAATGGCGGAAGTACAGATAAAAACTGCCTGCCAGCTAAGTCCTTGTCCAATGCTCTTGATCAAATGAGGAAAGGCAGTGCCAAGCACCAGGGCGCCAACAAGAAAGCCAAGCGCTTTCCCAAGCCCTTTTTCATGATAATCTGAAGCGATTTTCATCCCCACGGGATAAATGCCAGCCAGGAAAAAGCCGGTTCCGAACCTAATGATCAACAAAGAAGTAAGCCCCTGATTTGGCAAAAGCACTAACAGGTTAGCTGTTGCTCCCAGCAATGCACAGACCATAAAGACCCTGGAAGGAGAGAAACGATCCGAGATACCGAGGAGCGCAAACACCAGTGTGCCGGTAATGAAGCCCAACTGCACGGCGCTTGTTAAGTGTCCTAGCGTGCCGTCGCCTAGCTGGTAAGTAGCCACGAGATCCCTGGAAACAGCGTTGCCTGCAAACCACAACGACGTACAGGCAAATTGGGCCAAGACAATGATGGGGAGGATAGCGCCGGCTTTGGGGGGAGTTTGGCTCATTTGCTTCACGCCATTACTGACACCATTTGGAGTACCTGAGCTGCCAGAAGTTTATCACCCTCTACTTTAAGCCGGTCTTTGACGTCATCGGGCCTGATGTTTTTCGAAAACAGCTTCCAGGCTAGTTCGGGGGCTATTTCCACAGCTGCATCCGGCACCCGCCCGGGCTTGTCAACCAGTACCCAGCTTGAATTTTGCCTTTCCAAATGCCACTCGCCACCAACCTTTCCACTTACAATGGTAGTAACCAGCTTTCCGTCCGGAGCGGTAATGTCTCTGAACGTATGAGGCAAGGCCATGAAATAAGTGGCTATCATAGGAAAGAAAAAGTCTCTTGTCATGATGCCGGGCTTGTCAACGGCCTCCCGTATCTGCTGCTGATGGTGCCATTTTTCTGTGTACTCCCTGGCCAGGTGCATCCAGTTGTAGCTTTTCGATTCACCCGCCCAGTCCACGGCAAAAATGGCTTCGTCCCATGGGGCCAGTGACTCATAATAGGCCGACGTCAGTGATCCGGTTGCCTGATGGAGGAGTTGAAGAACACCGGGACTCAGTCTTTTGCTGGCTTTTACCCAATCAGCGTTGAGCAAATTGAGCCAGCCAACAAGATCTTCGTAGTCATTGATTGGTGGAGGCACCTCACCAAAGTAGCCATCACGTTGGATAGACAAAGTTCTCAGGTTGCCGTCCAGCAAATGGGCTGCAACATCCTTTACCGTCCAATGCTTCGCAGGCGTCGACTTTTGCCAGTCATCGTCATTCAATGAGGCCAGCAGCTTCATCAAGGCCTCGTCGAGTGGGCGAAACAAATGGGCTACCTTAATGGGTGGAGCTTTCGGTGATCGACTCCTATTTGGCATTTTCAGTAATGAACGACCCGACATCTTCCTTGAACTTCTCCAACGAAGGTTGGTGGGTATACATCATATGGCCTGCCTCGTAATACTTCATGATAATATTGTCCTTCACTTCTTTGGTCAGCCCAAGGTGGTTAATGCTGTGCTCGACACCATAAAAGACAGTGGCAATATCGTAGTAGCCGTTGAGGATTAATACTTTCATATTGGGTGCTTTGCTCATGGCTTCGGCCATGTCGATGCCCGTATTAATAGCGGCGGTTGCTCCCCAGGCAAAGTTGCCCTTGTGCTTCCAGTCCCACTTGAAGCCATCTCTTCTACCCGCTGTTACCGTGTAGGTTAATTTTTTATTCACCTTCAGATCGTTGTGAAAATAGTGGAGAAAGCCTTGGATATAGGCGGGCGAAATCGCAGCGCTTTGCGGGTCGTAGTCGGCAAACTGGCCGATGCCATCCTGGCTGATGCCTTTGTACCTGGAGTCTAGCCGACCTACGGTATTCCCTTCGTCTCTTAGCAGCTCCTGAAAAAACTCATCGGCCTGCACCCTGAGGTCGGCTTTGAGCCAATAGTCGGATGAAACACCTGATAGTGCACTTAGCTTTGCCGCCATGGCCGATTTCTCTGATGCTGAAAGCTGGTCGCCTTTAAAAAGGGCTGGAGTGTATTCTTCTTCAGTAAATTTTCGCACTGTGGCCATGTAAGCTTCCACTGTGGCTGGTTTGTTGGTCACTTTGTTGTGGTACCAGGCCGTTGCGGCGTAGGTTGGGAAGTGTACGATATAAGGAAGGTCGTCGTTGGGGGGAAAGAGCAGGGTTCTCAGGTCAAAAACAGCAGACACCATGATCACACCATTCATCGCAATGCCCTGATCCAGCAGGCTGTTCATCACTCCGGCGTTTCTGAAGGTGCCATAACTCTCTCCCAGCAAAAACTTGGGTGAGTTCATGCGGCTGTTGTCAATCAGGTACTGTGTGATAAAAAGACTAATGCTGCGAATATCCTGATCCACACCCCAGAAATCTTCGAACTTGGCCTTGCCTACCGGCACGCTTAGCCCAGTGCCCACCGGATCAATCATCACCAGGTCGGCTATATCCAGAATGGAGTAATCGTTATTCACCAGCTGATAAGGTGCGGCATTATTGAAGTTTGGATCGTTGACAACAATACGTTTCGGGCCCATTACGCCCATGTGCAACCAGAAAGAGGAAGAACCAGGCCCGCCGTTGTAGGAGAAAACGATGGGTCTGGTAGACGGGGCACCTTCCTTTACGTAGCTTGTAAAGCCAAAAAGGGCAATAGGCTCATTGTTCTCGTCCCGAAGCTGAACAGTGCCAGCTTTGGCAGTCAGTTCTATGGTGGCACCATTAATTTTTACCGTTTGTTTGGTGGTGGCCACTTCACCTTCTGGGATCGGCCCGGTTGGTTTTTCACTTTCCTTTTCTTGTGCTATGGCGTCACCAAAGTACAGAATAATGAATGAGAGACAGAGTAGTTTTTTCATAAGCAATGCGGCGGCTTTAATCGTTTGACCAAGTCGAATGTAAAAAGACCTTTGAACTTTTGCACTCCACCGGTCAAAATCAACCGATGGCTTAGTGGATTGGCTGATCGACAGGTCGGCTCCTCTTCCAACGCCTGTGCGTCCATAGCCAAAACTCCGGATGTTTTTTGATGTCAGCTTCCAGCAGCGCTACGTGTTTTTTTGTGATGGCGCCAAAGGGTTCTTTGGTAGCGTCCTTTGTTATCAATTCGAAATCCATTTGATAACAACCTCTTTTGACTTTGATGATTCTGCCAAACACGACAGCACAGTCTTGCTCGACAGCATATTTTTCTGTTCCGAAAGCCACGCAGGTTTCCTGGTTGAGGAAAGTGGTCCAAAAAACGTTCTTACTCTTGGTCGGGAACTGGTCAGCACCAAACACGGCAGCAAACAGTGGGCCATCTTTTGCTTCAAAAATCTCCCAGAAACGTTTCTTTGGGTACATCTGCAGTCCATATTTACTACGGGACTCTTTCATCAACCTGTTTATGCTTTGGTTGGCAAGTGTTGTGTACAGGGCCATGGCTTGGTGTGGGATTTGCTCATCGATAGCCACAGCCAGCATTTCCCAGTTGTTGTAGTGCCCCCCGGCGATGATGATATTCTTATTTTCTGCAAACAGATCCGTAAACACCTGCTCGCCAGTAATCCTGCATCTTTGAATGGCTTCTTCCCTGGAAATGCTGAAAATCATCAAAGACTCTACCATCAGGTCACAAAAGTGCGAATAGAACTTCCGGGTAATTTCCAGCACCTCGTTTGGTGACTTTTCCGGGAACGAGGCCGTTATTTGTTTGACAACAACCGACTTTCGATAGAGGCCGCCATGGAACAGGATAAATGAGAGGGAGTCAGAAATGCCGTAGAGCAGCCAGGAGGGCAATAGAGAAATCGGCTTGATAAAGCAGTAGTAAAACAAGGTAAACATAAGTAGGCTTAGGTGGTTAGTTGAACCTAATCAATCGGCACCTGTTGGCGTAGGCCGAATCCGAAAGATAGCAATATCGGTTGAACCACTGGCACACGCTGTTTTAAACCTGTCCTTTTGTGCCATCACAGGTAAATACCGCCGATCGCATGGTATGCTATTTGTCCAGCGCCACTCTTATATGCGAACCTTCTACCAGCTGGAAGGTAGCGGAAGCAAACTTGATTTTGCCTTTGCTTTTATCTACTTCATCCAGAATTCTTGTGAAGAGCAAGTCCTTGGTACTCCTCCTTTTTTTGTAATCGACGGTATATCGAAGGGTAAACTCCACCCAATTATCGTTAGCAGCAAGGGTGACCGTTGGCTCTGTGGAAGCATCTTCTATCATGTACTTTTTCACCATTCCGGCCCATTCTTGATGAGCGTTTGACGTATAATTTCCCACAATGTCGGCTGCTACAGTGTTCAACATATTTTTCATCTGTTGATAGTCGCTGCCAAATTGAACGGGCAGTTTGATCTCGTCCCAAAGAAAGGGAAAGTCGGTGGAGTAGTTAAAAACCGGTTCTTTGAAGACAAAGCTGTTGGCAATTCTCACTATTCGACCATTGTAGAGGTCTCCGTTTACCCACTGGCCTATTTCCATCAGCGTAGTCCGCAAAACACCAATATCAATGACATCCCCCTTTATGCCTCCCAGTTGTACCCGGTCTCCGGTTTTGTAAAAACCACCGAAGACAATGGCCATCCACCCTGCAACACTGGCTATCACTTCCTGTAGTGCAAAAGCTATGCCTGCACCGGCCACGCCGAGCGCCACTGTAAACCCGCCCAGCTTATCGCTAAAAACGACCGTTATTAGCACTACTACGAGAAAGTACCCAAAAAACGAAATCGCCTTTTTTGATTTGTACCTTATTTTAGTGTCTTCAATTTTTCCGGAAAACGTTTTCCCAATGAATTGGGTAATGGCCCAAATAACTGCAATACCGATAAACACTGTCACCAGTTTCCCGACGGTGGGATTGTAGAGGTACTCTTTTGCGAAATCTTCCATGGCTTACTTTTTAGAATCTGGGCTGCTCTGCTTACTATTCACATTGAATGCCGGTGCCTGATAGTCCTTTGGCAGATAGTCGGCCGGAATAGTTACCATATTACCGTCCCTAAGTGCACGGTAATGTGGCGACAATATTTCTACCCCACCTTCATTGAATTTGTCCTGGATATTCTGGTGCAGGTCGGAATAAGTCCTTGGCATTTTATTGGGCTCGGAGGTATAGGCATTGAGCTGGTAGGATACATAGTAGTCATCCAGGCTGGTTTGCAGCACAAAAGGCTGATGATCATTATTGACGCCATCGGTAGCCAGCGCAGCGGCAATCAGTAATTCATGAACTTGTTTCCAGGGCACGTCGTACCCAATTGTTACGGTGGTGTGAAGAATAAGCCCCAGTTCTTTGCTCGATGTGGAATAATTAACTGTTTTGCCCCCAAGTATCGACGCATTGGGGACGGTAATGTCCTCATTTTTTGGTGTGCGGATACGAGTCACCAGAAGGGATTTCTCAATTACGTCACCAACAATATCGTCAATTTTTACCCGATCACCGATCTTGAAAGGGCGCATGTAGGTAATGACAAGGCCGGCCACTGCGTTGGCAATAGCAGTGGAGGAACCAAGAGAAAACAGCACACCAAGAAAAACAGAAACCCCCTGAAAGATTTTAGAGTCGGAGCCTGGCAGGTAAGGGAAAATTACCACAAACATAAAGGCGTAGAGCAATACCTTGATGATGTTGAAGGTAGGCATTGCCCAGTCGGCGTAGAAGCCGGTGAATTTGAGCCTTTCAGCTTCAATCTCCATCGCCAGGAATTTGATAAACTTGATGGAATATTGTGTGGCCATGTAGATCACGGCAATCGAGAATATGTTCGGCAGGTACCTGAGTATCGACATTATGATGCTTTTGGCAGGTTCCCAAACCCAGCTAAAAAGTGTCGTTGCCCAGCCTCTGGTAAAAGGAAAAACACTGAAAAGCAGGGGCAACGAGAAATACATAATGATGCCAAACACGGCCCATTTGAGCAGGTTGCCGAGCTGTAGCGAAAGATCAAGTTCTCTTTTTGGAGGCAAAAACTCGTAATCTCTGAACCTCAGGCCATGAAAAAGTACATCCTTCTTGTTGATCAACCATAAATTTAGCTGTCGGAAGAGCTTGTTTAGCAGATAGATGACGCCGTAGGTGCCTGCGATAATGAGCGCTGTGAGAAAAATCCGGAGCAAAATGTTCTTCCAGCTATTGTTACTTCTTTCGGTAGTGATGGCTTCTGAAATAGCTACAGCATATTCGTTTGCCAGTTTATCCTTTTCTTTTCCTATCCAAAGTGCGTCGGTATCGGTAACGCTCATCAATATCATTTCACCAAAAGTGATATCAGCAGTTGACTCGTTCAGAGTTACGAAAAGGGAGTCGGCTTCAAAGCTGTCGTCGTCATAAAGCAACTCTATTTTTCGGCTGATATTGATTGCTCTTTCTCTGGGCATTACCGGGCCGAGCTTGGTGAAGACCATAAAAAGAGTGTCCTCAAATGGCGCTACTGGGTAGCCAGTGGCCGTTTTCTTCAGTTGGCTGATTCTTTGAAGCTGCTCTGCCTTTCTGATAGAGTCTTGCTGTTCAATGGACTGGATTTGCCTTAGGAGGTCAGCTTGTTTCAGCTTATCATTTTCCTTGAGCAGGGTGATTTGCTGTAGCAGCTCAGCCTTTTTTACTGAGTCATCGATCCTTTTTTGTTCGCTTCGCCTAACCTGATTGGTATACTCTTCCAATTGATTAGCGATTGAGTCACGCACGAATTGGTCTCGAAGTGCTTTTTTAACGGAATCAGGCTTGACTGAAAGTGTGTCGGCCTGCCTTCCATTGGCGTGAAGCAGGATAGTCAAAGACATCGCAAGTACTAAGCACAATTTGAGTCTCATATGAGTCGCTTTAATTTTTTCAAAGTTACTATAAATCAGCATGCCCGGTTGAAAAGGAGAGAACATAAGGGCACTCTTGAATGAACTTTCATTTAAGAAACCTCGGCTAAAAGGTAACTTCTAACTGAGTGAAAGTGTTGTAATAAAACTTATCAATTGGAACGATGGGTTGAAAGTCATAGATGGTTTGAAACTGAAAACCTACTCCAATATACTCAGTTATTGATAGCAGTAATCCGATGCTGGCAGCCAATCGTGGTTGGTTCATTGCATTAGTGAACTTATTTTGCAGATAAACGGCATTCTGGACTTCAATTTTTTCAGTGATGCACCTTATCGAGCTCACATATATGTTGAACTTGAGTGCATCAGTTTCAACGGGGGAAGTGTCGGGTGGCAAATCTTCATCTCTAACACCTTCAAAGTTCCACTTTTCCCTTTCTAAAAACGGCCCCACTCCGGCAAACAACCCTCCCTTCATATTCTTATAAAACTTATACCGCACATTGGCACCTGCGGCATACTTTTCCTGAAGTCCCCTCACGTCGGCCCAGTGGTATTGTGCGTAGTACTCCATTACCACAGGATTGTCGTAGAATGTTTTGTACCTGGCATATACAAAGCCGCCGCTGAGCACTACGTCGTCGCCGTCTTTGGTGAGCTCAAACTTATTGGCAACGGTAATTGCATGACTTTTGAATCTGTAGACCAGATCGGCCGTATTCGATATTTCGGTGTAGTTGTTTTTCTGCCTTCGGAGCTGAACTGACGGGGCTACCGACCCTTTAAAATGGCGGGTAGTGTCGAGAATGATGGCGTAGCTTTCAGGAAACAACATTTGGCCCTTCGCTGTCGCAAATGACAGGGCCACCAGTGCAAAAAAGAAAAGTCGTTTGATTCCCAATGCTGGATTTATTTGAATTTGATCCGCCACGACACACCTGCATCAACAAACCAGTCGCTGACACCGTCATTTTTCCCGTAACCGACTGACATGTCGAGAAGGAAGTCGTTGTTGACAAGATAGGAGAGACCGGTATCCCACCTGTTGTCGAAATCACCGTTGAATACGGTGCCATAGTTTTCGATAAAGCTTCCCACCTTTTCAGCCAGAGGAAAAGAAAGATTCACTGTGTAGTTGAACGCCGGATCGGTGTTGTTTCCTGTCCATGCCACAGCCCAGTTGGTAGTAAGCCCCAGTTTGTCGGTGAGCCTCTGCCCATGAATAAGCATAATTCTTGGCGCAAGGTTAGCAGCTTTGTAGTCCTCATCCACAGCTGTGAAGCGGGCATCGGCCTGGATGCCAAGAGAAGGCTTTTCTCCGTGGCCATCAAGCAAGTTGTATCGGACACCGGCATTCCACATTCCAAGACCCCCGTAGGTCACATCCGAGACATTGATTTTGTCATGACGGAGGGCAAAAGCAGATCTGATTTCCAGTTTTTCAAGAATTCCGTATCGCAACGACGCCAGGTAGGTGTAGTTGGTGCCGGTAACATCGGCGTTGTCTACCGAGTACCCGTTGTAGGTACCTCCGGTTTGCACCTGAAAAACATTTTTCCCTGTGGTAAAAGGCCCAACCGACTGACCAGGCCTGGCACTGCGAATGGTGGGGTTGTACTGCGAGTAGGCCTCGTCGAATGAAAGGCCCACAAGCAGCGTAATGAGTAAGGCAAATTTTAGCTGGGTACTTACTCGTATTTTAGTATTTGTTTGCATCATTTCGGAGCTAAGTTTTGATGCAACGTTAACATAAAACCTGATCAAATAATAAACATTTTGAATGAATGCCAATGAGCACCAAAGACTCCCTAGCTGGTGTATTTTTCTATCTAGTTACCCTACAATAACAACTTCTTCGCTGATGAGCCTTTTGACAGGGATAACCACCTTGCCAGTTTTTGTTTTCAACACACAGGAGATGTTATCTATCTTTTCGATCTCTCCTTCGCTGGTT
The DNA here is from genome assembly GCF_040222815.1 of Imperialibacter sp. Taxonomy (GTDB): domain Bacteria; phylum Bacteroidota; class Bacteroidia; order Cytophagales; family Cyclobacteriaceae; genus Imperialibacter. The sequence continues at coordinate 500,392 of NZ_JAVKCH010000040.1, read as the reverse complement.
CCGATGCGAATACTTTGACCAGCTTCAAAATTATTTTTGGTATAGTAGGAAGAAAGAATATTGGCAAGCACATCTCTTGAACCAAGCCCAAAAGAAAGGGCGAAAGACAACATGATGCCTCCGAGGATCAAAGTGACGTTGGAAGTAATAATGGTGGTGTCAATCCCTGCCTGGCTAAGTGCCGTGAGAGTAATAATGACAAGAATGACGTAGAAGGCAAAACCACTAACAATGCTGCCCGAAGCCACAGAGAAGGAATCGAATATCCCTTTCAGCCCTTTGCGGATAAAATTGGCGATGTACAACCCTATAAGGAAGATGATGATGCCACTGAATAGTTTGGGGAGATAAGCAATCAGGTCGCCGATAGACTGTGAAACTACAATCCAGCCCAACGTGTCTGAGGCAGTAACAAAGAACAGCAGAAGGATAATCCAGTAGACAAATTTGGACACGACAGCAGAAGGGGTAATGGTAATTTTTGCCTTCGCCAGCATTTCATCAGCATTGATCTTTTCTGTCAGCTTGTCAAATTTTATAGCTGTAAGCGCTTTCTTGATTGCAAATGAAACAATTTTTGCAATGGCCCATCCAATGATAATGAGGAGAACGGCCCCAAAAATCCGGGGTAATTCAGTCATTAGCTTTTGGCTTAGTGCCAGCAGCGACCCTAGGGCGATTTGTGTCCAGTCTGTAATCTTTTCCATGATAAAACGGTTTGGTTAATTGCCTGACTTAGCAAAATGCGGGAAGCTGTAGTGAAAGGCCTGCTGCCAAGGGCTGCAGTTCTACAAATTCAGGCATCGGCAAGTGGAGCAAGTGATAGTAATTGGTTTTTGTTCTCTATTGAGACTCGGGTTTCTCTGACTGGTCACTTTTATTACCGTCTTTTTTACCATCAGCCGCTTGATTATCAATCAACTTTGCTGCAGTGGTAACCATGTTTACCGTAAACAATTCGGCGAAATCCTTTAAGGTTTCCGCTAATTGGATGCTATGCATCACTTTTTGCTTAAGTTTTGCGGGAGCCTCTTCCTTGTTTGCGAGTTCCTTGAATGGATTATTTGATTTATTGTTGGACATCTGTAGTGTTCGCTTGCTAATAAATATTCTCAGAAAACAGTGCTTTGTTGAGGTCAATGATTTTTTGCCTTGCCCGGCTTAAGCGCATTTTCACAGCGCTATCGTTGAGCTCAAGTATTCTCGAAAGTTCCTTAATCGAGACATCATCCTGGTACTTCATCAATAGTATCATCCTCTCATCGGGTTCCAACTTATTAAGGAGAGTACTTAACCGATTTATCTTGATCTCAAACAACTCCTGATCCGATGAACTGGCAAGCTCTTTGAGCTCAACGGAAAGGGCCTCCTTTTCTTCCCGTTGTCTTGTCTGTCTTTTGTAAAAATCAGCACAATGGTTGTATGTTATGGAGAACGTCCAGGTAGAAAAGCTCGATTTGCCATTGAAAGTTGCCAGCTTCATGTAGATTTTAACCAGTACCTCGTGGGTAAGATCTTAAGCAACAGTCGAATCGTGCGAAAAGCTGAGGCATTTATTGTAAATTCTGTCGGCATACCTATCATATATGACCTCAAATAACTTGGAGTTGCGGGTGGACAGTATCTTCTCAACCACGATTTCATCGGGCACATTCTTTAAATCAAGTACGGTTAGCACATTTCCACTCATTTAATGATTATTTGCCATTTGAGCTCCGTGGTTCATGTCGGGAGCAGACCCTATTTGGTTTTTGAAAGCTCTTCGATCTCACTGTCCAACTTTTCCCAGTTGCTGAACTCAAGTTCTTCCTTTTCGTCGAAATCTTCTTTTTTGAATACCAGCCCGATAGTCATCACTACACTGGTGGCAATGATGACTATGAGGAGAATAGCATCGTTGAAGGCGCTGCCCTGATATTCGGCAGGTATGGAGAAAAAGAGAAGTACAGTAATCAGCCCCCTGGGCGCTATCCATAGCTGTGGGCTAATGTTTTTGATGACAACTGATTTGAGCAGGATATATCTGACAACGTAAGTCAACACGAGTATAGCGAGCGATATAATGAGGGAAGACACTTCGGTGAGTCCTGAAAAATCTAGTGTCATGCCAAAAATAACGAAGAAGAAGGTTCGTACAACAAAGGCCGATTCCATGGTCACAACATGAAAATCCTCCAGAATATTCTTCAAGGCAGTTTCATCTATTAGCTTTTTGAGCTTTCCCCTAAAGAAGATGGTGTGGTTGCTTAGCACCAATCCAAACACCATGATGATGAGAAGCGAGGAAAGATGAAACATTTTTCCCGTGGAGTATAAGAGGACCAACACCGCTATGAGGAAGAACAGTTTGACCTTTGTTGTAAGCTTTTGCAAGAGAAGCACCAATGAGTAGCTGATAATGATAGAAAGGGCAATGGTGATCAGGATGCTGCTGGAAACCTCCCAGACCACTTCTGAAGTTGTTGTGGTGTCCGCACTGCCTATTAGGAAATAGAAAAACATGATGCCCAGGATATCAGAAAAGGTACTTTCATATATCATGAACTCCTTTTTTGAGTCAGAAAGATTTCCCACACTGGGTATGATTATGGCACTGCTTAAGATTGAAAGTGGTATGGCATAGATCAACGAAGTGTAGAACGAGTCGAAGAAGAAGTGCTGAAATAAATAGGCAATGCCGAGGGAGGTGATGAGCAGAGACAGCAATGCCACAGTGAAGGACTTGATGAGCAGTGGTCGTTTTTTTTTGGTTAGTTTTAAGTCAAGCGCCGCTTCGAGCACAATCATGATAAGCCCTACTACTCCCAAAAGCTCCAACGCTTCCATAATGCCGCCCGCAAGGTTGATTTGGTAATAGGCCAGAAGCTGCTGAACCCCTACTCCAAGTGCAATTAAGAGGAGCACGCTTGGAATATTAGTTTTCTTGGAAAACTGATTAAAAAAGTAGGACAAAATTATTATCAGTGAAATGGCAATTGTTTCACTGTAGGCATTTAATATATCCATATCAAGGCGTTTATATGTAGACTTGCATTTTCCCGGAAGGTCACCAAATTAGTTAGTAAATATTGTGACGAAACGGTAAGTTGTTAGTCTCAAGTGCAAGAATAATACTTAAATCGACTGATTCATGGCTAAAAGCAACAAGTTCGGAACTTTTGGTGGGGTATTCACACCCTCCATCCTAACTATTCTTGGCGTTATCATGTATTTGAGGTTGCCCATGATTGTTGGGGAGGTGGGTCTTTTTACTACCCTGGGCATTATTTTGGTCGCCCACATCATTTCCGTCACCACAGGGTTGAGTGTTTCCTCCATTGCCACGGACAAAAAGGTGGAGGCGGGGGGCACCTACTACATGATAAGCAGAAGCCTTGGTTTGCCTATTGGAGGCACCCTTGGTCTTGCATTATTTGTGGGTCTCTCTTTCAGCGTGAGTCTGTACCTAATCGGATTTTCTGAAAGCTTTCTCAGCTACTGGGGCTTTGAAGGTTCAATCAACAATATAAGAATAGCAGGCACTGCTGTGCTGGTGGCCGTCACAACGCTCACATTTATCAGCACATCGATGGCAATTAAGACCCAGTATTTTATCATGGCTGCCATAGTCCTTTCCCTTGTTTCCATATTTATGGGCTCGCATGACCTCGGGCCGTCCGATATTACAGAGGGCATTTCTACATCTGCTGTCTCAGTGATGGTGCTTTTTGGTATTTTTTTTCCTGCAGTAACTGGGTTCGAGGCGGGAGTATCCATGTCGGGTGATCTCAAGGACCCTAAAAAGTCAATTCCCACCGGCTCTATTCTTGCCATTGTAGTCGGGTTTCTGGTGTATGTAGGATTTGCGTGTTACCTGTATTTTACTGTAGACGCAAGAGTGCTCGCCAGCGACTCCAACATCCTCCTGAATATCTCCTGGGTGCCGGAACTGGTCATAGCAGGAATTTGGGGAGCCACATTATCGTCAGCACTGGGCAGCATCCTTGGAGCTCCCAGAATACTACAGGCCATTTCCACAGATAAAATAACGCCACGTTTCTTTGGCAGGGGCTATGGCAAAGCAAATGAGCCTCGCAATGCTCTTTTACTGACATTCCTGATAGCCGAAGCCGGAATTTTAATTGGAGAGCTCGACGTGATAGCCAGAGTAGTATCTATTTTCTTTATCACCACCTATGGCTTTCTGAACATTAGTGCAGCCTTTGAGTCATGGACAAGCTCCGATTTTCGTCCAGAGTTTAAGGTTTCGGGTTGGATAAGCCTTATAGGGGCTATTGCCTGTATTTTAGTCATGATTCAGCTTGACTTCGTTGCCATGATTGCGGCAGTTCTTCTGCTCGGACTGCTGTTTTTGTTCCTAAAGAGAAGGCAGCTAACCCTTGATTCAGGAGATGCATGGAGCGGTGTTTGGGCATCGCTCGTAAAAAAGGGTCTTACCAGGCTCAAAAGTGAAAAAATTCATAAGAGAAACTGGAGACCGAATATTATTATGTTCAGTGGGAGCCCGACTATGCGGAAGCATATAGCTGATATGGGAAGGGCCATTGCCGGTAACCTTGGCATTTTGTCAGCTTTCGAGCTTGTTGAGTCGTCAGAAAAAGACCTTGCAAAGGCTGAGTCGATGCTGGCCACTACAGACAACGAGGGTGAGTATTTTTCCTACAAATTTGCTTGCAAGGACATTTACTCTGGCATGGACGAGGTGGCAAGGGTTTATGGGTTTTCAGGGGTCGAGCCCAATACTATTCTAATGGGTTGGAGCCGGGCTCCTAAAAACAAAGAGCAGTTTGCCAAAGCACTCAGAGGTTTCAAGCGAGGGGGGTACAACAACATCTTCATTGACTATCACGAAGACAGGAAATTTGGTCAGCTCAGCACCATTGATATTTGGTGGGGGGGCAAGGGCCCCAATCTGAGCTTTTCTCTGGCACTGGTTAGAAACCTGGTGGCTTCCAGCCTGTGGAAACTGGCCAGGATCAGGCTGCTGATTATTGATGAGTTTGGGGAGAACCAGGAGGCTATCTATAAAGAGGCCAGGGCTGTGCTTGAAAATGCGAGAATAGATATAGAAGTCAAGGTGATCAAAGGACAGGACGAGAGAAAGGAAATAATGAGGAGGGAGTCAGGCGAAACAGATCTCGTTTTTATCGGTATGGACACAACTGCCCTTGAGAACATTGACAAATATTATGATGGTGTGAATGAGGTGTTGGATGTGCTGGGCACCACACTTATTGTTAGTTCATCCGACTACTTTGAGAGTTTCGAGATTGCAGAGAGAGTGAAGGAGGCAGTACCGCAGGCCTCTAAAAACTTACTGAAAGCCTTACCAAAAATTGAGGCATCAAAGTTTCCAGAGGTGGCTGTAAACATTCAGAAGATAGACCAAAATGGAAGAAAGCTGCTTGATCTTTTATTCAAAAAGGGGTTCAGAAAGTCATTTGAAAATCATGAACTTATTTTGGGAGAACTGCTTTCCCTCCTCAAGTCGGCAGAAAAGGAATTAAGATCCATTCAGAAAGTTAAGGAGTCTTACAAGAGAGCAAAAGCATTGGATAAGGCTCGAAATGACGCTTCTTTCAGGCTAACTCAGCTTTTCAAAGACAAGGTTGCTCAGAACTACGTACCCACGCAGGTTGCACAGCTTAAGCAGGTCATTGGGGAATACACAGAGCAGCTCGAGGAAGATTACAAACTTTATCCAAAGTTCCTCTCAGTAAATTATTCCCAAGAGGCTTTCGGAGAGGCAACCGCCCATTCTGGCACAGCTTCATTCTACAAGGGGTTGATGAGAGCGAGACATTTCGTCTTTGGTTATCCTGTAAAGCACAAAGTTGTTTTCAGGGAGCTGGCAAAATATTTTCAGTGGGGAGGGCGGCTTTCTTTTCTCCACGGCTATTTAGGAAAGTACTCCGACAGCACCTTTGACTTTTATTCAGAGTGCCGGAGCATCATCAACACTTTCAATACCGTTTTTGACGAAGATGACAGCAAAAGAATTGAAACTATAGAGGCTGAAATCGCACGTCTTTCGGAGCTTTTGGTCGGACAAAAAAGAGAAGCTGAGCTTTTTGAAGCAAGGCTGCTGCTGGAGCACATCCAAAACAATCAGAGGATGAGTCATGCCCTTGGCGAACTATTCCCTATGAAGAATACCTGGAGAAGGTCATCTACCGCCAAATACATTCAAGCCAAAAATGAAGGGATTGAAGTATTGCTTGAGTCAATTGACTCGGATTTGAGAACAGTTCTGAATAAAGTGCTCATGGAGCAGGAAATCAACAGAGTGAAAAGCAGAATTGGAATACTTCACAGCTCTTTAAATCAGAGGTTTGAGCAGGTGATTGAGTCCAGGGTGGTTAAGAGAATCGACAAGCACCTGCAGGTGCCGGTTCAATCTTCCCGGGAGGTTGCGTTTGAACTGGAAACAGATTGGGAGCTCGAACTGCAAGAAACGCTTGACCATGTGACCGAAAGATTTTTGGATGCTGCCTCAGAAATGCCCGATACGCTTGAGGTGCTGAAAGTAAGAACGAGCGCAGCGAGGCTACAGAGTGAGTCAATGGAAATCCCTGTGGGAAAAATGGCTGAATATTATCTTAAGACGAAGTTAATTTCTGTGCTGGAAGAACAGCACGGGAAGGCGATAGATGGTGTGAAGCGAAGTGTATATGCTATCAAGGAGGCTGGAAACCTGCTAAGATTCAAATTGGATAACGCAGAAAACTCTGGGGAAGGCTACTCTGCGGAAGTGATCCTAAACGATTTTTCGTCCAGGGTGCAAAGCGAAAGAAACAAAATAGGGGATATCGTAAAGCAATTTGTAATTGAGTCCTCCAAATGCTTTTCCGAAGCCTTTGAGCCTCTGAGTTCCTATAATATTGAAGTATCAGCGTCAGATTTCGGGTACGGTTTCAAAAGCCTCCAAAGCCGGAAACTGGCTACGCTCGCCTCCAGGTATTTCGGCAATCTCGCAGAACTGGCATCCAAAGGTGTTAGCAAGTTGTTGTACAGCCGGAGCGAAGGAGTTCTTTTCGCTAGAAAACTTTCTAAAGAGCAAGAGGTGCATTCGCTTGCCGGGCGTATGCTGGATTTCAAAGAAAGAGTTTGTCCTAGCACTAACGCTCTGAGAGACCTCCCTGGCTATTATGTGAGCCTTTTCAACGGCAGATCCAGTATAGGCAAGGACTTTTGGGTGCCGAGGGTAAGGGAGGAGGCGCTTTTCAAGCAGGCTGTCAGTCGCCACAAATCGGGATATTTTGGAGGTATTCTGCTAATTGGCGAGCGAAATGAAGGAAAGACCGCCTTTGTGAAGCATGCCGCAGGTCAGCTTGGCTACGACAAGAATTTCTACTCAGTATTTCCGCCGTTGCAAGGCACCCTGGATCCGCTGGAGTTTGAGCGATCCCTTCAGCGTGCCACCCTTCTGCAGGGGAACACAAACGAAATTATGAGCCAGCTACCCGCAGGAAGTATCATTTCCATCAACGACCTGGAGCTCTTTTGGGAGAGGCACTCCGGGGGTATGAGCATTGTAAACCTTCTTGGTAACTTGATTGACGAGTTCGGTAGTAAGTGTTTGTTTGTAGTTAATGTAAATCCCCACACTTTTCGATTGATAGATGAGCTCTCTGGATTCTCTCAGAAGTTCATAGAAATAATAAGCATGGAGGCATTTGATGCTGAAATGATTAAAGAGGTGGTAATGAAACGCCACAAATCGAGTGGATTGTCGCTTACGTTCAAAAAGGGAGAGGTTAACCTTAGTGAGATACAACTGGCAAGGTTATTCGGCAAGTATTTTGATTATAGCAAGGGAAATCCAGGCACGGCCCTGAACGGATGGCTAGCAAATATAATGGCGGTTACGAGCGACGAAATCAGGATTTCCACGCCAGCCAAGATTTCGGTCTCTTTTCTGAAAGAACTCGATGATGAGTGGTTAATGCTTTTGAATCAGTTCATTCTTCATAAAAGGCTGGACAACGAAAAAGTGGCAAGGATTACCGGCTGGGACAGCGCCCATATAAAGAGCTTGTTGCTGTCGTTAATCAGGTCTGGAGTAGTGGTGGAAAAAGCGACCGGGGTGTATATGATAGACCCCTATATTCTTCCATTCATTGTCCGGTATCTGAAAGAGAGGAGTGTTTTATGAAAGTTTCAGACATCAGAGCCAGGGTAGCAGGTATTTGGAATAGCTTAACGAGAGCTGGATGGAAGAGGAGTGGTGGAGTAGGGCTCGGGTCATTTCAGGCAGAATCACAGGCTTATTCTGATATTGTTATAAAAACTAATATGGGCTCGCCGTCTCCGATCTTAAAAGTGAAAGAAATTATCCTGAACGACATGTGGACAGCATCAGGAGCCGGTGTTCAGCTAAAATCATCGAAGCTGGAGAATGGGATTCAGCAGATCACCATTCGATACCTTGCAATTGGCCAACACTATAGCAAGCCGATGCTCGACAAACTTGCGCTTATCGAACATGTGGAGGAGGTATCGGTAGTAGTAATGTAAGCGAAGTCGACGATCTTAGTTTTCCCAATGACTCTTAGTGGGACTTTCCGGTCTGCGGCTTGCCCTCTCTCGGATTGAAATAAACTCTCTGTGTAGGGTACGCAAAATCGATGTCATTTGACTCGGAGAATTGCCTAAGGACATCCAGCCAAATTTTATGCTCAGAATCTCGTCGATTCTTAGGGTTCACCAGGTATCTCATGGAGAGCATTACTCCACTGTCTTTTACAGCTACGTACACTACAGGAGTGAGTGTGGTGTACAAAATCATAAATTTCTTCGAGGCCTCGATCAGCTTGCGCTCGGCTTGTTGAGATAAATTGTCAGTTTTTTTGGATAAAATAGCCTCAAGGATAGACTTGGCCTTCTCCCAGTTGCTTTCAAAGGTCACAAGCACACCAATTTCATTCCAGATATGGCTGAAACCTTGATTGTAGTTGGCCTGAACTTCTTTGAATACCTTGCCATTGGGTATATGGACAATTCGCCCGGTGCTTTGGTCGGCGTCAACCCAATTCTTAATTTCATTTAGCGTGAACTGAAAAAAGCGAATATCAATCACATCGCCTGCCACACCTGATATTTCCACCCGGTCACCCACCTCGAACGGCTTCCTCAGGAGTATAAATAGCCAACCAGCCAGGTTGACGATGGGATCCTGGAGAGCAATGGCAAGACCAGCAGTGACCAGGCCAAAAAAAGTGGCCAACGAACCAAGCTTATCGATCCAAATGGATCCAATTACCAGCAAAACTAATGCGTAGTAAGAGTTCTTAATAACGTTCTTCCAATAGTATCTTTCTTTTGGATCAGTGATTTTATTAAAAAGAATCTTAAACAAAACGACCCTTAGCAAGGCGAGGATTAAAATAGAAAGCACCGAGTAGGCAATCTTCAGTTGAGTTTCGGGGCTTACATTCCAGTTAGTTTCAAACCACTCGGTGATTTCCATTTAGTATTTCTTGTGTAAATGCAGCATGATTTTAGTTAGACTAGATATTACACATTTGGTCACATGGGGGCATTAGTTTTTGGCTCAGCTTCAATCGAAAGCTGGGCGTTGAGAGTTGTTGAAAGAGGTGCTCTTAGCCCTTTATTTTCAACACGGCTTTCATCACATCTTTCTGACTGATTTGGCCCACCAGCTTCCCTTCAAGTACCACTGGAAATCTACGGAGCCGACGTTCGAGAAACAGCTTGGCTACGTCAAAAATGGTCACCGAAGGGGCAATACTTACCACTTCTGTAGCCATGTGATCGGCCACCTTTCCTGACAGCACAGGCATGTCGTGGTACTTTCCCCTGACCACCTCTTTCAGGCAGTCTCCTTCAGAAATCACACCCACTAGTTCATTTTCGGCATTAACTACCGGCCCGCCGGAAATTTTCCTGGCAAGGAGGATGTGAACGACCTCATAAATGGACTGGTCTGGATGGAAAGTCACGAGCCGGGTTGCCATGTAGTCGGCCACCAGCACGGGGTGCATTTCTCTTCGCTTTGGCTTTTCCTCTATTTCACCTCTGAAGCTCTTTACCATAGCTGTGCTTTTTGATGTAACAGAAGTTAATCATTTTCAGGCAGATAAGCAACTAATGAAGTGCCGAAGCAGGCATTGAATGCCCTGAAGAGGTGTTGTTACAAAAAATGGACTTTAAATACTGAGCCCTTATTTTCTTCGCTTTCTACCTCTATTCTTCCACCCATGGCCTCGATCTGGTTGCGGGTAATGAAGAGACCAATTCCCTTGGCATCCTTGTTGGGGTGGAAGGTTTTGTACATACCAAAAAGCTTGTCTCTGTGGAGGTGTAGATTGATGCCAAGACCATTGTCGGCTACCTCCAGAACTGTATAATTTTTTTCACGGTAGGCCGTTAGACGCACTTCCGGCGTACGGTCCGGATGGCTGTATTTAATAGCATTGGACAGCAAATTTAAAAGAATGCTCTCCATATACGCTGCATTGTAATTTATTACAATGTCCCTGGGGATGTTATTTACTATGTGGGCATTTTTTGAGGAAATGTTTGCTGTCAATACCTCTCTTGTTTTCTCCGCATAGCTGTGCAGGTTGATATTTTGCCGTTGGAGGTCGATGGAGGTTTGAACCATCACCACTTCGTTGAGGTGGTGGATGGTTTCGCTTAGTTTCTCTGATATCGTTCTGATGTGGGCAAGCATTTCCTTCCGTTCGTCGTCATCCTCAGCGACATCGTACATCTTGAACATCATTTCAAAGTTGCCTGAATGTGACCTGAGATTGTGTGATACGATGTGCGCAAAGTTGAGCAGCCTTCTGTTTTGTTCACCAATAATGTCAATTGTGCTTTTTAATGCTTCTTCTTTCTCTTTGGCCTGGGAAATATCGGAGTGTGTACCGATGATTCTTAAAGGCCTGCCACCTTCGTCTCTCCTGGTTACTTTTCCTCTGTCAAGCACCCACTTGTACTCTCCGTTTTTGCACAGTACCCGGTACTCGGTGGAGTAGGTTTCAGCATTCCCCTGTAGGTGTTCGTCCAGGTTCTTTTGATACGTTGGAACATCATCGGCGTGGATCAGCTTCGCCCAACCTTCGGGGGCGTTTCTTACCTCGTGGCTAGCGTATCCCAGCATTTTCTTAGATTTTGGCGAAATGAAAATGGAGCCTTTTGTCAAGTCCCAGTCCCAGGCTCCATCGCCTGCTCCTTCCAGGGCAAACTGCCATCTCTCCTCACTTTCAGCCAATGCAAGCCGGGCTTTTTTCATCTGACTGATGTCGGTGGCAACACACAAAAACCCAACTATTTTGCTGTTTTCGTCAGTAATGGCCGTTACAACAAGTTGTACCGGAAAAGTGGTGCCGTCCTTCTTTGTATAGGTCCACTCCCGGGTGTCGTGTTTTCCTTTTTTGGCCATTTCTACAAGCACATCGAAGCCTTCTACTTCCTTTCCAAGGCGGGCTGTTAATTGCTTCTCACGCAATTCAATTTCTTCCCTCACATGGAAGATAGCCAGGTTTTCTTTGCCCACCACCTCGTCGGCTTTATACCCCAGCAAGTTCTCGGAGCCCTTGCTAAAATGTGATATGAGGCCGTCAACCCTTGTGCTGATGATTGATATTTGGCTACCAGCATTTAAAATACCCTGAAGATCCTTATTTGTCTTGAGTAGCTCTTGTTCGATTTTCTTTCGGTCGGTTACGTCAGCCATGTACCCGTGCCAAATCACACTTTCGTCGTCTTGCTTCTCGGGCGTGGCGCTCCCGTTGATCCACCTTTTGCCTTTTGAGGGCAGCACCACCCTAAAGTCCATTTTCCAGGGGTTCAGGCTTGTGTACGAATGAAGCATCGATTGAATGAATGCGTCGAGGTCGTCAGCGTGTATCCTGTCAAACACGCTGGCCGCATCAGCTTTTACTTCCTCGGGAGTATGTTCGAAGATATCCCAAATTCCATCACTGGCGTAAGGGAACCTGGAGAGACCGTTGTCCAGGTATTGGTATTGATAAACGACTCCGGGGACGTGTTCTGTAAGATTCCTGAGCAACCGATTGCTTGAACCGCCCAGGTCAGGCTTGTTAATCGCTACATGGCCGATCATTTTTTCAGCTTCTCCTGAGTCGTTCCAGGCCACTGTCTCCATTTGAATTTCGAACGTAGTGACCTCCCCCAGAGCCGTGATACCCTGGAGCACCGTAGTCATTATTGCGCCCTGCTTTTTTCGACTGACTTCTGTTCGCAGTTCAATAAAGGACTGAAAGTCAGTAGCCGAAAGTATTGTTTTCCAAAACTCGCCCTCCTCCCTGCTAAACGGGTATTGTAGGGAGAATGCTTCGGCAAGGTTTTTACTTATATTTTCCTGACGACTGCGAATATCCCACTCCCAAAACCCCGCAAGCGGGCTTGAATTCGTTACAGTTAGGTTAGTTTTAGAAGGCATCTGTATCCTCTTGTCGTTGACGCATAAATGTTAATAAAGCCAGTTTGTAAGAGCCTTTACAAATGATGACTGGAATAGCTGGACGAGATGTGAAATTGAAAGGAATACAAATTCACTATATTTCTTGTTCACTAACATAAACTAATTTTATGGACATTTCTGCATTGAACTGGTTAGCAATTGTGGCAGCCACGGTTGTAACCTTTGTTGTTGGTTTTGTTTGGTACAACCCAAAAGTATTTGGTGCAGCCTGGATGAAGGAGTCGGGTATGACCGAAGAGAAAGCGAAAAGCGGTAATATGGGTAAAGTGTTTGGTTCAGCTTTTGTCATGAGCTTTATCCTCATATTCAACATGGCCATGATGTTCGGGACCGAAATTGGAGCCACCGATGGCGCCTTGTACGGTTTTTTGACAGGCTTTGGCTTTGTTGCCATGGGCATTGGCGTTAATGCGATGTACGAGCAGAGATCCTTTAAGTATATCATTATCAATGGAGGTTACTGGATGGTCTCGCTGGCTATTTCCGGCTACATACCTGGCGCCTGGCATTAAGCTGCCTCATCAGTTGTTATTTGCGTTGCTGTAGCCATGTCAGGCAGGGTAGGATAATTGGGCATCAGGGCGCCTTCAATCTTCTTTTTTATAGAGATCGCCTGTTTTCTTCACGACGTCATGAATAATTTCGTCGAGTTGCTTACTTACCGTGTCGACCTTTCTCACTATGTCTAAATTTTGAGGATCATTCATATTGGTCCAATCGAAAATATTCATCAAGCCCATAATTGTAGCCACCGGGCCTCTTATTTTGTGTGAATGCAACCAGGCGATCTCTGTCAATTGTTCGTTTTGGATTTCGAGGCGCTTTTGAGTTTCTATCGACTCTGTGATATTCCAAAACACTCCCTGAAGACCCTCAATGCTTCCATCCCTTCCTTTGATGGGGATTTTGATTGTTTCAATGTAGATGTGCTCTCCTGTTTTTAGATCAATATTGGGCTCAACTGAATGCAGGGCGACGCCGCTTGAGATCACCTCCTTGTCATCTTTTTCGTATTTGTCAGCAAGCTCCTTTGGGTACAGGTCGTGGTTCGTTTTTCCCAGTAGCTCTGACTCTTCCATCTTTACATTTTGAACCAGGGTCTTATTTACATAGGTTATTTTTCCTTCCTTGTTTTTTCTCCATACGCTGATGGGTAGATTATTAACCAGAGAATGATACAGGTCGTCGCTTTCATCTGAACTTTGCCTGTTTGTATCGCTAGCTGTCTGCTTTTTTTGGATCGGGTCATTGATTGGCACCTGATAGGTAATATACCGGATGATCTCACCAGTTGCTGTGAGGTCGGGTACTATGGTGGTGTCCAGCCAATAGTGCGTGCTGTCTTTCGATAAATTGCATATTTCCCCTTTCCAAACCTTGCCTTTGCTGACGGTGTTCCACAAGTCTTTGTAGAAATCTTCACCATGAGTTGCTGACTTCAGAATATTGTAAGACCTCCCGATTAATTCGTTTCTCTCATAACCTGACACACGACAGAAGAAGTCATTAACCGATGAGATAATACTTTCCGGGTCGGATACCGAAACGGCACAGAATTTATCAAGAGATCTTTGGTAATATTCGTCCATCTATTCCAAAAAAAAGAGAGTCGTTGTATCAAAGCTCACTGAATATAGGGTAAATATGACTCAATCTGAAATACCTTTGAGTCCACGCTGATATTTGTTGTCATTTAGTCAAACAAGGTCTGTCCGTTGCTGCCTTGAACAGCAATTGTCGTTAGTTTATGTATTTCCTCGTAGGTGTTTCTTTCTTCTGACAGTGGCGGAAGTTCTTGTAAAGAAAAGAACCCGACCTCTAATGACTCGTGACCTTTTAGATCGAATGAGCCTCCTGTGACCGTTCCCAGAAAGAAGAGCTTGTACACATAGAAAGGCGATGGGGGGTGTTGGTGCAGGGAGTTGTCAAAAACCGCCAGCAGTCTTTCAATTTTCACATCCAATCCCGTTTCCTCTCTTACCTCCTTCACTGCTACTGCCGATGGTGTGTAGCCAATGTCGGCCCAGCCTCCGGGAAGCGCCCAGCGTCCGTCTGCTTTTTCCTGGATAAGCAAAACCTGGTCGTTCTTCAGAACTATTGTTCTTACATCCACTTTGGGGGTGATATAGCTTTCTTCATTTGCATGGAGAACCGTTATTCTCTCGATGGGCATGTCAGATATGCCTGCAATAAGCTGGTCTACTATGGAAACAATCTCCTTGTATCGTTCACGGTCGTACTCCGAATTCCTAAAATTCAGTCCAATCTGCGAAAGTGCTTTTATTCGGAGTAGGCTGTCAAAAATGCTCGCCTGGTCTACCATGATTGCACCTTTCTGAAATGTAGCCTTCTCACCCTGCCGCCAAACACCTGAAAACCAGAAATGCCGTCGACCGTGGTGGTAAACAATATCCTCCCCAGAAACCACTCACCACCTGCAAACAAGTTGCCCGCAATGGGCTGCAAAGTAACCGGGCCGTGCCTGAGGCAACTCATGAAAAGCTGTTCGTCTTTCACAACTACTTCATACATCATCTGGAGTTCGTCGCTGAAATAGGTGCCAGTGTAGTCGCCCAGCGGAAGTCGCTCCGTCTTAATTTTCTCCAGTGGCTGCCCATTTATCGACAATGTTGTTCCCTTTTGTTTTAGCAAGAGTGTTGGATCTTCGCTGGCGAAAAACTCTCCTTCTGAATCTGCCGCCACCATGGTGTATTCAAAGGCCCCATCAATGGATAATTTCATAGGGTTATCATCACTCCCAAGTTCGTAAATCCGTGCGGGGGACGAAACATAGGCTCCGGCCAGGTGCTGATAACTGTCCGAGAGTGGTAGTTCGTCAGTCTTTTCATCAGAAAGATGATAATCATCTGTTAAAAAGGCTTTTGCCACCTTTTCGGCATATCCATATCTGTCGAACCCGGCGTAATTACTTAAAATAACCAGGCCAAAATCTTTTGTAGGGAAGCGCATCGTCATCGCTCTGAAGCCTGCCCACGACCCTGTATGCGTAATCACCGGCAGGTCACCCGACTCTTCGAACCAAACGCCGTAAGCGTAGTGAATGCTGTCGCCATTGGTTAGTACACCTCTTTCGTGGAGCCGATTAACCGCTGGGCTATTTGCCGGGTTTTCCGATAGAGACATCAACCATTTGGCCAGGTCTTCGACAGTGGAAACCATGCTCGAAGAGCCCATAGCAGTGGTGGTGTTGGCATAGCTGCCATAGGTGGCCGAATCGACTTTGTAGTAGCTTTGGGCCTTTCCAGCAATAACGCTGTGGATGTCGTGGTTGAACAGGCTGTTTTTCATGCCAAGAGGCTCGAAAACCACCTTGTTTATATATGAATGAAACGGTTCCTCAGCGACCCTGCTTACTAATTCCGCCAGCAACACATAACCTGTGTTGGTATATGAATATTCGGTGCCTGGTTCATAGTTGAGGTCTTTTTGGGCAAAAGCCATTCGCAATATTTGTTCGTAGGTAAGCTCATCCTCCATGCTCCAGCCCGCCACAGCCAGTGTTTGTGGCCAGTCTCTAAGGCCACTGGTGTGATGAATGAGCTGGTCGATGGTAATTTGGTGGGGAAAGTCATTCAATTCAGGAAAGTACGCTTTTATGTCGTCGGTGAGTGCGATCTTTCCCTGTTCCAGCAATAGTGCCGCAGCATAGGCTGTAAATTGCTTGGAGACTGACGCTATGTCGAAGGTAGTTGATGTGGTGATGGGAACATTGTTTTCGATATTGGCGAGGCCATAGCCTTTTTGAAAAACAACCTTGTCGCCCTGAAAAACAGCGACAGCACAGCCTGGTGATGCGTCGTTTTGGAATTCTGCAAAAATGGCATCTAGCTCACTTTCGAACTTATTTACCTGTTGCGGGTTTTCAATAGGGCTGCAACAATAAAAGATGTAAACGAGCACTAAACCGAGAAAGGATTGTTTCATTACAAGGGGGATTTGAGAGGAGAAGTAAGGAAAAAAATGGCACCTTTTAAAGTAGCGTTGATTTGATTGGTAGGGAATGGTTTTAGGATTAGTTTTGCAGCACTTAGCTCATCATATTTCCCATCAACTATTGTTTTAGAATTTTCAGCATTTGTAGCAATGGCATTTAGTTTTTTTAAGAAGTCGTCAAAAGAGAAAAAAAAGGATAGCAGGTACCTGACACTTAAAGTCCATCAGGTTCGAAGGGAAACTAACGATGCGGTGAGTCTTGTTTTTGAAAACCCGGAAGGCGGGTTGAATTACCAGGCAGGCCAATTTGTGACGCTCATACTTACTATTGACGGGAAGAAGATTCGGAGGGCTTATTCTCTTTGCAGTAGTCCGTTTTTGGATGAACTGCCCGCCGTTACAGTGAAGAAAGTAGAGGGAGGCAGCATGTCTACTTATGTCAATACTGTGACCAGGGTTGGCGATGAAATAGAGGTTATGGAGCCAATGGGGCATTTTGTGACCCCTATTGATGAAAACAGAAAGCGCCATTTGGTGATGATTGGAGGAGGCAGCGGCATCACGCCACTGATGTCCATCGCAAAATCGGTTTTGTTCAAAGAACCTCTTTCCACAGTTTGGCTAGTTTACTGCAATCGTGATAAAGACTCGATCATTTTTAAGGCCGAGCTGGAGGAAATGGGGGCTGCATATGGGGAACGGCTGAAAGTGATACACGTATTGGAAAAGCCGTCAGCGGATGTTGAAAGTCTTGAGGGGCTACTTACCGTTGAAAAAGTGGAGCAAATCCTAAACAACCTGCCTGCGTTTGATTTCAAAGAAGCTGAATTTTTCACGTGTGGGCCGGCGCCAATGATGGATATCGCTGTGGATGGATTGGTGAAATTGGGCGTTGCAGCTGACACCATCAAAAGAGAAAGCTTTACAGCCGGAGAGACATCTCCGGCGGAGATTGTCGATCAATCAGGGCAAAGCTTGCCCGTTAAAATCATTCTCGACGGACAGGAGCACACATTTGACGTTCCATCAGGCAAAACGATTTTGGAGACTGGTCTTAGCCTCGACATTGACATGCCATATTCTTGCCAAAGTGGTTTGTGCACTGCCTGCCGGGGTAAGTTGCTTTCCGGGGAGGTGAAGATGGATGAGGA
Source organism: Imperialibacter sp. (assembly GCF_040222815.1). Lineage (GTDB taxonomy): Bacteria > Bacteroidota > Bacteroidia > Cytophagales > Cyclobacteriaceae > Imperialibacter. The sequence goes on along the minus strand of NZ_JAVKCH010000040.1, from coordinate 482,812 downwards.
CGATGGACTTTCAGCCTCTGAAAAAGGAGAAGGGTATGTTCTTTGTTGTGTAGGGCATCCTACAACAAACGATGTGGTGATTGAAATAGGATAACAACCGATCATAACCATAAAATACCATTTAAACCGACAAATGATGGTGTGCGTCGCTGAAAGGTGAAAAATACTGTTCTACGCAGCGTTATTTTCGACAAAAATGAATCTCGTAAGTTATTAAACCCCTTTAAATAAGTTATTAACCGATCATCACATCATTTAAATTGTTGATACTTTGTTTTCCTTCTCTCTTGAATAACGCTCACAGAAACCCCTTTGCACCTTTGAGATTTTAAGGCTACATTCCTCCTTAGAAACCTGAACCGTATGCAATTGAAGCGCTGCCTGGATAATCTTTCTCCTTTATTTCTGCTCATTTTTGTTTTTGCTGTCAGCAGTTGCTCTGACAAAGAGCAGGCGAATACTCCTCCGCCTAAGCCTGTGCTCAATTTTGGAATTTCTATAGACAAGAAGTTTACTGACGGGCCCTTTGACGGCAGAATACTGCTGGTCATTGCCAAGACAAATGACCCCGAACCACGGTTCCAAATCTCGGATGGGCCCTCTTCTCAAATGATTTTTGGCATCACGGTGGATCAACTCCAGGCCGGGACGGAGGTCGTTGTTGACTCAGCTGTTTTTGGATATCCCGTTCAAAGTATCAAGAACATCCCCCCGGGCGACTATTATATTCAGGGTTTTTTGAATAAGTACACCACCTTCAATCTGGCCAACGGGCATACCGTGAAGCTTCACATGGATCAGGGGGAAGGGCAGCAATGGGCTTCGTCGCCAAAAAATCTTTTCAGCACGCCGCAAAAGGTGACCATTAATCCCGCCACTGGAGGCAATTTTAAAATTTCGCTTACAAATGAGATACCTCCCATTCCAGACCCGGTCGACACAAAGTATATCAAGCACGTGAAGATTGAGAGCAAGCTACTGTCTGAATTTTGGGGTAGACCAATGTATCTGGGGGCCAATATTCTACTGCCGCATGACTGGGACAAGCAGCCCGATGCTAGATATCCGCTGATGGTATTTCATGGGCATTTTCCCTATACTTTTGGTGGGTTTAGTGAGACACCTCCTGATCCTAATCTGAAGGCTGACTACAGCGAAAGATTTAAAATAGAGGGGTACAACAAGATTGTGCAGCAGGAAGCATACGATCTCTACAAGCAATGGACCGGGCCGAGATTTCCCCGGTATATTGCTATTGAAATTCAGCACCAAAACCCATACTACGATGACTCCTATGCTGTGAACTCAGCCAATTTGGGGCCCTATGGCGACGCCATTACCTATGAACTGCTTCCCTATATCGAAGAGCAGTTTAATGGGATAGGCGAAGGTTGGGGAAGATTCCTGTATGGCGGCTCCACTGGTGGTTGGGAGGCGCTTGCTGCCCAGGTTTTCTACCCCGATGAGTACAATGGGTGTTTTGCCGCATGTCCCGATCCTATCGACTTTCGTGCTTACACTGTAGTCAATTTGTATGAAGATGAGAACGCCTACTACCTTGATAATGATTACAATAAAACGCCGAGGCCTGGGCACCGGGATTATCTTGGGCATGTGCAAAGTACCATTCAGGAGTCGAACCACAAGGAGCTCGTGATTGGAGGCAGGGAGAGCCGGTCGGGTGACCAGTGGGACATTTGGCAGGCAGTTTATTCGCCAACAGGTGCCAATGGATATCCCCGCCCGATTTGGGACAAAATGACTGGCGTGATTGACAAAGAGGTGGCTAACTATTGGAAAGAGAATTATGACCTCAGTCATATTATGAAAAGGGACTGGGCTAAGATTGGCAAAAAGCTCGAAGGCAAAGTGCATATCTACTGCGGAGACATGGACAACTACTATCTGAATAACGCTGTTTATTTGACAGAGGAGTTTCTGGAGAGCACCACTGACCCATATTATGGCGGGGAGGTAGACTACGGTGACCGGGCTGAGCATTGTTGGAACGGGGATCATGAGAACCCCAACTACATCAGCCGACTGCGATACAACACAATGTACCTGCCCAAAATAAAGGAACGGTTGCGTAAGACCAAGCCGAGAGGTTTCAGGCTCATTAACTGGGGGATCTGATCGACCACTTTGATCGGGCTGACCGTAAATTTTAGCTGTGGTGTTACGCTGGCGGAATTGTATACTGCGTATAAGCTAATTTGTTATAAATTTGCCTTAATCAACAAACACCTATAAATGGACGTTATTTCCGAACTCAACTACATAGCTATTTTTTTTGCCGTTTTGATTGGCCAGAGTTTGGAGTTGCTGTGGTTTAGCCGAGGGCTTTTCGGGTATTTTTGGGCCAAAGACATTGGGCTTGGTGCAGAAGGGGTTGCTTCACGTGATAAAAAGTACGGTTTTTTAACAGGCTTCCTTCTTAGCATATGTACTTCATTTCTTTTGTCCATACTTATTCATGCAGAGCATGGTACCAGCGCTTTTGAAGGGGTGCTCCTTGGGTTTCTGGCTGCCGCCTTTGTGGCAGTTGCGCAAGCCATCAATTTTGTGTACGAAACCCGCCCAATACGCTTCTATCTCATTTCTGTTGGATACTGCCTTGTAGCCTACCCGTTAATGGGGTTGGTGCTGGGCTATTGGATGTAAATCCAGCCTTTGTCCATTTCGAGACATTCTTGATTTCGCATCCTTAGTATCTTTCCACCTAAAGTGAATAAAGATGTCATTGATCAAGTGCTTTATTGTGTTCAGTACCCTCTCCGCATTGATGATTTCGTGCATAGGCACTGATCTGGTTGAAGACACCGTAAGCAGTGTCGAAATCTTTTCGCCTCAGGCGTTTCTTAACGTCAATGAAAGTCTTCAGATGACTTCTAACGGAGTGAATGAATTCGGAGACCGATTCGATGTGCCGACTACCTGGCAGTCGTCTGACCCGGCTGTGGCTACTGTTGACGTGAATGGGATTGTTTTTGGTGTTGCCAGGGGGCAGGTGACAATTACCGCCAGTTACGGGGGGCAGGCATCGAAAGGTCTGCAGCTCAATATTATTGATTTGGCCAACGAGGTGGCCTACATCAAAATAACCGGTGAGGCTATGCGGGTGGAACCTGGTGAATCTGTTGACCTGAATGCTTTTGTTTACAATTCGGCTGACGTTACCATCGATGATATAGAGGTGACCTGGTCATCTACTGATCCAGCTATCGCTTCCATTGACAATGAGGGGCTGGTGCTGGGCGTGGCTGACGGCACAACAAATATTATTGCCTCAGCAGATGGCGTCAACAGTGAGCCTTATCAAATAATCGTCGGTGGGGAATTTGGCGTGCGAACCGGCAGCTTTATAGGCAAAGGCGGCTACAATGTGAGTGGCGATGTGAGAGTGAGCATCCTCGACAGCAACGCCTTGCAGGTGAGCTTGCAAGATAATTTCAATTCCAATAATGGCCCAGGCTTGTTTGTATACCTGTCTAATCAGGACAACTCGGTGGCCGGTGGAAAAGAGTTGGCTGCGTTGGCTAGCACCACTGGGCCCAGCAGCTACCGGGCCGACGGCGTTGCTATCGACGACTACAAATATGTGATCATACTGTGCAAGCCGTTCAATGTTGTCTTCGGTTTGGCTGAGCTGAATTAATAAATATGAAATACCTCCTCTCGTTGATTATCGGACTTGCTTTGTCTGCCAATTGTCTGGCGGGCGGAGGTTGGACATCTAAAAAAGGACACGGCTACTTTAAGCTGGAAGAGCGCTGGATCATTGCCAACCAGTTTTTTGACAAGGAGGGCAATATAGTGCCGATTACGACCTCGTCTATTTACCTCACCAACTTTTACGGAGAGTATGGCATAACAGACCGTATTGATATCATTGGTACCGTGCCGTTGATTGCCAGAAATGTCCTGAACGAGCGCCAGTTCACCCTGAGTGGCCGCACCGAACCCGGCGATGCAGTTACTTCACTGGGCGACATGCTGGTGGGCGCTAAGTACGGTATCATTCAAGACAAGGCTTTTGTGCTGGCAGCGGGAGTGTATTTCGGGTTGCCGACTGGTAACCCGGGTGGCGGAAATACCATGCTTTTGCAAACCGGAGATGGGGAATTTAATCAGCTGCTGAGGCTTGAAGGAGGTGTTTCGCTGCATCCGATACCGGCTTATGCCACTTTTGGCGTGGGTTTTAACAACCGGACGAAAGGTTTCTCGGAAGAACTTCATTACAATGCAGAGATTGGTTGTACCATCAAAGAACGGGTACTTGTCTCTGCCATGATCAGGAATGTTTCTTCCTTTTTTAACGGAGATGCGCCTGATGCTGTGAATGGTATTTTTTCAAACAATACGGAATACTTTGCCTATGGCCCTCAGGTCGCCTACCTACACAAAGGAGGAAAAATGGGTGCAAGTGTTGCTGTCGACTATGCCTTGTCAGGAAAAAACGTGCTGGCCAGGCCGGCCTGGAGTGTGGGTATCTTCTTCAAGCCGTAGCAGGCATTTTTGGTACTATTTGATCTTCTCAAAAGTCAATAAAGTTTCCTGAGATTGGCTAAATGTCACACTATCATTATTTTGCAGCTTAATTGATAGTCAAATGAAGAAACCAGCCACTCTACTGAGTATTTTTTTATGCATTAAATTTCTTTCTATCGCCCATTTTGGGCAGGCACAAGAAGAAGACGAAGCGCCGAAATTTGACCTCGAAAAGTTAGGAAAAGAATTGAATACGGGACACCATGAGTCCGGCCCGATTATTTCTCCTGATGGCAATACGCTTTACTGGGTGGTGTCTAACAGCCCTGAAAACACCTACGGAGAAGACGGCTCACAGGACATTTGGTACTCGACCAGGGACGCAGATGGAAACTGGACGCAGGCTGTGCACGCTGGCGCTCCTTTCAATATCCATAAGTTCAATAAGGTGCTGGGAATTACCACCGACGGCAACACACTCATGCTTAATGGCGGAGCCAGAAAGAACGAGCCTGGGTTTTCCATTGTCCGCCGGTCTGGAAATAGTTGGTCGGCACCTACGCAAGTGAATATTCCCAACTACGATGGCATGAACAAGGGCTTGTTTTCGGGCAGCTTCATGAGCAACGACGCCAAAGTGGTGATCATGTATTTTACTGAAAGAGTAAAAGGCAAATACAGTGACCTGTACATCAGTTTTGACAAAGGCGGCAAGTGGACGCCACCTGCAAAAATGCCTGAAGGGATCAACACTGTGTACGATGAGTTTGGGCCTTTTCTGGCAGCTGATGGCGTTACCTTATACTTTGCGAGCAACAGACCGGGGGGATTTGGCAGCACCGACATTTACATGGCCAAACGCCTGGATGACACCTGGATGAAATGGTCGAAGCCGGTCAACCTCGGCGAACCGGTGAATACCAAAGGTTTTGATGCTTACTTCTCGATTAGCGGTGATGGGCAGAATGCTTTTACCACAAGGTCTTATACCACTCAGGATGGGGGAAGTCTGGATATTTTCGGCCTGGTGCCTGCCAAGGCCGAACCGGAACCTGAGCCGGAACCAGAACCTGAGCCAATCATCATGCTTACTGGCATTGTCATGTCGAGCAAAGACCGGACGCCCATTTCGGGTGCAGTGGTTGGGTATCAGTCTGCGCAATCCGACGACGGGTTTGTAGAAAGCGGAGAGGGAGATGGTTTTTATGAGGTAGAGCTGCCGCATGAGGGCAACTTCAAACTGGAAGTAAAGGCTGAGGGCTTTCTTTCAGCGAACGACGAGATTGATGTGGCGTATGATGGGTTGGAAAGGTACTACGACAAGCCCTTTTACCTCGATCCGATTGAAGTAGGTACTAAGGTTCGCCTGGAAAAGGTATTCTTTGATACTAACAAGACTATTTTACGACCAGAGTCTTTTGAAGAGCTGGACAAGGTGGTAGATTTTATGAACGAGAACCCGACTATTACCATCGAAATAGGCGGGCATACCGACGATGTGGGCAGCGACGATTACAACAAGAATTTGTCGCAGGGCAGGGCAGAGGCCGTGCGCCAGTACGTGGTAGACAACGGCATCGACGCCAACCGCATCACCGCTCTTGGTTACGGCGAAAGCCAGCCAGAAGTGCCAAACACCTCTGCCGAAAACAGGCAGACAAACAGGAGGGTGGAGTTTAAGGTGTTGGAGAATTGAATTGGGGGTGCTTCCTGGCCAATTACCTGGAAGTGACTATTACCCATTTGGCCTCGCTTTTAACTCCTATCAATCGGGGCTGAAAAATGACTATCTGTACAATGGGAAGGAGCTGCAGGATGAGCTTGACCTGAACTGGTATGACTACGGGGCCAGGAACTACGATGCCACACTAGGAAGGTTTTTTAATCAGGATAGGTTTGCTGAGAACTACAACGACCTGTCGCCCTATCAATATGGGAGAAATAACCCCATGCTTTTTGTGGATATTAATGGCGATTCCACGGCATATTATGATAACGCAGGAGCTCTGCTTTATATGTCACATGATGGGTTAGAAAATGCCGTTACTGTGGTCAACGATGAAAATAAAGGAGAGTTTTTCAAGACCTTGATTAAAGACCTAATGAATGAACAATCCTCGGATTTGAGGAGCTTTGGGACCTCATACATGCTAGATGGCTTAGAATCAAGATTCGAAGGCACAAAAGGTGATAAAGATAATGGTACGGGAGGGGAATGGTATGATGGCCTGTCATCCGAGCATGGCTCCTTTTTGTATGAGAGTAGTGGAGAAGTGCGAATTGGAGATGAGGATTTTCCTGGGGGGCCAGCTACGATAATTTTCTCAGGTAAAAATGAAAGTGATGATTATGTGGGGTACTATCATACTCACCCGAATAGTGGACGGCGAGATAATAGACGAGGAGGCGCTTTGCAGGATCCTCCAAGCAAGGACGGGCAAATGAACGACAGGAACCATGAAGCAAAAAGAGGTTACCGAAATGCTGTAGTAACCCCAAGTAATGTATATCTATATAATAAGGGGCAAAACGATATTGTTTTCGATCGAAAAAAGAGATTTCAATGAACAAGCTTTTGTACTTTTTACTCGCAGTAACGTCCCTAGGCTGTTCTCAAGGGAAAGAAAATAATACTTTAAAGGAAGACGTATCTCCTTCTATTCACAAGGAGACCTTAGAGTATTCAGATGCATTCCTTACATATGACAGCCTCTTGTCCAAGTATAGTGCCGGAGAACTTCAAGTTGGCTCCGTGGAGCTAAATGCCCAAATGGTAATAGTACATGCATCGGTCGGAACTTACTTTGTGTATAGCCTGCTAGGGAATGATTCTAGCATGCGGGTGAAGTTTTCAATTGTGAATGAAAAAGAAATTGTGTTGTCATTTGAGAGGCTGCTTTGGCCAGAACAAGCCATTCAAACTACCGATTCCCTCCGAGCATTACTTAATTATAGTTCATTTTGGAAACTATCGAACGACAAGATGGACTGCGAAGGTGCAGATGGTACCACTTACTTGGTAAAGATAAAGCAAGGAAAAAATGAGAACCAGATCTTACGATGGTCTCCGGTAGCATGTGACTTGCCGAAGGGGGAAGAGATTCTGAAAATAGTGGACTATCTCCTTTCTCTTGTGAAAATGGAGTCTTATGAAACTGAGTTCTTTTATTGACAGGGTTAAGTGAGTCCCTTGTTGCCCTCGTGCAGTACTTCGGCTAATACCGAGCATATCGATCCCGCCGCTGCTTCTATATCTGTAGGGTAATAAAAGGGCCTCCGGGCACTACTTCTTTGCTTTGGCCCCAATATGCTCCCCCGCTAGTCCGAGCAGCAAGCCCAGCCAATAGCAGCGAACGCTGGTGCGAGCCTTTTGGCTCGTACCATAAACAACAACAGAAGCCCTTTAGCAGGGGCTTTTCACTTCCAGGGCTTAGCGGCCCACTAGCCACAAGCACAAAGAGCCCTTGCAGCAATGCGGCTTCCCGCTCGGGGGCCCCTAGTCCGAGCAGCTAGCCTGCCGATAGCGCTGAACGCTGGTTTGAGTCTGTGCCCTTCCAGGTCGGCTCATACCATTAGCCATAAACACAAAGACCCGCCCGGGGACTTTTCTACTTCCACAAATTTGCGGCTCAGCAATCTGCCCGTAAGGTGGCTTTTGTAGCCATTTACTGCTATTTTGTGTAAAAAAGTTATTGAGCAGGAAATACAAATTTTATAATAAGGAAGGGCTGTACTTTGTAAGCTTCGCTACAGTTTATTGGCTCGATGTCTTTACCAGAGAGGAGTATTTTCAAATACTTTTTGAAAACCTAGGTTTCTGTAGAACAGAAAAAGGGATGGAAATTTACTGCTGGTGCATTATGCCGAGTCACGTGCACCTTATTTTCCGGGATAAGAACAACAATCCTGGTAGACTCCTTGGTCAATTTAAATCCTATACTTCAAAGAAACTGCAGGAAGCGATTGAGCTCAACCCAAAAGAAAGCAGGAAAGAGTGGTTATTGTGGATGATGGAAAGGGCAGGCCAGAAAAATAGCAATGTAAAGCAAAGACAGCTATGGCAACAAAATAATAAGCCTATTGAACTTTGGAGTGCTCATGTAATCGATCAAAAAGTCGACTACATTCATAATAACCCAGTAGTTGCTGGCTTCGTCTCAGAACCACATCATTGGAAATATAGCAGTGCGATTGATTACAGTGGAGGGAAAGGAGTAATTGAGATAGATTTGGTTTAGATAGGATACGAGCCACAGGCTCGCACCAGCGTTGGGCATGGAGGGACTGAAAGAGCAAATTATTAACATCATCCACTCTAAACGGATCAAATCATGCAAATAAATCGTTATTTTGTGGGAAGGAGGAATACAGATATGAATATAGAAGCCAGAAAACTGCGGATTATCGAAGCTTTTAGCTCAATGAAAGATATTGGTAAAATCAATCAAATAGAATCTCTTGTGCTTCCCAAGCCCACTTTTGAAGAAAGGAAGGCTATGCTGGATACCCTGTCGGGTTCATGGACAAATGAAGAAGCAGAAGATGTTAAAAAGGTAATAGAAGATGGTTGTGAAAAAATCGACACAAGTGAGTGGTAGGTTTTTGGTAGATACTAATGTCGTAGTTGATTTTTTCAAAGGTGATCAGACGATTAGAATGAAACTTGCAGAAGGAGAGATTTTTCTGCCTTCTATCGTGATCGGCGAGTTGTATTTTGGGGCTTATGCTTCAGGAGTAGTTGCCAATAAGAAAAAACGCTTGAAAGAGATAGCCTATTTTTTAGATAATTATCCAGTGCTTGAAGTAAGTGAAACGACTGCTCATCACTATGGTGGCATCAAGTCACAGCTCAAATCTTTGGGTAAACCCATTCCTGAAAACGATCTCTGGATTGCTGCACTGGCAATAGAGCATGATATTGCATTGGTTACAGCTGATCAACACTTTAGTCACATCAAGGAACTGGAAACGGTAGCTTGGTAACCCCACCGCAAACTCCACCCAGTTCCCACAATCCCAACGCTCTTTTGCCGCTTGAGGCGGCACGCCCCGCTAGTCCGAGCAGTAGTGCCATCCAATAGCACTGAACATTGGTGCGAGACTGCGTCTCGTACCAATAGCCACAATTACAAAGAGCCCTTGCAGCAATGCGGGGCTCTTCTACTTCCACGGCTTAGCGGCGCCTATTCCCAGCAGGTAATCAGAGAGGTTCTTGCCCTCGTGTAGCACTTCTGCCAGGTAGCGGGCGTAGCGGTCTCGTTTTTCCTTCTGAGTCTGTAAAACCACTTGCTAGCCTTCCGGGCAGAACTTTTCGGCCTTGGCTCGGGCACGGCCGGTCAGGACTCTTGGCTGGGAGCCCCCGGCCAAGGTGCAGCTGGTAGGATGCGACCCGGCCAGGGCGTCTGCAGTTAGCTCCGGGGTGTTTATGCGGGCCTGGCGCACCTACCTTGCTTCCTTTACACACTACCCAGGTAGCTTCTACCAGAAGTGTGTCTTGTTAAGCTTTGCGGAATGACTGAAGGAGGGCGCTAACAAGTTTCATCCGTTCGGATAAATCAATAATGAAAGCAAATCGTTAACTTTAGAGTATAAAAACATGAATCGAATGGACATTGCAGTAAAGTACAAGATCATATCAGAAATCATTAGCAGCAACGATGACCAGATTTTGAACGCTGTCAAATCCCTTTTGAACATTGAAGACGAAGTGGATTTTTGGGATGAGCTGAGTCCGGAAGACCAAGCGGCAATTAACGAAGGGTTGGAGCAGCTGGATAAAGGGCAATATGTATCCCATCAGTCTGTCCGTGAAGAAATCAAAAGCCGCTTTAACTTCTAGAATTGGCTTTAGAAGTTCGCTATTCTCTTCGTGCCAGATATGAGGAAATAGAGTTACTGGAATACATTATTCAGAAGTTTGGACGAAAAAAAGCAAAAGAGATTTATGATCGGATAGAAAGAGTGCCTGCCCAGGTCTCGAAAATGCCAGAGATGTATCGTGCATCCAATAAGCAAAAAGGGCTGAGAAAATGTGCCTTTAGTAAACAGACAAGTATTTATTACCGCATCAAAGATGATTATATAGAAGTTGTGAGCTTTAGACCTAATCGAAAAGACCCAAAGCAGTTTAAGGCATAATAAACCCACAACTCCGCTCCGAAATACCCTACGCTTCGTTCGGCTTATGGCCTTCACCCCACAGGTAAAGCGGCGTGCTATCCAGCCGGGGCAGCATGTAAGTCGCCAGCCAGTCCCTGCCTTCCCCGAGTCCGAGCAGCAAAGCCAGCCAATAGCACTGAACGCTGGTGCGAGCCCGATTGGGGAAGCTTTGACTCGTATCATTAGCAACAAAGAAAGAAGGGCCCTTGCCTAACCGCTGGGCTTTTTTACTTCCAGGGCTTAGCAGCACCAATCTCCAATAAGTAATCAGAAAGGTTTTCACCATCATGCACCACCTCAGCCAGGTAGCGGGCATACCTATCCCGTCTTTCCTTCTGTGTTTGTGTAGTAACCTGAGAGCCTTCTGGGCAAAACTTCTTCGCCTTGGCCCGGGCAGGGCCGGTTAGGCGCCCCCGGCCAAGCCGCAGCTGGTAGGATGCGACCCGGCCAGGGCATCTGCTGTAAGCTCAGGCGCATTAATGCGAGCCAGGCGTACCTTCTCTTCTTTTTTCACATAGAAGCCCAGGTCTACTTCTACAAAAAGGGTGTTTCTTTGACTCTTCTGGCAAGTTGACGGCATAAAAACTTGCGATATGCAACTAAATATAGTTACTTTTGGTTGTGTCCAGAAAGGAAAAGCTTATTGCAAGATTTGTAAGCATGCCATCTGATTTTCATTATGATGAGATGGTGAAACTGCTTGGATACTTCGGTTTTGTAGAAGTTAAGAAGGGGAAAACGGCTGGATCAAGAGTAAAATTCGAAAATGGCGAAGGCGTTCCAATCATGCTTCACAAACCACACCCAAGCGGTCTTATGAAGCAATACCAAATGCGACAAGTAAAAGAAATATTAGAGTTATGAAATACCTCGAATACAAGGGTTATACAGGCAGTATAGAGTACAGTCCTGAGGATAATTTGCTCTATGGTAAAGTGTTAGGAGTAAGAGGGTTGCTTTCCTTTGAAGGAGAAACCGGCAAGTTGCTTGAAGAGGATTTTAAGGACGCTATCGACACGTACCTGAGTGATTGCAAGTCCCAGGGAAAGATGCCTGAGAAACCATTCAAGGGGAGTTTCAATGTAAGGATATCCGCCAATCTGCACCAGAAAGCAGCCTTGTTAGCCATGGAGACCAAGACCTCTTTAAACAATTTAGTAGCTGAGGCTATACAATTAAGAGTGGAGAAGTCATGAAGAAATTTCGACTTCCCAGAAAAGAAAAAAAGTCCTTTAGGGAAAAGCTATTGCTGTATCCTGCAGATGAAAAAGGGAATTCCCTGATGGCCCAACCGGATAGATTGCAAAAAGACTATGATGCGTGGAGGCAAGGAATTCTTCGTGATTTATTTGACTCCAAAAGAGCGAAAGAGGGCAGCAAAGAGATGTCTGAGAAACTTGATCCAGAGATCTGCATTCCCGACGAACAGCTAAGGGAATATGTTAATGACTTTTTTAGAGAAGACCTGCGATCAAGTGCATTTAGCACCTTTATCAGGGCAAAAAATAGCAAGACTGCGATTAAGGCGTATTACAATTTTGTCAATGCTTATCATATTTATAAAACAGGGGAAGATTCGTACGGGAATATTTGTTGTTTAGCGCTCGATAGTGCTGAAGCCTTGTTGAGGAAAGAGAACTCTATTAGGAGAAGGAAATAAATATCAATATGGCAGGATCAGTGGTCGTTTTCCCCGTAGTCCGAGCAGCCAGGTTTATTCGAGCAGTAAGCACTTGTGGGGGTTAAAGCCTGGAGAGTTGGAAATCTAGTAGTGCCATTGATTACAGGGGTTGCAAGTGGAGATTGGGGATAGATTTGGGTTTACGGATACGAGCCGCAGGCCGGCACCGGGGAGATTAATTAGGTCAAAAGCATCTCAATGAAATAGCAAATGATGTCTCACAGCCTGGAAGATATACTCTTGAAACAATGGAATGGATGCTTGAGTCCCTTGGAATACCAACAAGCCAAAGCGACAAACGAAAAATTATGAATCTATCTGCAATTGTTTTTTTTGGTTGGTATCATATTCTGGATAGAACCATTTACTCAAACCGGGCTGAAAGAGAGGGTATTGGGGCCAAGGAGCATTCGTTCTTTATAACGTTCTTATTTCATGGAATAAATATTTGGACATTAATAAGCTACTTAGCCGCAAAGTATTTTCATATAGTTATTCCTTTGCATGTTAGTCTATCCTTAGGGCTTGTAGTTTTTGTCGTAGGGTATCTGAGGTTCTTCAAGAAAAGAGCAGGGGAAATTCTTGCCCAAGAAGTTAAAAGCGTGGAGGTAATTTTATTCGTGATAATTGCATTGGTGTATGTTGTTATTTCGGTTTACCTCCTGTTTAAGGTTGGTGATTACGTGAGAGAAATTGTAATACTGCAAAAAAGCAAAATGGTATGAGTACTTCTCAAACAAGTAAAAAGAAGTTTGATCCAATAGACAGCATGATTTTTCAGGAAGGCCTTAGAATACAAAAGCTGTTCTTTGACCTTGATTTGGACTTAATGCTGGTGGTTTTGAACAATAAGAAAGTGCTCAAGGAGTCAATTAGCAAGTTTCGACTTCTGAAGGTTGCCACTCTGGAACAACTAGAGCAATATGAAATAAGCAGAACTGGGGTTTATTGGGCGGCACTCGATGAGGATCTCAGCTTGCGTGGCTTTTTAAAAACTGCCATGCTGTCTTCTGTTCACCAGGAAAATGTGGTTGCTTGAAACTATCAAGCAGTTTGCTCCTGGCAAAGAGTATCAAACCCTGGCATTGTATCTTCGGCTTAGCCGCACTTATTCCAAGCGAGATCAAACGGCCTCTTCACTCGCAGGAAAGAAATCCTCTCCTTTTTCATTCCGCACCGATTGGTACAAGGAGGCAAATGAAGCCTTGATCCACATAACAGCAGGGAACACCCCCACAATGAAGCAAATCTTCGCCTCTGCCGCAAGTTTAGCGATTGCGAACCGGGCCGTGCAGGCTTGTGGCTTTTTTATTGAAGCGTGCAGCTTCTTGGTTCATACGGCTTGGCTGCACCAATTTCCAGAAGGTGGTAACTTAACGGGTACGAGGCGCAGGGTCGCACCAGCGGCGGCGGCTTAGGAGATATTTTCTGTATCCTCCAATAGTATTTTGGACTTATTTTGCTCATAAATTTGGTTAATGCGTGGTTGTATAAACCATATGCCCACATAACCTGTCATCAAGAGTATCATCTCACCAACATGTTCTCCAAACGAGGTTCGTTTTCTTTTTTCAGCAGTTGTTAAGGCTTTGGAAGCAAAATAGTACAAGTAAACAAAGCTGAACAGCATGTAGAGGGGAATCAGCACTGCCCAGCCAAAGAAGCGAAGCTGATAGTCTAAAAGAATGGCTATTAGGGCAAATATTATGGCAAAGGCAAAGAAGTTAATAATGAGGAAAGTCTCACTTAATTGATGCCGTGTTGGGATACAATTATTTAAAGCTCTCCCTAGTGTAAAAATCCACACTGTAAATGCCAGACCAACAAAAATAATTTTGACAAGTTGAATGGTAGGGTCAAAATTAGGCACAAAGCCAGCGATCAAAGAAGGAATCGAAAGTGACAGAAAAATCTGATAGTGTTTAGCTTTTAATACGAACTCTTCCATTCGTTAGGAAATTAAATATTTACGAAGCCTCTAAGTTAAAAAAATACGTGACTTGAGTAGCTAAATTCTATTCCTGCACCGAACCTTGGTGGGATGCCTTTGGCTGGTGCCACTAGCAACAAAAAGCCCTTGCTACATAGCAAAAGCTTTTTGTTAGGCTTTGTCTCTCATTTTAACCGAGTGATCAAACTGCCTCTTCACTCGCAGGAAAGAAATCCTCACCCTTTTCATCCAGCACCGATTGATACAATGAAGCAAACGACGCTTTGATCCACATCACGGCGGGGAACACGCCAACAAAGAAGCAGATAAATCCGAGGATGAAAATAAAGATGGATAAAAAGCCCAGACCAAAGATCTTCCAGCCATGGCCCCTGGTCAGCTTCCAGCTGGTTTCTACGGCGCTGATGGGGTCAAGTCCTTTGTCCATCACCAGGTAGGAGGAGAAGGCCAATCTGCAGCCGACGATAATGCCGGGTATAATAAAAGCCACCAACGCCATGCCCACTAGTCCCACTATCAGCAGGTGATTAAGAATTATGGTCAGGTAATTATTAACACCATTAATGAAATCCTTAAAGTCCAGTTTTTGTCGCCTTACTCCCTGCACGAAAATCAGGTCAGCGCCATAGTCAAATACCGGCATCACCAGGAGAAAATGAGCGGCGGCGAGGAACTCCGCAAAAATAATCCCTGGGGTTATGCCTTGCTCGAAGTCGAGACTAAAAAGCGATTTAACGAAATTACCTTCGCCGGTGATGCCACGTCCAAATAGTTCCATCAGTCCATCAAGAAGGCTTAGCAAAATGATGATAAGAAAGAAATACAGGAAGTTGACTTTCATTGTTTCCCAGCCAGAGGACAAAGCCTTTCCTACGCCGGGAGTTGTTGTTGCGAAATCATTTGAGTTTGACATTGAGATATAATTTTGTTGATGACTCAAATGTAGGAGGAGTGCCCGCCATCCTTTAACTACCAAAGTAGTGTTTTTACTTTCACTACTTTAGTATTGAAGCTACTTTGGTAGTGGTGTATACTTTAGCCAAAGTAACCGACTGACTATTTGATGACTATAGAAGGACTGGTATTCTGGATAAGCTTTATTTTTTGCCTGGCGCTGACGGCAGGAGGCATTATGGTGATTTTCAGGTTTACTAAACTGAAGACGCTGCCAGCTTTCCAACACCTGCAGTATTTTTTGATTTTGTTGTACACCTTTGGCTTCTACAGCCTTTGGAGTGAGTCTTTCATCGCCTTTATGCCCTTTGCGGAACAGGTAAAACCCTTTTCAAAGGTGCTGACTGTGCTGGGCATTCCGTTTATCATCTTCAGTGCGGCGCAGCAAATGTACTGGTGCAAATGCATGTACGACAAAACGGTGAACCGGGCCATTGTTCCTGCACTTCTCGTCGGAGCTGTGGCCTTCATTGTTGTGGAATATCGATCATTGGAATGGGGTAGCCTGACAGCGCTTCCAAATTCCTATGCTGTCTTTGGTTTTGTTGCGTCGCTTTTTTCACTTATCCTTTTGGCCGCTAAACAAACTGCCTTGTTGTTGGGGCAGAGCCGATGGGTGCTTGTGCTGGCAAATGCGGCCTTGGTCGTCTTCTACGCAGTACAGTACCTGCTAGGTTCGGAAGGTATTTTGTTTAAATCGATAGGTCATTTCTTTTTCTTTTTTGGCAATACTTTTCTGGCCGTCTACTTTGTGTATACAGTAAAGCACGAATCAGTCCCAAGAACCGAGCTGCCCTCGCAAGAGGCATTTATCAACAGGTTTGGGCTCACATCAAGAGAGTCAGAAATTATTGGCGAGATATACAGTGGCAAGACCAACCAGGAGATAGCCGATACGCTGTTTGTAACGTTGCAGACAATCAAAGACCACACCTCGAGGATTTACCAAAAGACCGATGTGAAGAGCCGGGCCCAGCTGATCAGGCTGATGCGTGATTTTGTTTGACTTCAAAGACTACAAAAGTTTGGTAGGAAGAGGAAAGGTCAGCATTGCTTCTGGCGTAGGATTGTTGCGAAAGGGAGCACCTCTGAAGAAACTTTTGTAGTCTCTAATCAGCGAGTATCAGCCACAAATTGCCATAATGATGCATGGCACTGGCTTTTTTGAGCGCTTCATCGCCCACTCCCATATACACGTCTACATGGCCGGGGCCTTTAATGGCGCCGCCCCTGTCCTGGGCTGTCACAATGGTGAAGTCGTGCCTCAATAGCTTGCCGCTTTCGTCCAGCACCGGCAAGCGGGCCAGCAAAACAGCGCCCAGCGGAATAAACTGCGTGTCGACGGCAATGGAATGCTCCGGGGTAAGAGGGAAGCCATAGGCACCTTTTGGCTCTTCTTTGAAAGGTGCCAGGAAAGTGTAAGACTGGTTCTTGTAAAGAATAGTCTCAAGGCTGTCGGGGTTTTGTTCAAACCAATTCCTGATACTCTGCAACGAAATGTCGCTTTCTGAAATATGTCCCTGTGCAATCATGTACTTGCCCAGGCTGGAATAGGGTAGTCCGTTTTGCCCATTAAAAGCCAAAAACTGTAGTGAGCCGTCGGGAAAGGCCGCATAACCAGAGCCCTGCACTTGCAGAAAGTAATTTTCGAGGAGACTGGACGTCCAGGCGACTTCAAGGTCTTTGTTTTTCAAAGCACCCTGGCCGTCTATTTGCTTTCGGGTAAGGGGCTTTTGGCCGGAGTCCGAAGGCTTTTTGTATATCGGGTATTTGTATTTCTCAGTAGCTATTGGGCTGGCATCCAACACCGGGGTAAAGTAGGCAGTAAAATGCACATTGCCTTTGCCGTCCTCACCTTTGATCTGGTACAGATTGAACGAGGATGCAGTTGTTGGATTTTCGATCATTTGGATCAACTCCCTCAATGTATTTCGAAGCTTTTCGTTGGTCGGTTTCAGGTTTTCGAGGTTGTACTTTTGATCGGGATCCTTCAAAAAGAGGTATCGGTACTGGTTTTTTAGAGAGGCGATCAGGGCCGAGTCGCTGTGCGCAAGCGCCTGCCGAAACCCTTCCCAGCTTTCTTTTTTAGTGTAAAGCAGAGGCAATGTGGCGGCTGTATCGTCTTTTCCGTTTCCCTCGAAATCGTAGCCATGGCCAATACCTGTTGGCTTAATTTGGCTGCTGGCCACAAACGGAGAGAAAGAAAGGCTAAGAAAAATGAGGCTGGCAAAAATAAGCCTTATCAATTTGGATGTCATTATCTCGACAGTAGAAAGGTTTTTAGTTCCGTTAAATTGTCGGCGTTAAGCAAATCAACGCCGTTGTCAAGCAACACTTGCCACGAGGCCGGGTCATCAGGTGTAGCCCAAAGTCTTAATTTTTTGCCTTCCTTATGGGCAGCATCGCTCAGCTGCCTGATCTTAAGCCGGATGTCGAATGGAATTTCGCCGTTGCCGTTCCAGAAGCCAAGCGACTTGAAGGAGGTGCTTACTACAGGCATTTTATCAGCAGTTATGCCCTGGCCAAGGTCGTTGGGTCGGCCATCAAGGCTGATCAGGTTCTCGGGGTCGTTTAATATTGCGCCAATAGGTCTTTCACCTGAGATGAAGATGGTAAGCGGGCCGTCCTGCGTTTTTGTTTTGAGCAGATGTTTGTATGGCTGTAACTGATCAATGAGTTTGGTGTAGGTGCCCTCAGCATCGTTTTTGAAATCGATCATGAGGAAAAATGAGCCACTATAACCCGGATACACCTGTCCATTATTGCCCTTAACAACATCGTTGAGAGGCTGGAGGTAGAGTTCTGTCAAGGTCTTCGTGTTCTTCAACGAAACAGGCTTGTTGTGCGTCACATAAAGCTCGTCTTTGATAAGGAAAATGTCGGCTTCTACACTGGTGAACCCGTTCGAAAGTGCATCGAAGAGCGGTCTGTCATGCTCGTAGTCGTTGTGAGCATGGGCATTGGGCAGGGGAATTACCTGGGCAAAAGATAGGGTAGATGCAAAAATGGCTTGAGTGAGGAGAAGTGCAGCTTTCATAGCGTAAAAATAATGAATTGTCAGATGCCAAATAGGCCATGAATTAGCGGGAAAGCAAGGTGAAAGAGCTATGTTAAGAAAGTTTAATCCTTCTTTCCCCTTCCCGAATCTTTCAGGGCTTTGTTGATGATCCATTCTATCTGCCCATTGGTGCTGCGAAATTCGTCAGCAGCCCACTTCTCAATAGATTTGAGCATCTCTTCGTCAATTCGAATCACAAATGCTTTTTTCTTCCCCATCACAAATTATTTCCCGTTCAACTTAAAATCTGTCAAAGCATTGAGCATCTCGTCAGGCATATTAGTTGACAGCAAAATGGTTTTTCCGTTGATAAGCTTCAATTCTACAAAATATTTCCTTGCCATCATGTACGACGCCTTTTTCGTAAAGGGATTGTAGTGCATGCGGCTTTTTCTCATCTTTTGAAACCATTTTGCTTTTTCCACCCGAAAGCTTTCTATTTCTTCGGGAGCAATTTCCTTCCACTTGACGAACGGAGGCATCCTGAAGCGAAACCTGTATTTATTGATGTCAATTTCTAATCGTTGGCTGGCTACTAAACTGAAGACCAATGCAGTGAAAACAAAGGCCCCCGTTGCGATGAGTAGATATTTTACAGTAATGTCATTTCCATCACCTCCGGTTGCTTTCAGAGCTTCCTGATAAGTCAAAACCAGGGGGCCGACAATGGCACCAATAGACATAAGGGCCAAAAAAACAAGTAGCCCTTTGTCTATTCTTTGCGTTTCTCTAAACTCAGTCATTACCGTATCCTTTCAAGCAACACCACAATCCCTCCATGATCATTAGTGAAATTGACTACTCTCCAGCCTGTCATCACCATTTCATTCAATTTCCTTTCAAACTTTTCCAGGCTTTCCAAACCACCTTTTTTTAA
Organism: Imperialibacter sp.; assembly: GCF_040222815.1. Classification (GTDB taxonomy): domain Bacteria; phylum Bacteroidota; class Bacteroidia; order Cytophagales; family Cyclobacteriaceae; genus Imperialibacter. Next base: position 463,641 of record NZ_JAVKCH010000040.1, on the reverse strand, counting down.
GAATTTATACTTTTCCATGGTTTAATGATTTAAGGTTCCTGTATTGATAACCGGGCTGGTGTCTTTGTCGGAACAAAGCACAACCATGAGGTTGCTGACCATTGCAGCCTTTTTGTCTTCATCCAGGTCAATGATCTGTTTTTTAGACAGTTCTGCAAGTGCCGCCTCCACCATGCCCACAGCTCCTTCCACGATTTTGAATCTGGCAGCAACAATAGCTGTCGCTTGTTGGCGCTTTAGCATCGCCTGGGCAATTTCTTCTGCATAGGCCAGGTAGCCAATTCTCGCTTCGAGTACTTCAATGCCAGCAATGTCAAGCCTTTCTTCCAGCTCTTTTTCGAGGTTGTGATTCACTTCCTCAAGGCCTGACCTGAGCGAAACTTCCTCTTCATGGTCGTCGAAATTGTCGTAAGGATAGCGACCGGCCAGCTTTCTCACTGCCGCATCTGTCTGCACCCGCACGAAGCTCACATAATCATCTACCTCAAAGGCAGCTTTGAAAGTCTCTTTCACTTTCCAAACAAGGATCACACTGATCATGACTGGGTTGCCCAGCTTGTCGTTCACTTTCAGTCTTTCGCTGTCGAAGTTGCGGGCACGCAGAGAGATCTTCTGCTTTTGATACAGTGGGTTAACAAAAAAGAAACCATTGTTCTTCACCGTACCCTTGTATTCACCAAACAGGGTAAGCACTCTCGACTCGTTGGGGTTCACAAAAAAGAAACCGGGAGTCATCATAATAGCCAGCACGACAAAAATGGCTGACAAAGGCATGCGGGCTACAGCCAGCCCAAGGATGCCACCGATGAGAAAAATCAGGAATAATGCGATCATAGGATAGCCGGATGTAGGTTTGTTAATCTTTTCAGTGTCCATATCAGAATGATTTAATATGATATTAATTTGATATCAATATACGACAAAGTTTTAGAATGGTTGCATCTAGGTTAAATAATTCTTGCGAAGCGAAGTGAGGGAAGGGCTGAAAAATCAGCTCCGACAGGCTAAATATTGAACAGCAGGGCCATTATTAAGGCAACAGCAGCCACACCAAAAATTGTCAGCAGAGCCTTCCAGATAAACCTGAACCAGTCGTCGTAGGCGACGCCGGCCGCAGCAATCACTGCCATGAGTGTGCCGTTAGTGGGGGTGATAAGATCGGTGAGGCTGGCGCCATACTGGTAGGCCAGCACCACAATTTGGCGTGACATGCCGGTGAGGTCAGCAATGGGTGCCAGTAGTGGCATGGTAAGCATCGCCTGCCCGGAAGTGCTGGGAACAGGAATGTGTATGATGACGTGAGAGATCATCATGCCAATAGCTGTGATCATTTGTGGGAGACCATCCAGCGGCGAGAACAGGGCATGCACGATGGTGTCTACAATCAGGCCCTCCTGCATAATCAGAAAAATGGCCCTGGCAAATCCAACTACTACACAGGCGAATACCATGTCTCTGAAGCCAGCAGTGTAAGCTTCCCCGGTGCCGTTGAAGCCTAACTTCCCAATGACACCGGCAGTGATTCCCAGGGCAAAGAACGGAGCTGCCATTTGCAGAAAGTCCCATTCCAGCTTTACTGCCCCATAGATCATGATCCCAAAGGTTACCAGCAGAAGGGACAAGATAGCCACAGACCTGAGCGACAATTTGGGAGATGGGGATGCCGAGTTCATCGTGCTGCCTGCCTTTGATTTCCCGTACTTCAGAACAAAGAAAATCCAGATAGCCAGTGCAATGACTGTAAAAGCGATACGGAACAGGCTATCAGAAAATGGCTCCACACCAGCTACCTTCTGGGCAATTAACACAACGAAAGGATTGGACGGGCCAAAGGATCCCCCAATATTGGCGCTTCCGAAGCTTATCGCCACAGCGGCTTCTTTGGTGTAGCCGGTCTTGGCAGTGAGCAACAATATGATGGGCATCATGGCGATCACTTCTTCTGCAAGGCCGTTCAGCACGCCTCCAATACAAAAAACGACACCAACAAATACCATCAGGGCCATTTCGGCATTCTTAAATTTGGTCACCAGCCAGCCCAGGGCTTCATTGAAGGCCCCTGTTTTTTCAATCACATAAAAGCTGCCACCCAAAATAAGTATGAAGGCAATGACATCGGCGCTGCTCACAATGCCTTTGGGGATGGCCACCAGCATGTCGAAGAAAGCGACAGGTTGATTTTCTATGTTATGATAACTTCCCTGTACCACCACCTCTCTGCCTGTAGTATCATCCATTACCCGGTCGTATTCGCCAGCGGGAACGAGCCAGGTCATTGCGGTGGCCGCAGCAATGAACAAGAGCATGATCATAATGGGATGCGGGAAGTTACGCTTCATAGGTCGGTGATTAGCAACTTTCAATATAGGGATTAGTTGATGAGAAATTAGGGTTGTTTTGAGCAGGTGGGTTTACTTTTCTCGCTTGCCGTTCAAAGTTTCTGCTGGAATAGACATTTCGGATACCTGTTTTACCTTTGCAGCCAAATCATGATTATGAACCTTCCACGGATTAAGCCCTTTAGTTATAAAACCGCCGACCAGTATTACTTCAAGCTGTCGCTCATTTTTTACTTGCTTGCAGCGGTTCCAATGGTGCCGTTTATTATTGTATACCTCCAAATGCAGGAAGGCGAACTAACACCCCCGCTTGGTGCGGAGCTGAATGCGACAATCACGGCTATACTGGCGGTGTTTGCTTTCGGCAATGTGGTACTGGGGATGCGGCTTTACAAGCAGGAAATCCAGCCTCTGAAGTCACTGACCTCGCTTCGTGACAGGCTCGACTTGTTTCTTCATGCATCCGTTGTTCAGTATAGCTGCATGGAAGCGGCCACCATCATGGCTGTAGCTGGTCTGTACCTTACCCGGATGACATTCTTCGTACTGCTTTACCTGGGCATGCTGATTATTTTTGCGCAGGTAAGGCCGGAAATGCGGCGGATCAGCAAGCAGCTTAAAATGACAAAGGAAGAGGAGGAAATCGTATATCAGAAAAAGGAGATTGACTGAGGAACTGTTTTTAGGAAGTAAGCTGGTTGGACCCAATGTGTTAAGTCATGAGTGATTGCCGTCGGGTGGAGAATGACTTTTGATTTGTTGGTACGTTGGTTACTTTTAGTCTGTAACGAATAACTCCACCCGGTATGAACAATCAACTCTGGTTTATGACGTCCGCTTTCGATTACCTGAAGCTGGAGCAAATCATTGAAAGAGCTAAAGAAGTAGGCGTGCAGGGCCTCGACCTCTGCGTGTTTCGAAGAGACGGCACCCGCCAGGACCATGTGGCTACTCATTTGGACTACGAAAACTTTGGGACTGAGGAAGCCAGCCGCATCATTGACCTGTTCAATACCCATCAATTGAAGCTGTCTATCGGAGCTTTTGAAAACCTGATAGGAGGAGACGAAGCAGAAAGGGTGAATAACCAAAATCACCTTCTCAAATTGATCCGAATAGCCCATTTGCTTGGAGGTGATGAAAACGATGTGAAGGTGGGCACCTTCGTTGGCTATAACCACGAGATGGGGAATACTGAAGGTGGCTTCCAGAAAAACCTGGATGAGTATTCTCGAGTTTTCACTCCAATTGTGAAATACGCTGAAGACCTGGGAGTGACCATCCTCTACGAAAACTGCCCCATGGAAGGGTGGCGATCTGAAGGCTTCACAGGGACGTTCAACAATCTCCCGGGCGTACTTGCGGCCCGCAAGTTGATGTACGAGCTGATTCCCAGCAAAGCGCATGGCGAAATCTATGACCCCTCGCATGACGTGTGGCAGAACATTGTCCCTACAGAAGTAATCAAAGCGATGGACATCACCCGGCTTCATCGCCTCCATGTAAAAGCTACCAGAAACCTTGACAATGCCACCCGTACGCATTGGGGGGCGATGTATCCGATGCAGGCTGTGAACAAAGAACTTGCTGCCAGGGCTGGGGTTCCTGTTCCAGGCCACAGCTGGGACAGGCATAACTATGAAGCCATGATGCCGGGCTTTGGCGGCTCGGACTCGATGGACTGGCGGAAGTTTGTGGATGTGCTGAATGAAAGGGGATTTAGTGGCCCCTATGAGATGGAAAATGAGGCTAAGCTCTCCAAAGCCACTGGCAATGAAGGTGCCATTATGCAGGGGTACAAAGCCAGTTTATTGTTTTTGGCACCGATGCTATGGCCGCTGGGAGAGAAAGGCTATGCGTATGATCGAGGCAAAAACGCACCGCTAAAGCAGCTGGGGAGGAAGGATTTGAAGATCGTTTCGATGAACGATTTGTCTTAGGGGAGTTAAAAAGGTAGTCATAGAGAGGAGGATCTTATTTGCATTGCGACAAATAAGTCCTTATATCAAAGAATCAGGGTTCTTGCTGGCTGACTTCCATCATGAAATTGTGTGCGAAAGATAAAACTAAAAATCCATCCTCATGACAGTTGGGTCACAAGGATGGACTTGCCAAAATTGTCACAACCTAAAACTTCCTGTAAGGTGCTTCCAGCAGCTTATTGGCCCTTGCTTCATCGAATTGCTGCGTTCCATTGTTCCAATGCAAGGTCTCATTTGGGAATCGATTGGCAACAACACCCAAAAGGATGGCCTCCGTTAATCGGGCCGCATATGAGAATGGTGCACTGGTTTTGTCCTTGCCCAGGCAGGCATCAACAAACTGGTGATAGTGATCGGCTTTCGGCAGATCGGGGAAGTCCACCATTTCATATTTACCGTCAACAATCAGTTTTGGATAATCGATATGCGGCAGAAGTAGTCTTCCCTTTTCGCCAATAAACATGGCACCCTGATCCGGAAGTTTATCGGCACCCGGCATCGCCAGCTCTTCATGACTGTCAGGCGCATCTACGCCGTCGTACCATACCCACTTGAAGTTGTCGGTGGTGAATTTGGTGGCTGGAAATTCGTAGGTAACCACGTTCTTTTCGGGATGGCCAAAGCCTGTTGGCTTTCTGCAACTTGTGGTAATGGTCTTAGGCACGTCGAGCGCCAGTGCGGTGTAAGGGGTGTCGAAAATGTGAACGCCCATGTCGCCCAGGGTGCCGCAGCCAAAGTCAAGTATTTTTCTCCAGTTGCCAGGGTGATAATAGCCCTCTTTGTAAGCTCTTTCAGGCGCCGTTCCCAGCCACAGATTCCAGTCCAGTGTGGTTGGCACAGGGTCGCTACCTGTAGGTGCAGGGCCGTCGAAGCCCCAGTTTTTGTTGGACCATGCCCTCACGGTCTGCACTTTCCCAATAATGCCTGACTGGATCAGGTCAACAGTGCCCCGGTACTGGTTCCATGAGTGAATCTGAATACCCATTTGGGTGATCAGCTTGTTGTCTTCCGCCATTTTTCGCATGGCCCTGGCCTCAGACACGTGGTGAGTCAACGGCTTTTGGCAATACACGGGCTTGCCCATTTGCATGGCCAGTATGGAGGCGGGCGCATGGGTATGGTCAGGCGTTGACACGATCACCGCATCGATACTTTTGCCTATTTCGTCAAACAGCTTTCGGTAGTCCGTAAATACTTTGGCCCCTTTATGGAGTTTATTGGCCGCCGCCAGGTTGTTGGCGTCTACATCGCAAAGGGCAGTTACGTCGACCAACTTGTGTGAGGAGATGGACTTGAGGTCTTCGCCTCCCATGCCTCCTACGCCGATATGGGCAGTTCTTAGTCGGTCTGCTTTTACCCTTGCCCAGGCCGATGAGGATAAGAAAGCGATAGAGGAGGCAGCTAACGCTGTATTTTTGAGAAAGAGTCTTCTTTTCATGAGAGTATAATTTGTTTCAAGACCTTAATTTTGGTTTTTTAATTGGTTTATCCATCATCAGACCCTCCCAGATATCAAATATTAAATGGGTTTGGCGCTATCAGCCCCCTTTTGATAAATAGCGAGGACTTAGAATTATTTGAGAGGATACACAATGAAGCTTTCGTGTACGTTCCCTGCGAGCGTATCGCCCAACTTCTCAACGGCTTAGTGATGCGTTTGTAGGTCATCCCTGGTAAGCGCAAACTTGTGTTCCTCAGGCTGGTGCCTACTCTATCTTCCTTCCCAGCCTCTCCGCCTGCTCAATTATTTTCACATATACTGCCTTTCCCTTATTGAGCTCTTCGAGCACAAGCTTCTTTTGGTCGGCTTCATAAAAAAGTCCTTTTGTTTCTACCCATTCGGAAAGCCGGTCGATGATGGCAATGAATCTTTGTGCTGGTTCGGCGTAGCCAGCGGGCCTGCCTTCAAAGTCTACATACACCGGATTTGAGTGAGCTCCTCCACACCTGATGGCCAACCAGCCTGAGTCTTCCAGCGTAATCTCAGTAAGCTTATCAGTAGTGCTGGTAATCATTTTGCCGTTGAAGATAATCTCCACGGGCACCTTTCCTTTGGGAGTGAGCGCCTCTGCCATAACCTCAAATGTTGCGGGCTGGCTCCCAGCTTTCAACACACTCCCCGGCTGCTGGCCGTTTACTGTGAAAAAGAGCATAGGCCCGTTAGTAATGAAGCTTTTTCCCTGTTGTAGCCCTTTTCGCCAGTTGTCTAATGTAAAAGGCTTGTCTTCCAGGTTCACATACACCCTTGGTGTATCTTTAATGATCCAATCGGGGCCGGCGGTGGCGGGTATCCTGAAGCCACAATTGAGGATGTCGTACCAGATGTCCAGCTGCCCACCGTTGCCGGCTATTTCGGCCATTTGGATCTTGCCCAGTGCAATGTCAACGGGCATCTCGAAACCTGAAGAAGGCCATGGCGTTTTGATTTGGTCTGTGCCTTTGAAGTTTCCAAAATGGGCAGCGATGGTAGTAGCGCCCTGTTCAATGGCCTCATCCAAAATATAAGAATTGGGTGGGTAGTCGGGGCCACCCAGCTCACCTACAGCACCGGAGCTAATGGGTTGTATCAGCTCATTCAGCCCCAGAAAGGCGAGATGACCATAGGGGTTGTTTCGAAACTCTTCTCCATAGGTGATCAAATGCTCTGATGTACTAAAAGCCTTTCTTTCGCCCATGGGAAATTCGTTGGCATAAATGGCGTGCGTTTCCCATTCACCTTTCAAAGTGAGGATAGCCGATACATTGAGGTCTTCGCTTTTGGAAATCAAAGGCCAGTATTGGCTGAACTGAACCGGTATGCCCACGTCGGTGGTATGGATATGCGTTTGGCCGGAGTACCAACCCAGCGCTGGCATGTTGATCCATCGCTCCATGGCCACATCTACAACGCCATTTTCGGGAACCTTCACCGTAACAGGTTTGTACTCAAATCCATGATAGATAGTAGCTGTTTTGCCAACAGCGCTTACTCCCAATTCCGCTTTGCCATCGATATAGAAGTAAGGGCCTGGCTGATAGTCCCAAAAAATGGATCTCCAACCATCGTTTTCGTTCCTGCCTACGGCATAGGAGGGCCCTTTAATGGGTGCCCAATAGCTTTTGTTCGCCGCATCTTTCACCTCTATGCGGGAAGCAAGGGGTTTGCCGGTGAGTTTGTCGGTAACGTTGAATTTGATCCCTTGTTTAAATGGAGCATCATTTTTGGCGGGTGACCGCCCAGGCGCTGGCAGCACTACCTTGTACGCATTGTTGGCAGGGAGCAGCCAAAATGGAGGATCCTGCATGGGGATACCCTGCATCCGTATGGTGGCTGACGCCTTGTTTCCAAGACTGTCGCTCATTTGGATGGTTTGAGTCAATGCCTTCTCAGTGAGCGGCGTGCAAACGGCAAAGGTGTAGCCAATTGACTCCGGAGCCAGGGCGATGGTCTTATTCCAAAACAATACCTCATCGCTCAAATCGGCTTTCATGACTAGTTCTGTGGCCACGCTTCGTCGATTTTCAATTTCGATAACCACTACTTTGAAATGCCCAACTTGCACATTTACTACTGGTGCTTCCGACGAGCTTTTGATCGATTGGTCTAGCACCACATTTAACGAAGGGCCTTTACGGGCCATGCCGGCAAAGTAGGCTCGACACTCTTCCAAAAGCTGCCTTTGTTTAGCTCTGGTTACGCCTATTTGCTTCATTACCTTACTGTCTACCATTAGCAAGTTTTGCTCGTCAGTCAGTTCACGGATCTTCCACGATGCTACCCTAAGTTCATCCCAGATGTTGAATAACCTTGCCGCAGCAGGGTCGTCAATCCTCAAGAGTTGTATGGCCATGAGGTAATCGTTTAGCTCAGCCAGCACGGGGTCGGAATGCCGGGGATGTGATTCAGTACGGGTATTGATGTTGAAACAAAAAACAAAAAAGAATAGCAGTAGAGAGGTATGCTTTGTCATCGTTGAGAGCTGCTTGATTTTGGGTGCTGATTAAAACTAGCAAAAATGATGGACTTTTCGGCTCCAGATTGTTCAATGGTTAACCCACTGTTCAAGTCGTAGGAGCAAATTAGTGCGATGCTACTGGCGTTGGGTTACAGCCGCTCTTTCAAAAACTCCATTGGGTGATGAAAATACTTTCTTAAATCGTCCCTCGTGTAACACGTCAGCGTGTAGGAAGAGAAATGTCTTTCTGGTTTAGTACTATCCGGCTTCAAAGCTAATGGCCGGGTCTTTAATACTTCAAAGTGAAAGTGGTCGAACTGCCAGCCATATTCGTCCAGTTCCTTCTTGTTCATGAACCTTGCGATTGGCCTATCGGGGCTTACCGGCTGATGCAACTCTACCTCAATACCAGCAATGTGTTCGTAGAGCGTCCAAAACTTGCCCATTCCATCCTGGTGTTCAATAATTAGTTGAGCGTAAGGCCCGTCTGTTCGCTTGCTGATAACAAGGCCGTCTTTGACTGGAAAGATCGGCTCATCAAAGTAATTTCTGGTGGGCCGTTTGATATCGATACCAGTGTGATAGTGAGCCGGAATGCCAGGTCTTTCCTTCCTCATCAGACCGAATTCACCAATGTCGGTTAGCGTAATTTGACTTACCATCCGTCTGTTGGTTGTGTTCACGGGCGAGAGAAATTCAACTTGGTTTGTGTGACCGAGCAGCAGTAAATGACTCAATAAAAGGGGTTTAAGCAGACTGACCATTGCTCAGCTGACTATTTACTTGCTGCTATCCACGAATTGATTTTCTTTTCCAGCAACACCAATGGCAAGCTCCCCGAGTTCAATGCCTGGTTGTGAAACTCTCTGATGCTGAACTTATCGCCAAGAGAAGCCTCAGCTTTTTTTCTCAACTCCTGAATCTTCAACTGGCCTATTTTGTAGGAAACGGCCTGCCCCGGGGTAGCCATGTACCGCTCAATGGACGCAATGATGGAGGCTTCGGACTCCGCTTCATTGTCGAGCGAATACTGGATCGCTTCTTCCCTCGTCCAGCCTTTGGCATGAATGCCCGTGTCGACCACCAGCCGGATGGCCCGGTGCATTTCCATGCTCAGCATGCCGAAGTACTGATACGGGTCGTCATACAAGCCCAGCTCTTTGCCCAGCGATTCGGCGTACAAGGCCCATCCCTCTACAAATACACCGAGGCTTTCGGGGTGTAGAAATTCAGGCAGACTGGTGTTTTCCTGCTGTAGCGAAAGCTGGTAGTGGTGGCCGGGAACTGCCTCGTGCAGAAACAGGGCCTCGTCGGAGAACTTGTTGTAAGCTGTTACGTCCGGAATAGGCACATAAAAAGTACCTGGTCTCGTCGCATCTTTGCTGCCTGGCACATATTCTGCGCTGGCCGACGCTTCCCGAAAAGCTTCCGTTCTGCGCACTTCAAAGGTGGCTTTGGGTTTCAGATCAAATACCTCACCCAGTCTGGCTTCAACACGTGTTCTTATCGTATTGAAGTTGGCAATGACTTGCTCAGGATCAGTATATGGCATTTGATTTTTGCTGGTGCGCACATGTTCAAAAAAGGCCTTCATGTCGCCTTCAAAGCCGGTAGCGGCTTTGGCTTTCTCCATTTCAGCCAAAATCCTTTGCACCTCACTTTTGCCGAGCTCATGGATTTCGTTGGCAGTCATGTTAGTAGTGGTGTGCAGGCGGAGCAAGTAATTATAGGTTGCTGACCCATTGGGTAAAGCACCAAGACCGGATGTCGCTGTTCCCGCAGGTAAATAGGTGTCGATCAGAAAATCCTGCAGCTCTTTGTACTTCGGGGCTAGCTTTCCGGTTATCATTTTATTGTAAGCCGTTGTCAACCTCTCTTTGTCTTCAGGCGAAAAGCTTTCCGGCATCATTCGGATGGGTGCATAATAAAGGTGCTCCCCGAGAGCGGCGTTGATAAAGCCATCCAACTGAGGAATCGTCTTCTCGATAAGCGCTTTCGGAGGTACAACGCCTGTGGCTATTCCCTCTTTCATTTTCACCATGGCGGTATCCAGGAAGGGCAGGTACGCATCGATCCGCCTAAGCCAGTTGTCATAGTCCTGCACTGTGTTAAACGGCTGAACGCTTTGTGCCCCAGCCAGCTGCGAAAAGTAAAGGTGCAGCGACTGGATTTGAAGGATGGGCATTAGCTCGAAGTTGGGCAGGTTGTAGATGGGTGATGCCATGGTCGCAATTCTGTTGGTAAGGCCTTCCCGCTTAATGTCACAGTCCCAGGCCATCACCTGCATGCTCATCCATTGCGACGGACTTACCATGGTGGAATCGTATTGATCAAGTGCCTCCAGAAAATTGGTGTAGTTCTCTAAAAGGTCTGCCTGGTAGTCGTCGGCAATGAAGTTGGCTACCTTGTCGTTGTACTCCGATTCACCTGCCTTGGTGGCTTCTATGGGGTTAATGCGCAGCTTGAATTGGTTGTAAGCATCGAAGAGGCTGTCGATGGCGGGGTTGGCGCCTTGTGGCTCAGTCGGTTTTGGGCTCGAACAGCTTGCCACGATTAACAATAGGGCGAGAGAACAGGTATAGAAAGATCTCATTGAATGGTTAGTTATTCTGAAGAGTTTTTGGAAGTAAGTTGGTAGTTAGCCCATTGATATCCCAGGGTTTAAATCTGGGCTATCAATGGGCGGTAACGGTATTCACCACAAATGGTGCACCTCTTTTTTGATGTATGCTTCATAAATTTTGTTCATCGCCATTACCTGCGCTGTTGTAAGCGGCGGCGTGTCGTAGGTGGATAAATTAGACAACACCTGCTCTACCTTCGATGCGCCGGGAATGATGCAGCTTACTTCCTCAAAGCCGAGGATCCACCTAAGCGCTACAGGTGCCAGGTTGCTCACGCCGGGAAACAGAGCCTTCAGCTCGTCAACAGCTTTCAGGCCAAGGTCATAGTCAATGCCCGAAAAGGTCTCTCCTTTGTCGAACCTTTCACCATTTCTGTTGAAGTTTCTGTGGTCTCCCGAATCGAAAGTTGTTTTTGCATGGTAGGTGCCGGTAAGTAAGCCGCTGGCCAGTGGTACCCGAACGATGATACCGACATTCTTTCGCCTGGCTTCTTTGAAAAACAGCTCTGAAGGCCGTTGACGAAACAGATTGAAGATGATCTGCACTGTAGCCACATTGTCGTACTCAATTGCTTTTAATGCCTCTTCTACTTTTTCAACGCTCACTCCCAGGTTAAGAATTTTACCCTGCTCTTTCATCCGGTCAAACAGCTCAAATATTTCCGGGCGATAGTAGACCTCAGCAGGAGGACAATGCAGCTGGATCAAATCCAGCGCCTCCAATCTTGTTCGTCTCAGGCTATCTTCCACAAACTTCTGGAGCACTTTAGGTTGATAGCCTTCGCTGGTGTGTGGGCTGATCTGTCTGCCGCATTTGGTGGCTAGGCAGATACGCTCCGGTCGGGAGCGAACTACCCGCCCTACAGCTATTTCACTCAGGCCGTTTTCGTACACATCGGCTGTGTCGATGAAGTTCACTCCTTGATCGATAGCCGTGTTGATGATTTTATCTGCTTCAGCGTCGTTAAAAGGCGAGCCCCATTTGCCGCCTACCTGCCAGGTGCCAAGGGAGATTTCTGAGATCTTGAAGTTAGTTTTGCCGAGTTGCCTGTAGTTCATTGGTTGTAGAATTTTTCAGGACAAAGGCAGGGTGCTTAGTGTCCTTTCGATAAATAAAACACAAACGCCTCAGAGTAAAAAGGGGAAATATGTAACCGGAGCAACTATTGGCATGATGATTTGGGATCCTCACCATTCCAATGGCCTATTCCTCCGGGGCGGTTTACAAATGGCTACTGCTTGCTTTCTAAGCTTTCAATTTTCAACCATATATTTTTCTACATATGTCACTACTGCTTCAATCTCTTTAGCTGATAATTCCTTCGAAAAAGATCGCATGACCGTGAGTGGGCTTCCTTCTTTGACAATTTCAATCTTTTGCTCTGTTGTAAGCTTTGATAGAGTGAGGTCAGCGGCATGAAAAAGTCCCTTTTTGCCATCGTTACCATGGCATTCTGCACAGATCGAAGAAAAGATAGCTCGTCCTTTTTCAGTATTTGATAGTGTGGCTACTTCAGGATGATCCTTTTCAAATGTGCTCCCGGCTTTTGGAAAAACTGGACTATCAGTGAAGGAGGTATACCCGGCCGCTGCCAGTAACAGGAGACCTAACAAGGAGGCTCCGACATAATTCATGGTAGAAATTCGACTAGCCCAAAACACCAAACCCAACAGTATTATTTTTAACGCATGATAGAGCTCAATCTTGCCAAGGATGATGATGGGATAAAGTCCTGAAACCAAAATGAGTCCGACAAAACAATAGTCAGCAATGCGAAATTTTCTCCGCATAATTGCCTGGTATTCTGGGCTCTTAAGTCCAAAAAGTGAGATAGTGAGTCGCAGTAAGAGGTATAGTGCGAAGAGAACAGCTATGCCGGCATGAATCAACACGATGTTATTTTCCATTACCTCAAATTACCTTTTCATCTGGATGGAATTTTAAATATTATTCGAATTGCGCAGGTTGTTATGTGATTTGACTCTAGCCTAATCCAGAACCCGATTTATCTTACGTATAGGCTCTCTGCACAAAGGATAGAAAAGATTGAGTTTGTTACTTTTGAATCAAAAAGCTTGAAGAAAGAAGTTTACTTCCACCTCCTTTTCTGGGTCACTTACATGGCCATATTCACGTTCGTAGAGGGTGGGTATAACAATAAGTTTGATCAGGCATTCTATATGGAGCTCGGCTACCTTCCTTTTCGGCTGGTTGTGGTTTATTTAAACTATTTCTGGCTCCTGCCACAGTTTTTGCTGAAAAAGAGAATTACTACTTACCTTTTCTATTCTGTCGCCACTATTCTATTGGCCAGCCTGCTCAATCGACTTTTTTTCTACTACTATCTGAACGCTATCATTTTTCCGGGTTGGAGCCAGGGCGATTTTTTTCAAGCCTATAAGTTCCTCCAGTCGTCAATGATCATCACATCTCCAATGATCTTTCTGATTGGCCTGGTGGTAATGAGGCGGTGGGTGTCTTCTGAGCGCCGGGCCCAGTTGTTGGAAAGCGAAAAGATAAAAGCGGAATTGGGGTATCTGCGGTCTCAGATCAACCCGCACTTTTTCTTTAACACACTTAATACTTTGTATGGATTGGCACTTAAAAAGTCAGATCGAACGCCCGAGGTGGTCATGCAACTGTCTGAACTTATGAGCTATATTCTTTATGAAGCTGACAAGGAATTGGTGCCTCTGTCGAAGGAAATTGATCAGATAGAAAGGTATATTGAGTTAGAGCAGATACGCTATGAGAACAGATTTGAAACGGACATTGAGGTAAACGGAGATGTAGAGCTTTGCCAAATACCACCTCTAATTTTGCTGCCGTTTGTTGAAAACAGCTTTAAGCACGGAGTAAATAAAAGCTCAAAAGATGGGTGGATATCAATTCGAATTACGAGTTCTGATGGTGGATTAGAATTTATCATCCAAAACAAAGTATTTGATGAGACTCAGAAAAAAGAGGGGAAGAATGGATTAGGAATCGCCAATGTAAAAAGGAGGCTCAACTTGCTTTATCCGGGAAGTCATACGCTAAGCTGTAAGAAACTCGGTGACATTTTTACAGTTCACATAACTATTCACAAAACGATATGAGACTCAATTGCCTGATAGTTGATGATGAGCCAATCGCTCAGGAAATTTTGGAGCGCTATATTGAGCCATTTGATCAAATCAATCTGGTTGGTAAATGCCTCAATGCAATTGAAGCAAGTCAGCTGATCCAGCAGCAGGCGGTGGACCTCATATTCCTGGACATCGAAATGCCTTACCTTGATGGATTGTCGTTTGTAAAGAGTTTAGAGCACCCACCGAAGGTTATCATTACCACGGCAAATAGAGAGTATGCACTTGAAGGCTATGAGCTGAATGTTGTAGACTACTTGTTAAAACCGATTTCTCAAGAGCGATTCCTGAAGGCTGTCAATAGGGTACTTACTAAGCCAACGCACCCCGAAAAATCCCCGTTGTATGTCTACCTGAAAGTCGACATGAAAATGGTTCAGGTTTTTCTTGACGAGATTTTATATATCCAGGGGCTCAGCAATTACGTGCGGGTCTTCTGCGAAAAGCGAACGTTGATTACCTATCAGAAGTTAAGCCATCTGGAAGAGATATTACCTGAGGACGTTTTCTTTAGATCACACAGGTCGTACATCGTCAACCTGACTAAGATCAAATCCTACACAAGTCAGGATCTTGAAGTCGGGGAAACGGAAATTCCGGTTGGCGGAAACCACAGAGAAGCACTTATCAGGGTGCTGGCAAAGTTTCAAGCGTAATATCTGATCGCAAAATGACCACCAGGCTTCTTCGTTAGGAGATTTTGGCGGCTACAATTGATTGGCCCGGTTCTTTCACAGTTAAAGACTTGATCTCATTATTTTCAAACTGGAATGATATTTTCACAGATGGGGCTCCATTGTATATAAATTCATTGTCACCAGTTTGATAAAGGGCGCCGCCAAATTGGCCAATGACTCCCAGCGAAAGCATCTTCCTCATATTTAGCTGTACTGAGAAGCCCTCATCTTTAGCCTGACCGTATTTATAGTCACCTAAATATTTTGGTTTTTTCTCATCAGGGATATCCTCAAACTTTTGACCATTGGCATTGCCAAGCGATTCCAGGTAGTCGATAAGTTTTTTACAATTATCAACCTCCTGGGCTGTCATCGTTTTTTCCATTCTAAGTCCCGCCGAGGCGTGAGCGAGCAAGCTTATGCCGTGAGGCCCATAGGTTGTTTGAATCCCTGGCGTATAGTCAATCATACTTTTGACGGCCTCGTATGCTCCCAGTGTCGCATAGGTGAAGATATTGGGCCTGGCCCCTTTGCCTAGCAGATACTGTACAATATCACGTCTTCCCACGTGAGAAGCTGCGCCAATGGCAGACTCGAAATCTGCGAACCCCCAGTCAATCGTGGCCCTGGCAAGCTCTGGCCTTTGGTCGACCAATTCCTTCACTCTGTCTAAATCGGAATGCGATTTACCAACGACCTCTGAAACTAATTCATGCTCAATCGATGGGTACGATGCATGCGGCTTACCTGCGATTGACGGTGCTTCAAAAGCTGATGCAGCATGAGAGGTAAGGGGCAGGGACAAACCGATGATTCCCATTGCGGAACCTGTCAACACTTTTCTTCTTGAGATTTTATTCATGGCTTTGTGCTTTATTTTTAAGAATCCACTCAGAATGGCCTGCTTCTTCCCAGGCATCTTCTTCCTTAGCTTTATGATAGGTAACGGCCTTCATTTTACCTTCACCCTGGAAGTAATGGATATCACGGGTGAAATAAGATCTGCCGTCAGGAACGGTTGTTTTAAACTGGATGTCCAGGTGTTGTCCTTCAAGGGGAGTAATGAATCCAATGCTTTTTCCGCCCCATGCATTTCGCTGGACAAGAAAAATGTTATTGTTTGCCAGATCAACGAAGTTCCATACCTCCATTAGCTGGCTGGTGTCACCTGCATTGGTAATTCCATAAATATTTCCTGTTACCGACTCACTGTCTGCCCAATTTCTGAAAGACATAAAAAAGGTCTCAAAGTCTTCCGGACTCTTTGTGTTTTTTTCGTTGGTTGATACCCACACGCCGCCGACTACTTTATTCAACAGTTGTTTCAGAGTTGGCGTGTCCTGTGCGTTTGCTGGCCAGGTAAATGCTAAGGTTAGGAGTAAGGTGAAAGTGATCTTCATTTTAATTTGAGTTTTAGGATGGTTGGGTCGCTTAAAGGCTGGTCAACCGATCCATTCTCGTTGACCTTTTGAAATTGAGCATTCGCCACATAGTAAAATACATCACCCACCAGCACCCCCGTGGTAGGGTGATCCATCCTTGAATCATTCTCCTGAAGTATTTTTTCTCGTACGATAGCACCTTGAGGCACGCTTAAATCAAATTGAGTCACACGATTGAGGTCCGACTGAATCCCGATCAGCGAGTTTTTGTAGACATATAGACCGTCGATGCTTTCACGATGGCTGACCTTAATGCTGTTTGCCACAGCCAGGTTTTCTACTTTTCCTGAGGCTAATGAGACCTTTGCAATACCCTCAGAGTGAGCAACGAAAAGCGTTTTTCCATCATCGGAGATGTCCATCCCGTTCGGATATTTTATGAGTTCACTTTGAACATATGGTTCCAATTGATCCTTGTCTCGATCTATTTTGTAGACGGCCTGATCATTGAACATATGACTTGCATACACATCTCCATTTTCATGAATGACCAGGTCGTTGAAAAAATGAACCTCTCCATTCTCCTCCAAAGTATACTTTTTGATGAGCTCGCCAGAGCTAAGGTTAACTCTGAAGATTCCGGCCGGACGGCCCTCTTTGTCGTCCTGCTTATCGTATCCAATAAGGTTTGTACCTCCCGAACTACAGAACCACAATTCATTTCTCTTTGGGTCAATCTTGATCCCAATCACCATCCACTGCCCAAATTGCCCACCTTCTACAAAGGTGGATTGAGAGCCATCCTTCTCTATTTTGATAATTTTTCCTCGGCGGGTGCTGCCAACATAAAACACGTCCGTGCCAGGATCGTAAGCAATACTCTCAGGTAGAAGATCATTTTCAGGAATGGTAAAGGCCACCGAACCAGCATTGTCCTGGGCAAAAAGCCCAAAGGAAACTATTGTCCCTATGAAACCCGTCAGGAGTAACGTCTTTCTCATCACTAGAATTTTCTTGATTTTACGGCTTTTGAGAACTAGAGCTTGAAAGACTATCCCTATCAGTTACTTCCTTATCCGAACAGGAGAAAATTTTATGCAAAAACCTGCGTTGGCTAGTTGAAAAACCCAGAGTATAGTGTTTTAGAAACGGTCAAGTCAAAACCTTAGGGAAAGATTAGCGCCTCATTCAATCATTCCCCCAATATGCCTCTGCAAACCTCTTCCCAATTTCCCTTTGCCCGGCGGAATTGAAATGTACGGTGTCTCCTTTGTGAATCAAGTCCTGGGTGCCAATCACCGACACATTTTGGTCGGTGGCGGCATATTCACGGATCGCCGTATTCACCATTTGCCAATAATCGTTGTTATTAGAATAGCTTCCCAGCTCTCCCATCAGCACTGGCAATGAGTCGTTTTGCACAATAGACCGGAAAGTGGCCAACAACTGAGGGATTTTGCTCGGATAGGCTTCTATTGACCTTTCGTTGGCGTCGCTTTCTCCCTGATGCCAGAGAATGGCCTTTATTTCTCCATGCTGCTTTCCAATCGCTACCTTTTCTTTGAAGTTAGAAAGCAGCTTCACATTTCGGTAAAGCGAATCACCCAGCCATTGCGACATGGCGCTGCCACCAACGGCAGTTGGTATGATCATGATGGTGTCATTTTCAGGAAGTTGAGGCAGAAGAGTTTTGGCAAACGACAAGCCGCAGTCGAGGCCCACCCTGCTCGGTTCGTAAAAATGCAGTGGCTCTTTGGCTTTGATTACCTTCCCAAGAGAGTCAATAGTAAGTATTCTTGGATTGGTCACTGTATCCTGAGGCTCAACTATACCACGCCCTGCCATATTCGACTGCCCTGCCATGATGAAAACCCAGGTTTGGGGTTTGTGGCTCTGACAGGCAGGTAAGATGGTGATAACGCAGACAAAAAGGAGTAGCTTCAGGTGGGTAACATTCATGGTTGCTCGGTTGTGTTAGACGAAGGTTCAATATACGAAAAGCGCCTGTTCTACACCGACAAGGCTGTGGACAAATGGTGAGCGACCGATTTTCTTCAGGGCAAACGCATTTAAAACAAATTAGATAAATTATTTTCAAAGCTGTTTTTCTACCACGGCCCTTAAGGGTGAAACAGCTTTGAAATTCTTCTTTCCCTTTAGGGTTAGGGTAAAAAAGAAGAATTTCAAAGTTAAATAGTTTTAAATGCGTTTGCCCTCCGATTTTCTTGGTCAATGATTCGAATGAAAAGGATTATCCCTACCTTTGCAGTCCGAAAATGATAGAGGGCAAACCTACTACCTGCTTAACGCCCAGCCATAAATTCCTAATACAATATATTGATTTCATCCCTGGGTGACTATTTCCCGGGGTGAGGAGCCATTTACCAAACTTTAATGAAGAAGTATTTTAACCTATTCGACCTCTCCCAAAAGGTCAATTACAAAACTGAAGTTTTATCAGGTCTTACAGTAGCCATGGCTCTTGTGCCAGAGGCAGTGGCTTTTGCTTTAATAGCCGGGTTGTCTCCTCTCACAGGGCTTTACGCAGCATTTGTCATGGGCTTGATTACGTCCATTTTCGGTGGAAGGCCCGGTATGATTTCCGGGGCTACAGGAGCCGTTGCGGTAGTGATTGTTTCGCTGGTGGTGTCGCATGGGGTAGAATACGTTTTTGCCACTGTGATCCTCGCTGGTATTATTCAGCTGGCGGCTGGTTTTCTGCGCCTGGGAAAATTCATGCGCCTGGTGCCACACCCGGTTATTTTTGGTTTTGTGAATGGGCTGGCCATTATCATTTTCATGTCGCAGCTCGATCAGTTTAAAGATGCTTCAGGTCACTGGCTGACCGGCCCATCTTTGTATATTCTGTTAGGTTTTGTGTTGTTAACCATGCTGATCATTTGGGGCTTGCCGAAAATTACAAAGGCTATTCCCGCAGCACTTACGGCTATCCTCGTGGTCTTTGGTATCGTGGCCATCTTTGGTATTGATACTAAAACGGTGGGTGACATAGCCTCTATACAAGGCGGTTTTCCTCCGTTTCACTTGCCATCAGTTCCCTTTTCACTCGAAACGCTGGCCATCATTTTTCCCTATGCTGCCATAGTGGCCGGGGTGGGGCTGATCGAAAGCCTCCTTACGCTCAACATCGTCGATGAAATTACCGAAACAAGGGGACGGGGCAACAAAGAGGCGGTAGCTCAGGGCACGGCCAACATCCTGTCGGGTTTGTTTTCAGGCATGGGTGGTTGCGCCATGATTGGCCAAAGTCTTATCAACGTTTCTTCTGGTGCCAGGGCCAGGCTGTCGGGCATTGTGGCGGCTGTGATGTTGCTGGTATTTATCATGTTTGGTGCCGGGCTCGTTGAAAGATTGCCTATGGCCGCACTTACTGGCTTGATGATCATGGTGGCCATTGGTACGTTTGAATGGGCGAGTTTGAGAACGTTCAACAAAATGCCGAAGTCCGACATCTTCGTGATGGTAATGGTAACGCTGGTCACCGTGTTTCTGCACAACCTGGCTTTAGCTGTACTGGTTGGTGTCATTATCGCCGCATTGGTCTTTGCCTGGGATAACGCTAAAAGGATCAGGGCAAGAAAAAGCATCGATGCGAATGGCATAAAACACTATGAAATATATGGGCCACTTTTTTTCGGCTCGGTGGCTGCGTTCAATGAAAAATTTGATGTATCCAATGACCCTGACGAGGTCATTATCGACTTTGCGGAGAGCCGGGTGGTAGACATGTCAGCCATAGAAGCTTTGAATAAGATCACAGAACGTTACCAGAAGGTAGGTAAGAAACTTCACCTGAAACACTTAAGCCCCGACTGCAAACAACTGCTGCAAAATGCTGATCAGCTTATCGATGTGAATGTTATGGAGGATCCCACCTACAAAGTGGCCGTGGATACCATTTGAGATGGAGGCGAGGTGATTGCTACCATTTCACTCGTTGAATGAAATGGTAAACTTAGTCCCCTTATTGACCTCACTTTCGACTTCGATGTTTCCGCCAAGGCTGGTTACATGGCTGTGAACCAAGTAAAGGCCTATGCCTTTACTGTCGCTATGGTTATGAAAACGCTGGTGAAGCCCGAATATCTTTCCTTTTACCTTGTTCATGTCAAACCCAAGCCCGTTGTCTGAAAAGACAAGTTGGTTTGTGTTGTGCGATCTGGTAGTCGAAATAGAGATTACCGGTTCCACATCAAGTCTCCGGTACTTGATCGAATTGGTGATCAGGTTCAGGAACACGCTCTCCAGATAGGCCCTGTTGAATTTGATATGTGTTACTTCCGAAAAGTCGATTTCAAACTGAACATTGGCATTTTTCGCCAAAGAATTGATAGAATTGACTACGGTACTCAACACTTCCTTCAGGTCAAGTTCTTCGGTGGGTGCAGTCTGGCTCTCTTTTTGGCTGATTATGTTCAGGTAGTCATTCAGCGTTTGATTGAGATTTTCCGTAGCGGCTTTAAGGATAGGAATTAGCTCAAGTGCGACTTTGCTTTGAATATTTGAGTTGTCCAGCAATTCAACTATTGTAAGGAGATTGTTGACGGGGGATCTTAAGTCATGCGAGGTAGTATAATTTAGCTGCTTCAGGTCTTTGTTTGCCTCAGCCAGGTCGGCCAGCAATGCTTCTCTTCCTTCTTCAATCCTTTTTTTGTGGGTAATATTTTTTGCAATGGCATATACCAACTGTTCCGAGTCATAGGGCATAGAATTCCATGAAAGCCAAACTACTTCCCCGCCTTTGGTCACATATCGATTCTCGAAATCCAGCAGGGGCACATTTCTTATGAGGGAGTCCCGATGGACTTTGGTAAGATGTTTGTCGTCGTGGTAGATGAAATCACTGATAGGCTTTTGCAGCAGTTCCTCCTGGCTGTAGCCTAGCAGCTTGCACACGGCAGGATTTATTCTTCTGAAGTAGCCGTCGTATCCGGCAATGCAGAGCAAATAGGGTGATAATTCAAAAAAGGGGTCTAGTCTAAACGCATTTTCTATATTGTTTTCCACGCTCACATGCTGCATCCTTGTCCGCCTAAAATTTTGTGAGTATAACAATTTTCGTTGGCTATTGCCAAGTGATTTGAGGTTGAGGTGGCATGTTTTTGTGTCAATGACAATGAGAGAGCAGTAACGGTATGGTCACAGATACCGGCCACGAGTACAACGATCTTTGCCATGTCAGGTATGTTTTACCTAAATGTCGGCAGGGGAGAGAAGGAAGTATGTGACTGGCGTTACACTGCTGTGCGTTTGTTTTTGCTGATCGTCATCTTACATAGCTGCTGTCCCGACCTTGATCTTAGATCTTGGAATTGCTGTTGTTAAGAGATATGTTTATGTAGAGCTGGGGTTCAAAAAACCCCTTGTGGTATGTTGTGCTTCCAGGAAGGAGACGAATGCTCGCCAAATCGAATTTTTTGAAAGTATGAATGCAGGGATAAAACCATATAACGAAAGCCAAGAGGCAGTTGACAAGGAAATCTGCGACTTGCTTGCCACCACAATCGACAGCGTTTTGACTGAGGCCGAAAGCAAAATCTGGCATGCCCATCCTGTTTGGTTTTTGGAAGGCAATCCGATTGTGGGGTACAGCAGGCAAAAGAAGGGGCTGCGCCTGATGTTTTGGAGTGGAGCTGATTTTGAAGAAGAGGATTTAGCTGTTAGAGGTAAGAAGTTCAAAGACGCTTCTATTTTTTACGAATCTGTTGAAGAAATCGATGTAAAGAAATTGCAGCGATGGCTCGGAAAGTCGAGAAATATTCAGTGGGACTATAAAAACATCGTCAAGCGAAAAGGTAAACTGGAGCGGTTGAGGTGATAACTTAAAAATTTTGAAAATATGGAACTAGGTGCATTTTCTATCAGTCTTAGCGTGAAGGATCTAAAAACTTCAAAGCAGTTTTACGAAAAACTCGGATTTACCGTCTTGGGAGGCGGTATGGATAAAAACTACCTCATCATGAAAAATGAGAATGCACTGATCGGGCTATTTCAGGGCATGTTTGAAGGCAATATTATGACATTTAACCCAGGTTGGGACGAAAATGGCAAAGACATAGCAAGCTTCGATGACATTAGAGAAATCCAGCAACACCTGAAAGGTAAGGGCATTGAAACGGGGAAGGAAATTGACCCCAAAACGTCCGGCCCGGCCAGCATGATGATAACCGACCCCGATGGCAATGTGATTTTGATTGACCAGCATCGGTAGTGCATTGCCCATGTTGCGGAAAACAATTCAGAGGTGAAAGCTAGTACGGCGCCTGAACGCCTGGGGGTTTCTCCTAAGTTCTCTAGGGTGTCTCGATCCAAAAGGTAGGACGTCCTCACCCTAAAACGACCCAGCTTCAGCCCAGAAATTTCCCAGAAATCAATACCTTCATAACCAGATAGAAGCATGTGCTTGCGGCAATAATTAGAAAAGAATGGGAAAGAGATTAGATGCTATCACGCCTGAATTGAAAGCATTCATTGAGGATCAAAAAATATTTTTTGTGGGGACTGCGGCCGAGGAAGGCCGGGTGAACATATCCCCCAAGGGTACCGACGCTTTTCGGGTGCTGGAGGGGAACAGAATTATCTGGCTCAACCTAACAGGGAGCGGAAACGAAACAGCTGCTCATTTGATTAAGAATGATCGAATGACGGTGATGTTCTGCGCCTTTGAAGGGAAGCCTTTGATTCTGAGGCTTTATGGAACCGCCAAAATCTATCATAAGCGAGACAGCGAATTCAGGGTATACATTGGCCATTTTCCTGAAAACACAGGCTCCAGACAAGTGATTGAAATGCATGTCGATTTGGTGCAAACATCTTGTGGCTTTGCCGTGCCATATATGGATTTCAAGGAAGAGCGAACCACTTTAAACGATTGGTCGGCAAAGCAGGGAACTGAAGGAATTGAAGATTACTGGAAGAATAGAAACACGGCGAGTATCGATGGATTTGAAACGGGTATACTTAACGGTTAATACCGCTGCTCCACTGGATTTGTAATTGCTAAGCGAGAAACCCGAAGGCATATCGTAGGATCTCTGATCCGGTTTGTCCAGTTGGTAAGACACTCCACGATAATTTGCTACATTCACCCCGAAACCTTTAAAACCAAACATGAACCTGATCACAATGAAAAAGTACACCTTCCTGGCACTGCTAGCCGTACTGGCTGCCTGTAGTCCTGAAACAAAACAAACTGCCGCTCCCGCCACAGTGGAAGAGGCCACCATTGGTCAGCATATCGGCCAGCTGGCGTCCGATGAATTTCTGGGAAGGATGCCTTTTACCGAAGGAGAAACCAAAACAGTCAACTACCTAAAAGACGAGTTTGCAAAGCTCGGCCTCCAGCCAGGCAATGGCGATAGCTATTTTCAGGAGGTGCCCATGGTGGAAATCACTGGTACACCATCAGGCACCATGACGCTCGTCGGCCCCGGCAAGACGATGGAACTGGGCTACCTAAAGGATTTTGTCGCACTCACCCTCAAGCCCACACCTGAGGTAAGCCTTGAAAATTCTGACCTGGTGTTTGCCGGCTACGGTATTGTGGCGCCGGAATATGGCTGGAACGACTATGAAGGTATCGACTGGGCGGGCAAAACCGCTGTGGTGCTGGTCAACGATCCTGGGTTCAAATCGGGAGATTCTACCTTGTTCAAAGGCGACGAGATGACCTATTATGGCCGCTGGACCTACAAATACGAAGAAGCAGGTCGACAAGGTGCTGCTGGCGTCATCATTATCCACGAAACAGAGAAGGCCTCTTACGGCTGGAACGTGATACAGTCGGGCTGGACAGGCCCACAGCTTAACCTGGAGAGCGACCGGCCTGTGGCTGACGTGCAGGGGTGGATCACAACCCAGGCAGCCGACGAACTATTTGCCGCTACTACTTTGGAGAATAAAGACTATAACCAACTGGCCAGGTCAAAGGACTTCAAGCCTGTTCCGCTGGGTTTCACAGCCTCGGTAAAAGTCACTAATAGCATCAAAAGAGACATGTCGAAAAACGTGGTCGCACTGCTGCCAGGCACTGACCAAAAGGATGAGTACATCATCTATTCTGGCCACTGGGACCATTTTGGTGTAGGTCGCCCCATCGATGGCGATTCTATTTATAATGGCGCCGTCGACAATGCCTCGGGAACTGCTTGTTTGCTGGCCATTGCTGAGGCATTCAAAAAAGAGGCTCCTGCGAAGAGGTCGATTGTGTTCATAGCCGTGACTGGTGAAGAACAGGGCTTACTTGGATCTGCTTATTACTCTGAGCATCCCATTTATGATCCGGAGAAGACGGTGGCCAATATCAATATGGATGCCCTTTCCAGCCCCGGGCGGATGAAAGACCTGACCATTACCGGTTTTGGCCATTCCGAAATGGATGAGTACGCCACTGCCGCCGCTGAAAAGCAAGGGCGTTATGTGATACCCGATCCCAACAAGGAAAAAGGCTACTTCTTCCGCTCCGACCACTTCAATTTCGCCAAAATCGGCATTCCTGCTTTGTATGCCTCGGGTACTTACGAGGGCTTCGACTACAGCGTGGAGCAGATCAAAGAAATGGCGGATCACTACGAAACTTACAGGTACCACCAGCCCTCCGATGAATACGACCCTGCGACTACGAATTTGACCGGCGTGCAGTTTGATGCGCAGCTGATGTTTGAGGTCGGTCTGAAGCTGTCGAACGAAGACTACTTCCCCAAATGGTACGATGGGAGCGAGTTCAAGGCGGCAAGAAAGAGGGACTACTGATTAAATTATGTTCTCGGGCGTGTCTTCACGCCCGGGAACATTTTCTAACAAGGTGAGTTCATTGCTTCGCAGGTGGCCGTGACAAACTGCCACTTTGCTTGTCTAAGGCACAATTGGGTTCTACCCACTCACTACTCCACCGCCAACCTCGCACAAAAGACTGCCGAAACCGCTGTCAGTGGGGTGAAAATGATAAGTTCAAGCACGCTGGTGGAGGCCAGGTTCCCTACGGTGTTGAGAGCGAAAAGCACAGCAAACGCCCAAAGCAAGACCTTCAGCACTATTGCTGGCAGTTTCAGTTTCAAATAGCCTCCTTTGATCAGAATGACGGTAAGAATAAACAGGTTCACCACAATGCTGACAGTTTCAAACCGCAGCATTTGTTCTCTGGATTGAAGTCTTCCGCCCCAGGTGGCCTCGTAGGGTATCAGTCCTGTGATGATGGTGAGGTGGTACACCAAAACAAGCGATAGCGTGACTATCATGGCGTGTGCAGCAAACTTGAAGTTGATTTTTTTAAGCATGGTAGTTTAAAAATGAGTGAGTTAAATGTTCCGGCAGCTCAATACTTATCCTCAAAAGTAGCGGAAAATAGTTGTTAAAACGGGTGGCAATCGGTTTGGTTCATCCAGGGGGCAGCTGCTGCTGCACATCAGGTGCCAACCTTTTTCTCAATGCCAAAACTCTTTTTACCGGGCCAGCAAAATCCCATTTTTCGGCGACAGCTGATATAGATGTTAGGTTTGGTCGACAGATAACGAGTTTGCACACGGATTTAACATCGCATCTGAACCACCCTCGCCCTAGTTTTGCTAAAAACATTTTTGTCCTACAAAACTTAACTGGTGCATGAGAACTTTCGAGATTATCCTTTTGCTGGTTGTATCCATACTGCCTTTTGTAAAGAGACCGCTTGTCCGGCACGTTCGGGCTAACTACGTTTTAGTATTCCTCGGGGTTTTGCTGGCCCTGCACCTGATTGTAGAAGGCTGGCGCTGGCAGATGTTTCCTGCTTACCTGCTCACGCTTATTGTGGGATGGAGGGTGAAAGTTGCAGATGCTACCGAATCTCCCCGGGTGTCCTTTGTTAGGGTAGTCGGATATTTGGGGTTGATTGTTTTGCTACTGCCTGGTTGGGCGCTTCCAAAGCTCCTCCCTGTTTTCTCCTTGCCCGAACCACGGGGCCCTTACAGCGTGGGCGCAGAATTGGTTCACGTACAAACTGAGCGGGATGAGATCACCACCAAAGATGCTACCGATAAGCGAGAACTAATGTATAAAATCTGGTATCCAAGCGATGTGGAAGTCTCATCGCTGAAAGGCGAGAGGTATGTAGATGAAGGAAGCCGGGCTGGCTTCTCTGTTAAGTATGGCCTGCCACCTTCAGCGCTCAATTACCTTGATCGGGTAAAAACATACGTCTATCCGAATATTCCGGTAGCGGATGGGCCCTTCCCTGTGTTGATTTTTTCTCATGGGTATGGGTCAAAAGCAACGGGATACTATGCCTTGTTGACCGAGGTGGCCAGCCAGGGCTATGTGATTATTAACATGAACCATACCTACGAAAGCCTTGGGGCTACTTTTCCGGATGGCAGAATAAAATACTTTGACTATGACTTCCAGAACGAAATTTCCGCTGGATCCCAGCCAGTGGTGGAGCCACTGATCGAAGCCTTCAAAAGTGACCTTACTTATGAGGAAAGGCATCCTATTGTGCGGGAGGCGTCAAAGAATTATTTCATGGCCGGAGTAAATGATCGATGGGCTGAAGACATGATGTATACGTTGGATCTGCTGGAAAAGTGGAACGCTGAAGGTGCACTTAAAGGTAAACTGAATCTGAATCAAATAGGCGTTTTTGGGCATTCAGTAGGAGGTGGGGCATCCGGGGTAGTGGCCACTACAGACAGCCGGATAAAGGCAGCCGCAAATTTGGATGGCATTTCATGGGGCAACACGATCGATAGCACCTACCGTATCCCTTTCCTCTATGTTTCCGCTGATTGGCCAGCGGAACATGAAGATGTTAACTCACATATTTACCTCAACAAGAGTACCGACTACTTCTACGAAAGCAAGCTCCTGAAATCAGGGCATCCAAACTTCATGGATATACCTTTTATGATCCCCGTTCAATCTCTTGCGGGCACCGGCGATATCGATCCCTATCAGGGAATGGAAATTGTCACTAAGCTAACCACCTCATTTTTCGACAGACATTTAAGGCACTTACCAGGCCCTGATCCTGAAGAAATAGGCAAGCAATATGAGCTATTGGAAATGACTGTCTACAAAGGCGATTCAATCAAATAGTTGTTCGGTTTTTGGTTGCTGGTAGCCAAAGTGCTTCCAGCAGTCCATTTTTCCTGCCGAAGCCGTTTTTATGTGTGTTTTCATAGCGGTTTTCATGTGTGTCTTCACACAGGGCCTTGCCCTCAAGTCGGCAAATTCTCACCTTCCTCAGTTACCCACGTCCAACAAACCAAACTGCGGCAACTCCCCCGGTAGCTCCATCCGTATCCGCCAATGCAGCGGATAGTAGTTGTTGAACCTGGTGGCAATCTGTTTTGTCCAACCCAGGGGCAACTGCTGGTAGCACATCAGGTGCCAACCTTCTTTTTAATGCCAAAACCAGGGTAGACATTAAAAGGTATGCATTTTTAATGTTTGTTGGACAGTTTATCCTTAAAGGACAACCAGTTCGCATTTCACAATAATCCAGTTCCAGGCAACTCCCCCGGCAGCTCCATCCTGATTCGCCAATGCAGCGGATAATAGTTGTTAAACCTGGTAGCAATTCGTTTGATCCAACCCAGGGGCAACTGCTCATAGCACATCAGGTGCCAGCCGTCTTTTTCTCTATCGATGGGCCATTCCTCTTTGCGGAGGTATTGCAGGGCCTGTCTCAGGTCGAGCTCCCAGGCTGGGAAAGCGTCTTTTTTGAAAATTATTGAGAGCGCAAGAGCAGGAGCAGGCACCAGGTTCTTTTTCTTGATCTCAGCTACCAGCACACCCGCTTGCACGATCCTCAACTCTCTGATCACTGCACCCCAGGATTCATTATCGCCTGTCGGCAGCGCCAGGATATTTTCATAGTGCTGAAAATAATCCCTTTCATCGGTCAGCCAGGGAGCGACTTCCGCTTGTTCTTTCTTCCCGGTCGGGGCCAGCGGAAACTTGTCTTTTCTCGGAGCTTGCCATTCCTCGCCATCCAGCTTCCTCACAGCGCAGACAAAGAAGCCTTCTCCTTTGGTCAGGTGAGGCATGAATTGATAGCCAGCAATGTTGTTGGCGGCTTCTACTTCTTTGATTTGCAGGGCAGGATCTACCTCCAGAGGCAGCGCTTCCAGCTGCGTTTGTTCTGAAAGCCATTGGATATTCTTTTCGTTTTCTGCCGGATTATAGGTGCATGTACTGTATATCAGCACGCCGCCTGGTTTCAGAGCAGGCCACACATCCATCAAAATCCGCCGTTGCCGGTCGGAGCAGAGGTGGGCATTGTCAGGCGACCACTCGTTGATGGCATTGGGGTCTTTGCGAAACAGCCCTTCGCCGGAGCAGGGCGCATCCACGACTATCACATCAAAAAAGCCTTCCAGCCTGTCGAAGTCCCTGGGGTCGTTGTTGCTCACCACTACATTCGGAGCACCCCACTTGGTCAGGTTCTCCGCCAGTATCTCCGCCCGACTTTTGATTACCTCGTTGGATACAAGCAAAGATTCCCTACTGAGCAGCGATGCCAGCAGCGTCGATTTGCCACCGGGGGCTGCACAGAGGTCGAGCACCCTGAGCGGCTGCTCAAGATCAACCGACTGCCTGACTACCTCTTCCAGAAACATGGAGCTTGCTTCCTGCACATAGTAGGCCCCGGCATGCATTAGTGGATCGAGCGTGAAAGAAGGTCTTTCTTCCAGGTAGTAGCCATGGGACGACCAGGGCACTCTTTCCAGCAGCACCGGCGCATGAAACTTGGTGGGATTAATACGAATAGAGGTAGGGGAGGTGGTAGACAAAGCATCAAGCAGCAACGACGCCTCGGCTCCCATTTGTGCTTGCAACCTGTTTGAAAATGATGCGGGGAAGTTAGTTTTCATTTGCGGCTTTCAGAATGGTAGCAATCAATTTTGGAGATAGTCTAAAGCCATTTTCTACCAGAGCAGTCACGTATGGTTTTATTGTATTTAGGAGACCTTTTTCTTTGCCAAGAAGGAGGATGGCCAGCGTGCCAATAATTGGAACATTATAGGCTTCGGCAACTTTTCTTCCTTTAGATTCGTCCAATGCGACCATAGAATCACTTACTTCAAGAGCTAAGGCAATTGAGCTGGCTTCGCCTGAATCGAGGACTTTGTCTAGCTTGGCTTTCAATGAGAAATCCGCTACTTTTTGAATAATGATCCAGTCCGGGAGGTTCGCTCCATACTCTTTCTGAACCTCAGGAGTAATTGATACTGTCTCAAAAAGCTGTTGAATGATGTGGAGCAGGTCGATTTTTGAGAGAGCAATGAGGCAACTTGTATCAGCGATAATGATTCTAGCGCTTGCTGGCATTTTCAAAATCTCTTAGCAAATCTTCAGGTGATTGCTGAAATATGGATACACCATATTGACCGACTTTTTCAATGAATTCCCTTTTAGATATGCCGACAAGTGCCGCTGCCTGTCCTGATGATAGCTTCCCTTCATCAAAAAGCTTCGCAGCCACAATCATCGATACCTCTTTTTCATCGATATCGTCCGGTATATTATTTAGAGTGATCGTTTTCATTCAAAACAAATTTACAAAAAAAAGCCTTTGAATGAAGGGCTGACTTTTTCATATCACCCCAAATGTAACTTTCTCATCAACACACTCCCCGACACCTGCGTTATTTCTCCCGATTTCAACGGAAAAAGACTCAACTCCTCAATAGCCACTCTCACCAGCCTGAGCGTAGGATGCCCAACTGCCGCCGTCAAGCGCCGCACCTGCCGGTTCTTCCCTTCAGTAAGTTTCAACTCCAGCCACGTGGTCTCTGTGTATTTTTTGTGATTAACAGGAGGGTTTCTGTCAGCCAGCTTATCGGATGCGTCCACAATCTTGGCTTCCACAGGCAGGCTACGATGTTCCTTGCCTTTAATTCGAATCGTTGGGCCTTCAGCCAGGTCTTCTAAGGCCTTGTGCTGCACAGTTCCTTCCACTTCCACCCAATAAGTGCGCTTGTGCTCATTGCTCGGGTGGAGCAACCTTGCATTAAGCGATTTGTCGTTAGTAAGTATTAACAAACCCTCGCTGTCGGTATCGAGGCGACCAACGGGATACACGTCCTTTGGCAGCTTGAATATGGTGCCCAGACCCGGGTTGCTGTCCTCGTCGGTGAACTGGCTCAGCACGCCGTAAGGCTTATGAATGATAAAATACAGATGGTCTTTGCCCGCCACAATAAGCTTTTATTGATTCAGTTTTTTCAACTCTTCCATTTCTTCCTCACTTAACCCGAGGTCGATTTGAATGCGTCGCTCTGAAGGCAAAACAGTGAATAAAATACCAAAAATGAAGACAGGAGCCAGAAAATACATTGCATCGTAGGTAACGATAGAGCCCACCACGCCAATCAGCCCAACTGTTTCCAGCACAGCCCCTCTGATCACCTTGTAGTTGTACCACGACTGTAGCCTTTGCTGCAAAGGGATGTTGGGATCAGTCTTCAGCAGCTTTCCTGTGAAAGTCCACCCGGCCAGTGCCGCCAGCGCCACAGCGAGGATGGCATATTTGGGCAGCCCCGTGGGAATGATCGTTGATCCCTCGCCGGTGAAAAAAACAAAGAAGGAAACCGCCGTGAAAAGGGCCAGGGTAGACATGAGAGAAATGTACACCAGCTGGAGAATGGTAAGGTATTTTTTGAGCGTCATTTTTACTGTTTTCGAAAGTAATGCCAATACTTCCTCAAACATAACAAATGATGTTTAGGTTTGCTTGTATTCCATTCGGTCAACGATGGCGGCCACCGTCACATTGCTGGTGATGTTTACGACTGTGCGAAACATGTCGAGTATCCTGTCAACTGCGAAAATAAGCCCCAGTCCCTCGGCATTGAGCCCTACACTCTGTAAAATCACGATCAACATCACCATGCCAGCGCCTGGCACAGGGGCGGCACCAATGGATGCAAGCGTAGCCATCACCACTATCGTCAGCTGCTGGCCAAGACTGAGGTCAACCCCAAATGCCTGAGCGATGAAGACCGCCGCCACTGCCTGGTAAAGGCTCGTGCCGTCCATGTTTACCGTAGCGCCAATGGGCAGGCAGAAGCTCGTCACCTCTTCCCTCAGCCCCAGCTTTTCTTCGCTGCACTTCATGGTCACTGGCAGGGCAGCTGCGCTGGAACTGGTACTAAAGCCCAGCATCTGAGCAGGAAGAATATCCTGATAAAGCTTCTTCACCGGGATTTTAGTGAAAATTTTGAGCATCAATGGGTACACGAGAAGCAGCATCATGAAAAGCCCAAAAATCACAGCAAAAGAATAAAGCCCCAGTGCCTGAAAAAGCTCAAGCACCCCGCCGCCGCTTGAGAAGTCTGCCACCATGCCTGCCATTAGGGCAAACACACCATAGGGAGCAAACTTCATGATGATGTCCACAATTTTCAGCACAATGTCATTGGCTTCCAGAAAAAACTTACGGACAGTATCAGTCTGCTTTTCCGGCAGCATCACCATGGCTACGCCAAAAAGCAAGGCAAAGAAAATCACCTGTAGCATTCTTTTGTTATCGCCCAGCGACATAAACAGGTTTTCCGGCACGGCGTCTACCACAAACTGCAGAGGCCCTTTCGTCTGAAAATCCTGTGCCATGGCACTTCGCTCCTCTACTTTGGAAGAGTACATCGACTTGAGCTCCTCCCGCTTTTCTGGAGAGAACGACAGGCCGGGGTTGACGATGTTGACCGTGGCCAAACCAATAGTGATGGCCAGGATGGTGGTAAGAAGAAAAAGGACAAAGGTCTTGGTTCCCATTCTGCTGAGCCTGCTGATGTCTTTCAGGTTGCTCATGCCCACAATGAGGCTCACCAGCACCAAAGGCACGGCGATCAGCTTCAGCAGGTTGATGAAAATGGTACCGAAGGGGCTTATCCAGACTTTGATAAAGGCAGAGGTGCCAAGAGATCCGGCCAAAAGTCCTGCCAGAACTCCGGCAATCATTCCAATAATAATCTGCCAGTGAAGAGCAAGCTTTTTCATCGAGGGTCAATGGTTGATGGTGTATAAATGCGGAAAGATATGCGATTGCCTGATCCGTTGATTTGCGACGCAGTGAATTATTTTTTACGGAAGGAATATTGGTTAATTTGGGTGAAAAGTTGAGTGCCAACGGTAGCTTCTAAGACACTGGGCATTCTCAAATCAGACTTTCACAAAATGGCCGTACATCCCAGAACCGTTGCTTACTCTCAGGTGACCATCACCGAACTGATGATCCCTTCATACGCCAACTTCGGAGGCAAAATCCACGGGGGCATCCTGCTATCCCTCATGGACAAAGTAGCCTATGCCTGTGCCACCAAGCATTCCGGCGCCTATTGCGTGACGGTGTCGGTGGACACGGTCGACTTCCTTCAGCCAGTGGAGGTAGGCGACCTCGTTTCGCTGAAGGCGTCGATCAACTACGTGGGCAATTCCTCCATGGTAGTAGGCATTCATGTAGTAGCCGAAAACGTGAAGGAGGGCGTGGTGAAGCATACCAACAACAGCTACTTTACCATGGTAGCCAAAGACGAGAACGATAAGCTCACCACAGTGCCGGCCCTCATTCTTTCAGACAAAGAGGAGGTGAGGCGGTTTGTGGAAGCCATTCACAGGAAAGACCTGAAAAAAGAAGCCGCCGAACGGATGCAGGCAACCAAAAAGGTTTTTCAGCTGGAAAACGTGATGTCGCTTCTGGAAAAAGAAAGGTGCGAGATTGCATTTAAGGCTGACTAAACCGGTTATTCCTGCTGTTCCATATGTCCCAAAGGCCATCGCTTAGCGAGAAACGCTTAGACGGGCAACCGAATGAAAATTGTGAGGGCGCCCCAAAGCCCCATCGGGGCGATTTTTTTCAGCGTTGGGTTTCAACCCGACGCTAAAACAAGCAAAAGACAGTTTTGGCGGTATTCCCCCTGTTCCACATGTTCCGAAGGGCATCGCAAAACCCCATCGGGGTGATTTTCTTCAGCGTTGGGTTTCAACCCGACGCTAAAACAAGCAGAAGTAGTTATGCCATGAAGAAAAAATGGCACCTGCCTACCACGGCAGGCATCATAAACGTCAGTGGTAATCAAAAAAAGGATCAGGGACAATTAGGTGTTTCTTTCCAAAGCATAGGCATACTGAAAGTGAAACCATTTATTATCGTTCAGCATTGGGAATTGTAAATGGTATTTTTAGAGAAAAGAAAAAGTACTTTCAAGCAGTGAAAGAATCAGAACTTAAAAAAATAGGAGCTTAATGAGTTCAGAGATCATCATATATCAAACTGAAGATGGCAGGACTAGCATTCAAACTCGCTTGGAGAATGAAACAGTTTGGTTAACTCTTGAGCAAATGGCCGAACTTTTCCAAAAAGGCAAATCGACCATTAACGAGCATATCCTGAATATTTACAAAGAAGGTGAACTAACCCGGGAAACATCCATGAGAAAAATCGGGATTTCCGATTTTTCTACCAAAACCACAAATTTTTATAATCTGGATGTCACTATATCTGTCGGTTACCGGGTGAAAAGCCTGCAAGGCACCAAGTTCAGACAATGGGCAACTGCTCGCTTGCGTGAGTACATTGTGAAAGGTTTCGCCATGAACGATGAGTTGCTCAAAGAATCCGGTGGTGGCAATTACTTTGATGAATTGCTCGCCTGTATCCGGGATATTAACTCTTCTGAAAAAATCTTTTGGAGAAAAGTGCTTGATATTTATGCAACGAGTATTGACTATGATCCAAATATAATACTCCCCATGCCGGAAAAGTGAGCCATCAAAAGGCATTGGATAAAGCACATGCTGAATACGAGAAATTCAAAGAGATCCATCAAAACGAACTTTCACAAGTAGAGAAAGACTTTATCAAAAAAATAGAAAAAACAGAAAAGGAACTGAAAAACAAGAATTGGTAAATGGCAAAGCTCAGAAAAAGCGTAGACAGTATCTGTAAAATCATGTGACGCGATACCCCGCTGGCGACGAACTACTAGCTTGGACGCATTTCGAAATGGGTGAAGTATTGACCACCCCCCGCCCCACCCACACAATTTCTTTTGCCTCATTTGCACTTTTTCATCAGCTTTCGCAAAACGATGAAATATGCAGAAAATACTTACCCTCCTTTTTTCGATTGTGATCTGTGGCCAGCTAGTGGCGCAGGACATGTCCGTCCCCAAAATCCTCACCCAAAGAGAGCAGGCCGAAGTGATCGACCGCTGGCTGGAAGAGCGCATTAAATATTTGCTTCCCGATCTGATGCGCCGGGAAGGCCTCGATATGTGGCTGATCATCGCCCGTGAATACAACGAAGACCCTGTGATCCGCACCATGCTGCCTGCCACCTGGCTGGCCGCCCGTCGCCGCACCATTTTGGTAGTATATGATCCGGGGGAAGGAAAAGAGCTGGAAACCTACGCCATTGCCCGCTACAATGTGGGCAGCGCCTTTAAAATGGCCTGGAACCCCGCCATTCAGCCCGATCAGTTCAAGGCATTGAGCAGGCTCATCCAGGAAAAGAACCCAAAGAAAATAGGCATCAACAAATCGGAGCATTTTGCGCAAACAGATGGCATCACCTCCAATGAGTACGACCAGCTGATGAACGTGCTACCGAAGAACTTCCAGCAAAAGGTAGTGTCGGCCGAAAAGCTGGCCATCGGCTGGCTGGAAACCCGCACCGAAAGCGAAATGATCGTGTACCAGCAGATTGTGCGCATCGCCCACCAGATCATTCAGGAGGCTTTCTCCGACAAGGTAATCCAGCCCGGCATTACCTCCACCGACGATGTGGTGTGGTGGATGCGGGAGCGCATCAAAGAGCTAAAGCTCGACACCTGGTTCCACCCCTCAGTCTCCATCCAGCGCCAGGATCCTGAATCCTTCGATCACTTGCGCAGCTTCTCGGAGAGGCCAGGTGAGCAAGTCATTTTACCCGGCGACCTTATTCACACCGACTTTGGCATCACCTACCTTCGCCTCAATACAGATACCCAGCAGCATGCCTATATCCTGAAGCCCGGAGAAACCGAGCCACCTAAGTTTTTGCAGGAGGCTTTTTCCCAGGGCAACAAAGTGCAGGATGCCCTCACCAGCAACTTTGTGGTGGGCAAAAGCGGCAATGAAATCTTAAAGGCAGCATTGGAGCAGTCCAAAGCCGCCGGGCTCAAGCCGTCGATTTACACGCATCCCATTGGCTACTATGGGCATGCCAGCGGCCCCACCATTGGCATGTGGGACCAGCAGGACGGCGTACCTTTCAACGGAGACTATCCTTTGTACCACAATACAGCCTATTCCATCGAGCTCAACGCTAGCGTGTTCATCAAGGAATGGAACAAAGAGATCAGGATCATGCTGGAAGAAGACGGCTATTTTGACGAAACGGGCTTCCGCTACATTGATGGCAGGCAAAAAGAGCTCATGGTGATTCCAAGGCCGTTGTTTCCGAATGGGAAGTAAATCTCTTATTAGGAAGCTGCTTGCAGCTACCCCCCTCTCCAGTGAGGAGAGGGCAATGCTATTAAGTTAAGAGGTTCCGTATCCCAATTCTATTTTTACCCCAAACCCTAAAGGGCGTATGTATTACTATTAGCAGGCCCTTTAGGGGTGCCCGGCTTAGGGATTAAGGGTAAAATGCTCTTA
Organism: Imperialibacter sp.; assembly: GCF_040222815.1. Classification (GTDB taxonomy): domain Bacteria; phylum Bacteroidota; class Bacteroidia; order Cytophagales; family Cyclobacteriaceae; genus Imperialibacter. Next base: position 427,939 of record NZ_JAVKCH010000040.1, on the reverse strand, counting down.
ACTTAATAGCATTGGAGGAGAGGGCTGGGGTCAGTAGTCGAAGCAACCTCACGCCAACACCGTGTCAAAGTCCTTGCCACGCAAGATTGCCATCCTCTTCCCGCTCTAAAAAGTCGGATTACATTTCTTGGGCATCGTCAATGAATTTTGCACCTTGCTGTTTCTAGCATTGTTAACACACCGCCGTATACTGATGAAAAATATTTTAGCCATTGCCTTACTGTTAGCGATAGTAGCCACAGGCTGCAAAAAGAAAGAAATACCTTCTTTCAATGTGATGTCGTTCAACCTCCGATACGACACGCCCAATGACAGCATCAATGCCTGGCCCAATAGAAAAGACGCCGTTGCTGACCTCGTCAAATTCCATGAAGCCGAAATAGTGGGTGTGCAAGAGGCTTTGCTTCACCAGCTCAAAGACCTTGAAGAAAGGCTGCCTGACCACAAATGGCTGGGTGTGGGCAGAGATGATGGCATCGCCAAGGGCGAATTTTCTGCCATTCTTTACAACAAACACCTTTTCAGCGTGCTTGATTCAGGCACCTTCTGGTTGTCAGATACTCCCGACGTTCCCTCCAAAGGATGGGATGCCGCCATTGTAAGGGTGTGCACCTGGGCAAAAATGAAGAACCGACACTTGGGAAAGGACTTTTATATTTTCAACACGCATTATGACCACATTGGCGTGGAGGCCAGAACAAATTCTTCAAAGCTGATCATTGAGAAGGTCAAAGAAATAGCTGGCAACCTGCCGGTAATCCTGACCGGCGACTTCAACTCGGAGCCTGAAACAAAGGCCTACGAAACGCTTACAGAAGGCCTGACCGACGCCCGCAACCTGAGCGAAAACCCGCCGTATGGCCCCTACGGTACCTGGAACGGCTTCGACCACAACGCCGACCTCAGCCGCCGCATCGATTACGTCTTTGTCAACGAAAAAGTGCTGGTGAGAAAATATGCCGTGCTGTCGGATGCCATAGAGAAAAGGTACCCCAGCGACCACCTGCCGGTGATGGCGGAGGTGATGTTTAGGTAGGTTTCGTCAATTCAAACAAGGTATTGGTTAATCGGATCGGCGGTTTGGTCAATCGGCTGGGACTTTTAGAAAACAAGGTATTAGTTTTCCTTATTGGAGTAATACTGTAATTTTCAAACTGCTTACCCGCTTCGGAATGGTCAGGTTGTGTACCTTTTTGTTTTTTGGAATTTCCCTCAACGCTAGTGGGCAGGATGAATTGGACAGCCTGACGACAAGGCTCTCGGGCGCCAGCGATTCGATCAGGGTTGAGTTATACCTTGCCCTTGCCAATCACCACAAGCTGGTCACCAGGGAATATGATTCAGCTATCTATTATGCGGAGGAGGCTGTTGAACTGGCCGACGGGCTGCATCTACTCACTTTGAAATGTGCCGCACTTGAGTCGAACGGGAATACACTGGCCAGGGTGCGCAACTACGATGAAGCGGTACCTCTGCTTGAGACGGCGGTGCAAGTTTGTGCAGCTTGTGCAAACCAGACGGTTTTGGCCAGTGTATACAATGCTTTAGGCTATGTCTACGACCGTCTCGATCAGCATGACGCTGCCATCGACTATTTCCTGAAGTCAGCTCGGCAATACGAGTCGATTGGCGATATGGATGGCACCGCCAAAGCCTACATGAATACTGTCTCCATTTTTGGCCAGCAGGAGCAAACCGACAAGGTGAAGGAATACACAGGCAAGGTACTGACAATGTTAGGGCAGGTGGTGGATGATCAGATAAAGGCCAACATTTACACTGCCAGTGCCTCGCAATATGCCGAAATAGGTGTTATGGAGCCTGCCTACCTTGATTCAGCATTGTCAATAGCCGACGAAGGCTTGGCGGTGGCTCGCACAAACGGTTTCCATACCAACGTGGCACAGTTGTTCAGTGTCAAGTCCGCCATCTATTTTCTTCGCAAAGATTTCGGGGCATGCATCAGCTATTGTGATTCTATTTTTCAGTATGAGGATTTTGCTCCGGCGGAAACACTGATCCAGGCCAATCTGCGGTATGCCGATGGATATGCAGGATTGGGCCAATCGGAAAAGGGAATAAGCTATCTCGACTCGGCAGTGATACTGAATGAAGAGCTCGGCTCAGGCTACTACCGAATGATCATTGCTGAAAGCCGGTATGAAGCTTTCAAGAATACAGGGCAACTGCGGCAGGCACTGGAAGCACTGGAACAACTACGCTTAGCAGAGGATAGCCTGCTGGCGCTTGAAAAGCACGAAGCCATTAACGATTTGGAAAAGAAGTACGAAACTGAAAAAAAGGAGCTACAGATCGCCAACCTGACTCAGCAAAATGAGATTCAAGAACTTCAGGGGAGGCAGCAAATGCTCTACTTCAGCGTAGGGATTGCGCTGCTTATTTTGCTGGTGCTAGGCATTTATTTTTACTATAAGCAGCGGCTGAGTAAGCAGCGGGAGCAAACCGCCATTCACAGGCAGCAGCTCCTGAGGTCACAAATCAACCCACACTTTATCTTCAATGCCCTGGCTTCCATTCGGGGGTTTCTGTTTGAAGAGAAAAACGTGAAAGAAGCCATCCGCTATCTGGGTAAGTTTGCCCGATTGATGCGCACCGTGCTGGATCTAAGCGCCAAGGAATGGGTGACGCTGGCTGAAGAAATCAAAGCCCTGGAGCTTTATCTCGAAATTCAACAACTTCGGTTTGATCAGAAGTTCGAGTTTGAGGTAGACATACAACCGGAGCTGGATCAAAACGAAATATTTGTGCCTCCTTTGCTGGCTCAGCCATTTATTGAGAACGCCATTGAGCACGGTTTTCGTGGTGTTGAGGGTGGTGGTAAAGTCATTATCAAATGCCTGATAGAGGATGACAAACTGGTATTCAGGATTCAGGACAACGGGATTGGTGTTGACCACATGCAGGTGCCCAAAGACCATGAGTCGAGGGCCATTCAAATATTCAGAGACCGGATGGAGTTGCTTGGCAGGCAGCTGAAAATGAAGCTGTCATTCGACGTATCAGACCTTGGGGCGCAGGGCGGCAAGGGAACATTGGTGGCCTACCAGCTACCATTATTAAAAGAAGTGTATTAGATGTTTACAGCAGCAATAATCGATGACGAAGAACGGGTAATCAATGACCTGAAAGGCCTCCTTGATGTCCACTGCCCTCAGGTAGAGGTGGTAGGCACAGCCAAGCGGTCAACCGAAGCTTTGGAGCTTATCAGGACACTGCAACCGCAAATCGTTTTTCTCGACATACAGATAGACGAAAAGACAGGTCTCGAAATCCTCAGTGACTTTGGCAACAAAGACACTCAGGTCATTTTTGTCACAGCCCACAATCAATACGCTGTCGATGCTTTCAAGCTGAGTGCCGTGGACTACTTGCTGAAGCCCGTTGATCCGGACGAATTGATGGAGGCAGTAAAAAAAGCGACAGACAATATTGGAAAAGACCTGATTCACAAGCAACTCACTACGTTGATTCATAACCTCACACCCGGAGCTAGTATCAAAAAGATTGTGTTATCTGATATGGATGGCCTTCATATCCTGGATATCCCAGACATCCTTTGGTGCCATGCCAATGGCAGCTATACTGAATTCAAGATGAAAGACGGCAGCCAGATAGTTGTTTCCAAGCACCTGAAAACCTATGAGCGACAGCTTGAAGACCAGGGATTTGAAAGGGTACACCGATCCTATATTCTCAATATCTATAATATCAAGAAGATAGACAGGTCACGTGGCGAAGTTCGTATGAAAAGCGACGAAACGCTCCCAATTTCTATTGCGCCGGAGCTGCTGAAAGGTATTCTGCAGAAGCTGCAGCAGTAGCCCGTCAAACGAAACACTGTCTCCGTCAAACCGCAACAACTGCTCATCAATTACTGGTACTATCCCGTGAAACATTTGCCACTTTCAAAGAAAAAAGGCAAACATCATGGACACTTTTTCGCAGACCTATTCGCAAAGAAATGCAGCACTTAAGCGGGTCATGGTAGTCATCACGCTGTTAGTGGTTTGTTCGGGAGCATGGGCCCAAAAAGTTCACGTAGATCGAAACGCCACAGGAAGCGGAGATGGTGCCAGTTGGGCCAATGCAGTTACGGACCTTCAGTCGGCCATTGACCTGGCTGCCACTGTAGCCACCTCGTCAAACCCTATACAGGTTTGGGTGAGGGCTGACACCTACAAACCAACGACGGGCACGGACCGGACAATTAGATTCGAAATCAAGAATTATGTGGAGATGTACGGAGGTTTTGATGGTAGCGAATCTTCCTTGAGTCAGCGGGATATTGGTAAAAACCCAACGGTAATATCAGGGGATATCGGAGTTTTAAATGATAGGACAGACAATTCGCAGGGATTGTTCTTGATAGATGCGAATGTAAACGGCCCGATTGTTTTTGATGGATTTGTGATAGAAAATGCCTACGACCCATCCAACGTCTCCACCTTTGGAATCATCACCCCTGAGTCGGGGGCAACTCCCACTAGTGTAACATTTAGCAATTGCACGTTTTCCAATAATGAGGTAGGATTTGGCTCCGTTCTAGGTTATGGATCGCCTTCAGCCAGGTTTTACTCCTGCAAGTTTCTGGACAATTTTGGAACAGCCGTTTGGTCCACAAGTGCTGTAGAAGTGTATAATTCACTTTTCACCGGAAACGTCCATTCTATCTACATTCAGCTGGGAACTGTGACTGTGTCAAATTCTACTTTTGCCGATAACAGTGGCAATGGATTGTTTTTACAAAGCCAGGGAACTCCCATTACCAGCTCTATTCACAACAATATTTTTTGGCAGAATACCGGAACGGACATTACTGTTCAAGGGAATGCTTCCGAGAACGTCACTGCAACTAATAACCTTGTGCAGGATGCCTTTACATTTGGAAGTAACACCATCACCACCGACCCTCAGTTCACCGATGCAGCCAATGGTGATTTTAGTATCACTAATTGCTCTAATGCGGTGGATCAGGGTGACAATTCTATCCTCCCCGCTTCATTGACAACCGATCTTGCGGGTAACAGTAGGATATTTAACGGAACCATCGACCTAGGCGCTTATGAAAATCAGATAACGCTGCTGTTTTTTTCTGCTGTGGAAGTGGGAGATGCAGTGTGTTTTGGCGAGGCAAATGGGCAGATTAGTGTAAATGGGGGAGGAGGGACAGGTGGTCCTCTCACTTATAGCATTGACGGCATTAATTTTCAATCGGCTGGCTTATTCGAAAATCTTAGTACAGGAAGTTACAACGTTTACATAAAGGATGCCGCCAATGATTGTGTGATAAGTGATAGCTACGACGTGGCCCAGCCTGATCAATTGGCCATAGGCCTGACGATCACGCAACAACCCGCCAATCTGGAAGTGACCATTAACGGATCAGGGGGGTTAACCCCTCTTCTTTATAGCCTGAATGGAACGACCTATCAATCAGGAAACACTTTTCCTTTGGGTAGCGGGAATAGTTTCACGGCCTATTTAAAAGACGGAAACAACTGCACGAAAGTCGAGCGTTTTTTCATCACCAATGAAGGGAAAAGAGTCTTCTTTGTTAGCAATACAGCAGTGGGCTCAGGTGATGGTTCCAGCTGGGCTGACGCCTATACTACCTTGCAGGAGGCGATCAACGCAGCCGAAGCCAGCGCCTCCAGCACCATGCCCAGTCAGGTATGGGTAAAGCAAGGCTCTTATTATCCGACAGGTTCTCAGGCAGCTACAGATCGCAGTGCATCTTTTGTGATGAAGCCAAATGTAGAGCTGTATGGCGGGTTTGCGGGTACGGAGACATTGCTTTCTCAAAGAGACTGGCGAACGAATGAAACTATTCTTTCGGGTAATATTGGAAGTGCTGGCAGCAACACCGACAATTCCAACCATATCATTCTGAACGATTACGCTCCTGCTCAACCACTCACTAAGTTAGCTGTTTTGGATGGATTTGTCGTTGAGCAGGGCTATTTCGATACTGGTGTAAGTACCGATGGTGGAGCAGCCATGAAGAACATCCATGCAAGCCCTACGGTACGAAACACTACTTTCAGAAATAATACCAATGCCAAACTCCCTTCAGCACCCGGTTTTTCTGGTTTCAATGGTGTTGGCGGGGCGGTGAGGAATGCCGGTAACTCTAATCCTGATTTTATTTCGTGCATTTTTCATCACAATGTGGCCAATCAAGGCGGTGCCATAGCGTTTTTGGAACTTGGTACAGTAACAAGCGCCGATCGATCTACCATTGCCAACTGTTTGTTCTATGAAAACGAAGCAATTAGCTCAGCCTCGGCTGTTTACCTTTCAGATAAGTACACAACCGATTTCTATAATAATACCCTGGCAAACAACAGCGAAACAGGCGCCAATCACGCCACTGCGGCTGACTTCCTTTTTTACTCTGGGGCTTTTATCTATCGATTGCCTGCCGTAAAGCCGGTGGTGGAAAACAATATTTTCTGGGGCAACACATCACCCCGGGACAGCTACCAGCTATGGTTTCGCTTCGCATCGGGACTGACGATCAGCACCAATTTGGTGCAGGGGGGTGCTGCCGGTTTTAAGTCAACCGATTCCGGAACACCTACTACAAATAATAGCCTGTTCGATTTTGACCCGCAATTCACAGACGAAGGAAACGATGATTTTTCACTCAACTATTGCTCTCCTGCAATTGATGCAGGCATCACAGCAGGGCTGCCAGCATTTTCACCTACAGAGGCACTTGGCAATACCAGGATATTTAATGACCTGATTGACCTTGGAGCGATTGAGCAGGCGCTGCACCTCAAAACTACCATTTCGCAGGTCAGCACTACTGACCCAGAGTGCAACGGTTCCAATGGAGGAGAGGTAACGGTCACTGCCCTGAGTGATTTTACACCGATCACCTACAGCCTGGACGACGTCACCTATGCAAGCAGCCCAACCATCAGCGGCCTTTCGGCAGGCAGCTACACTATATATGCGAAAGATGCCAATGGTTGTAAAACTAGCCAGCCGTTTATAATCAATGAGCCTGCTGCCGTAACGGTAACGATAAGTGGTTCCACCGATATCAGTTGCAATGGGCTCAACGACGGTACTATTTCCGGGACAATAGTCGGCGGCACTGGCAGCTTCGTGTTGAAACTAAATGGCACAGTGTTGGACGCCACGCCGGTTACCAGCACTTTCTCGTTCAACAATCTGGTCCCCGGAACTTATATTGTTACTGCGGAGGACGTCAACGAATGTACGGGAACTTCCACCTCCGTCACCATTTCTGAGCCATCGGCATTGGCGTTGTCGCTGAACGCTTCGAACCTCACTTGCTACCAGAACGGCAGCGGAGCGATTGCTGGCTCCGCCTCGGGGGGCACCGGCACCCTCACCTACAGTATCGATGGAGTAAATTACCAACCGTCTCATGAGTTCACGGGTTTGTCGGCGGGCGACTACACGGTTACTGTAAAAGACGACAACGCATGTTCTGCCACAGCTGATGTTACTTTGTCGCAGCCCGACCAAGTAACAGCTATGGCAACAGCCACTAACGCCAGCTGCATGGGAAGCCTGAATGGCTCTGTCACGATCGAGGTCACTAATGGTGTGGCTCCGGTGTCGTTTAGTCTCAATAGTGGAGCAGTTCAGACGAGCAATGTGTTTGATCAGCTCAACCCGGGCACCTATACAGTGGCCGTGTCAGATGCCAATGGCTGCGGCCCAACTTTGACAGACATAAATGTCGGTGCTACTGTAGTTATTACCCCAACGGCCACAGTCACTAACGTAGCCTGTCATGGTACTTCAACTGGTGCTATTAGCCTCTCACCCAGCGGAGGCGCAGCTCCCTATGAATACAGCATAGATGGAATCAACTTTGCAGCAGGCAGCGAATTTACCGGCCTTGCAGCTGGCGCCTATTCCCTTACAGTGAAAGATGCAAATGGCTGTACGGCTATCTCTGAGGCTGTTGTCACGCAGCCAAATGTCCTTACAGTCGAGGCTGGATCAATTTCCCCGACCTGCACCAATGGAGCCGATGGAAGCATCGCCATCACAGCGACGGGTGGAACAGCACCATACAGCTATAGCATCGATGGGGCCGATTTTCAGGAAAGCAGTAGTTTTTCTGGACTTGCCGCTGGCGACTACGCAGTAGCGGTAAAAGATGCTAATGGCTGCGTAGTAGAAGTAGCTGTGGTCATCACAGCGCCGGAGGGATTTTCCGTGCAGGCGACTGCCGCCGATGTCACCTGCTCTGGCCTGACCGACGGCTCGGTAAGCTTGCAGGTTACTGGCCCTGAAAATGCCTCTTATAGTTACAGCCTGGATGGCGAAAGCTTTCAGGAGGCTGCTACATTCGACGGACTGGCGGCGGGTGACTACGCTTTCACTGTTAAAAATGGGTCAGGATGCACAGTGGAAACGACTGCGGTTATTTCTTCTCCTTCGGTATTATCGCTTTCACTAAGTGAAATAGGTGGTGCCGTAGCAGCTACCGCCGAAGGAGGAACTTCACCCTACACTTACTCCAGCAATGGCACCGACTTTCAGGAAAGCAATTTATTTGACCTAACACCGGGTGATTACACCATCACAGTGAAAGACGCAAATGGCTGCGAAGCTACCGCTCAGGTAAGCATCGAACTGGAAACAGGAGTGGGTGACGACCTTTTTGATCAGGGGATCATTGCCTATCCGAACCCTGCCAGCCAAACCATTTCATTCAATGCTACTACCATAAATACTGTGCGCTTATTTGACCTGGCGGGTAACAGGGTGCTGACGGTGAACAATTATCGAACACGGGAAAGTATCGATCTGTCGCACCTTGTGCCTGGCGTGGTTATCGTGGAGCTGGAACTATCAACCGGAAAGAGGATTAAACAAAGACTGATTATCGCAAGATAGTCCACAACAACCGTGATCATTACGAAAGACCCTGCCGCTGGCGGGGTTTTTTGTGTGCGCCATGCATGCCATTATTCTCTGGGGTGAAAGTCCCGAACAGGCCATTTAGCGGGAACTGTTAGTCCAAAGCAAGGGTGTCGTCCGTGAGGAGGAATCTGAAGGAAGCGGCGGACAAATTTGGGAGCCGACGAACAGAAACAGGATAAAAGGCTTACACTGAGGGCAAGCGAGCATTGGATTGCGAAGCCCAATAGCTAAACGTAACCAGTGGTAGTAAATCCTGCGGTTTTCAAAGAAGGAATAGTGAGCTTACCATGGGAGATCTGTGCTGCGGAGGCGCAAGGTATGAGCGAATGCCCGAGCAAGGTAGTCACAGAAGTCAGCAGAGGCTATAGTAGCAGAGAATCTTCTGTAATGGAAGAGGAGCGAAGGGCTAGGCGCCCCCGACCGAATCTTTAGAGCGGGGGAGTTTTCTTTAGAGTATTAAAAGCCGGAAAAAAAAAGCAAGAGGGAGACACTCTTAAGGGCAGAGAAATGAATAGGCAGATGAAACTTGCGGGACAAGTAGAATGCAAATTCAGCCTTACCGAAGGCGAAGCGGTCGTATACCGAGACAAAAGCGGTAAGGTAAGCCCTTTATGGCTTTATGCATGCGAAGAAGAACATAACCTGACGGTAGGATTAATGGAGAAGGTAGCCGATCCATTGAATCTTGAAAAGGCATATAGGAAAGTCTGCTCCAATGCAGGTAAGGGAGGGGTAGATGGCATGGAAGTAAAAGAATTAGGCAAATGGTTAAGAGATCACTTTAACAGCTTAAGAGAAGAACTACTGAATGGCCAATACCGCCCAGACCTTGTGAGAGGAGTAGAAATCCCGAAGCCACAAGGAGGCTACAGACAGTTAGGCATTCCCACAGTACGAGACCGGCTGGTCCAACAAGCCATCCATCAGGTGTTGAATATTCGGTATGAGAAGATATTCTCGGAGAGGAGTTACGGATTTCGCCCGCACCGCAGTGCACACCAGGCATTAAAACAAGCTGGAAAGTATGTGGTAGAAGGGGGAAGATATGTAATAGACCTCGATTTAGAGAAATTCTTCGACGAAGTAAATCACCACCGGTTGATGTGGTTGTTGAGTAGTCGCATAGGAGATGTTAGGCTACTAGGCCTAATACACCGTTTTCTACAGGCAGGTTTACTGAAGGGAGGTCTGATGAGTCATCGCATCAAAGGTACCCCACAGGGAGGCCCGTTAAGCCCGTTGTTGTCCAATATTGTATTAGACGAGCTGGATAAAGAACTGGAAAGGCGAGGCCATTCTTATGTGAGGTATGCGGATGATGAGAAGATTTTTGTGAAAAGCGAGTTATCCGCACACCGGGTTAAGCAGAGCATCACCAGCTTCATTGAAGACAAGTTGCTGTTGAAGGTAAACAACGAGAAAAGTCGGATATGCCGGGGTCATGAGCTAAACTTTCTAGGTCACAGCATTCTGAAGGATGGTAGTCTTGGACTGAGTCGCAGGAGTGCAGAGCGAATGAAGCTGAAAGTGAAGCAGATCACCCGTCGAAGACGAGGGATTAGCTTGAGTCAGATCATCAGTGAACTGAACAAGTACCTGCAAGGTTGGTTAGGTTACTTTCGCTATGCAATGATGAGCAGGAAGGTGGAACGTTTGGACGGATGGATAAAGCGGAAACTTCGATGTTTTAGGCTCAAGCAATGTAAACGAGTCATTGGAATAGTACGATGGTTAAAGCAACTGGGAGTAGAAGAAACCTTAAGCTGGCGAGTAGCCCTCAGTGGTAAAAGCTGGTGGCGTTTATCTAACAGCCCGGCTCTTAATATCGGAATGAACAACCAATGGTTTAGTGAACAAAATTACTACAGCCTATATCACAACTATCAAACCTTGCACCGTAAATCACTCTAAAGAAACCGCCGTACACGCAAGTACATACGGTGGTGTGAGAGGACGGCAAAGCCAATCAATTGATTAACTTTGCCTCCTACTTTAATTGCCTATTACGCAACATCGTTGCCTAAAACCTGATATTCTCACTATCTTGATTGTTCAAAAAACTAATAGTCAATGTCTACCTACTCACGCCGCAAATTTTTAGATACAATGAAACTCGGTGCTGGTGCAGCACTAGGAGCTTCTCTTCTCACTTTTCCATCTGCCACTGCTTTGGCTTCTGTGTCCTCATTCCCTCGCAGAAAGCAGGGAAAGAAACTTGGGATCGCTCTGGTAGGCCTTGGTTACTATGCCAAAAACCTGCTGGCGCCTGCTTTGGAGAAAACCGAAGACTGCTACCTGGCAGGCATCGTCACCGGCACGCAGTCGAAAATTCCTGAATGGAAAGAGAAGTACAATATTGCCGACAAGAATGTTTACAGCTACGACACGTTCGACAAGATCAAGGACAACCCTGATATTGATATCATTTATGTGGTGCTGCCCAACAGCATGCACAAGGAATACACCATTCGTGCTGCCAAAGCTGGCAAGCATGTGATTTGCGAGAAGCCCATGGCCCTCAATCCCGCCGAATGCCGGGAAATGATCGCTGCCTGCGACAAGGCGAAGGTGAAACTGGCCATTGGCTACCGACTGCACTCAGAGCCGCATACGCAGGAAATTATGCGCCTGGCAAGAGAAAAAGACCTTGGGGCTGTCAAGTTGATTGAAGCGGCTGACGGTTTCCGTATTGGCGACCCTACCCAGTGGAGACTGAAGAAAGCCCTGGCAGGTGGTGGGGCCATGTATGACGTGGGTGTGTACTGCATCAATGGCGCACGTTACGCCACTGGCGAGCAGCCTATAGCCGTTACTGCCCAGGAGTACAAAACCGATCCTGTCAAATTCAAGGAAGTGGACGAAACCATTACCTGGCAAATGGAATTTTCGAGCGGTGCAGTGGCTACCTGCACAACCACCTACGCTGCATCGACTGAAAGGCTTTATGTGGCTTACGAAAAAGGCTGGGCTGAACTGCGCCCTGCTTTTGGTTATGGCCCCATCAAAGGCAAAACCAACAAAGGCGAAATGGACATTCCCCACACTGTCCACCAGGCCCTGCAAATGGACGACTTCAGCCGCTGTGTGAAAGAAAACAAAGAATCACCCGTCAACGGCTACGAAGGATTGAAGGACTTGCTGGTCGTAGAAGCGATCTATAAGTCAATTGCTTCGGGTAAGAAAGAGAAAGTAATGCCTGTTTAGTTAACCGCTTCGTCGCTACCGATATGGTCGTTTACTTGGCTATATCGTAGCGAAGTGGAGCCGGCGTGTTGCGATGTCGTCAGGGCATGGGCTTTCTAAAATTTCCCCTACTTTTGCCCCATGAAGCTATTCTTCAACCGGCTGTATGTAGGATACGCCCTGCTGATATTTTCTATTACGTTTTTGATTCTTTTCCCGTGGTTTCTGCTGGGCATCTATTACCCGTCGACATCCAGAGTGGTGCTAAAAGTAAACTACTGGTGGGCGATTGTGTACTTCTTCCTTATTGGCCTGCCTATTGGTGAGGAGTGGCGCTTCAAACGGGACGGCCGCCAAAACTACATCTTCTGCTCAAACCATTTTTCCTACCTGGACATCCCCGTGATGGGGTTTGTGCATTCTCCTTGCGTTTTCGTAGGCAAAAGCAGCATTGCCAAAGTGCCGTTGTTTGGCTTTATGTTTAGGAAGTTACACATCATGGTCGACAGAGAGAGGGCCAGAAGCAGGGCAGAGGTGTACAAAAGGGCTGCCATTGCTTTGGACGAAGGAAAATCTGTGATCATTTTCCCTGAAGGAGGTATCAAAGTGTTGCATTCGCCGAAGATGACGCCATTCAAGGATGGTGCCTTTCGCATGGCCATTGAGAAACAAATTCCTATTGTTCCAGTGACCATTCCATACAATTGGATAATTTTACCCGACGATAATCGTTTTGTCATTCGTTTCAAACGCCCTAAAATTGTGCTTCATGAGCCCATCGACACCAAAGGAATGACAATCGACAGGGTGAACGAACTGAAGGATGAGTGTTTTAAGGTGATAGATGAAGAACTCAGGAGTCGTTTTCCTGAGGAATTTGCAAAAGAAACTACATGAAGATAGATAAAGACACTTTACACAAACTGGCCCACCTGGCCAGGCTTGAGTTGGATCCTTCCAACGAAAAGGAAATGCTCAACAGCCTGAGCGAAATCCTGACCTGGGTGGAAAAACTCAACGAGCTGGACACAAAGGATGTGGATCCCCTGGTAAGCATGTCTTATGAATTGAACGCCTTCAGAGAGGACAAAGTAACGGAAGAGCTTCCACGGGAGGAAGGTCTTGCCAATGCCCCTCAGCACGACGACAAGTTCTTCATCGTACCTAAGGTAATCGAATAATATGAACGAAAGCCGGGCTTTCTGGAAGGAGTGGCCTTTCGAACTCAGGCGGCTTTTTGTTGCCATAGCAGCCATCGCCAGCCTTCTCATTCTAACCGTTTTGGGTTTCGAAATCGCTGGCCATCACCTTGTGCTTGACTGGTACCTCACCTCCGAAACAGAGACTGTCAAACTTGCGTTGGATCGTGTTTCAGTTGGCCTTTTCGACCTGGAAATACCAGCAGATGTATACCTGGTCAAGCAGCATTTCGAGGGCAGTACCTGGATCATCCGCCCGTGGGCCGGTGTCGTTTATCTTGGTCTTATCTCTCTTTTTTACAGCCTTCTGTTGGCCGTTTCTACTTACCTCCCCAGGTTTTGGTACATGGTGGCCTCTGTGGTTTTCATAGCCCTGCTGATTTCGATGCGCCTGGAGCAGCTCCTTCTTTTCGGTTGGTACGACTACAAGCCTCTGGCAATTGGAATATTGCTTTTTCTGCCGCTGAGTTACTATTTCCATGCCTTCAAAAGCCATATTCCTCTCGTCAAAAGGTTTTTTGCCTTCACAGGATCATTCATACTTCTTGCGGCAGTTATCTACTTTGGCTCGCAAATTGAAACTCCTTTCTATACACTCGCTCAATACAATTTCACAGCTCCGGTCATTATTGTCGTGGCGTTTGCTTTGTTGGTAGGCCACGAGGTTGTCTATTTCATCTTACGAATGATCACCAGTGGTAAAGCGCAGGCGGGCTCAAAAAACTGGGTGCACTTTTTCACGTTCAGTATATTCTACCTCGTCAATGTGGGCTTGGCCTATGCACATAACGCCCGCTATCTCACGTGGGACATTCTCTATCTTAACGAATTTCTGATGCTCGGCCTTGCAGCCGTCTTAGGTCTCTGGGGTTTGAAAGCCAGAGAGGCCAGGTACGAAGGCACAGCTCCTTTTTATCCCATCGCCGCTGTTTTCTACATTGCGCTGTGCGGCATTAGCTTCACCACCATTGGCTACCAACTGTTGCAGGGCAACGACCCTGTGCTGGAGGCGTTCGAAGATGCCATTCTTTTCAGTCAACTTGGTTTTGGAGTCATGTTTCTCCTGTACATTATCGTCAATTTTGTCACTCCGTTGATGCGCAACCTGCCGGTCTACCGGGTGGTATTCAAAGAAGGTACCCTGCCTTATCCAACTTACCGCCTGGCGGGTACCATTGCTGTGACCGCTTTGTTTTTGCTGTCCAATCGTGTCGCCCTCAATCAGTCAATTGCAGGGTACTACAACTCATTGGGCGATTTGTACAAAGTACGAAATGAGCAGTTGCTTAGCGAACAGTACTATCTTCAGGGGGCATTGTATGGTTACCAAAACCACAAATCTAACTATCAGCTAGGCTTCATCGCCAACAGCAAAGAAAAGCTGGGGGAAGCCTTGTATAGATTTGAGCTGGCAGCTGCCAAAAACCCGTCCCCCCACGCTTTTGTCAACCTGAGCAACCAATATCAAAATACCGACCAATTCTTTAAAGGCATTTTCGCTTTGCAGAAAGGGAAGAGCAAATTTCCTTCCAATGGCTACATCGGCAACAACCTGGGCGTGCTTTATTCTTCAACCAATATTCTGGACTCCGCAGCATTTTATTTACAGCAGGGCCTCGGAGAGGAATTTTCCCGCCGTGCTGCTAATGCCAATCTTGGATATGTGTCGTTCAAGGCTGGCCAGCAAATGGGTGCCGATGAAATAGAGGAGGTAGTGAAGGACAAGCTACCTTTTGGCTTCCTGACCAATGCATTGGCCACTATGGCTAAAAATGGCACGAAGCAACTCCCGGAAGTGGTGGAGCCTTTTCTACCCGACTCAACGCTATCCGGCTTCACTTTCCCTTTCGTTTACAACAGTGCCTTGGTAGATCTTGGGCAGACCGGGGGAACACTGACCGACAGACTGCCTGCAATGGTTGGTGCTTCTTCGAATGCGGGTTTTTACGGCCCGTTGTCCATTGCACATGCGCTGCATCTTTACTACGAAGGCAAGGCTTCCCAAGCCATTCAGATCCTCAACCGGGTGCAGCAAGGGTTTCCCACCTACAGGGGCTATTGCTTCCATTTAATGAGCGTGATGGCGCTTGATCAGGGGGCGGCAATGAAAGCAGCGGAGTATTTTGAAAGTGCCTCGGCTGAAAACTACCCCGATGCTGATATCAACCAGGCGATTGCCTTGTCTGAGGCAGGAAACTGGGAGCAGGCCACTTTGAAATGGATTTTGTTGGAAACCCATGAGGGCACGTCAACACTTGCTGAATCTATGCTCAAGTTGTCGGAGACCAAAGACTTGAGCGATCTGACCACTGACCAACAACGATACCAGTACCTTCGTTGGTTTGGACGGCGACTGAATGAAACGCAGCAAAATGACCTCCTTGTCGCTTTCGAAAGTGAAAGCATGAAGAAAGCGGCCTTGGTTTGTCTCGCACAGGCTTATTTCAACGCCGGAGACGCACAAGCCGCACAGCAGCTGATAGACAATCCATTGCTAAACGACTGGGCACAACCTGAAATGACAATTTTGGAATTGGAACTGGCGATCAAAGAGGGTGGGCTGTCAAAACTGGACAGCACTGATTTGATCAATAGCCTGCCTCCAAAGTATGGCCAGGTGTGGGTAAATGCTGCGCAGGCTGTGAAGGTGAACAATGCAACTGCTTTAAAGGTAGCAATTGTCACCAATCCGTTCAATGCCACCCTGGCAATGGCTGCTGCCGATTTTCTGCGGGAAATGAAAGAGGACGAAGCGGCCTACGACGTGCTTGTGGCCAACATAGAGGCGAATCCCTACAACCCGGAAGTGATCAGGAAATACATTTGGCTGGCACTCGACATGGGTTTCCAAAACTATGCTGAAAATGGAGTGATCCAACTCCTCGACCTGCTTCCATCCGAAGAATACAAAGCCTTCGAAAGAGCATACGCAGAGAAAGTAGCCAAAATCGAAGCCGAACGTGAAAGCTGGAACTTCGATTGATTGCGATTTAAGGATATCATCCCTGTCCTTCCAGGCTGGCAACCACGCATCAAAAAAAGGTAATTGGTTTGGGCACTTCAAAGCCCCATCGGGGCGATTTTTTTCAGCGTTGGGTTTCAACCCGGCGCATTTTCAGAGCATCCCGAAGCCCCATCGGGGCGATATTCTTTAGCGTTGGGTTTCAACCCGACGCTGTTTCAGGGATCAATGTGTATTTCTGGGGATCGAATGTTTCGTTTGTGGTTAAATAAAAAAGCAAAATTGGTTCAATGCGTCTCGCCCGGCCGGGCTTCTCCAGTCGGATGGGCTTGGACCTTTTGCTTTTTTATGACCACTTGGGATATTGGATTTACAGGGCAACCCCCAGATTTTCCGCTTGATCCTGTTTCAGTGCGTTCCAAGCCCCATCGGGGCGATCTTTTTCAGCGCAGGTTTCAACCCGGCGCATTTTCAGAGCATCCCGAAGCCCCATCGGGGCGATTTTCTTTAGCGTTGGGTTTCAACCCGACGCTGTTTCAGGGAGTTCCAAGCCCTATCGAGGCGGTTTTTTCGGCGCTGGGTTTCAACCCGACGCATTTTCGTTGCATTCCAAGCGATCCAATCTCCATCAATTCTATTGTTTTTAGCGTTGGGTTTCAACCCTGTGCTTTAACCGCAATCCCCCAACATCACCTCCAAAAACTTCCTTAACGCCGGATTCTCGTTGTCCCTTTTCCACATCGCCGACAACCGGGCCGTTTGCTTTCCATTTTTCAACTCGATAAACTTCACCTTCAGGCTGAAGCCTTCTTTAAGAGTAGTCGGCACTATGGCAATCCCAAGCTTATTCTCTACAAGCCTGAAGATTGTACTGGCGTGCACAGAGCGATGTGAAACCTTCGGACGAAAGCCACTGGCTTCAAATATATTCATGAACTGATTAAAATAATCGACGCTATAGTCGCTCGAAAACAGGATAAAGTTTTCCTCCTTTAACTGATGCAGATCCACAAAGCTGTCTTCGTTCATTGGGTGATCCTGAGGTAGCGCCAGCGAAAAAGTATCCTCGAAAACCGTCACCAATTGCATTTCCTGTGGTACATGCTCTAGTCTCACAAATCCAATATCCAGTTTGTCGTGCATAAGCCCTTCCAGCTGTTCCTGGTTAGCCATTTCGGTCAATGTAGTATGGATCGAAGGATACTTTTCATTGATCTCCAGCAATACCTTCGGAATGACTCTTTGCATAGCCGATCCAACAAAGCCTATCCGTACCTCACCGTCGTCTCCGGCCTCAATCATCTTGAGCTGCTTGACAATGAAATCGAGGTTATTGATAACACCCTTGAGCTCTTGTTGAAGGTATTTTCCAGGAGCCGTCAATGCTACGTTCCTCTTATTTCTGACAAACAACTTTACGTCCAGCTCTTCTTCCAGCTGCTGTATCTGGCGGCTGAGCCCCGGCTGGGTGATAAACAGCTTTTCGGCCGCTTTCCTGAAATGAAGCTCCTCTGCCACTTCCAGAAAATACTTAAAATGGCGAAGCTCTAACTGATTACTTATAGGCATTAGTTGTTGATATAAAAGGTATTTTTAGTAATTAAAGGTAGTGAGTAGATTTGAGAAATGCTTACATCGGTTAGAACTGATTGATTTTCATAGGTCTAGGGGTCAGTTCGTTCCGGATAGGCAACTTTAACCCAAATTATGCCCACGTCAGTGAATTTTCACCCTGGAGAAGACCGGCTATCTGTCGGTCTTCTCATGAGGGTTTGCCAGCAGGAGGTTGGTGTTGAGATCACCCGAGCCGCCAGAGAAAAGATTGAACAAAGTCGAAGCCATGTTGACCAAATTGTAGAAAGCAATAAGGTTGTTTATGGCATCAATACCGGCTTTGGACCTTTGTGCAATACCCAGATAGCCGCCAGCGACACCCGAAAGTTACAGGACAATATACTACGCAGCCACAGTGTGGGGGTAGGGGCACCCGTTCCTTTGGACATCGTCCGTTTGATGCTCATCACCAAGCTGCAGTCGCTGAGTCAGGGCTATTCCGGCATTTCCACGGAAGTGTTGGAACGCATGATCTGGCATCTGACAACAGGTTATCTACCGTATGTGCCGTCTCAGGGATCCGTCGGGGCGTCGGGTGACCTGGCACCATTGGCTCACATG
Source organism: Imperialibacter sp. (assembly GCF_040222815.1). Lineage (GTDB taxonomy): Bacteria > Bacteroidota > Bacteroidia > Cytophagales > Cyclobacteriaceae > Imperialibacter. The sequence continues at coordinate 409,483 of NZ_JAVKCH010000040.1, read as the reverse complement.
TTTCTTCCGTTGATTGGGCTTGGCAAGGTGTGGGATGGAAACAACTGGGTTGAAACTGGTGCTATCTTCCAAAAAGAGGGCATCAAGCCTATTGAGCTTGGCGCAAAAGAAGGCCTTGCACTTATCAATGGCACGCAGTTCATTGCCTCCTTTGCCGTTCTGGGGTTGTACAGACTACACAACCTGCTGGAAACGGCCGACATCATAGGAGCCATGAGCCTCGAAGGAGTGCTCGGTTCTGCCAGCCCGTTCGACCCGGCACTGCACCGGCTTCGGGCTTTTCAGGGCTCAATGCATGTGGCCCACAGACTCAGAATAATGCTGCAAAACTCCGAGATGGTCGCTTCACATGCCAACTGTGGGCGTGTGCAGGATCCATACAGCTTCCGTTGTATGCCTCAGGTGCATGGTGCTTCCCGCAACGCATGGCTCCATCTTAAAGAACTGACCGAAATAGAAATCAACAGCGTCACCGATAATCCCGTCATCTTTAGCGCAGGGAAAACCATCAGCGGAGGTAACTTCCATGGGCAGTTGCTGGCCATGCCGTTAGACTACGCCACGCTGGCTTCTGCCGAAATTGGTAGTATTTCAGACAGACGTACGTACCAATTGTTAGAAGGGGATGTTGAAGGTCTGCCGAAGCTGCTGATGCGCAATACCGGCATTAATTCCGGTTTCATGATTCCCCAATACACCTCTGCTGCTCTGGTGAGCGAAAACAAAAGTCTTTGTTTCCCTGCCAGTGCCGACAGTATTCCTACGTCACTCGGTCAGGAGGATCATGTGAGCATGGGCTCAATCAGTGGCAGAAAGCTGAACACCGTGCTGGATAACCTGGAGAATATACTGGCCGTAGAGCTGGTGTGTGCCGCCCAGGCCTTCGATTACCGAAAGCCGATGAAGTCGGGGGTGATCCTGGACGCCTGTCATGAGCTGGTGCGACAAAAGATAGACCACGCAGAGGAAGACAGGATATTTGGCGATGACATCGCTGTAGCAAGGGAGATAGTTGCATCGGGGGAACTCACCAGTGCCGCACTTGAGGTTGCCCAATCAAACAATATCAACTTAAAAGGAGACCTGTATGAATCTTTCAGCCTTTCTTGATACTTACGCTAGCCACCCAACCTACAAAGCGCCCACTGGATCAACCCTGAACGCCAGGTCGTGGCAAACTGAAGCACCATTGCGGATGTTCCTCAACAACCTCGACGCTGAAGTCGCTGAAAACCCAGCTGAGCTGGTAGTGTACGGCGGCACTGGTCAGGCAGCCAGAAATGTGGAGTCGGCCAGGAAAATCATTGAGATGCTCCTTCAGTTGGATGACGAGCATAGCCTGCTCATTCAGTCTGGCAAGCCAGTCGGTGTGCTTCGAACGCATCCAGAAGCTCCAAGAGTGCTCATAGCTAACAGCAATCTGGTACCAGCGTGGGCCAATTGGGAGCATTTTCAGGAGCTGAAGGAGCGGGGACTGATGATGTACGGCCAGATGACGGCTGGCAGTTGGATTTACATTGGTTCTCAGGGCATCCTTCAGGGAACCTACGAAACCTTTGTGGAATGTGGCAAGCAGCACTTTGGAGGAGGCCTCAGGGGAAAGCTGTTGGTTTCAGGCGGTCTTGGTGGCATGGGCGGTGCTCAACCACTGGCAGCGACCATGGCAGGAGCTACTTTCCTGGGTGTCGATATTGACCCCGAAAGAATCAGGAAACGCCTGCACACCCGGTACATTGATAAAATGACCGACTCTTATGACGAAGCGGTGAAATGGGTGCTGGAAGCCAAAGAAAAGAAGGAAAGCATCTCGGTCGGCTTGGTGGGCGACATTGGCGATGTGCTGGAAATGCTTTTGAAAGACAATATTACGCCTGACGTGCTCACCGACCAGACATCTGCACACGACCCTGTCTTTGGCTATGTGCCAAATGGGCTATCGCTGACCGATGCAGAAATTCTTCGAATGAAGAACCCAGTGAAATACAAGGAGCGGTCACTGAAAAGCATGGCCCGCCATGTAGGCTTTATGCTCGAAATGAAGAAACGTGGAAGCCAGGTATTTGACTATGGCAACAACCTCCGGGAATTTGCCCGGCAGGGCGGTGAGGCCAACGCTTTTGATTTCCCCGGTTTTGTCCCGGCTTACATTCGCCCGCTGTTTTGTGAAGGCAAAGGCCCTTTTCGCTGGGCTGCACTGTCTGGTGATCCTGAAGATATTTACACTACCGATAGGGCCTTAATGGACGCTTTTCCAGAAAACACTCACCTCATCAATTGGTTGCAACAAGCCAGAGAAAAAATAGCCTTTCAAGGTCTGCCTTGCCGTATTTGCTGGCTGGGCATGGGAGAGCGGGAAAAGGCCGGTCTGATCTTTAACGACCTGGTGAAAACAGGCAAAGTAAAAGCACCCATCGTCATTGGCCGTGACCACCTCGACTGCGGCTCCGTGGCATCGCCCAACAGAGAAACGGAAGGCATGCTCGACGGATCCGATGCCGTTTCCGATTGGCCGTTACTTAATCTCATGGGGAATACAGCCGGCGGTGCCACCTGGGTGTCATTCCATCATGGTGGTGGTGTGGGCATGGGCTACTCCCAGCATGCTGGCATGGTGGTATTGGCCGATGGCACCGAAAGAGCAGAAAGGTGCCTTCGCCGGGTGCTCTTCAATGACCCAGCCATGGGTGTCTTCCGACACATGGATGCTGGTTACGAACTTGCCAGCGACGTCGCAGCCACCCACCATTTAAAATTCTAGTTCGTAGTACCGTAAAGGTTAAATTTAGGAGAACATGCTAGCCCTGTAGGGGCGGTATCTTATAGCGATGGGTTTAAACCCATCGCTATAAGCAAATAGAATAGAGCTTTGTCATCATTTTTGCCTTTTCGCAAAAATGATGACAAAGCGGCTAATTACCGGAAAGACATATTTCAGCATAAAAATGTACACCCAGCAACTTATCGGCCCATTCAGGCAAATCGTCACCATGGCCAACCTGCCAACCAAAGGGCCATTGACTGACGACCAACTCCAAATCGTACCCAATGCGGGTATCGTGCTCCAAGGCGATCGGATTGTAGAAGTAGTCAATTTCGAAGAAGGAACGAAAAAGCACAAGAATGTTTTCGAAATGGAAGGCGACTATGTGGCTCTTCCTGGCCTCATCGACTGCCATACCCATATCTGCTTTGCGGGCTCTCGGGCAAAAGACTACCAGCTGAAGGTGGGAGGTGCAGGCTATCAGGAGATACTCAAAGGCGGAGGTGGTATCCACGACACGGTACAAAAGACAAGAGCAGCTACTCTGACAGAATTAGAAGAACTGGTTGCCGGACGGGCCACACGGCACCTCACCGAAGGAGTGACCACCATTGAAGTGAAAAGTGGATATGGCCTCAATGTGGCCGACGAGCTTAAGATGCTGGAAGCCATCAGTCGCACGTCAAAGGAATATTTGCTCCACCTTATCCCAACTTGTCTGGCAGCTCATGTCAAGCCAGGTGAATTTGACAAGGCTGACGAATACCTTGATTTCCTGATGAATGACCTATTGCCGCAAGTAAAACAGGAAGGCCTTTCCAACAGGGTCGATATTTTCGTGGAAGAAGGAGCCTTCGATGTCGCACTAAGCAGAAAGTACCTGACAAGGGCAAGGGAAATGGGCTTCCAACTGACTGTGCACGCCGACCAGTTCAGCTCTGGCGGCAGTAAACTGGCAGTAGACATGGGCGCTCTCAGCGCCGACCACCTCGAAGCCTCCACCGATGCAGATATCAAGTACCTGGCCGGGAGCGACACCATTGGTGTGGTTTTGCCAGGAGCTTCTATGGGCTTGGGCTTGCCATTTGCTCCTGCCAGAAAACTGCTCGACTACGGAGGCTGTCTCGCCATTGCCACCGACTGGAACCCCGGCAGCGCTCCTATGGGCGATCTGCTCATGCAAGCGGCTGTACTTGGTGCTTCGCAAAAACTCTCCATGGCTGAAACCTGGGCTGGTATTACCTTCCGGGCAGCGAAGGCCCTTGATTTGGACGACAGAGGAACCCTTGTGCATGGTAATTTGGCGGATTTTATTGCTTTTGAAACAGGGGACTACCGGGAGGTGCTATATCACCAGGGAAAAGTGAAGCCAGTGGCAGTATGGAAAAATGGGCGACTAGTTGACTAAATGCTTATCGATCAACCACCCATTTACATTATTTGCTTAATCCCTTACCATATTCAGTATCGAAGCCTTCATTAAATCTTTTAACTTCGCCCCACAGAAAAAACGATTGACTTTCTGATTGAATGGCATGTACAGATCACCTGATAGAAACATTTGGCGAGGAAGAACTGACAAATACGATGGGCCAGACGGAGCTCGCTGGCACCATGTCATTCAAATGCTCGATCTGTCGAGGCCGATTGCTTCAGCTCCTGGTCAACGGAAATTTGCGCTGCTCGGCTTTTGTTCCGACGAGGGCGTAAGAAAGAACTTTGGCAGGAGAGGGGCTTCTGAAGGGCCCTATACAATCAGAAAAATGGCAGCTAATTTGCCATGGCATAGTCAACCATCTGTTTCCCTTTTCGACGCTGGTGATGTTCTCTGTCCAAACGGCAATCTGGAAACGGTTCAAAAGCTGTTAGGGCAAAAAGTGGCAACATTACTAGACACTGGCTATTTCCCTATTCTACTGGGAGGCGGACATGAAATCGCCTATGGGCACTTTCTCGGAGCTTTTGCGCATTGCCCGGATAAGAAGATCGGTATCATCAATCTTGATGCTCATTTCGATCTGCGAAACGACCCCCATGCGCCCACATCAGGCACGCCATTTTTGCAGATAGCTAACTTCCTCGGTCAGGAAGCAAAGCCTTTCGACTATATGTGCCTAGGCATTCAGCCGTCTGGCAACACGGCAGCACTTTACAAAACTGCCCACCAGAAGAAAGTAAAATACCTGGAAGCAGGAACGCTCTTTCAGTTGTCTACGGCTGAGATAGAAAAGGTGATTCATAAGTTCACCAAACCCCTCGATCATATTTACCTCACCATATGTCTCGATGTAATGGATGGCGCATTTGCGCCTGGGGTGAGTGCTCCGGCTGTGATGGGGTTGGCACCGCAGCAGGTAGCAGAGTTGGTGCGCATCATTATGAGCACTGGTAAAGTACTCACCTGCGACGTTGCAGAAATGAACCCGGCATTCGATCAGGACAATCGAACAGCGAAACTAGCGGCCAATCTCATATTTCGGATAGTGAACGAGCGTAAGATTGCAAAGTAGCTGGTTCTTCATAGTGCCTTAGCAATTCCATGGCACTACTCGTCCAATTGGCTCCTTGTTCCTTAATGCTGTAGTACCGACAGGCCCGTGCCCATGTTCTGGGCTGGTTGAGTCTTTGTGTCAGCAAAAAAAGAACCTTCCCTAACACTGTGAAGAGGATTCTACTACCTAAGTGTGTGTTGAGGGAAGGTCACAATCAATCGAAAACCGAGAGCAAGATGGTCAGGCTTTGGAGGTTTGTAATCCCCCAAACTGAGGGAATTTTCAATTTCTCTGAAGAAATGAAATTTTTTCACGTCCAAAAAAAGTTTTTTTTCAGCTGTTTTTGACCCTTACTATCCTCGTGATTTATTCCAACACCAAACCACCCGGGCATATTTCAACCCTCTAAAATTTTGATTTCTGCAAATCCTCTCTTTTTAGGTTAAAAAATAACCAAGGGAAGGACTGTTTGTAAAATACTGAGTAACAGGCCGTTGTATGAAATAATAATCCTTCTGCTTATAATTGATGAGGAAATAGGAATTAACCCAAATATTGATTGATATGGAACGACACCTTAATCACACAGTTGTAGCAGATATTGAAACTGAATTGAAAGATACTTTCGCCAACATAAAAATGAGTGACCTGAACCTTCACGACATTACAATGGACGAGTTTGTTGAGCAGTTGAGTAAAAAATCTAAGCTCAGCAAAGAGAAAGTAACGGAGATGGTAGAAGAAAAGATCAACTACATCTACTCAAAGAGACTAGGATAATACCTTTTCTACTTAAATTACACCCTGATTAATGAAGAGGCTGCCCAAAAGGTGGCCTTTTTTTTTCGCTCTTTTACCTCAAAAATATTGTCTTCTGGAATCTCGACCGTCTTTCGACTGCTCCGGTTCAAATCTGAACACAACTGTACTGTATCCGTACACTGTGCTAAAAAATCATCTATGTTAATTAGCTGATAATCAGATTTTTAAATAAATGGCATATTCATTGGTAATCTGGAAGTGGACTTGAAAAGAATGAATATGAATAATGGAAGGGGAAAATTGAGGTACTTGCTCACTTTACTAGCGGGGCTGACGATTACTGGTACTGTTTCTGCTCAGGAACAAGCACAGATACTAACTTTGGATAATTGCATAAGTATTGCTCTTGAGAATAATATTGGAATCAAAAGAGCACAAAACAACGCTATTTCCGCCAGAGCAAACAAAATACAAGCTATGGCCAACTATCTCCCAGATTTGAACGCTGGCCTTGGCTACGATTTTTTTCAGGGAAATACCTTTGATCAAACGGCTGCCAGACTTGTAACAACAACCACCTCCCAAATGAGTCCACGGCTGACAAGCAATGTGGTGCTGTTCAACGGACTTTCGAACACATATGGCTTGCAGAGGCGAGCAAGTGAGTTTGATGCCGCTGAAGAATCCGTCCAGGCATCAAAACTTCAGGTTAGAGCCGATGTATTGGGGGCTTTCCTGAATGTAATACTTGACCGGGAAAACATAAAAATTTCCGATCAACGGATTACTCTTCTGCAGGCACAGCTTGAGAGAGAAGAAAGGCGTGTGTCTGTTGGTGTGAGCAATCCTGAAACTGTTTACAATTTCAGGTCTCAGCTAGCCAGCGAGAGATTGGTAAGAGTTCAGGCGGAAAACACTTATAAAAGCGATATGCTGGCCTTGGTTCAGCTACTGCAGTTGGATGCAACCCAGCCTTATGAGATCGAAACGATCGACCTGAGCGATGACGAGATTCTTTTGGAGGCAGATCCCTATGAAGATGTTCTGGCGGCAAGTTTGGCCTATTCACCCTCACTTAAAAGGTCGAATTTGACCTTCAGAGCTTCTACATACCAAATGAAGCAGGTCAGGTCTAGTCGCTATCCAAGAATTACCGCAGTTGGCCAGTTGGGTTCAAACTACTCTTCTAATGGTGCCTACAATCCGGAGACACAGGAGCCGGACCCGAATGCTACTTTCAATGAGCAGCTAAGGTGGAATGAGTACAGGTATCTCGGATTCAATTTGGGGATTCCAATTTTTACCAGATTACAAACTAATGCCAACGTTCAGGCAGCTAAGGTAGCAATGTACAATTCAGAATTAGATGTTACGGAGGCAAGGCAAACAATTGTTAATACAATTCAGCGGGTATACCTTGATTTAAGTGCTGCGCAAAGTACCTTTCAATCAGCACAGGAAAATATGGATGCGCTGACTCAGTCTTATAATTTCTCGGAGACCAGGTATAATTCAGGCAACACCGACTTTTACACGTATTTGGAAAGTTTGAACAACAAAAACCGAGCGGAAATTCAGCTGGTGAATGCTAAATACAGCATCATTTTTCGAAAAAAAATCCTCGATATTTACCGGGGAATCGCAAAAGAATAACGTAAGTCATCGAAGGAGGTCAAAGCCTCCTTCTTTTTTTGTCCCAACCTTACGAGGGCCAATCAACAGGGCATTTAAATACGTGTCAGGTAAACTGATTTCATTTTTCTCATTGCTGTATAAATCCTGGATAAAAACACTGCCGCTACTTGTCAGGTACAGCTGGTTCTTTGAAAAGCAAAAGAAGCCGCAAGCAGGGCTGTCAATTACACCTTGATAATTCCCCAGATTGTCAAAGTAAATAATGCCACCACTATCCAGAGAGGCAAATAGCACATTCTGATATTCCCTGATGAAAAGAATCTTACCATCAACAGGTATTGATGCGTTGAAGGGGATTTTCGACTGGATTTTTTGATCGATAGGGTCAAACTTAATCAAGCCGTTGTATGACTCATCAATCAACCAGAACGAGTTGTCTTGAGAGGGGCAGGCGAGGCGTATAAAGCTCTGAGACTTGCCAGTGAGGTCATACTCGATAGTGGGAGACATAAACCTGTCAAGTATCACAATAGACTGAAATTCTTCGTAAAACAGAAAGGTCTTTAGTGGGTTCCAGGAATCGATTAGCGTGACCTGCCCCAGCCTTTTGGGAGAGTAGTTCACAATTTGTCTGCCCGTGGTGTCGTATTTGGCCACCGTCCCGTTCTTGAATGCAAGATAGAAATCGCCTCTTCTGTCAACCGACTGAGCCGTGACTACAGGCCCCGGCACATTTTTCTCTACAGCTAGCTGCGCCTGGCATACTACAGCAGATAAGAGTAGAGCCAGACATGCCCTAGTTGCCTTATTCAAACGTCCTGAGCTCAACTTTTTCACCATCAAATACAGCATAAGTACAGTGGTTGATCCACTCTCCTAAGTTAATGTATCTGCTGCTTTTCCCAACTTCCAGGTCAAGCGGAAGGTGCCTGTGCCCAAAAATATAATAGTCGTGGTGGTTTTGGGCTTCGATTTCTTTGCAATACGTCCAAAGCCATTCGTCATCACCCAGAAAAGCCTCGTCATACTTCAGGTTACTGATCCTGCTGTTGCTGGACCATTTGTGAGCGATGGCCATTCCCACATTGGGGTGCAGCCATTTGAATGCCCACTGACAAAGCTTGTTCCTGAATATCTTCTTGAGAAATTTATATCGGTAGTCGCCAGGCCCAAGACCATCGCCGTGTCCCACCAGCAGCTTTACACCATTGACGACGTAGCGTTTGTTTTCGTGATATACCGGTATTCCAAACTCGTCAGTAAAGTAGTTGGCCATCCACATATCGTGGTTGCCAGAGAAAAAGATGATTGGAATACCCTTGTCGACCAGCTCAGCAATTTTTCCCTGAAACCGGGCAAAGCCTTTGGGGATTACGTGGTTGTACTCAAACCAGAAATCAAAAATATCACCAACAAGAAAGATGGCGGCCGCGGAGTCTTCGATACTTCCCAGCCATTTTACCACTTTGTTCTCCCTTTCCCGGCTCTTTGTTTGGTTGGGAGCTCCAAGGTGAAAATCACTCGCAAAATAGATCAATTTCCCATCCGGGACGGTACCGTTGTCAAACTGCATATGGGTACAAAATAAAAAGATCAGGCGTTAACCTGATCTTTGAATCAAATATTATTTATTGAAGATTACTTTTTGGTTGTATCCTCAACTACGTCTGAGGTCTCTTCATTTGTAACCTCTTCTGCTACCGATTTTTTCAAAGCTTCGACTTCGTCATCTGTTTTTTCTGCTTCTTCGGTCAGCGCTTCTACTGTTTCTCCGTTGGTGGTGTTATTCGTAAAAGCCTGGTAAGTCGTTTGCTTTTCAAAAGGACGTTTGCCTATCAGTCTTTCCAAATCATTCTGGAAAATGATTTCCTTCTCCAGAAGCTCTTTGGCTATAACCTCAAGCTCTTTCTTATGCTTGGTTAGCATTTTCTTAGTGCGCTCATAGGCAGTAGAAATTATGCTTCTCACTTCTGAGTCTATGGTTTCAGCAGTTGATTCCGAATAGGGCTTATTGAAGGCATATTCTGACTGCTTTGAGTCATAGAAAGACACGTTGCCAATTTTATCATTCATGCCATAGATCGTCACAATGCTGTAGGCCATCTTGGTTACCCTCTCCAAGTCGCTTAGAGCGCCTGTCGATATTTTACCAAAAATAATCTCCTCAGCGGCACGACCACCCAGAGCCATACTCATTTCATCCAGCAACTGCTCAGTTTGATACAAAAACTGCTCCTTTGGCAAGTACTGTGCATAACCAAGCGCAGCAATACCACGGGGAACAATGGATACTTTCACCAAAGGATCGGCGTGCTCAAGGAACCAACCCGCTACTGCGTGACCAGCTTCGTGGTAGGCAACAATTTTCTTCTCTTCGGGCGAAATGATTTTCGTTTTCTTCTCCAGACCACCGATTACTCTATCAATCGCATCCTGGAAGTCCTGCATGTCAACGGCCTCTTTGTCCCTTCTGGCTGCGATAAGCGCTGCCTCGTTACACACGTTGGCAATTTCAGCACCGGCAAAGCCCGGAGTTTGTGCAGCTAGTTTCTTCACGTCCACGTCTTTCGACATCTTGATAGGCTTCAAATGCACTTTGAAAATAGCCTCTCTGCCAATTACGTCTGGCTTGTCAATGCTGATTTGCCTGTCGAACCTGCCCGGTCTAAGCAGCGCACTGTCAAGCACGTCAGGGCGGTTAGTAGCCGCCAGGATGATCACACCCGAGTCGGTAGCAAAGCCATCCATTTCAACCAGCAGCGAGTTCAGCGTATTCTCTCTTTCATCATTGGAGCCGGGCACCTGGCCTCTGCCTCTTGACCGACCAATAGCGTCAATTTCATCTATGAACACAATACATGGTGCTTTCTCTTTCGCTTGCTTAAACAGGTCACGTACCCTTGCAGCACCTACACCCACAAACATTTCCACAAAGTCGGAACCCGAAAGTGAGAAGAAAGGCACAGCAGCTTCACCGGCTACCGCTTTTGCCAGAAGTGTTTTACCTGTGCCCGGAGGGCCTACCAGCAAGGCACCCTTAGGTATTTTACCACCCAGCTTAGTAAACTTGGCTGGGTTCTTAAGAAAGTCTACGATCTCTTTTACTTCTTCTTTGGCTTCGTCAAGTCCTGCCACATCCACGAAGGTGATCTTTACCTTGTTTTCTGCATCAAACAGAGCTGCTCTTGATTTCCCAATATTGAAAATCTGTCCGCCAGGTCCGCCGCCACCAGTCATCCGGCGCATCAAAAACCAGAAACCGAACAGGATCAGAAACAAGAATCCCCAATTAAAGAAAATGTTGGTGATGTCAGATCCTTCCTCGATTTTGTACTCAATCCTCTGATTGTCAGGTAGCCCTTTCTCAATCTCTCGAAACTTCTCATCGAAGTTGTCGGCCGAAATGATCTTGAATTTGTAATGTGGCCCCTGGCTTAGCGAAAAAGGATTCCTCTGCTCCAACTCTACTTTGTACTTACTGTTATTGAGTGCTTCTTCCTTTAGTGTTACCTCAACAAGGTTTTGCGTTCTTAACAACACCACTCCTTTCACATCATTGCTAAGCAGCATTTGCTCAAACCTCTTTTGCGAAATGGTTACTGATGAAGAACTATTGTTGAAATAAGTAATTCCCAGCACTACCGCCAGAAGAGTTAGAATCACCCAAATTTGATAATTGGGTCTCTGCGGAGGCTTTGGAATCAGGTTTTTCCTCGGTCTATCTTGATTTGCCATTCTTTAATCTTTCTAAATCTAAATCATTGTACAGATTGATAAAACGCTTTTCTATCGCTAATGTTCCTTAGTTGTGCGAGCTTTCCACCGGAGTGATCACCGCATCTCCCCAAAGCTCTTCCAGCGAATAGAAATCACGCTTATCTTTTTTGAATATGTGGGCTACCACATCTATGTAATCCAAAAGGATCCACTCCTTGTTTTGTTTGCCTTCTTTTTTCCAGGGGGACTGTTTTGAAGCTTTATAAACGAATTCTTCTACAGAATCACAAATGGCATCTATTTGAGTGTCCGAGTTGCCAGAACAGATAATGAAATAATCAGCTACCGCATTTTTTACATTTCTCAAATCCAAAACTACTATGTCGTGGGCTTTCTTTTCTGCCATTCCCTGCACCACCAAATCATTGAGTTCAACCGTTTTAGGTTCAACTGGCATTTTGCCCTTTTTTACTGTCATTCAAAACATTTTACTTTGTCTACAAAACTACGAAAAAAGATTGCACAAAATTTTCTCCAAAAATCTCTTTATAGGCAAAAAGGTGGTTTACCTGCCAAAATGTCACTCAACCAACTCTGTGGCTACACAATTGGCCGAAATTGAGCATGTCAACGAAGGTACAGTTGTGATCGCCGACGAGCAATTGGCAGGCCGGGGCCAAAGAGGCAACACCTGGGAATCGGAGCCAGGTAAAAATATCATGATGTCTGTGGTGCTGAAGCCCACTTTCTTAAAACCCTCGCAGCAGTTTTTTTTAAACATCATTGTGTCAATTGCAGTTAAAAAGACACTAAGCGAATTTGGACTTGAGAATGTAAAAGTCAAATGGCCCAACGATATATATGCAGGCAACAAGAAGATTACCGGCATCCTGATTGAAAGCACGTTGAAGGGAAGCATGATCGAAACTTCAGTTGTGGGAGTAGGCTTAAACGTGAATCAATTGGTATTTACCTCAGAAAAAGCAACCTCAATGGCGCTTGAAATGGGAAAAGACCTGGACAAGGAGCTTGTGCTGGAGAAGTTGTCCCGGAATATTGAGTCTTTATATCTTCAGCTCAAAGGTGGTGCTTCTGAGAAACTACAATCAGACTATTTGAAGTCCATGATTGGGTGGGGAGAACGCAGATTGTATCGTGACAAAGAGGAAACGTTTGAAGCAGAAATTCTTGGAGTTTCGGCGCTTGGAAAGCTTAGGGTTGAGCGGGGAGAGGGAGTGAAGGAGTATGACTTGAAAGAGATAGAGTTTCTGTGGGAGTAACTACTTCTTAAAAACTTCTTCCGTTTGGCTTACAAAAAGTTATGCGCTACTTTTGTATCGATTTATAAATCAATATTATCATAAAATGATTGAAACAAGTCTTAATTACAAAGTAAAAGACATTTCACTGGCCGATTGGGGCAGGAAAGAAATCCGTCTGGCAGAAGCCGAAATGCCTGGTTTGATGGCACTCCGGGAAGAATATGGTGTTTCCAAGCCTCTTAAAGGAGCCCGTATTGCGGGTTGTTTGCACATGACTATTCAAACAGCCGTGCTTATTGAAACGCTGGTTGAACTGGGTGCGGATGTTACCTGGTCTTCTTGCAATATATTTTCTACACAGGATCATGCCGCAGCTGCAATTGCCGAGGCTGGCATCCCGGTGTTCGCATGGAAAGGCATGAATGCAGAAGAGTTTGACTGGTGCATAGAGCAGACTCTATTTTTTGGCGATGATCGCAAGCCTCTCAATATGATCCTTGACGATGGTGGCGACCTTACTAATATGGTATTGGATAAATACCCTGAGATGGTACCTGGCATCAAAGGTCTCTCTGAGGAAACAACTACCGGCGTTCACCGTTTGTACGAGCGGATGAAAAAGGGCACCTTACCAATGCCTGCTATCAACGTGAACGACTCTGTGACCAAGTCGAAGTTTGACAATAAATATGGTTGCCGTGAGTCGTTGGTGGATGCCATTCGCAGAGCTACCGACGTAATGATGGCTGGTAAAGTGGCCGTTGTTGCTGGATTTGGTGACGTAGGAAAAGGTTCTGCTGAGTCGCTTAAGAGCTGTGGTGTGAGGGTGATTGTGTCTGAGATCGACCCTATCTGCGCTTTGCAGGCGGCGATGGAAGGATACGAAGTGAAGAAAATGGCTACTGCCGTTAAAGAAGCTGATATCATTGTAACCGCTACAGGCAACAAGGACATCATCAAAGAAGAGCACTTCAGAAGCATGAAGGACAAGGCTATTGTTTGTAACATTGGCCACTTTGACAATGAAATTGATATGGCATGGTTAAATGGGAACTACGGTCAGACTAAAGTTGTCATCAAGCCGCAGGTAGATCTTTACAATATCGAAGGATCAGAAATACTTGTGTTGGCTGAAGGCCGGTTGGTAAACCTTGGCTGTGCCACTGGGCACCCATCTTTTGTGATGTCAAATAGCTTTACCAATCAGGTTTTAGCGCAATTGGAGCTTTGGACAAACACTGACAAGTACGAAAATGCGGTGTACACATTGCCCAAGCACCTCGACGAGAAGGTAGCGAGACTGCACCTGGCTAAGATTGGTTGCGAACTTGATACACTTAGCCCCGATCAGGCCGAATACATAGGCGTTTCTCTTGAAGGCCCATACAAGCCTGATTATTACCGTTACTAAAATTACTGACATAATTTCATGACAGAGAAAAGGCCCCCAAAAAGGGCCTTTTTTTAATATTTTGAACGAAAGTAGGTGAAAACAGTCCGTATTTCGCAAATTGGGCTGGTTAACAAACCCGGGTGATTTGTCGTATTATGTAAAAAGAGATTGATTCTAAATAGCCCGCCAGTTGGGCAAGGAATTTGCTGAATTCATTGACATGTCAACAACCGTAACAGAAACCATGGAAGGGCCAAAGCGGCACAGCTATAGTGACTCAAAGAAGATGAAAATCTTTAACGGGGAATTTTTGCCGCATATTGACTCGATGTACAATTTTGCTTATCGTCTTACTTTTGACGACGATGAGGCAAAGGATCTTGTGCAGGAAACTTATTTCAAAGCATTTCGATTTATAGATTCATTTCAGGAAGGAACCAACGCCAAGGCGTGGTTGTTCCGAATCTTGAAGAATAGCTTCATCAACGACTTCAGGAAGAAAAGCAAGGAGCCTGCTAAAGTTGATTATCAGGAAGTTGAAACTTATTACAACTCGGATGATGTTGATGAACATATAACGGTCGACCTGAGAGTAGACGCTTTACAAAACATGATTGGTGATGAGGTCTCCAATGCGCTGAATGCGCTGGATGTCGATTTCAGAACTGTAATCATACTTTGTGACCTGGAAGGTTTTACCTACGAAGAGATGGCGAAGATTCTCGACATTCCAATAGGTACCGTGAGATCGAGATTGCACAGAGCTAGAAATCTACTCAAGGAGAAGCTAAAATCATATGCTCAGACAATGGGCTACAAATAATTTTTTTCGTAATTTTCGTGATTGAAATTGACAGAGAATGGAACAAAGTTCTGCAAAGGAAGGCTGCAAGGAGTCAGTGAAATGTATTGAAATTTTGCATCTGCTACTTGACAATGAGGCGTCGCCAACTCAGGAAGATTATTTGCGGAGTCACCTCGATAGCTGCCTGCCCTGTTTAAAAAACTACAAAGTTGAAACGGAGATTCGAAACATCTTGCGTACTAAGCTTGAAAAGCGTGAAGTCCCTGCAGATTTGCTCAACTCAATAAAATCGAAAATTTCTGTTTCTCTTGCCCCTGAAGGTTAATGCGCAAAGCAATTATTTTTACTGCTCCGTCAGGTTCTGGTAAAACAACACTGGTAAAACATCTTTTAGATCATATTCCTTCTCTTGCCTTTTCCATTTCGGCCACAACAAGGAAGCCTCGAAACCAGGAGGTGAACGGAAAAGACTATTACTTCCTTTCGTTTAGCGATTTTCAGAGTAAAATTGAAAGAGACGAATTTATAGAATGGGAAGAGGTCTACAACGGATCTTTTTACGGCACACTCAAAGAAGAGATAGACAGAATATGGGCTTTGGGGAAAGATGTTATTTTTGATGTGGAAGTGCACGGTGCGCTGAACCTTAAGAAATACTTTGGAGACGATGCCCTGGCGGTATTTGTCAGAGTGCCTGATTTGAACACACTTCAGGAAAGACTTCAAAAGCGTGATACTGAAACTGCAGACACACTCGAAAAACGCCTTCAGAAGGCTAAATATGAAATGACCTTCGAAAAACGACTGGACGTGACAGTGCTCAATGACGACTTGCAGAAGGCGAAAGACATGTCTCTACAAATTGTGAAAGATTTTTTAGCTTAGCCTTTCGAATCACCTTCGCTGGCGTGTGACGAGGTACTGCCAGGAACAAAACATCAATCTATTGGATATCGGTCTGTATTTTGGTTCATTTAATCCTATCCATGTTGGGCACCTCATTATTGCCAACACTATGTTGGAGAATACCGAAATTGAAGAGGTGTGGTTTGTTGTAAGCCCTCAGAACCCATTGAAGAGACGAAGCAACCTGGAGCATGAGTTTGACAGGTTCGACCTGGTGCAGGCCGCTATTCACGACAATTATCATTTCAAAGTTACTGATGTCGAGTTTCACATGCCCAAACCCAGCTATACGGTGGATACCCTTGCATATTTAACGGACAAGCACCCTCAGCATAAATTCAAGCTGATAATAGGGGAGGACAACCTCGCTTCTTTTCCTAAATGGAAAAACTTTGATGTCATTTTAGAAAACCACGGGCTGCTTGTGTACCCACGGCCCCAGTCGAATCCGTCCGATCTCAGAGATAATCCAAACGTAAAAATTGTTGATGCCCCTTTACTGGACATATCGGCCACGTTCATTCGGAAACAAATAAAGATGGGCAAGTCTGTCAAGTACCTTATCCCCGACAGCGTAAATGAAATGATAGGACAGAAGAAGCTTTATTTATAATGCAAAAAAAGAGCTGTGCTTGAATACCACAGCTCCCCAATGATTGAGTATTGTCGGGCGGTGCTACACCGTCATAATCTCCACCTCTTTGGCATCTACAAGTTTGTCGATTTTTACTGAGTGCGAATCGGTAAGCTTTTGCACTTCATCCTCAGCCCTTTTCACATCGTCTTCAGCAGCCCCCTCTTTCATCAGCTTTCTGATCGATTCGTTGGCATCCTTCCTGATATTTCTCACACTCACTTTGGCAGTTTCTGCCTCCGCTTTTACTTGTTTGACAAGGTTTTTTCTTCTTTCCTCTGTTAAGGGCGGAACATTGATCATTACCATCTCCCCGTTGTTTTGGGGGTTTAGGCCCAGGTCGCTATTGATGATCGATTTTTCAATTTCTGAGATCATGTTCTTTTCCCAGGGCTTGATGGCAAGTGTTCTGGCATCGGGCGTATTAACAGAGGCAACTTGCTGTATGGGAGTCATGGCGCCATAGTAATCGACCATGATACCATCAAGCATGTTGGGCATCGCTTTTCCAGCCCTTATTTTTGCAAGCTCTGCCGAAAAATGGACAATCGCCTTGTCCATCAAATCTTTTGCTTCCTCTAGAAATAGTTGTATCTCCTCGTTCATTCTTAAAAACGTTAATTTATCAGAGTGCCCACTTCCTCGCCTTTCACAACATTGATAAGGTTGCCGGGCTTGTTCATATCAAATACAATAATCGGTAGGTTGTTTTCCTGGCATAGCGTGAAGGCGGTCATGTCCATTACGTTCAATCCTTTTTCATAAACTTCCTGAAAAGAAATCTGAGCGTATCTGGTGGCATTTGGATCTTTTTCGGGGTCAGCTGAGTAAACGCCGTCAACTCGGGTGCCTTTTAGTACAACGTCGGCTTCAATTTCAATGGCTCTCAAACTGGCCGTCGAGTCCGTTGTGAAGTAGGGATTGCCTATGCCCGCTCCAAAAATCACGATCCTTCCCTTTTCGAGATGCCTGATGGCTCTTCTCCTGATAAAAGGCTCACAAACTTGCTCCATTTTTATACCTGACATAAGGCGGGTAAACATGCCATGGGCCTCAAGTGCACTTTGCAGTGCCATAGCATTAATCACTGTTGCCAGCATGCCCATATAGTCGCCTTGAACCCTGTCAATCCCAATAGTAGATGATTGTACGCCACGGAAGATATTACCACCACCAATAACAATGGCGACCTCAAGGCCCTCATCTTTAACTTTTCTTATTTCCTGGGCATATTGTTCAAGTTGTGCGGGGTCAATGCCATATTTCTGACCACCCATGAGTGCCTCGCCGCTTAGTTTTAGTAATATTCGTTTGTATTTCATAGAGCCGGTCTTCCGTGCTTTTGTATGGGGTAAAAGAATGGTTAAATCAGGCAAATATAAATGAAAGCCTTCGACTATGCCTTAGGAAAATGTAATTAGTACCTGATTTTTTTCAACGCTTTGCCCTTTTTCAACAGAGATGGCCTTGATAATTCCGTCACCAGGCGATTTAAGTACATTTTCCATTTTCATAGCTTCCAGAATCAAGATGGGGTCGCCCTGATGAACCTCCTGGCCCTCGCTCACCTTTATTTCGTGGATAAGCCCGGGCATAGGCGCTTTCAGGTCGTTAGCTTTTTTTGCCGTGGTATTTGAGATGCCCAGTTTTTCAAGTAAAATATCCATCTTGTCTTTGACGGCTACCTCCACCTTTTTTCCGTTTACCAACAACGAAACCATTTTCGAAGCCTTGTCGGTGCCAACTATTTCTACCTCAAAAGCCTTCCCACTCTTTATTACGTGATAGTGGTTTGGCTTCACCTCAACTACCTCATGATTAAATAAGCCGCCATTCAGGTAGACCTCCCCATTTGTTCGGTAGTCAACGTCGATTTCTTTTTGACCTTTTATAAGTACCTTCGCCATGAATTCTTTTTTGGCAAAATACGACATAATATTTTGTGATGATATGGGCAGGAACACTTTAGAAGGAAAGCTTGGGTCGGGAACAGCATTGCTCTCAGTCGCATGTATATTATTATTGACAATGGTTGGCTGCAGGTCTTCCTATCAGACTTCGTCAAACGCCACTGGCGCTGAAGACGCCATTGTTGAGATAGACTTGCCCCCCTACCAACCCGCCAGTCCCAGATTTTTCGATATCCTGCACACCCGGCTTGACCTGGAGTTCGATTGGGGAAACAAATGGGTGATCGGCCAGGCCGATATCACCATAAAGCCCTACTTCTATCCTCAGAACCAACTGATGCTGGATGCGAAAAGCTTCGAAATAATTGGCTGTGATTTAGTGAAGAATTCAGCCACGGTTCCTTTGGAGTTCCAGTACGACGGTGAGGCCATTTATATTAATTTGGAAAAGGACTACAAGAGATCGGACACACTGTCAATCAGAATGAAGTACATCGCCAAGCCATACGACCGGGCAGCGCAAACCGGGCAGGCAGTAACTTCCGACCGGGGGTTGTTCTTTGTCAACCCGACTGGTGCTGATACATTGAAGCCGAGGCAATTATGGACGCAAGGGGAAACTCAATTCAATTCCCGTTGGTTTCCCACCATAGATGCGCCTAATGAAAGGTTTACTCAGGAGATTTTCCTGACCGTTGACTCTTCGCTAACCACGTTATCCAATGGCGTGCTTCAATCGACCGGCTATTTGGGAAACGGCCTTAAGAAAGACCACTGGAAACTTGATAAGCCACATGCACCTTACCTGGCTATGATTGCCGTTGGCAACTTTGCAAAGGTTGACGATTGGGCCGATTCACTCCAGCTGTCTTACTATGTCGAGCCAGCTTTTGAAAAGTATGCAAAAGATATTTTTGGGAACACGCCAGAAATGATCGCTTACTTTTCGCAGGTGTTGGATTATCCATACCCGTGGGCTAAGTACGACCAGATAGTTGTCAGAGACTATGTGTCTGGGGCCATGGAGAATACAACGGCATCCGTTTTTATGGAGAACCTCCAGGTGAGCAGGAGGGAGCTATTGGACGATCATTGGGATGGCATTATTGCGCATGAACTTTTTCATCAGTGGTTTGGCGACCTGGTCACCTGCGAGTCATGGGCCAACCTGGCGCTGAATGAAGGCTTTGCCAATTACAGCGAATACATGTGGAACGAGCACAAGTACGGAAAGGAAGAAGCGGACTATAATTTATGGATCGAGAAAGACAATTACCTGGCCGAGGTAGCCGACGGCAAGGTCGACCCCATCATTAACTATTTCTACGAAAATCCCGACGACCTGTTTGATAGCCACCGCTATTCAAAGGCCGGCCTTGTGCTGCACATGCTTCGCAACTATACAGGGAATGAGGCTTTCTATGCTTCACTCAACCATTACTTAAAGGCAAATGCCTATCAGTCAGTCGAAATTGATGATCTGCGAAAATCTTTTGAGGCTGTCACAGGTGAAGATTTGCAATGGTTCTTCGAGCAGTGGTTTGAACTGCCGGGGCATCCGGTTTTGGAGGTATCTACGTCTTATGCCAATGATAGCCTCACTATCAACATCAACCAATTGCAGGTGTCCGATTCGATTGGACTCTTTGTTTTTCCTTTGGATATTCAAATTTGGGAAGGCACCACCAGCACAACCCATGAATTGCTAGTCGACGCTCCTGAGATTACCATGACTTTGCCGCTGCCGAAGGAGCCAACGCTGGTGGAGGTGGATCCGGAAAGAGTTTTGCTGGCCGAAATTTATCAGCCCAAAACAAGTCAGGAGTTGCTGATGGCCTTTTCCAATGGAAGTTCCTTTGCTCTTCGAAGAGAGGCGTTGGAAACACTCTTTTCTGAAGGGGACTCTACTACGATAGGCAAGGCCGCATTGCTCGGATTGGCAGACCCATCCCCACGCTTGAGAGAGATGACGCTGGACAATTTGATTGGCCGGGGCCACCTGACTAACAATGACATTGCAAGGGCTGTGCAAAAACTCACATCGGACAGCCGTTCGCTAGTGAGGGCAGCAGCTTTCAGTGCTTACAGCGAAACTCAATCGAACGATATCGATGAGGTGATGAAGAAGGCGCTTGCTGATTCTTCTTATAGTGTGATAGGGGCTGGCCTGGAGGTGCTGCTGCAAGATTACGTGGAAGACCCTATTTGGCTCAGGGAGTTTCTTGGCTTGACACACCTTAATATAGCAGCACCTATTGCAGGTTACTACAATCAGCAGGTGAAAGAGGGACATCTTAAATGGTACAATAAGAACTTGCTTAGCTTTCATGGCATGGATCGCTGGATGTTTTTGCAGTACTATATTGAGTACGTTGTGTTAACAGATCTCTACAAGGATGAGTCAACGGCCAAGGTGCTCACTTATATTGCCACCAACGACAACGAATATTATAATAGAATTGCCGCTTTCCAGTCGATGACATTGGTGATCCCTGAGACCCCCGAAAACAGGAAGATACTTGCCTCAATCGCTGCAAAGGAGGAAGATCAGAGAGCCAAGGCTATTATGAACAGCTTACTTGCCGCTGAAGGCAACTAAAGAAGTTGAAGTTCGTCAGGAATATTTTCTACTTTTTAAATCAATTATTTGAATAAAACCAAAAAGCGTATAATTTTGCACTTCCTTTTAGAAACAGGCCCTCAACAGGCCTTTTTTAACGGTTGTTCTTAGTCATTTTGTTTGATTTGGGGGAATACCAAAGCGGCCAACTGGGGCAGACTGTAAATCTGCTGACTTATGTCTTCAGAGGTTCGAATCCTCTTTCCCCCACAGCGAAAGTTCTTTGTTTAGGACGTGTAATTGTATAACTTGCACGCCCTCTGAGCGAGGGACGTCAAACTTAGTACATTATGCGGGCGTAGCTCAGTTGGTAGAGCGACAGCCTTCCAAGCTGTAGGTCGCCGGTTCGAACCTGGTCGCCCGCTCTAGACAAAGAACATAAGAGGTGGAGTCATTCATCATTTATGTTCTTGTTTAATTTATGAACCGTAGTGCTAGGATACCTGTGACGCTGATAATTTCTGGTTCAGGTAGCAGCTCAGCGGGTCGGGCCTTGGTGGTGGAAGCCAAAGTCTTTTATGCCGTTGTAGCTCAGAGGTAGAGCACTTCCTTGGTAAGGAAGAGGTCACGGGTTCAATTCCCGTCAACGGCTCTCTGTATTTTGAACATCTATTAACTGATATATTAATAACTAAATCGAGGATTATCAAATATGGCAAAAGCAAACTTTGATCGTTCTAAACCGCACGTAAATATTGGCACCATCGGTCACGTTGACCACGGTAAAACCACTTTGACGGCTGCTATTTCTGCAGTTCTTGCGGGTAAAGGACTGGCCGAAATTAAAGACTTCTCAGCGATCGATAACGCTCCAGAAGAAAAAGAAAGAGGTATTACTATCAATACTTCGCACATCGAGTACCAAACTGAAAAGAGACACTACGCTCACGTGGATTGTCCTGGTCACGCTGACTATGTGAAGAACATGGTTACTGGTGCTGCTCAAATGGACGGAGCGATCATCGTAGTTGCTGCGACTGACGGACCAATGCCTCAAACTAGAGAGCATATCCTTCTTTCTCGTCAGGTAGGTGTTCCTGCGCTTGTGGTTTTCATGAACAAAGTCGATTTGGTAGATGATCCAGAACTTCTTGAGCTTGTTGAAATGGAAATCAGAGAGCTTCTTACTTACTATGACTTCCCAGGTGATACTATTCCTGTTATTCAGGGATCGGCTCTAGGCGCACTTAACGGTGAAGCTAAATGGGTAGCTAAAGTAGAAGAGCTTATGACCGCCGTTGATGAGCATATTCCACTTCCTGAAAGAGCGATCGACAAGGATTTCCTTATGCCTGTTGAAGACGTGTTCTCAATTACTGGTCGTGGTACAGTTGCCACTGGTAGAATTGAAAGAGGCGTAACCAACACAGGTGATGCTGTTGATATCATCGGTATGGGTGCTGAAGGTCTTAAGTCTACCATCACTGGTGTTGAGATGTTCCGTAAGATTTTGGATAGAGGTGAAGCTGGTGACAACGTAGGTCTGCTGCTTAGAGGTATTGAGAAGTCTCAAATCCGTCGTGGTATGATCATCTGTAAGCCAGGTTCTGTGAAGCCTCACGCTCACTTCAAGGCTGAAGTTTACGTTCTTTCTAAAGAAGAAGGTGGACGTCACACTCCTTTCTTCAACAGATACAGACCTCAGTTCTACTTGAGAACTACTGACGTAACTGGTGAGATTACTCTTCCTGCAAACGTAGAAATGGTAATGCCTGGTGATAACATCACTATCGAGGTAAAACTGCTTAACCCGGTTGCTCTTGAGAAAGGTCTAAGATTCGCCATCAGAGAAGGTGGCAGAACCGTTGGTTCTGGTCAGGTGACTGAAATTCTTGACTAAGTTTTTAAATAGCTAAATGCGTTTCATCTTAATGGTGAAACGCATTTGCATATAATAAAACATTATCATACCTTTGCAGTCCGTTTTTCGGGCTGCATTCGTTAAACGGGTGTAGTTCAAGGGTAGAATAGCGGTCTCCAAAACCGTTGATGGGAGTTCGAATCTCTCCACCCGTGCTATAAAAACCGGAAGAATATATGAATAAACTGGTTGCGTTCGTAAAGGAGTCTTATGACGAGATGAGAACCAAGGTAACTTGGCCTAAATACTCTGAACTTCAGGGTAGCTCCGTGCTAGTGTTGGTGGCATCACTAATATTTGCTTTGTTCATCGGTGTTGTAGATTTGGCGTTTGAAAACGCTTTGAAATGGTTTTATAACGCCTTTTAATAGGCAGTATAAATATAGTGAAGGATGGGAGAAATTAATTGGTACGTGGTAAGAGCGGTAAGCGGGCAGGAGAAGAAAGTAAAGACCTACCTGGAGACTGAGATTACCAGACAAAATCTGGAGGAAACTATTCCTCAGGTTTTAATTCCGTCCGAGAAAGTATACGAAATGCGTAATGGTAAAAAGCGTGTAAGAGAGCGTAACTTTTTTCCGGGTTACATCATCATCGCTGCCGACCTGTCGCATGGAGAAATACTTCACACAATAACGAATATCCCTGGTGTAATAGGGTTTCTGGGTTCCAGAGACAAAACGAAAGCACCAGTACCTCTTAGGCAGAATGAAGTGAACCGGATACTTGGAAAAGTAGACGAGATGGATGAGGCCGAAGAGAAATTAGATACACCTTTTATAGTAGGTGAAATAGTGAAGGTGATGGATGGGCCATTTAGTGGTTTCACAGGAACGGTTGAGGAAGTATTCGAGGAAAGAAGAAAGCTCAACGTGATGGTGAAAATATTTGGCAGGAACACACCAGTTGAATTGAATTATTTCCAGGTAGAAAAACAGGATTAATAAAATGGCTAAAGAAATTAGCGGGTACTTGAAACTTCAAGTGCGTGGTGGACAAGCCAACCCTGCACCCCCGATTGGTCCGGCTTTAGGTAGCAAGGGTCTTAACATAATGGAGTTCTGCAAGCAGTTTAACGCTAGAACGCAGGAAAAGCAAGGTATGGTTCTTCCGGTATTAGTAACCATCTATACCGACAAATCTTTTGACTTTGTAATCAAGACGCCTCCTGCGCCAGTGTTGATAATGGAGGCTTCAAAGGTTAAAAAGGGGTCTGCTGAACCCAACAGGGACAAAGTAGGATCAGTTACATGGGATCAGGTGAAGCAAATTGCTGAAACTAAGATGCCTGACCTGAACGCATTTACCGTAGAGTCTGCTATGAAAATGGTGGCCGGTACTGCAAGAAGCATGGGTGTTAGGGTGACAGGAGCTGCTCCTTGGGATAATTAATCAGAGAGAAATGGCAAAGCTTACTAAGAATCAAAAGGCCATTGCGGCCAAAATAGATATCAGCAAGGAGTACGGTGTTGATGACGCCGCTAAACTGGTGAAGGACATTACCTTCACTAAGTTCGATGCTTCTGTTGATCTTGACATCAGACTTGGAGTGGATCCCCGTAAGGCTGACCAAATGGTAAGAGGCGTTGTTGCCCTGCCTCATGGTATCGGTAAAGAGGTGAAGGTATTAGTGCTTTGCACACCTGACAAAGAGCAGGAAGCAAAAGACGCAGGTGCCGACTTCGTTGGTCTTGATGACTATATTAAGAAAATTGAAGGTGGTTGGACGGATATCGATGTGATCGTTACCATGCCAACCGTGATGGCTAAAGTGGGTAAGTTGGGAAGAGTGCTGGGGCCACGTGGTTTGATGCCTAACCCTAAATCAGGTACTGTTACTTTGGATGTTGGAAAAGCTGTAAAAGAAGTAAAAGCTGGTAAAATCGACTTTAAAGTTGACAAAACCGGTATCATCCATGCCAGTATTGGCAAGGTGTCTTTCCCGGCTGATCAGATCAGGGACAATGCGATGGAAATGATCCAGACCATTGCTCGTCTGAAGCCAAGTTCTTCTAAAGGCACGTACTTCAAAAGTATCCACCTTTCTAGCACCATGAGTGCAGGCATCACTATTGATAAAAATACGATAGGAGGGATTTAATCATGACAAGAGAAGATAAGGCAGTGCTCATTGAAGAGCTGAAAGAGAAGTTTTCCAACAATGGTCACTTCTATATTACTGATGCTTCCGGTCTTTCTGTTGCTGAAGTAAACAACTTCAGAGGTAAGTGCTTTGATAGCGGAGTTGAATACCGTGTAATCAAGAACTCACTTATCAGAAAGGCACTTGAGTCACTTGATGGTGATTTCTCACCACTCAATGACACAGCTTTGAAAGGATTTTCAGGCGTTCTCTTCTCAAAAGAAGACGCAAAGGCTCCTGCGAAACTTATCAAAGACTTCAAAAAAGCTGATAAAGAAAGTCGACCTAAATTAAAGGCTGCTTCCATAGAAAAGGATTTATTCATCGGTGAACAGCATCTGGATATGCTTATTAGCTTGAAGTCTAAGTCCGAACTGATCGGAGAGGTAATTGGATTGCTCCAATCTCCGGCCAAAAACGTGATCGGCGCTCTTCAGAGTGGTCAGCACAAACTGGCAGGTATCGTAAAGACCCTGTCAGAAAAAGAATCATAAACGAACGTAGAAACAATTTAATTATTTTCAAAAATGGCAGATTTGAAAGCATTCGCAGAGCAACTGGTTAATCTTTCTGTAAAAGAAGTTAACGAACTTGCGGCAATTCTTAAAGATGAGTATGGCATTGAGCCAGCCGCTGCTGCAGCTCCGGTAGCAGTTGCAGGTGGTGCTGCTGCAGGTGGTGGAGACGCCGCTGCAGAAGAGAAAAACTCATTTGATGTTATCCTTAAGTCAGCGGGAGCTGCTAAGCTTGCAGTTGTTAAGCTTGTGAAGGACCTTACTGGACTTGGCTTGAAAGAAGCTAAAGAACTAGTTGACGGTGCTCCTAAAGCAGTGAAAGAAGGCGTTGCTAAAGATGAGGCTGAAGCCCTTAAAAAGCAGCTGGAAGAAGCTGGAGCTGAAGTAGAATTGAAATAATTTACTTTGCCACTTTTAGGTGGTGGCTCCAAGATAATAGACCTGGCTAGTGCGTCAGGTCTTTTCCTGTTTGTGCTAATTTAGCTACAGGAAGAAATTTACAACAGGGTTTATCCTTCTATTAAGAACTAAATCTTTAAAGCTTTGGCTAATAAAAAGACATCCGAAAGAATCAATTTCTCTTCCATTAAGCCAGTTATAGATTATCCTGATTTTCTTGACGTGCAACTCCAGTCTTTCAAAGACTTTTTCCAATTGGAGACGCCCGCAGAAAAGAGAATCCAGGAGGGACTTTTCAAAGTGTTTGCTGAAAACTTCCCTATTTCTGACTCAAGAGAGAACTTCGTTCTTGAATTCATTGACTATACTGTAGATCCTCCAAAGTATTCTGTAGATGAGAGTATCGACAGAGGTCTTACTTACTCGGTTCCGCTTAAAGCGAAATTAAGACTTTCCTGCAACGATGCAGACAACGAAGACTTCGAGACTATCGAGCAAGAGGTTTTCCTTGGGAATATTCCTTACATGACTGAGAAGGGGTCTTTCGTGATCAATGGTGCTGAGCGGGTAATCGTTTCTCAGCTTCACAGATCACCAGGCGTTTTCTTTGCTCAAAGTAAGCATACAAATGGTACCAAGCTTTATTCTGCAAGGATCATACCTTTTAAAGGCTCCTGGATAGAGTTTGCCACTGACGTGAACAACGTCATGTACTCCTACATCGATAGGAAGAAGAAGTTTCCGGTAACCACTCTTCTGAGAGCTATTGGATACGGTACTGACAAGGACATTCTGGATCTATTCGGTTTGTCAGAAGAAGTTGAAGCCAACCAGAAGAACCTGAAGAAAATTGTAGGCAGAAAGTTGGCCGCCAGGGTGCTACGTACCTGGACGGAGGACTTTGTGGATGAAGATACAGGTGAGGTTGTTTCTATCGACAGAAATGAGATTGTTCTCGAAAGAGATTCAATCATAGGAGAGGAAGATCTTGACACAATATTGGAGTCTGGCACTAAGTCGATCATCCTGCACAGGGAAGATGTGAACGTAACAGACTACGCTATTATATATAACACCCTTCAGAAGGATAATTCTAACTCTGAAAAAGAAGCGGTGGAGCAAATCTACCGTCAGCTTAGAAATACCGAAGCTCCTGATGAACAAACTGCCAGGGATATTATCCAGAGCCTGTTCTTCAGTGACAAGCGTTACGACCTGGGTGAAGTAGGCCGTTACAGGATTAACAAGAAATTAGGTCTTGACATATCTTTCGACGTTCGGGTGTTAACCACCGAGGACATCGTTCGAATTGTGAAATACCTCATCGGGTTGATCAACTCGAAAGCGGTAGTTGATGATATTGACCACCTTTCTAATCGCCGTGTTAGAACGGTAGGTGAGCAGTTGTACAGTCAGTTCTCTGTTGGTCTGGCCCGCATGGCTCGTACCATCAAAGAAAGAATGAACGTGCGTGACAATGAGGACTTCAAGCCTGTTGACTTGATCAACGCCAGAACGCTGTCTTCAGTTATCAACTCGTTCTTTGGTACCAACCAGCTTTCGCAGTTTATGGATCAAACCAATCCTCTTGCTGAGATCACTCACAAAAGAAGGATGTCTGCCCTCGGGCCAGGTGGTTTGTCAAGAGAGCGTGCCGGTTTCGAGGTTCGTGACGTACACTATACTCACTACGGTCGCCTTTGCACCATTGAAACACCGGAAGGGCCAAACATTGGTCTTATCTCTTCCTTGTGTGTGCATGCGAAAGTAAACAGCATGGGATTCATCGAGACGCCTTACCGCATGGTAGAGGGGGGCATCGTCGGAAACGACGTGTTCTACCTTACAGCCGAGGAAGAAGATACGCATTATATTGCCCAGGCCAATGCGCCAATTGATGACAAGGGTAAGTATCTGAACGACAAAGTGAAGGCTCGCTTTGAAGGTGACTTCCCGGTTGTGGAGCCGCCTACCCTTAAGTACATGGACATTGCTCCTAACCAGATTGTTTCTGTGGCGGCGTCAATGATTCCATTCCTTGAGCATGATGATGCCAACCGTGCTCTGATGGGATCGAACATGCAACGCCAGGCAGTTCCACTTCTTCGTCCGCAGGCGCCAATCGTTGGTACCGGCCTCGAAGGAAGAATTGCAAAAGATTCAAGAACCCTGGTAACAGCTGAAGGAAATGGCGAGGTCGTTTTTGTAGATGCTAAGAAAATAGTTGTCAGATACGATAGAGACGACGAAGGTGAACTAATCAGCTTCGATAACGAAAACGTAGAATACAACCTTATTAAGTTCAGAAGAACTAACCAGGACACTTGTATCAACCTGAAGCCTATTGTTTTCAAAGGGCAGAAAGTGGTAACTGGTCAGATACTGTGTGAAGGATTTGCTACCGAACAAGGCGAATTGGCCCTTGGCCGTAACCTCCAGGTGGCATTCATGCCATGGCAGGGATACAACTTCGAGGATGCGATCGTTATTTCTGAGAAA
Source organism: Imperialibacter sp. (assembly GCF_040222815.1). Taxonomy (GTDB): domain Bacteria; phylum Bacteroidota; class Bacteroidia; order Cytophagales; family Cyclobacteriaceae; genus Imperialibacter. The sequence continues at coordinate 381,169 of NZ_JAVKCH010000040.1, read as the reverse complement.
GTAGTTCGTGACGATATCTTTACTTCAATTCACATCGAAGAGTTTGAACTTGAAGTAAGAGACACGAAGCGTGGTGAAGAAGAACTTACTTCTGAAATCCCTAACGTTAGCGAAGAGGCTGTTAAAAACCTCGACGAGAACGGAATCATCAGGATTGGTGCAGACGTAAAAGAAGGCGATATCCTTATTGGTAAGATCACACCTAAGGGAGAAACAGATCCAACTCCTGAAGAGAAACTCCTCAGAGCAATCTTCGGTGACAAGGCTGGGGATGTGAAAGATGCTTCTTTGAAAGCTTCACCATCACTCAGAGGTGTTGTTATTGACACCAAGCTATTCTCTCGCCCCAAGAAGGATAAAGACCTTAGAAGTAAGTCTAAGAAGGAAGTGGAAGTACTTAAGAGTAAGTATTCCAACCAGCTTCTTGAGCTTCGCAACCGAATGGTGAAGAAGCTGACTACGCTACTTGAAGGCAAGACCTCGCAGGGTGTTAAGCATAAGTTCGGTGACGAATTGATCTCTAAAGGAGTGAAGTTCAATGGCCGTAACATCGATGAGAATCTGTTCCCACCTAAGAACGTTTACAGAGACGAAAGTAACTACAACGTTCCGGAGGAGGCCAACCTGATTTCTGATGTAAATCTTGACAATTGGACAACCGATGCTCATGTGAATGAGAACATCGTGAAGATGGTCAAGAACTACATGAAGGCAAGGAATGAAGTTGCCGGTGATTTCAAGAGAGCAAGATTCACGCTTGAAGTAGGTGATGAATTGCCTGCTGGCATCGTTCAGCTTGCGAAGGTTTACGTGGCTAAGAAGCGTAAACTGAAAGTAGGTGATAAAATGGCCGGTCGTCACGGTAACAAAGGTGTGGTTGCAAAGATCGTGCGTGAAGAGGATATGCCGTTCACTGAGGATGGAAATCCGGTGGATGTTGTTCTCAACCCACTGGGTGTACCTTCTCGTATGAACATTGGTCAGATATACGAAACTGTACTTGGTTGGGCAGGTTTGAAGTTGGGTCGCAAGTATGCCACACCAATCTTTGATGGTGCTTCCATGGAGCAGGTAGCAGCAGAGTTGAAGGAAGCAGGTTTGCCCGATTTTGGTAGAACTTACCTGACCGATGGCCTTACTGGTGTTCGTTTCGATCAGCCTGTTACAGTCGGTGTGATTTATGTACTGAAACTTGGTCACCTGGTTGATGACAAAATGCACGCTCGTTCAATCGGACCTTACTCTCTTATTACACAGCAGCCGCTTGGTGGTAAGGCGCAGTTTGGTGGTCAGCGATTTGGTGAAATGGAAGTTTGGGCACTTGAAGCATTCGGTGCATCCAACATCCTTCAGGAAATCCTTACCATTAAGTCCGATGATGTTGTTGGCCGTGCCAAAGCATATGAGGCGATAGTGAAAGGTGAGAACATGCAGAAGCCTGGAATTCCGGAATCATTCAATGTATTGGTTCACGAACTCCGTGGTTTGGCACTTGAAATCACTCTTGACTAAAAAATCCCAAGGGGCTTAGGCCCCTCAACCATATATAAATAACATTATGGCGTTCAGAAAAAATAAGAAAATTACAAGCGACTTCTCTAAGGTTACTATTAGTTTGGCGTCTCCTGAATCTATTCTGGAGAGCTCGCATGGTGAGGTTACACAGCCTGAAACCATCAACTATAGAACCTATAAGCCTGAAATGGGTGGTCTTTTCTGCGAAAGAATTTTCGGACCTGTAAAAGACTGGGAATGTCACTGTGGTAAATATAAAAGAATACGTTATAAAGGGATTATCTGTGACCGTTGCGGTGTAGAGGTGACAGAAAAGAAGGTACGCCGTGAGCGCATGGGCCATATCGAACTGGTGGTGCCTGTTGCTCATATCTGGTATTTCCGTTCTCTTCCTAATAAGATCGGTTACCTTCTTGGCCTTCCAACCAAAAAGCTTGACCAGATCATCTACTATGAGAGATATGTAGTTATTCAGCCAGGCTTGAAAGCCGAGGATGGTATCAACTACCTCGACTTCCTTACGGAAGACGAATACCTCGATATTCTCGATAAAATTCCTAGAGAGAACCAAAGCCTTGACGACTCTGACCCTAACAAGTTCATCGCTAAGATGGGTGCGGAAGGATTAGAAATGCTTCTTTCGAGAATTGAGCTTGACTCACTTTCATACGATCTTCGCCATCAGGCGTCAACCGATACTTCTCAGCAGCGTAAGGCGGAAGCCTTGAAGAGGCTGAAAGTGGTTGAAGCATTTAGAGATGCTCGTACCCGTATTGAAAACCGTCCCGAGTGGATGGTGATCCGTATGGTGCCCGTTATTCCACCTGAATTGCGTCCATTGGTTCCGTTGGACGGTGGTAGATTCGCTACTTCTGACTTGAACGACTTGTACAGAAGGGTAATCATCAGAAACAATCGTCTGAAGAGACTTATTGATATCAAAGCACCGGAAGTAATTCTTCGTAACGAGAAAAGAATGCTTCAGGAAGCGGTTGACTCATTATTTGACAACTCAAGAAAAGTGAACGCCGTGCGTTCGGATGGTAACAGAGCTTTAAAATCGCTTTCAGACATGCTGAAAGGAAAGCAGGGCCGTTTCCGTCAAAACCTTCTAGGTAAAAGGGTTGACTACTCTGGTCGTTCAGTAATTGTGGTAGGGCCGGAGCTTAAGATGCACGAATGCGGTCTGCCTAAGGACATGGCCGCTGAGCTTTTCAAACCGTTCATTATCAGAAAGCTGATTGAAAGAGGTATTGTAAAGACTGTTAAGTCTGCCAAGAAAATCGTTGATCGTAAGGATCCTGTAGTTTGGGATATTCTTGAAAACGTATTGAAAGGACACCCTGTACTCCTTAACCGTGCTCCAACACTACACAGGTTAGGTATCCAGGCGTTCCAGCCTAAGCTGATCGAAGGAAAAGCAATCCAGCTTCACCCGCTTGTTTGTACTGCCTTCAACGCTGACTTTGACGGTGACCAAATGGCCGTTCACGTGCCGCTTGGCCACGAAGCAATTCTTGAGGCTTCAACGCTGATGCTTGCTTCTCACAATATTATGAACCCTGCGAACGGTGCTCCTATTGCTGTACCTTCTCAGGACATGGTATTGGGTCTGTACTACATCACCAAAGGCCGGAAGTCTACAAAAGATCATCCTGTAGTGGGAGAGGGTAGAACCTTCTATAATGCGGAAGAAGTTATTATCGCTATTAATGAGGACAGACTTTCAAAGCATGCTCATATCAAAGTGAGAACGAAAGTTCTTAACGAGAACAATGAGCTTGAGACCAAAATCATCGAGACAGTAGCTGGAAGAGTTATTTTCAACCAGAACGTTCCCGAGGAAGTGGGTTATGTGGATGAGCTTTTGACCAAGAAGAAACTACAGTTGATTATCGGTACCGTGTTCAAAATCACTGGTATGGCAAGAACTGCTAAGTTCCTTGATGATATCAAAGAGCTTGGGTTTAAGTCTGCTTATATCGGTGGTCTTTCTATTGGATTGAATGATATTAAGATTCCTGAGGAGAAGGAAACGATGATTGAAACTGCGAAAGCAGAAGTAGACGTGGTTTGGAATAACTACCTGATGGGTCTTATTACAGATAACGAACGTTACAATCAGGTAATTGACATCTGGACTCGTATCAACTCTCAGTTGACCGGCACACTGCTTAAGCAACTGGAAGAGGACGATCAGGGATTCAACTCGATCTACATGATGATGCACTCGGGTGCTCGTGGATCTCGTGAGCAGATTCGTCAGCTGGGTGGCATGCGTGGTTTGATGGCCAAGCCTCAGAAGAACCTTCAGGGTTCTGTTGGTGAAATCATCGAAAACCCGATCCTTTCTAACTTCAAAGAAGGCCTGGACGTAATCGAGTACTTTATCTCTACCCACGGTGCTCGTAAAGGTCTTGCCGATACTGCCCTTAAAACGGCGGATGCGGGTTATCTTACCCGTCGTTTGGTGGACGTAGCGCAGGACGTTGTTATCAACGAAGATGACTGCGGTACACTGAGAGGTATCGTTGTTACGGCCTTGAAAGATAACGAAGATGTAGTGGAGCCTTTATCTGAGAGAATTCTTGGTAGGGTGACGGTACATGATGTATTTGATCCGATCACTGACGAACTTATCGTTTCAGCAGGTGATGAAGTAACTGAGGAGCTTGCAGCCAGAATTGATGCTACCAGCATTGAGGAAGTGGAAATTCGCTCAGTACTTACGTGCGAAACCCGCCTGGGAGCTTGTGCCAAGTGTTATGGTCGTAACCTTGCCTCTGGCCGTATGGTGGAGATAGGGGAGGCTGTTGGTGTTATTGCTGCGCAGTCGATCGGTGAGCCAGGTACTCAGTTGACACTTCGTACGTTCCACGTTGGTGGTACTGCATCGAACATCGCAGTAGATGCCAGCATTCGTGCCAAGTTTGATGGAATTGTTGAATTCGAAGGTCTACGCTCTGTTAAAACTACCAATGATGAAGGAGAAAGCATCAATGTGGTAATGGGACGTTCTGGCGAGATAAAAATAAAGGATGCGAAGTCTGATAAAATATTTATCAGTAATCACGTTCCTTACGGCGCATTCCTGAAGGTGAAAGATGGAGAGAAGATAGAGAAAGGACAGGAACTGTGTTTCTGGGATCCCTATAACGCCGTAATTCTTTCAGAATTCGATGGTACTATCGATTTCGATGCAATTGAAGAAGGCATTACTTTCAAAGAGGAGTCTGATGAGCAAACAGGTCACAGAGAGAAAGTAATTATTGATACAAAGGATAAGACGAAGAACCCTGCCATTGTTGTCAATGGAAAGGGAGACGAGTCGAAAGGTTATAACATTCCGGTGGGCGCTCACTTGGCGGTTGAAAAAGGCCAGAAGGTGAAAGCCGGGCAAATCCTGTCGAAGATACCTCGTATGACTTCTAAGTCGAGAGATATTACCGGTGGTCTGCCAAGGGTAACAGAATTGTTCGAAGCACGTAACCCTTCCAACCCGGCTGTGGTGAGTGAGATCGACGGTGTGGTTACTTATGGAGGCATTAAGCGTGGTAACCGTGAAATCTACATCGAGTCTAAGGACGGAGTGAAGAAGCGTTACCTGGTTTCACTTTCTAAGCACATCCTTGTTCAGGACAACGACTTTGTGAGAGCTGGCGATGCCTTGTCTGATGGTGCTATTACACCTGCAGATATTCTTTCTATCAAAGGGCCTACAGCTGTTCAGGAGTACCTTGTAAATGAGATACAGGAAGTATACCGTTTGCAGGGTGTGAAGATCAACGATAAGCATATTGAGGCCATTGTGAGCCAAATGATGCAGAAAGTTGTGATTCTGGATCCGGGAGACACTAGTTTCCTACCTGGACAAACTTGCGACAAGTTTGCTTTCCGTGAGGAGAACGATAATATTCTCGACAAGAAAGTAGTGATGGACGCCGGTGATTCGGAGAATCTTAAGCCAGGTCAAATCATTTCTTCTCGCAGGCTGAGAGATGAGAATTCCAGCCTTAAGAGGCGTGACCTTAAGATCGTAGAGGTGCGCAGCGCTGAACCAGCTGTTTCCAAGCCGTCGCTTCAGGGAATTACCCAAGCGTCGTTGGACACGGAGAGTTTCATATCTGCTGCTTCGTTCCAGGAGACTACCAAGGTGTTGAGCGAAGCCTCTATTCGTGGCAAGGCCGATCACCTGAAGGGGCTTAAGGAAAACGTAATCGTAGGTCATCTGATTCCGGCTGGTACAGGAAGGCGTAATTTCCAAAGGGACGTTGTTGGTTCCAAGGAAGAATACGAGGCACTGACTGCAAGGGATAGAGACAGAGAGCAACAAACTGAGGAAAGATCTTTCGAGGTCAGCAAGTAAGTAGCTATGGCAAAAGAAGAAAAGGACCCTAAAAAGAATCCTAATCAGATTAACATAGAGCTTTCAGAAGAAATTGCTGAAGGCGTATATGCTAACCTAGCCATGATTGCTCACTCAAACAGTGAATTCGTTATTGATTTTATAAGACTGATGCCCGGTGTACCAAAGGCAAAGGTTAAATCGAGAATTGTCATTACTCCAGAGCATGCCAGGCGACTCCTGGCGGCTTTGGAGGAAAATGTCCGAAAATACGAAGATACCTTTGGCACAATTAAAACAACCAATGAGTTACCCAAGTTTCCAATGAATTTTGGGGGCACAGTCGGTGAAGCATAGTTGAATAATTATTCGCCATCAATTCTTTGCACTAAAAATTATAAATCCATATCTTTGCGTTCCATTTTTTGGAACACAGAAAAATACAGTCTAAATGCCCACTATACAGCAATTAGTAAGAAAAGGTAGAACGGCCGTGACATGGAAATCCAAGTCACCAGCTCTTGATTCATGTCCTCAAAGAAGAGGCGTGTGCACAAGGGTTTACACTACCACTCCTAAAAAGCCAAACTCTGCCATGCGTAAAGTAGCCAGGGTTCGTCTTACCAACAGTAAGGAAGTGAACGCCTACATACCTGGTGAAGGTCACAACCTTCAGGAGCACTCAATTGTGCTTATCAGAGGTGGTAGGGTGAAAGACCTTCCTGGTGTAAGGTATCACATCGTTAGAGGTGCCCTTGATACTGCTGGAGTAACAGGAAGACTTCAGAGTCGTTCTAAGTATGGTGCTAAGAGACCTAAAAAGAAATAATTAATCGCAATGAGAAAGGCAAAACCTAAGAAAAGATACATCCTCCCTGACCCTAAGTTTGGGGATACTTTGGTAACCAAATTTGTGAATAATTTAATGCTTAGCGGGAAGAAAAGCGTTTCTTATTCCATTTTCTACGACGCCATTGAGGCTGTTAGTAAGAAGACAAGCGAAGATGGTCTTGAAGTGTGGAAAAAGGCGCTTAACAATGTAACTCCTGCTGTTGAAGTAAAAAGCCGCCGTGTAGGTGGTGCTACTTTTCAGGTTCCTTTGGAGGTACGTCCCGAGAGAAAGGTTTCCTTGGGAATCAAATGGCTGATTAAATACGCCAGAACTCGTGGTGAAAAAACAATGACTGATAAATTGGCCGGCGAAATCATCGCTGCTTCCAAAGGCGAAGGCGCCGCTGTGAAGAAAAAGGATGACACGCACCGTATGGCTGATGCAAATAAAGCTTTCTCCCACTTTAGATTTTAATTGAAAAGGCGTAATGGCAAGAGATCTTAAATTCACCCGTAACATTGGTATTGCGGCTCACATTGATGCTGGTAAAACAACAACAACTGAGCGTATACTATTTTATACAGGTGTTAATCATAAAATAGGAGAAGTTCATGATGGCGCAGCCACTATGGACTGGATGGAGCAAGAGCAGGAGAGGGGTATTACTATTACATCCGCTGCCACAACTGTTTTCTGGAAATATAAAGACAACGATTACCACATTAATATTATCGATACTCCTGGCCACGTGGATTTCACTGTGGAAGTAAACAGGTCTCTGAGGGTATTAGATGGTCTTGTGTTTTTGTTCAGTGCTGTTGACGGCGTTGAGCCTCAATCAGAAACTAACTGGCGCTTGGCTGACAACTATAAGGTTGCTCGTCTTGGATTCGTAAACAAAATGGATCGCTCCGGTGCCGACTTCCTTGCAGTATGTAAGCAAGTGAAAGAAAGATTGGGTACTAAAGCTGTTCCGTTACAGTTGCCTATCGGATCAGAGGAAAAATTCAAAGGTGTTGTTGACTTAGTTGAAAACATCGCCATGGTATGGAATGAAGATGACTTCGGCATGACTTTCAGCGAAGTTCCTATTCCTGAAGATATGAAGGACGAAGTGAAGGAGTACAGAGAGCATCTGCTTGAGGCAGTTGCTGAGTACGACGAATCTTTGTTGGAGAAGTACTTTGAAGACCCTGAGTCTATTACAAGAGACGAAGTTGTAAAGGCGCTTAGAGCTGCTACTGTAGACCTGGCTTTTGTGCCAATGCTTTGCGGATCGGCGTTCAAGAATAAGGGTGTTCAAACAATGCTTAACTACGTGATGGAACTTCTTCCTTCACCGATGGACAGAGAAAGCATTAAAGGTATCAACCCTGATACTGATGCTGAGATTTCGAGAAAGCCTTCTGTTTCTGAGCCTTTTGCAGGCCTGGCATTTAAAATTGCTACTGACCCTTTTGTAGGCCGCCTTTGTTTCGTAAGGTCTTACTCAGGCATGCTTGAGTCTGGTTCTTATGTTTACAATACAAGATCAGGCAACAAAGAGAGGATTTCTAGGATATTCCAAATGCACGCCAATAAGCAGAACCAAATCGAAAGGCTTCATGCTGGTGATATTGGAGCTGTAGTTGGATTCAAAGATATTAAGACCGGTGACACGCTTTGTGATGAGAAGCACAAGATAGTGCTTGAGTCTATGGTGTTTCCTGAGCCGGTTATCGGCTATGCTATTGAGCCCAAAACTCAGGCAGACGTTGATAAACTGGGAATGGCTATTGCCAAACTTATTGAGGAAGACCCAACTCTTCAGGTAAATACCGATGAGGAAACAGGTCAAACAATCCTTAGAGGTATGGGAGAGCTTCACCTTGAGATTATCATTGATCGTCTTAAGAGGGAATTCAAGGTTGAAATCAATCAGGGAGCTCCTCAGGTGGCTTACAAAGAAGCACTTCGTTCGACTGTTGAACACAAGGAAGTTTACAAGAAGCAAACCGGTGGTCGTGGTAAATTCGCCGATATCGTGTTTGAGCTTGGGCCGAAAGATGAGGATCACGCAGCTGAAGGTCTACAGTTTGTAAACGGTATTGTTGGTGGTGTAATCCCAAGAGAATTTATTCCTGCTGTTCAGAAAGGCTTTGCCGATTCGATGAAGAATGGACCTCTTGCTGGCTACCCTATAGATACAATGAAAGTAAGGCTGTTCCATGGTTCATTCCACGATGTGGATTCGGATGCCCTTTCATTTGAAATGGCAGCAAGAATTGGTTTCAGAGAGGCTGCAAGAAAGGCAAAGCCAGTGTTGCTTGAGCCGATAATGGCTGTTGAAGTAGTTACTCCTGACGAATATACAGGTCCTTTGACGGGTGACTTGAACAGAAGAAGAGGTATCATGAAGGGCATGGATACAAAAGGTACTTCGTCTGTAATCAAAGCAGATGTTCCTCTTTCGGAATTGTTCGGCTATGTAACCGACCTTCGTACAATGAGTTCAGGTAGAGCAACTGCCTCTTTGACATTTGCTCATTATGATCAGGTGCCTCAGAATATCGCTGATGCCGTGATCACAAAAACAAAAGGTGTAGCTGCCAAATAAGAAAATCATGACACAGAAAATAAGAATCAAACTTAAGTCTTACGACCATAATTTGGTTGACAAATCATCTGAAAAGATCGTAAGAGCCGTGAAGACAACCGGCGCTATAGTTAGCGGACCGATTCCTTTGCCTACAGAGAAGGAAATCTTTACTGTACTTCGCTCGCCCCACGTGAACAAGAAGTCGAGAGAGCAGTTTCAGCTTTGTACTTACAAGCGCCTGGTAGACATTTATTCAAACAGTACAAAAACAGTAGACGCCCTGATGAAGCTTGAATTGCCAAGTGGAGTCGACGTTGAAATTAAGGTCTGACCTTAAATAGTATTGTTTCGTAAAGAACCAATAATGATAAGAGTTATTGGTTCTTTTTTTGTGCATAGATATTTTAAAAATTTAGAGTTAACAGTTTTGTAGGACAGAGCAAATTACTATCTTTGCAGTCCTTTTTGGCGGATAAACGCCGAAAACGTTAATAAAGAACTTATAACCAATACGATGTCAGGAATTATTGGAAAGAAAATTGGAATGACTAGTATCTACGGTGCCGATGGACGTAACGTTGCATGCACGGTGATAGAGGCTGGTCCCTGCGTTGTTACCCAAGTGAAGAATGAGGCTACTGATGGCTACAAAGCTATCCAGTTGTCTTATGACGAGCGGAAGGATAAGAACACTCCTAAGGCCCTTAAAGGCCACTTTGCTAAGGCTAAAACTACCCCTAAAAAGAAGGTAGTTGAGTTTCGTGATTTCCGTGAGGAATTCGAAGGCCAGGTGAAGATAGGGGACAAGATCATGGTGGGCGAAGTGTTCAAAGAGGCCGAGTTTCTTGATGCGATCGGAACATCAAAAGGAAAAGGCTTCCAGGGTGTTGTTAAACGCCACGGTTTCGCTGGTGTTGGCGAGGCAACTCACGGTCAGCACAACAGACTTCGTGCTCCCGGTTCCATCGGTGCATGTTCGTTTCCATCAAGAGTTTTCAAAGGCATTAGAATGGCCGGAAGAACAGGTGGTGACAGAGTGAAGGTGATTAACCTTCAGATCATGAAGATCATGCCGGAGAAAAATTTAATTGTAGTCAGTGGCTCCGTTCCAGGTGCTAAGAACTCATACGTAATCCTAGAGAAGTAACATGGAACTAGTTGTAAAAAAATATACCGGTGAAGACACCGGAAGGAAAGTTAGTCTCTCAGATGCTGTATTTGCAATCGAGCCTAATGACCATGCTATCTATTTAGATGTAAAGCAGTTTCTAGCTCACCAGAGACAGGGTACTCACAAGTCTAAAGAACGTAACGAAGTTTCTGGCTCAACCAGAAAGATAAAGAAGCAAAAGGGAACAGGTACTGCCCGTGCGGGTAGCATCAAGTCGCCGGTCTTTGTTGGTGGTGGTCGTATATTCGGACCGAGACCAAGAACTTACGGATTTAAGCTTAACAAGAAAGTAAAAGCACTTGCCCGTAAGTCTGCATTGACTTACAAGGCCAAAGGCGAATCGATTTCTGTCATAGAGGATTTCACTTTCAGCGCTCCTAAAACTAAGGACTTCATAAAGATGCTTGAAGTTTTGGCACTTGCTGATAAGAAGACCCTTGTGGTGTTGCCTGCTGTAGACAAGAACATCGTTTTGTCGGGCAGGAACCTGGAGAGATCAAAGGTCGCCCTTGCAGCTGACGTTACTACCTACGATCTGCTTCATGCTGATCATGTAGTTTTCGTTGAGAGCTCTATTCAAACAGTTGAAAACACTCTTAATTAAAGACCATGAGCGTATTAGTAAAACCCTTGGTTACTGAAAAGGTGTCTTCTATGAACGAGAAAGGCAAGTATGGCTTTGTTGTGAAGAAGGGTGCCAATAAGGTAGAGATAAAGAAGGAGATAGAGAAAATGTATGGTGTGAAGGTTGAAAATATCAACACCATGGTCTATCAGGGAAAGAGAAAAACCAGGTATACAAAGTCACGTGTGCTTGAAGGCAGAACCGATGCCTACAAGAAGGCCATTGTGACCGTTGCCGAAGGTGAAGTAATTGATTTTTACGCAGGAATATAAAGGAACGGGAAAATGGCAGTAAAAAAATTAAGACCGATTACACCAGGCCAGCGTTTCAGAATGGCGCCTGACTATTCTATGATTACAACCAATGTGCCTGAAAAGTCATTGGTGGCAAGCAGAAAGAAGAGTGGTGGCAGAAACGCCGGAGGTCGCATGACTATGCGCTATTTAGGTGGTGGTCATAAGCAGAAGTACCGTATGGTTGATTTCAAGCGTGATAAGCATGATATTCCTGCTACCGTAAAGTCAATCGAATACGATCCAAACAGAACAGCTTTCATATCTTTGTTGGCTTACGCTGATGGCGAAAAAAGATACATCCTGGCACCTGAAGGTATTCAGGTAGGACAAACCTTGTTTTCAGGGGAGTCAGTAGCTCCGGAAGTTGGCAATGCATTGCCAATGTCTAAAATTCCTCTTGGTACAATCATTCACGCCATCGAATTGAAGCCTGGTAAGGGAGCAGCAATGGCGAGAAGTGCTGGGGCTTACGGGCAACTATTGGCTCGTGAAGGAAAGTATGCCACTATCAAATTGCCTTCTGGTGAGATGAGAATGGTCTTGGCAGTCTGCATGGCAACAGTTGGAACTGCATCTAACGGCGAACACATGAACGTGGTGCTTGGTAAGGCTGGACGTAACAGATGGTTGGGAAGACGCCCAAGAGTTCGTGGTGTTGTAATGAACCCTGTCGATCACCCAATGGGTGGTGGTGAAGGTAGAGCTTCTGGTGGTCATCCAAGATCTAGAAATGGTCTGTTGGCGAAAGGAAAGAAGACACGTCGCCCTAACAAGTATTCTGATAAGTTAATCATCTCTAATAAAAAGAAATAAGTAATGGCTAGATCTCTTAAGAAAGGCCCATATATAGATTTCAGACTGGAGAACAAGGTGGAAACCATGAATGAGGCTGGCAAGAAGTCGGTAATCAAAACATGGTCAAGAAGATCGATGATCTCACCGGATTTCGTTGGACACACCTTTGCGGTTCACAACGGAAATAAGTTTATACCAGTGTATGTTACTGAAAACATGGTGGGTCACAAGCTAGGTGAATTTGCACCAACCAGGAATTTCAGGGGTCACATCGCCAAAAAAGATAAAGGTAAAAGATAAGGATATGGAAGCAGTAGCTAAGTTGAAGAACGTTCCTACCTCTCCACGAAAAATGAGATTGGTTGTTGATCTTATCAGAGGCGTACGTGTAAATAAGGCTTTGACTATACTTAAGCATGAATCAAAGCATCCTGCTGCACGTTTGGAGAAACTGTTGCTGTCTGCTATTGCCAACTGGCAGCAGGGCAACGAAGATGCCAAACTTGAGGAAGCTGATTTGTACGTGAAGGCCATATCTGTTGATTCAGGTCGTATGTTGAAAAGACTGAGACCAGCACCACAGGGTAGAGCACACAGGATCAGAAAGCGTTCGAACCACGTAACGCTGATTGTAGACAGCCTGGCACCTGCGGCAGCTGCGCCTGAAACAAAAGCAACCGAAAACACAGAAAAGTAAAACGCATGGGACAGAAGGTAAACCCAGTCGGTTTTAGACTCGGAGTCATTAAAGGATGGGATTCAAGCTGGTTTGGAGGCAAAACATTTGCTGACAAATTGGTTGAAGACACCAAAATCAGAAAATACATAACTGCAAGGATTCCCAAAGGTGGAATTGCTAAGATAGTTATTGAGCGTACGCTTAAGCGGATAACACTTACTATCCACACTGCTCGTCCTGGCGTTGTTATTGGAAAAGGTGGTTCTGAAGTCGACAAGATCAAAGAAGAGCTGAAGAAGATAACTGGAAAAGATATCCAGATAAATATATTCGAAATTAAAAGACCAGAGCTTGATTCGCTTTTAGTAGGTGAGTCAATTGCTCAACAGTTGCAGGCTCGTATTTCTTACAGAAGAGCCATGAAGCAAGCGATTGCTTCTGCAATGAGAGTGGGAGCTCAGGGAATTAAGATAAAGGTATCAGGACGTTTGGGCGGTGCTGAAATGGCACGTACTGAAATGTACAAGGAGGGTAGAATTCCTCTACACACACTTCGTGCTGATATTGACTACGCAATTTCTGAAGCGCAGACTGTTTACGGTAAGATTGGTATCAAGGTTTGGATATTCAAAGGTGAGGTGTTTGGTAAAAGAGACCTTTCCCCTAACGTAGGAATAACAAACGACGCCAACAGTGGTAACTCTGGTGGAGGCCCTGGCAACAGACGTGATGGAGGTGGTAGAAGAAGAGGTGGACCCGGCGACGGCGCTCCTAAACGTAAAAGAAAATAATAACTAGTTAATTAGCTGACAAATGTTACAGCCTAAAAGAACTAAATTCAGGAAGCAACAAAAAGGAAGAGTAAAAGGTATTGCCCAAAGGGGTCATACACTTTCTTTCGGAACTTTTGGATTGAAGTCATTGGAATCTGGTTTTATTACCTCACGCCAGATTGAAGCATCGAGGATCGCCGTTACAAGGGCAATGAAAAGGGAGGGTCAGGTTTGGATCCGCATATTCCCCGACAAGCCTATTACCAAAAAGCCCGCAGAAGTACGTATGGGTAAAGGTAAAGGTGCGCCTGAGTATTGGGTAGCCATTGTAAAGCCGGGAACTATTATGTTCGAAGCAGGTGGTGTACCCATTGAAACAGCTAAAGAAGCGCTAAGATTAGCGGCTCAGAAGCTTCCTATAAAAACTAAATTTATTGTCAGAAGAGATTACGCTGCAATACAATGAAAAATTCAGAGCTAAAGTCGCTTTCTGTAGAGGAGCTAAACGCACGACTCGCAGCAGAGAAAGAGAGCCTTCAAAAGTTGAAGTTCGCCCATGCTGTTACTCCTGTTGAAAATCCGATGAGAATCCGTCACAACCGTAGAGTTGTAGCCAGGATTCAAACCGAGCTACACTCAAGAGAGCTATCAAAATAATTGGAGTATGGAGACCAGAAATCTACGTAAAGAGAAAACAGGAAAGGTTGTTAGTGATAAGATGAATAAGTCTATCACTGTGGCAGTTTCTCGTAAGGTGAAGCACCCTATCTATGGAAAGTTCATAGGTAAAACAACCAAGTTTTTGGCACACGATGAGAAGGACGAGTGTGGTATTGGTGATACTGTACGCATAGCAGAAACGAGACCTTTAAGTAAAAGGAAGCGTTGGAGATTGGTAGAAATTATCGAAAGAGCAAAATAAGATGATACAGCAGGAATCCAGGTTATCTGTTGCAGATAATAGCGGTGCCAAAGAGGTACTTTGTATACGTGTGCTAGGTGGAACGGGTAAGCGTTACGCTTCAATCGGAGATAAGATTGTGGTGAGCGTTAAGTCGTCCATTTCTTCAAGCAGTTTGAAGAAGGGTACTGTTTCCAAGGCCGTCATTGTACGCACCAAGAAGGAAATCAGAAGAAAAGATGGTTCATACATCAGATTTGAAGATAACGCAGCTGTGTTATTGACAGGTAATGACGAACCAAGAGGAACTCGTATTTTCGGACCTGTTGCCAGAGAGCTTCGTGAAAAGCAATTCATGAAAATCGTTTCATTGGCGCCTGAAGTACTATAACATATGAAAACTAATTCAAAGCCTAATAAGCTTCATGTCCGCAAGGGCGACACTGTTAAAGTGATTGCCGGCAACAGTAGAGGAAAAACTGGCAAGGTGCTGGAAGTAGTACCTGGCGATAGCAAGGCCTTTATTGAAGGATGTAATATTATTACGAAGCACGTAAAGCCTTCTGCGCAGAACCCAAATGGCGGGATCGAAAAGAAAGAGGCTCCTATTCACTTGAGCAACCTGATGGTGGTAGACCCATCTACTGGTAATGCAACAAGAGTTGGGAGAAAAGAAGACAAGAAGGGCAAACTTCAAAGATACGCAAAGAAAACTGGGGAGGTAATTAACAATGGCTAGTCCTAGATTAAAAACGAAATACCAGGAGGAGATCATGAAAGCCTTGATGGAGAAATTCCAGTACAAGTCTATCATGCAGGTTCCTAAGCTAACCAAAATCACGGTAAACAAGGGTATTGGTGCAGCTGTAGCTGACAAAAAGCTTGTGGATGTGGGAGTTGAAGAACTTACTACTATCACTGGCCAGAAGGCAGTTCCTACCAAAGCAAAAACATCTATATCTAACTTCAAATTGCGTGAAGGTATGCCAATTGGAGCGAGAGTAACGCTTCGTGGTGACAAGATGTACGAATTTCTTGACCGTTTGATGTCAATTGCTCTTCCAAGGGTTCGTGACTTCAAAGGAATTAAGGACAGTGGGTTCGACGGCAGAGGGAACTACACATTAGGGGTGAAGGAGCAGATCATTTTCCCTGAAATCAGTATTGACAAAATCAACAAGATATCTGGTATGGATATCACGTTTGTTACTACTGCAAATAGTGATGAGGAGAGTTATGAATTGCTGAAGGCATTTGGAATGCCATTCGCATCAAAAAATAAATAACATGGCTAAAGAATCAGTTAAAGCACGGGAGAGAAAAAGAGAGCATTTGGTAGCAAAGTATGCTGCTAAAAGAAAGGCACTTAAAGAAGCAGGTGATTACATCGGTTTAGATAAGTTGCCGAAAAACGCTTCTCCGGTACGTCTTCACAACCGTTGTAAATTGACGGGGCGTCCAAAAGGATATATGAGGAAGTTTGGTATTTCTCGTGTAACATTTCGTGAGATGGCTTCTGATGGTAAAATACCAGGCGTGACCAAGTCAAGCTGGTAATTATTTGCCCAAGGCATATTGTTAAGAAAGAAAATAATTTATACCTTTGCAGCCCTGTTAAAAAGGGCTTAATTATTTTACTGTATGGTTACAGATCCTATAGCAGATTATCTAACACGAGTTAGAAATGCAATAAAAGCAAATCACAGAATCGTTGAGGTTCCTGCTTCTAACATCAAGAAGGAGATCACCAAGGTTCTAATGGATAAGGGATATATCCAGAACTTCAAGTTCGTTGAAGATGATAAGCAAGGTGTTATCAAGATAGCGTTGAAATACAACGCTGTTACGAAGAAAAACGCCATTTTATCTCTTGAAAGAATAAGTAAGCCTGGTTTGCGTAAGTATGCTCACGTTGAAAAAATTCCTCGTGTTCTTAATGGCTTAGGTGTAGCTATCATTTCAACCTCAAGAGGTGTAATGACAGACAAAGAGGCCAGGACACAGAATATTGGTGGAGAAGTACTTTGTTACGTTTATTAAGATATTGATGTCATGTCAAGAATAGGAAAAAAACCAGTAACTGTACCTGCCGGAGTAACCATCTCAATAGATAAAACTGTTGTTACGGTTAAAGGACCTAAAGGCCAGTTAACACAAGATATAGATCCTGACATCCAGGTTAAATTGGAGGGATCAGAATTGGTTGTTGAAAGACCAACTGAACAAAAGCGTCATAAAGCTATGCACGGTTTGTACAGGTCTTTGATCGCTAATATGGTTGAGGGAGTAAGTAATGGTTACAAAGCGGAGCTGGAGCTGGTAGGTGTAGGTTACAAAGCCTCACATCAGGGAAACGTTCTTGAGTTAAACCTTGGCTACTCTCACAATATATTTTTGGCTCTGCCAGATGAAGTTAAGTTGAACACTGAAACTCCAAAAGGTAAGAACCCAACGATAAGTCTAGAAAGTATCGATAAACAGCTTATTGGACAAGTTGCTGCCAAGATCAGATCACTAAGAAAAGTAGAGCCTTACAAAGGTAAAGGTGTTCGCTTTGTGGGAGAGCAAGTTCGTAGAAAAGCTGGTAAAACTGCTGCTAAAAAATAATTAAGATGGCCACCAGTAAAGGAGACAGAAGATTAAGAATAAAAAGAGGAATCCGTAACAAGATTAGCGGAACTTCTGACAGACCCAGGCTTTCGGTTTTCAAAAGCAACAAGGGAATATATGCTCAACTAATTGATGACCTGAGTGGTCACACACTCGCAGCGTCTTCTTCGGAGGATGTAGGCCAGAAGGGAAAGATCAACAATGATGTTTCTAAATTGGTTGGGAAGAAAATTGCTGAAAAGGCTAAGGAAAGCGGCTTGGCAACTTGTGTTTTTGATCGTGGTGGTTACCCATACCACGGACGTGTAAAAGCACTTGCTGAAGGAGCCAGAGAAGGTGGTCTTAAATTCTAATTGAACATGACACAGTCAAACGTAAAATCGGTAAAAGCGTCCGAAATAGATCTTAAAGAACGAGTAGTTGCCATTAACAGGGTAGCGAAAGTAGTGAAGGGTGGACGTCGTTTTAGCTTTTCAGCTATCGTAGTAGTAGGTGATGGCAATGGAGTAGTAGGCTACGGATTGGGTAAAGCCAATGAAGTAACCGATGCAATCACTAAAGGTATCGACGATGCTAAAAAGAACCTTGTTAAGGTTCCGATATTGAAAGGAACGCTTCCACACGAATCGAACGGTAAGTTCAGCGGTGGCAGGGTTTTGATTAAGCCAGCTGCACCTGGTACAGGTGTAATTGCCGGTGGTGCGATGCGTGCGGTATTGGAGAGTGCAGGCGTTCACGATTGTTTGGCTAAGTCAAAAGGTTCGTCAAACCCACACAACGTGGTAAAAGCAACTTTTGACGCTCTGACAAAAATGCGTGATGCGTTCACCGTGGCTGACCAAAGAGGTGTCGAACTAGAAAAAGTTTACAAAGGATAATTCTGATGGCAAAAGTTCAGATTACACAGATAAGAAGCACAATAGGTCGTCCTGCAGTTCAAAAGGCGACAATTAAGGCTTTGGGCCTTGCAAAAATAAATCGTTCTGTCGAAAAGGAACTTACTCCTCAAATCGCAGGAATGATTGCTAAGGTTACTCATTTAGTTGAAGTTAAAGCTCTTTAAGATTATGGACTTAAGTACACTAAAACCTGCAAAGGGGTCTACCCAGAGTAGAAAGAGAATAGGAAGAGGGCAGGGCTCAGGAATGGGCGGTACTTCCACTCGTGGTCACAAAGGTGCTCAATCCAGGTCTGGCTATAGCAAGAAAAAAGGATTTGAGGGTGGTCAAATGCCACTTCAGCGCCGTGTGCCGAAGTTTGGTTTCAAGAATAGAAACAAGGTTATTTCAAAACCAATCAACCTTGACGTGCTTCAAACGCTTGTCGATACTTATAAAGTAAAAGAGGTAACTCTTGACACGCTTATTGAGCATGGATTGGCTTCTAAGAACGATACTGTTAAGGTATTGGGCAGAGGTGAGTTGAAAGCAAAAGTAGATGTATCTGCAAGTTCTTTTTCAAAAGTTGCTCAGGAAGCAATTGAAAAGGCAGGTGGTAAGGTAACCGTACTTTAATAGAATGAAGCGATTTATTAGCACCATAAGGAATATCTTTAGCATAGAGGATCTCCGTATTCGAATTTTGAACACGGTTGGATTTCTACTGATCTTTAGATTGGGATCTTATATAGTTCTTCCAGGTATTGATCCATCTAAACTTGCTGGCGAAGCCCAGGGGATATTTGGTCTGCTTGATACCTTCTTAGGTGGTGCGTTTAGTAATGCCTCCATATTTGGATTGGGCATTATGCCATACATTTCAGCTTCTATCGTTTTGCAGCTATTAACGGTGGCTGTTCCTTATTTTCAAAGATTGCAAAAGGAGGGCGATAGTGGTAGAAAGAAGATTAATCAGTATACCAGAGTATTGACCATATTTATCACGCTGGCTCAGGGAATCGGATATTTAACTGCCACTATTCCCGCAGAGGCTATTGTGATGGCCAACAGGACTTTCTTTACAGGTAGCTCAATTGTCATTCTTACAGCAGGTACCATTTTCTGTATGTGGTTGGGTGAGAAAATTACTGACAAGGGCATAGGTAATGGAATATCAATGCTTATCATGATCGGCATCGTGTCCAGGTTCCCCGCAGCAATCATTGCTGAATCTCTGTCGAGAGGCATGAGTCAGGGGCTTATCCTTGTGCTTGAGATAGTTGCACTGTTCTTTGTAGTAATGGCGGTTGTTATGTTGACACAGGCTGTTCGAAGAATACCTGTTCAATATGCGAAGCAGGTAGTGGGAAATAAGGTATATGGCGGTCAGCGTCAGTACATTCCACTAAAAGTGAATGCAGCTGGTGTAATGCCAATCATTTTTGCTCAGTCGCTTATGTTTCTCCCTGCGCTTATTGCAAGCATCTGGGCCGACACTAGCGATATCGCTCAATATATTGGAACAACGTTTTCTGACTTTCAGTCGTGGCAATACAATGCATTGTTTGCATCGTTGATCATAATCTTTACCTTCTTTTATACAGCTATCACTATTAATCCTAATCAGATTGGTGATGATATGAAGAGAAACGGAGGTTTTATACCAGGCATTAAGCCAGGAAAGGCAACGTCTGAATTTATAGATGGAGTGCTTACAAGAATTACGCTGCCAGGATCTTTGTTTCTTGCATTGGTAGCTATTATGCCAGCATTTGCGAGTATGGCAGGTGTGACAAGAGAGTTTTCCCAGTTCTACGGCGGAACATCGCTGTTGATCATGGTGGGGGTTATTTTAGATACTTTACAGCAAATAGAAAGCTACCTTCTTATGAGACACTATGAGGGTATGATGAAGTCGGGTAGATTAAAAGGCAGATCTCAAAACGTAGCTGTAGCGTA
The DNA here is from genome assembly GCF_040222815.1 of Imperialibacter sp. Classification (GTDB taxonomy): domain Bacteria; phylum Bacteroidota; class Bacteroidia; order Cytophagales; family Cyclobacteriaceae; genus Imperialibacter. Next base: position 361,212 of record NZ_JAVKCH010000040.1, on the reverse strand, counting down.
ATTTATAATATGGCGAAACAATCATCTATAGAACAGGACGGTACGATAGTAGAAGCACTATCCAATGCGATGTTCAGAGTGGAGTTAGAGAATGGGCATCAGGTAGTAGCCCACATTTCAGGTAAAATGAGGATGAATTACATCAAGATTTTGCCAGGCGATAAAGTAAAAATGGAGATGTCGCCCTATGATTTGACAAAAGGAAGAATAGTATACAGATATAAATAAGTAGTCATGAAAGTAAAGGCATCTGTAAAGAAACGTAGCGTAGACTGCAAGATAATCCGCCGTAATGGTAAGGTGTACGTTATCAATAAGAAGAATCCTAGGTTTAAACAAAGACAAGGTTAATTATGGCTCGTATAGCTGGAGTTGATATTCCCGATAATAAAAGAGGAGAGATAGGTTTGACCTACATCTTCGGAATTGGTCGTAGAACGGCTCAGAAAATACTTGCTGAGGCTGGGATCAACTGGGACAAGAAAGTGTCGGAGTGGACTGAGGAGGAAGCGAACGCAGTTCGTTTGATCATCACTGAGAACATTAAGGTTGAGGGTGTACTGAAATCTGAAATTCAATTGAGCATCAAGCGTTTACTTGATATTGGATGTTACAGAGGACTACGTCACAGAAAAGGGTTACCTGTTAGAGGTCAGCGTACCAAAAACAATAGCCGTACTAGAAAAGGTAAGAGGAAAACAGTGGCTAACAAGAAGAAAGCTACTAAATAATAACTTTTAGCAATGGCTCAGAAGAGAAAAGACAAGGCGAAAAAGCGTGTTGTAGCTGTTGAAGCAGTTGGACAAGCACATATAAGGGCTTCATTCAACAACATCATCATTGCGATGACCAATAATAACGGACAAGTTATTTCTTGGGCTTCAGCAGGTAAGATGGGCTTCAGGGGTTCGAAGAAGAACACACCATACGCAGCACAAGTAGCAGCACAAGACTGTGCAGCTAAGGCATATGATCAAGGACTCCGCAAGGTGGAAGTATTTGTGAAAGGCCCTGGATCAGGCAGAGAGTCTGCTATCAGGACTATTCAAAATGCTGGCATTGAAGTCACTGTGATTAAAGATGTGACCCCGCTTCCTCACAACGGATGTCGCCCGCCTAAAAGACGTAGAGTTTAATTAAAGACTGTAGAAAGAAATGGCAAGATATACTGGTCCAAAAACCAAGATTTCGAGAAAATTTGGAGAGCCCGTTTTGGGTGGTGGCAAAGCCCTTCAGAAGAAGGCTTATCCTCCGGGACAGCACGGCAGAAGCCGTCGTCGTAAGCAGTCTGAATATGCGATCCAGCTATTGGAGAAGCAGAAGGCTAAGTACCTCTACGGATTGTTGGAGAGACAATTTGCTAAGACATTCAATACTGCTCAACGCAAGGACGGCATCACTGGTGAGAACCTGTTGAAGCTTCTTGAAAGCAGACTGGACAACACTGTTTACCGTTTGGGTATTGCTCCAACGAGAAGAGGAGCACGTCAGTTAGTCCTTCACAAGCATATCACTGTAAATGGTGAAGTAGTAAATATCCCAAGTTATTCTCTTACAGCTGGAGATACTGTAGGCGTTCGTGAAAAATCTAAGTCTTTATTGGCTATCACGGAGAGTCTTGCAGCACGTTCTTCCAATAAATTTGGCTGGCTAGAGTGGGACGGTTCACAAATGACTGGTAAGTTTATTCAAGCTCCATCGAGAGATGAAGTTCCTGAAAACATCAAGGAGCAGCTTATCGTCGAATTGTATTCAAAATAATTTTATCAATTAAACACTTTCTATTGCTATGTCAATACTAGCATTTCAAATGCCCGAGAAAGTGGTTATGGAAAAGGCCGATGATTTTCATGGGCTTTTCACCTTTAAACCGCTCGAGAAAGGATACGGAGTTACCATTGGTAACGCACTGAGAAGAATACTTCTTTCCTCTCTTGAAGGCTATGCAATTACAGCAATAAAAATACCAGGAGTTTTGCATGAATTCTCTACAATTGAGGGAGTTATGGAAGACGTAACAGAGATCATTCTGAACCTCAAAATGGTTAGGTTCAAGAAGATTGCTGACATGGTAGACAATAAAGTCACTGTCTCTATATCGAAGCAAGCTAAGTTTACAGCTGGCGACATCGGCAAGTTCACTTCTTCATTCGAAGTATTGAACCCTGAGTTGGTTATCTGTAACCTTGATCAGAGTGCACAATTCGAGATAGAAGTTACAATCGAAAAGGGTAGAGGCTATGTAGCCGCTGATGAGAACAAGCCATCAGGCGATCAGGTTTTCGGGTATATTCCGATTGACTCTGTTTTTACTCCTATTAAGAACGTAAAATATAGCGTAGAGAATACCAGGGTTGAGCAAAAGACTGACTATGAGCAGTTGATTCTTGACATAGAAACTGATGGTTCTATTCACCCTGAAGCAGCTCTTAAGGGAGCAGCAAACATACTTATCCAACATTTCATGTTGTTTTCTGATCAGAGCATGGTGCTTGAAACAGCTGATGCTAAGGAGCCAGATGCCGTTGATGAGGAACTGCTTCACATGCGCAAGCTTTTGAAGACGGCGCTGAACGACCTGGATCTATCTGTTAGAGCTTACAACTGTCTGAAGGCTGCTGATGTTAAGTCATTGGGAGATCTTGTAAGACTTGAAATTTCTGATATGATGAAATTCAGAAACTTCGGTAAGAAGTCGCTTGCTGAGTTGGAACAACTTGTACAGGAGAAAGGGCTTACTTTTGGTATGGACCTGGGTAAGTACAAATTAGAGGAGGATTAATTTATCATGAGACACGGTAAAAAAATAAATCACTTAGGTAGGACAGCAAGCCACAGAAAGGCGCTCCTTTCTAACATGGCGTCTTCGCTGATTCTTCATAAGCGCATAACAACAACTGTAGCTAAGGCCAAGGCACTTAGAAAGTATGTTGAGCCATTGATCACAAAGACAAAAGACGATTCTACTCACAACAGAAGAATTGTTTTCTCTTATCTACAAAATAAGTATTCTGTGCAGGAGCTTTTTGGCCCCGTGGCAGAAAAAACTGCGAGCCGCCCCGGTGGCTACACAAGGATTATCCGTTTGGGTAGCAGGCTTGGTGATAATGCAGAAATTTGTATGATGGAGCTTGTTGACTTCAATGAATTGCTGATTGGAGAAGCTACAGCGAAGCCTAAGGCTAAGAGAACACGTCGTAGCAAGGCTGCTGCTGGTGCTGACGAAGCTAAAGCGTCTGCTACGGATGCAGTAGTTGTGGAAGAAGCTCCGGTGGCCGAAGCGGCTGTTGAAGAAGTTGCTGCTGAAACTACTGAAGAAGCAGCTGCCGAAGCACCTGAAGAAGGTACTGATGAGGCCAGCGCTGACGACTCAACCGAAGAAGAGAAGAAATAATTAGAAAATAGAATATTTCAATTGAAAGGGTTGGCTTTTGTCAACCCTTTTTTGTTTTGAAGCGGTGGGTCTTAGAAAATTCTTTCTATTTTTGTGCCTGCTTATTCGCCTCTAATGTCAAGCTGGCTAATTAGTTTTGAAAGCTGGTAAGCTGTCAAATAAATCACACTAGTTATACAAAGGTAAACGCTGCATACACATGAAATACACACCGAATCCACGTGCTGTTTTACTTCTGGAAGACGGAACCTTGTACGAGGGCGACGCTATCGGTAAAATTGGAACGAGCGGAGGGGAGATTTGCTTTAACACAGGCATGACCGGCTATCAGGAGATTTATACTGATCCGTCATACTTCGGCCAGATTGTGGTGAACACCACTTCTCACATTGGGAACTATGGAGTGAATGTGGATGAACAGGAATCGGCTACACCTAAAATCAGCGGGGTGGTTGTGAATGAGTTTTCGAAGTTGTTTAGCCGCAAAACGGCTGATTCGAGTTTGAACAACTATTTCATTAAAAACAACACGGTCGGTATTTCGGGACTTGACAGCAGGAGCCTCGTCAGGCACATAAGGAGCAAGGGAGCCATGAATGCGATAATCTCTTCCGAGATTTTTGACAAGGCAGAATTGATGGCTAAGCTTAAGCAGGTGCCGTCAATGGAAAAGCTTGAATTGTCTTCTAAAGTGACTACGAAGGAAGCCTATACCTACGGTGATGAAAATAGCAAAATGAAAGTAGCGGTGCTTGATCTCGGGATTAAGCAATCGATTCTCAAGAACATGGCAGCCCGAGGCATATATTGTAAAGTGTTTCCTGCGCAAACCACCTTCAAGGAAATGGAGGCATGGCAGCCAACAGGGTATTTTGTATCAAACGGCCCTGGCGACCCTTCAGTGATGGACTACGCCGTCACCACAGTAAAAGAAATTCTTGCAGCGGACAAACCGTTGTTCGGTATATGTCTTGGTCATCAGATTTTAGCGCTTGCTTGTGGTATCAGCACCTTTAAGATGCACCATGGCCATAGAGGACTTAATCACCCAGTGAAGAACCTGGTGTCAGGGAAGAGCGAGATTACTTCGCAAAACCATGGGTTTGCAGTAAACATGGACGAGCTGAAAAGCTCTTCCGTTGCTGAGCTAACGCACATACATTTGAACGACAGCTCAGTGGCTGGCATGAAATTGAAAGGCAAGAAAGTATTTTCTGTGCAGTACCATCCGGAATCTTCTCCGGGGCCGCACGACTCCAGGTATTTATTTGATCAGTTCGTTGAACATCTAAACTAAAAACATAATGAGTTTAATTGAAGGAATTCACGCAAGGCAGATTCTTGACTCCAGGGGCAATCCTACCATTGAGGTAGATGTCTACACCGAAAATGGAATTATGGGCAGAGCGGCGGTGCCCTCTGGTGCTTCTACAGGCACACACGAGGCCGTGGAGCTTAGAGACGGTGACAAGTCGAAATACCTTGGAAAAGGTGTGCTAAAGGCTGTCGAAAACGTGAACGAGAAAATAGCCGGCGAACTGATTGGCCTTAGTGTTTTCGACCAGAAGCTTATCGACAAGATAATGATTGAGCTTGACGGCACGCCAAACAAAGGAAAACTGGGTGCTAACGCTATTCTTGGTGTTTCTCTGGCAGTTGCAAAGGCAGCAGCACAAGAGTCAGGACAGTCTCTATTCAGATACCTAGGCGGACCCAACGCAAGCACATTGCCTGTGCCAATGATGAACATCATCAATGGTGGTTCTCACTCAGATGCGCCCATCGCATTCCAGGAATTTATGATCCGCCCTGTAGGTGCCCCTACTTATAGCGAGGCGCTTAGAATGGGTGCTGAGATTTTCCATGCCCTTAAGAAGATTCTTCACGACAAAGGGCTGAGCACTGCCGTAGGAGACGAAGGTGGGTTTGCTCCTAACCTTTCAGGTGGAACAGAAGAAGGCCTTGCCGATATTTTGAAGGCGATTGAGAAAGCCGGATACAAGGCTGGAAAAGACGTAATGATTGCGTTTGACTGCGCTGCATCTGAGTTCTATGAGGACGGCAAATACAACTACAAGAAATTTGAAGGTGACTCTGGCAAAGTAAGAACAACCGCTGAGCAGGTTGAATACCTTGCTGAGCTTGTTGAGAAATATCCTGTTGACAGTATAGAAGATGGTTGTGCTGAAAACGACTGGGAAGGCTGGAGACTTTTGACCGAGAAAATCGGACATAAGTGCCAGATCGTTGGTGACGACCTTTTGGTGACCAACGTGAAGTTCCTTGAAAGAGCGATCAACGAGAAGTGTGGCAACTCCATTCTTATCAAAGTCAACCAAATCGGTTCTTTGACAGAAACACTTGCAGCTATTGAAATGGCACACAAAGCTGGCTGGACAGCTGTTATTTCTCACCGCTCGGGTGAAACGGAAGATGCTACCATCGCTGATATTGCCGTGGCTACCAATGCCGGGCAGATCAAGACTGGTTCTCTTTCACGTTCCGACAGGATGGCTAAGTACAATCAGTTGCTTAGAATCGAAGAGGAATTGGGAGAAACAGCTTATTTCCCTGTTAAAAAATAATTAAGACCATTGCATAAAATCCCGGCTGTCGTGCGCTTCGCATGTTGCCGGGATTTTTTTATTTTTGGGAAATAGACTACATTTCCAGTATGATTTCGAGGTTTTTCAAGAATCTGCCCCCCTATACGAGGAACTTCTATTTCCTCTTCACCTTCTTTTTCCTTATTTGGATGCTTTTCCTGGACTCCAACGATGTTTTTACCCAGCTACGCCTGAGCCGGAAGTTGAGTGACCTGGAGGCTCAGAAGGAGTATTATCTGGAAAAAATTGAAGAAGTAAGGCAAGACAGGCACGAGCTGCTTAGCGATAGTGACCTGCTCGAGAAGTTTGCCAGAGAGCGCTACATGATGAAAAAGCCCACCGAGGACTTATACATCATAGTGGCGGAAGAGTAGACAGGTGTTATTACGGAATACAACGTTGTTTACCGCATGAAATCATTAATCGCAGCTTTCATTCTATTTTTCATTTCGTTTTCATCGTTTGCCCAAAAGGAATACGATCAGGAGAACAGCAGTTTCTTTGACAGGGTATACCTCGGCGGCAACTTTGGGGCTCAGTTTGGTTCTGTGACGTTTGTCGACCTTTCTCCGCTGGCAGGCTACATGATTACACCGAAGCTTTCAGGAGGGCTGGGTGTTACCTACCAGTACATCAACTTCAAGTACTATAATGCTTCTTATTCAAACTATGGATGGCGCACCTTTGTAAGAAGGAATATTGGTCGCCAGTTCTTTGTACATGGTGAATTTGAAAACCTCAACCTACAGTTTTACAATGCCAATGACGATGTAGTAAGGCAGTGGGTGCCTGGTTTGTTTGCTGGCGGTGGGCTTTTTCAGCCAATAGGAAGAAGTGGCGGTGGCTTTATGATAAGCGCACTATACAATCTGTTATACGACGACATCCGATCTCCTTACAACAGCCCCATAGTATTACGGGTTGGCTTTACCTTCTAAAAGGCCACGCCAAGTTTTTCGCCCAGCTCTCTCAGGTCTTTTTCAACGGGTGGCAGAAGAGGAATACCACTTTCCATTCTTTCCTTTTCCATTTCTCTTTCCGGGTCGCCGGGTATCAGCACTTTTTCCTGACCTTTTACCGTTTCCGCTTTTCTGAACGTGCTGATCCAATTATCCATATGCTCCTTGAACTCATCAGCCGGACGGAAAGCGTCGACTCGCATGGCACCAAAGAAGTGCCCGATGCCTTCGCCCACTGGATCGGCAGGAGGGGAGAGGAATGCTACAAATGGAGGCACCCAGGGGCCATAGTTGGCGCCCGATAGTACCGCAGAGAAGATATCGACAATGGCTCCAAGTGAGTAACCTTTGTGAGAACCATGCTCCCGGTCACCGCCGAGTGGAAGCAGCGCACCGCCGTCTTTCACGCCGTTGGCATTGGTGGTGGGTGTGCCGTCTTTTTCCTGCACCCAGCCGAGAGGAGCCTCAAGGTTCTTTCTTTGCAGAATTTCCAGCTTGCCATTGGCAGCGGTGGTAGTTGCCATGTCGGCAACAAATGGAGGTTGTGTTTTGGCAGGAATGGCCACCGAAATTGGGTTAGTGCCCAGCAGCCTGGTAGTGCTAAATGTTGGAGCAACCAGCGGGCTGGCATTGGTCATTGAAATGCCAATCATGTCTTTTTCCAGGGCCATCATGCTGTGGTAGCCGGCAATGCCAAAATGGTTGGATCCTTTCACTGATACCCAGCCGGTTCCAACTTTCTCTGCTTTTTCAATGGCCACTTTCATGGCAAAGGGAGCCACTACCAAACCCAGACCGCCGTCGCCGTCTACAACTGCCGTTGAAGGTGTTTCGTGCACGATCTTAATGTTTGGGGTGGCGTTCACTCTTTTGGCCTCCCAAAGCCTCACATAGCCTGAAAGACGGGCTACACCATGGGAGTCAACTCCTCGGAGGTCGGCACTGAGGAGTACTTTAGCTCCGAGGGTGGCGTCTTTCTTAGAATGCCCGATGGCAAGAAGTATGTTTTCTGTGAAGGAAAGTAAATGCTGATATGTAAACATGTGGTCTGATTTCTGGGGGGTAAAAATAGAGATAGAAGAGGTGCTACCCAATCAGAAACAGAATATTTGACCAGGAAATTTCTAAGGAATTTTAACTCAACGTCGTTTAGTTAAGAGCATTCTACCCTTCTCTTCCCTAAAGGGATGCTAATCATCATTTAGTCTCCCTTTAGGCCGGGGTAAAAATGGAAATGGGATTCCAAACCTCTTAACTAAACTACGTTGGATTATACCCTCTTTTTGTAGAGAGAATGGATGGTCTTCAGAAGGACGCCTTCTTTCAAAGCATAGGCAGAAACCCGGATGTTTTTGATGTCGAGCTTTTGGTTAACAAAGTGAATGAGGATGCTCGCTACCACAATCATGTCGACCCGCATCTCGATCATGCCAGGTACGTTCATTCTTTCCTGTCTGTTGAAAGTGATCATCTTCTCATAAATGCCCTCGAATGCATCTAACGTAAAGGGAAATTCGGTGTCGAGTGGATTCTTTTCGATTTTATTATCGAGCATGTAAATGTCGCTCAGTGTATCGAAGGTGCCTGATGAGCCCACAAGGGTTTGTGGTTTGTATGTTTGGCATGCTTCGAAGAGCGGCTCGAGGTTCATGGCCAGGTAGCTCTGTAGCCGTATCACCTCTTCTGGCAGAATGGGGTCGTGGCTGTGGAACTGGTCAATGAGGCGCTGGCCGCCTATTTCAAAGCTTCGCTTCCAGAAGATCTCCGACTGATTGCCGATGATGAACTCAATGCTGCCACCGCCAATGTCCATGATGAGCACAGGCTCATCGCTCATAGGAATGGCCTTTTTTACGCCGTAATAGATTGTTTCGGCTTCTTCGTCCCCAGAGATAATCCGGACTTCGATGCCCAACTCACGCTGAACCCTGTCAGCAAACTCTGCACCGTTCTTTGCATTTCGGATGGCACTCGTGGCTGTGGCAAAAACTTCATCTACTTTTTCAGCCTTTAGCACTTCGTTGAATCTTTCCAGCGCTTTCAGCGCCCTTTGCGTGGCTTCCTCCGTAATCAGACCATGTGAAATACCACCTTCGCCAATTCTTACCAGCAGCTTCTCTTTAAAAAGGATGGTGAAATCATGATCTCTCACTTCCGCAACGAGCAGGTGAAAGGTATTCGTACCCATGTCAATGATTCCGACTTTCATGATTTAGTCCCTCAGCTGTGCTAAAAATTGGCGCAAGATAACACTTTATCGTACCACTAAGCATATACCGTCAAAATTTAACCGGTGGGTCATATACCGTTCGTTTGAGTTCGTTTTTAGCGTATTCCACAATATCTTTGGCAATTAACCCCTACATAATGGAACAGCGACCTCCCAAATTTCATTTAGCTACCACCGACGAAAAATTTAGCAGACTTCAGGAGTTGAACGAGCAGGCATTGCTGGGCGGGGGTGAAGGCAGGATAGCCAGGCAGCATGAAAAGGGAAAGCTGACTGCCAGGGAAAGAGTTGAGCTCCTGATGGATGAAGGAACCTTCGAGGAAATTGGCAAGCTGGTGGTGCACCGATCTTCGGATTTTGGGCTGGATAAAGAGAAATACCTCGGTGACGGGGTTGTCACCGGGTATGGCAATGTGAACGGCAGGCTGGTGTATGTATTCAGTCAGGACTTCACAGTGTTTGGTGGGTCGCTGTCCGAAACATTTGCAGAGAAGATCGTAAAGATCATGGATTTGGCCATGAAGAATGGTGCACCCGTGATCGGGCTCAACGACTCAGGCGGTGCCAGGATACAGGAAGGCGTGGTGTCGCTCGCAGGTTATGCAGATATTTTCTACCGAAACACCAGGGCTTCTGGCGTGGTACCACAGATTTCGGCCATCATGGGGCCCTGTGCCGGCGGTGCAGTGTATTCACCAGCTATCACCGACTTCATTTTGATGGTGGAGGACACTTCCTACATGTTCGTGACAGGACCTAACGTGGTGAAAACGGTGACCCAGGAAGACGTGACCTCGGAAGAGCTTGGTGGCGCAAGCACTCACTCAACCAAAAGTGGTGTGACGCATTTCTCCTGTGCCAATGAAGTGGAGTGCATCAACAATATCAAGCAGCTGCTGTCGTACATGCCACAAAACTGCGAGGATGAGGCTCCGGCAGTTAACTACCAGTCGTCCGATGAGAAGCGGCCCGCACTGGACAAGATACTGCCTGATAACCCCAACCAGCCTTATGATATGCGGGAGGTGGTGGCTGAAATAGCTGACGAGGACAGTTTTATGGAGGTGCATAAGAATTATGCTGAAAACATTATCGTTGGGTTTGCCAGGGTCGGTGGCCGCAGCATTGGTATTGTAGGCAACCAGCCGGCGTCGCTGGCGGGCGTGCTCGACATCAACTCCTCTACCAAGGCTGCCAGGTTTGTGCGGTTTTGCGACTGCTTCAATATCCCACTGCTGGTGCTGGTGGACGTTCCGGGCTTTTTGCCAGGCACCGACCAGGAGTGGCATGGCATCATCAACCATGGAGCCAAGCTGCTGTATGCGTTTTCGGAGGCCACCGTGCCAAGAGTTACGGTTATCACCAGAAAGGCTTATGGTGGTGCCTACGACGTGATGAACAGCAAGCATATTGGTGCCGACATGAACTTTGCCTGGCCGACAGCGGAAATAGCTGTGATGGGGGCGAAAGGTGCCGCTGAGATCATTTTCAAGGGTGAAATCGCCAAAGCATCTGACCCCGCTGCCAAGCTCGACGAGAAAGTGGCGGAATACACCAACCGATTTGCGAATCCGTACGAAGCTGCTGCCAGGGGGTATATTGATGAAGTGATCATGCCGCACGAAACAAGAATCAAAGTGATGAAGGCCTTTGAGATGCTGAAGAACAAAGTAGACACACTTCCAAGAAAGAAACACGGCAATATTCCGCTTTAGTATGCAGGAATACTTGCTGGATATAAATAACAAAAACAAGAGATAAGCAATTGACAATGGACAAGAAGAGCAGAGATTTTCTATTCAAATATTTAAATAATGCATCACCGACTGGTTTTGAGTCGTCGGGCCAGCATATATGGCTGGAGTACATGAAGCCTTATATCGATACCTACATTTCCGACACCTACGGAACAGTGGTGGGTGTGATCAATCCCGATGCGCCTTACAAGGTGGTGATTGAGGCACATGCTGACGAGATCGCCTGGTTTGTGAACTATATTACCGATGATGGCTATATCTATGTGAGAAGAAACGGTGGATCCGATCACCAGATTGCACCTTCCAAAAGGGTCAACATCCATACCGATAAAGGGGTTGTAAAAGGAGTGTTTGGCTGGCCGGCCATACACGTAAGAGACTCAGCCAAGGAAGAGAGCCCTACGCTGAAGAACATCTTTGTGGACATTGGAGCTACCTCAAAAGACGAAGTGGAAAAGGCGGGCGTGCATGTAGGCAGTGTGATGACGTTCGAAGATGAGCTGATCGAGCTGGGCGAGCATTACCTGTGCGGAAGAGCGCTCGACAACAGAGTGGGTGGTTTTATGATTGCTGAAACCGCCAGAAGAATTGCGGTGTCGAAGGTGAAGCTGCCGTTTGGCTTGTATGTGGTGAACGCCGTGCAAGAAGAAATTGGCCTGAGAGGGGCTGAAATGATTTCCAGGCGCATCAAGCCGGATGTAGCCATCATTACCGACGTGTGCCACGATACCCATGCGCCTATGTACGACAAAAAACAGCAGGGTGACCTGAAAGCGGGTAAGGGACCGGTGTTGACTTATGGGCCGGCAGTGCAGAACAACCTCCTGAAGATGGTGATTGATGTGGCCGATAAAAACAAAATAGCCTTCCAGCGGGCCTCAGCCAGCAGGGCGACGGGTACCGACACCGATGCTTTTGCTTATTCGGCGGAAGGTGTGGCCTCGGCACTTATTTCTTTGCCGTTGAAATACATGCACACCACGGTAGAAACCGCCCACAAAGACGACGTGGAAAACGTGATCAAGCTCATGCACGATTTTCTTGTGCAGCTTCCTGCTGGGCACGATTTCAGGTATATCAAGTAATAATTAAAGAGGTTACTATATGCATGAGCGCAGATAGTAACCTCTTTAATTTCTTCTTTCTGCGGAAGCGTAGAAAGTAACCTCTTTAATCTCCCTCGTTTGAAACGAGGGTGAGCGAGACATGCACTTGTAGTGCATAAAATCAGGAAGAAAAGAAGACCGTTGTTTGATGCGTTAGAAACGCAAATCCCGCCCGTCCTCGTTGCAAACGAGGACGATTGGGGTGCTAACAATTAAAGAGGTTACTATGTGCATAAGCGCAGAGAGTAACCTCTTTAATTTACCCCCTCTGGCACCTCGCTAATCGGCTTGATCATAATGTCCTTGTAAAATAGCTCAGCGCCTTCCGACTGAAGCTGGATCTTTCCCTTCTTCAGAGGCTGCTCGCCAGCGTCAGTGAGCTGGCGGGAGTGGTACAGCGCCATCACCACCTGGCCATTCACGATGTGGATGGCTGTGTCGCCAAAGCAAATCAACTCCAGTGTATTCCACTCACCTGTTGGCTTTTCAGCATCGGGATGTTTGGTGGCGTGCCTGCCAATATCACTTTTCTCGCTAAAGACTCGCATTGTGGCGGCAGCATCATAAATGTAGTTTTCGCCCTCCTGACGGGTAGGCACGTCCATCACGCCGCCAGCCACACCCCAGTAGTCGCCAGTGTCACCTTCCTGCACCTGAAACTCCTGTGAGCGCATCCAGAAGCCGCCGTCAGCTCCATGTGCACCTACGGCGTGGTACAGCAAGCCGCTGTCCCGCTTGGCGTTAGCCTTCGGTCGGTGCTTGGCCTCTCCCCATTTGAATTGCAGCTTCAGGTGATAGTTGCTGAATTCGCTGGTGGTTGAAACCCCTCCCCACTGCTCGCCCGATATACGAATGACGTTTTGCTGGTCAACTTTTGCTACGCTGAAGATGCCCTTAGGATCTTTGTTCAGGCCCACAGGCTCCCCCGCAGGTCGAAAAGTGGAATCATTGACTTGCGTCCATTCCTGGCCCAGGTAGGTGTCCCAGCCAGTCAGGTCTTCGCCATTGAACAGGATCTGCCAGTCTTGTTTTTCAGAAGAGCTTTGGCAGCTGAATAGGATAATGAAAACAACCAGCGAAAGTGTAGGTACGAGTTTGATCATGGTAAAATGGCGTTGTGAGCTGTTGAACTTACCTACAATATCGGTTTTTTCTTTGAGTTGGTAAGAATATGCCCTTTCCTGCCAGATTTTCGTATATTAAAGAAAAGCGATGGCTTTTCTCTCTCTACTTTAGCAGACAAGACAAATAACTTTGAGCGCACTTGAGGAGCTTATTGACAAAATTAACTGGACTTCTTTTTGGGAAGAGCAGATTAATGCAATTCCATATTTCATTATAGGAATAGTTATTAGCGTTTGGGTGATCCCATATTTTACTATTAGAGGTATTGAAAAGAAGAACCTCAGGTTTATCAATAGCAAAACCTCGTTTATTGTCTTTGAGCTATGTGAATTCCTGTCAAGAATTCCTGAGGGGATAAGACAGGATGGTGAAGGTGTTGCAATATTCTTGAAAGGAAAAAGGGAATTTGTTGCCTTGCTTCGGCCTAACTTGCTTGATGCGCTTACATTGGCCAAATTTGAACGTGCTGTTCTTGATCTGTCGGAGGTTGAGAGTGCAAAACAGCATGAATTAGTAACACATGAGCACCGAAGGCTCATGAAATTGAGAGATACCCTTGAAAGGTTGACAGGTTTTCATTCCCTCCATATTCAAAATCAAGTAAGTAATGAGGTTTCGGACATATGTTATGAAATTAGAAAGTTCGAAGATATGTACTCAATGAATCTCACTTATGAGGAACTTCTCAACGAAAAAGTTGGCAAATTCGGAATTCTCCAACTACGGAATGTCTATGTTAAATCGGCTAATTTAGTATCACATCTTATTGATAGGAACAGTTTTGAGGTCGAGTAAAAGAGTTCTAAACGTTCTTCAGAAGTTACTAGGGGACAGAGGTGAGATCATGGCTTAGTTCGGATTTAAATACAAACTTTGTTTTTTTTACCTTGTTTCTGTAGAGAATAGAATACTTTAATTGGAAGATGAATGTAAACCATCACACGACAACGGCAATTCCTGTCGATGATAAATATGCAGCCATTTTGGGAAAGGCTGTTTATATTTTTGCCTACTACGAATGGACAATAATTTATATAATCGCTTTTTATGAAAGCGGGTTTGTTGCGCAATACAGTAGACCAAGTAAGAGTCCTTTAACATCTGGTGCGGTTAACCAGAAATTGAAAGAAATCATAAATGGATTTGACTTTCCAGAGTCTAACGTCACGAAAGCTGAAATTGAACTATGTCAGCAGGAATTTGAAAGCTTGATAGCAAAGAGAAATGCATTAATTCACGCTCATCCTGCTACAGACATAGATGGCAGCCAGATTCTCGTATATCAAACAAAGCCTTCAAAGCCTTTTTCAGACATGGTTTGGAAAGAATCAGAAATAAATGAAATAATCAAAGAAATCGACAACGCAGGGGTTAAAGCTAGTGCCATTTTGAACCAAATAAGACGAAGAAGCTAAGCCACTGGCCAAAATTTTAGCCGGTAGCTTTCCGAAGCGAGCGATCCTAATCCCCCACACATCACTTCCTTCTAGCACACAAACCGAGAAATTGCTAATTAGCACCGTACTCGTAAACAGCCATTCAACCATGAGAATACTGCTCGCCTTTTTTATGCTGCTTCTCAGCACCAGCTCTTTCAGCCAGGAAGCCATGCGCCGCTGGCGCAAAATGAACCAGGTAAGAAACGATAAGTTTGACCTGGTACTGCCCGAGGCTATGAGAGAAAATAATATCGATATGTGGATCATCATGAACCGGGAGGGAAATTTCGATCCGTTGTATCCCGATATGGGTGAAGGCTATGTGGGTAGCGTGGGCTACTACATTTTCACCGATCGTGGGGGCGAGCGTATCGAGCGATCCGTACTGGGCATCGACGGCTATCTGCTGGAAGAAGGTGGTGCTTACGATTACTTCGGGTCGGCCAGCGAGCTCAAGGCTTTTGTGGAGGCAAGAGATCCTAAAAAGATTGGCCTCAATATGTCAAAAAACATCGGTGGTGCCGATGGCCTCAGTCATTCAGGCTACCTGGAGCTGGCGGAAGTGCTGGGCAAGAAGTACGAGCAGCGGTTTGTGTCGGCAGAGAAGCTGGCGTCCGACTTCCGGTCGAGGCGGGTGGCCAGCGAAATAGCGATTTATGGCGAGGCTGGCGAACTGTCGTATACCCTTGCGGAAAGGGCCTTGTCCAATGAGGTAATCACCCCAGGCGTAACTACATTGGAAGATGTGGCCTGGTGGATGAAGGAGCAGCTTTTCAAAAACAACCTGGAGTCATCGTTTGGCATGCCGTCGGTATATGTGACCGGCCCTGATGGCATAGCCGCAACTTCTACCGACCGTATCATCCAGAGAGGTGATGTGCTTTTTATAGATTGGGGGGTAGGGCTTATGAACATGTACACCGACATGAAGCGGATGGCCTATGTGCTAAAAGAAGGCGAGACTGCCGTGCCTCCAGGCATCCAAAACGCCTTCGAACAGGCCGTGAAAGTGCGGGACGTAGTAAAGAAAACGATCAAACCAGGAGTGACGGCACAAAAAGCAGAAGATGCCGTTTATGATGCACTAACTGCGGCTGGCTTCAATAAGATGGCCGGGTTCAACAAGCCAACGGAGCTTGATAAAACAGACGTGATTATCGGTTGCCACTCTGTGGGCAACTGGGGGCACGGCATCGGGCCGTCCATTGCTTTTTTCAATCCGGTGCAGTTGGGGTACGAGATCAAGCCCTCCAACCTGCTTTCTATTGAGTTTTTCGCTTACACCAAAGTGCCCGAGTGGGGTGGTAAGAAGTTGCGGGTGGCGCTGGAAGATGATGCCATCATTACTGCCAGAGGCGTCGAATGGCTGTACCCGATCAATCCCAGGGTGCTGCTGATTAAGTGATAGACGAGGTATGCTGCCAACGAAGACAATTGAGGAAGGTGCAAAGACGACAGTTGTGTTTTCCGCTTCGCAGCTTATTCACATTCACCCTGAGTATGCCACTTTGGATCTGATCAACTCCTTCTGAAAGGCCGGCCTTACTTATTCTTTAAGTTGTTGGCGCCGGAAATTTTCCAATACGTCGGCTTTTTACCACACCGTTGTCGGAAAAGTGAATGGATTAGCCGGATTTTTTGTAGTTGCCTCATCTGCCTGCCCACTACCTTTGTACCCACAAAAACGCAACAAGCTATTTAAAGAAAGAGCCCATCCTGTGGGTAGATCGAATTATTTTTTCAACTATTTTTCTGTATTTTTTCACCATCAGACTCCAGGGCAGGTTAGTATTTAACCTGCCCTTTTTTCGTTGATAACTGACCAATATGTAATTATCGGTGATGTTTGGACACTTCTGACTAATTCATTAGAGGCCTAAATGGGAAATGCGAGGCTCTGTCCTTGGCCTAATTTCTACTATAATTGTAATCTTAACTGTTACAAAGTTTCAAATAGCTATGAAGCCAGCCACTCAGTATACAAAAAGCGGCCGTATCAATATTGCTTACCAGGTTTTTGGCTCAGGTTCCATCGACCTGGTTTATATTCCGGGATGGGTGTCCAACATTGACTGGATGTGGGCCTGCCCTGAGCTGGTCGACTTTCTACAGGAACTGGGCAAGATCGCCAGGGTCATCCTGTTTGATAAACGAGGTACCGGCTTGTCGGATCGTGTGGTGGAGCTTTCCACGCTGGAAGAGCGGATGGACGACATCCGTGCCGTAATGGACGCCGTTGGGTCGCAAAAAGCCGTTTTGTTTGGACATTCAGAGGGCGGCTCCGTGTCGGCACTCTTTGCTGCTACCTACCCCAACCGCACCATTTCCCTTATCACCTTTGGCGTATTTGCCAAGCGCCGCTATGCGCCCGACTACCCCTGGGCACCCACCGACGAGGAGCGCCAGGTGGTGTATGACATGATCGAAAACAATTGGGGCGGTGGAGACATGGGGCTGGAGTCACTCGCTCCCTCCAAAGCCAATGATCAGGTTTTCATGGATTGGCTGGCCAGCTACTTTCGTTCGGGGGCCAGCCCCAGTGCCGCAATGGTGCTTACCAAAATGAATACTGAGGTAGATATTATTGACATTCTGGGCACCATCAAAGTGCCCACGCTACTCATGCAGCGCACCCACGATATTGATGTGAAAATTGAAGAAGGGCGGTTCATTGCTGAACGTATTCAGGGAGCCAGGTTCGTTGAGTTTGGCGGAAGGGATCATCTTTTTTGGGTAGGTAATACAAAGGAGGTGCTGGAAACGATGAAGACCTTTATCTTAGGAGTGAAGCCGATCCGAAACTACCAGGAGCAGCTTTTCACCATAGTTGCCGCCCGCATTGTTTCTTTAGAAAATATCGACACCAATCCCGAGGAGCTGATTCGCCAATTTGTGGAACAATATCGGGGTAAGGTGATTCAATACAATCGCCAGACATTTATCGCCATTTTTGAAGGGCCAAGCAAGGCCGTTCATTGTAGTATCGATCTCGTAGATGCCATTCGGACCATGCCGGCCCGGCTGGCCATCGGTATTCACATCAGAGAAGGGGCGGTAGATGAGGCTCACTTCATCAGTGGCGAAACCGAGGGCTTTGTCGATGCCATGCTTCAGCTAGCGAAACCCAGCCAGATCCTTGTCACACAAACTGTGAAAAGCCTCCTATCGGGAGCGGGGGTGAGTTTTACGCAGTACAAAGCGGTGTACGAAACACTTTCCGGCGAGTCGTTTCTGCTGTTCAGTGTAACCGATCCGCTCAGTGCTGATGAAAAAGCGGGACAAATTTCGCCGAAGAAGGTGTTGCAAAATGACTCCTTCCTGGAAAACGTGCTTCAGAGTATCGATACTCATTTGGCCAACGAGCACTTTGGTGTGGAAATGCTCTGTAGGGAAATTGGCATCAGCGAGCGCCAACTCCAGCGCAAGCTGAAGGCGGTGACCAATAAGTCGCCCAATCAGCTAATTACTTCTGTGCGGTTGCACCGTGCGAAGGAGCTGCTCATGGGTAGTGAGTTTGGGATTGCAGAAGCGGCTTTTAAAACAGGCTTTGCCAATCCGTCCTATTTTTCTAAATGTTTCAAAAAAGAGTTTGGATCAAGCCCTTCGGATCTTTTACTACTAAGCCGCTGATTATCAGCATCGGAACTGTCATGTTTTGTCGGTTTTGTTATACCCCATGTCGGAAATGTTAACACAATTGGCGGTATTGTGCTAGCCACACCCTATTGGTTATATCTAATTTTGTCATCAAATAATACTAGAAGCATTACTCCTAGGTGCTGCCAGCGGGTTTTTGGTTTACGTTGGAGATGAAGGTAAATGGCCAAAGCAACTTTTGGTTATCCTTCTTTTTTAAAAACTCGACAGAGGATGCTAGCAAAAACATTTTTTACTGATGACAACAAAGTTAACTCTTGGCACTGTTAGCGTGCTATTTTTTCTCACCACCGTGTCCTGTACCTGGGATCAGGCGGAACCACAGGTAGACTGCTCCGTGTCGCCAGTGGAAATAGACGTGTTGGAAAGCGTTGCAACTGAATGTGGTGCCGCCATTGGAAGCTTCAGAGTGAGTGCGACTGGCGGTGAGCCTCCTTATGTATATACCTCAGAAGCTGGCACAAATGCGGATGGTGTATTTAGTAGTCTGGAGGCGGGAAACTATGTGGTGGTAGTGACTGATGCAAAAGGCTGCGCAAGTGAGGTAGCTATTGCGATTCAAAACCAGGAGGGAGTGAACCTACAGGAGATTGTGGTGGAGGAGTCGGGATGTGGGTCAACAGAGGGAAAAATTGAGGTGGTGGCCTCCGGGGGCGTGGAGCCCTACCTCTACAGTATCAACGAAGGCCAGCCTCAGACGGGGAGGACTTTTTCTGGCCTGACCAGGGGTACTTATACCGTGAAAATAACAGACCAGCTGGGTTGTGAGATCATAGAGAGTGTGGAGGTGTTGGCGGGCGCCAGCTACGAGAACTCTGTCAAAAACATTATTGAAAGCAGCTGTGCGGTTTCGGGTTGCCACAACGGCAGCATCTCGCCTGATCTCAGGTCTTTCGCCACTATTCAAGCCAGGGCCGGCTCCATCAAAGCAAGAACAGCGAGTGGATCAATGCCCAGAGGGTCGACACTTACTCAGGCGCAAAAAGATGCCATTGCCTGCTGGGTGGATGATGGCGCACTACAAAATTGATTAATAAATGACAGCAGTATCAATAACCAACAAGCGGCATGCGAGAAAATCGTGTAGCTCCCATTTTTTAACAGTTGAAAGTAAAGACAGAAGAAATATGAAACGTGAAGTATTAACAATCATTCTTGGCTTGATCACAGCAGGCCTGGCGATGGCGCAGGGCCCTATGGTGGACCGCAGCGGAACCGCCACCTTCTTTTCTGAAGCACCGCTGGAAAACATTGAAGCCACTAACAAGGAGGTGCTGGGTGCAATAGACCTTGAAAAAGGAACATTGGCAGTGTCGATGCTTATGAAGGGGTTCCACTTTGACAAGAGCCTGATGGAGGAGCACTTCAACGAAAACTATGTTGAGTCGGACAAATTTCCGAGAGCGACATTCAAGGGTGTTATCAGCAACTTCGCAGCACTCGACTTTTCGAAAAGCGGGAGCTTTGAAGCAGAAGCCGATGGGGAAATAGAAATCCACGGAGTGAAGAAGCCACTCAAAACGATGGTCAAATTTGACGTTTCTTCTAAAGACATGAAAGTCAACACAGAATTCGATCTGGCGGTGGCTGATTTCGATATCGAGATACCCACCATTGTGTTCAAGAACATTGCGGAGGTAGTCGAAGTAAAGGCATTTTTTAATTTCTCACGTCCAAAATGATGGTAAAGCAGATCACTTCAACCCTCATCTCGCTGGCATTGGCTATGCCGCTGCTGGCCCAGGATGATCTTCTTGCTGGCCTGGAAGCAGAACAGGCCGATCAGAAAACCCTGGTGGATGCCACCTTCAAAGGCACCAGACTCATCAACGGTCATTCCATTGAAACCAGAAAACAAGGTGTGATGGATTTTATCATAGCGCACCGGTTTGGTACTATCGACGGTGGAGCCTATGAGCTTTTTGGGCTGGACAACGCCCTGGTACGCATCGGGCTGGAGTATGCCCTCACTGACAGGCTCTATGTGGGAGTCGGCAGGAGCTCTTTTGAAAAGACCTATGATGGGTTTGTCAAATACCGCCTGCTTCGTCAGTCGACAGGCAAAGGGAGTGTTCCGCTGTCTGCCACGTGGCTGAGCTCTATGGCATTGAAGACCCTGAAGGATCCGACGTACGATCTACAGTTTACCGACAAGCTTGCTTTTACGCATCAGCTTTTGCTGGCCAGAAAGTTTAACAATGGCCTTTCGCTCCAACTGATGCCTACCTGGGTGCACCGGAATCTGATTGGCGAAACGGATCTGAACAATGACATCTTAGCACTGGGTGTTGGCGGACGCATCAAGCTTTCGCAGCGGGTGGCGCTTTGTGCCGAATATTATTATCAGTTTCAACACCTCAATGAAAACACACAGAATGCGCTGGCCATAGGGGTCGATATTGAAACGGGCGGACACGTGTTCCAGCTTCAGTTCACCAATGCCACCTCTATGGTGCCGAAGGGCTTCGTATCAGAAACGACCAACAATTTTTTCAAAGGCGAAATTCACTTCGGTTTTAATGTCTCAAGAACTTTTCAACTGAACTAAATTATTGCCCAAAGCTGGTACGTTAACCTGAATTTGAAAAAAGAATGCCAGTAACGCTATGCCCAAAAATTTATACAGGAGCAGGACGCTGTATGCCTTTCCAACGACTCAAAAGACGTTAATACTTTCACTGCCAGCGATTTTTCGGATCAAGCGACATTTCTGGGGATTGATTTTCTTGACAAGGGTATTTTGTCTTTACATAAAGAAGCAAAACTGGTTCAATGCGTCCCGCTTGGACCTTTTGCTTCTTTATGATCTCCAATTGCTGAATAGGATAACTCTATTTTTGAGTTTTACTCCCCAGATTTATTGCTTGATCCGATTTTTCTAACAATACCATTTGGCCCGTGTATGCCAAAGAACTTAAAGCTGTTGTTTCTGCTGCCAGCAAAAGCGATTTTGGTTCAATCGACGTTTTTGGTGAAAGCCAGCTTACTTACAAGGGATGGGCATTGCACTACTTCGGTCAAGATACCCAGCGAGGAGAAACCAATGCTATTAAGTTAAGAGGTTCCTTGTACCAATTCTATTTTTACCCCTGACCCTGAAGGGCGAGTGAATTGTCATTAGCAGAGCCCTTTAGGGATTAAGGGTAAAATGCTCTTAACTTAATAGCATTGGAGGAGAAACCAAAGGAGTGAGCGTGCCGTCACCGGGTGTTTGGCCAGTTGTAAACACTGAGACGGCAGGGGCAGAGTAATTCCGTTGACAGGTATCTGAGAAAGACTTTTTGTTGGGTGAGGCAGTGCGCAAGAAGTGCTCATTTGAATCACTCATGACCGTGCTATAAACAAAAAAGGGTAGTCTGTTTCAGGCCACCTTTTTTACTTTGATAGCCATGTTTAGCCTTTCGACCGCCTGGTAGCGCCAAATCGAAGCAGTTAGTGTGCACTACCTTGTCCCATAGTGCTCATAAAGACCGTAATGACCAACGTGCATTGAGTACGAAATAGGTCATGAAGCTTGGAATCTCCGCCACAAGAGTTAATTTGCTATGAGGCTAACAAGAGCAGTTCAGCTGTGTGAAGGATGAAAAATTGCATTTGTGTTGCCACCTGCTGCCACCCAAAAAATGACCGACAAACCAACCCGCTTGGAACTGGAAAACCAGGTTGCTGAACTTAAAAGGCAAAATGAAATTTTGCGATTGCAGCTTTCGCCTCAAAACCAGCAGAAAAAAAGACAAAAAGAATCTTTAGTAGAGCGAAATAGTGTGGCTGATGCTTACATCCGTACTATCCTTGACAACATGGGTGACTCCGTATTTGTAAAGGATGATCAAAGTAGGTTGGTGCTGGTTAATGACGCCTTTTGTGAAATGTTTGGACTTCCTCGTGAAGAAATTATGGGTAACACCCTTGCCGAACATGTTCCTCCTGATGAGCGGGAGAGTTTTTTGAAAATTGACAGACAGGTTCTTGCTGATGGAAAGGAAAACATAAATGAAGAAACACTTACACTGAGGGGAGCCGAGACGATGATCATTTCCACCAGAAAGTCACGCTATGTTGATGCCAGCGGAAAAAGATTTCTTGTTGGTGTAGTTCGGGACATCACTGCTAGTAAAAAAGCCGAGCAAGCACTAAAGAAAAGTGAAATGCAATTAAGAGAACTGAATGCTACCAAAGACAAACTTTTTTCTATAATGGGCCATGATTTAAGAGCCCCGTTAAATAATATTTTAGGGCTTTCAGAACTGTTGATCGAATCGGTAAAAAAATCTAAAACAGCAAAATCTGAGGAGTATTTGGCGCTCGTAGTCGCCTCGGTTAAAAACACACTGACCTTACTGGATAACTTACTGAATTGGGCAAAATCGCAAACTGGAGAGATCAGTTATAAACCAGAAAGAATAGACTTGCCGTCTGTTATTCGTGAGGTATTTGAGCTGTCAAGTCCGATAGCGAAAGCGAAAAACATATCTCTGCGTCAGACAGCATCAGAGGAAATTGAAGTCTATACCGATGAAAGGATGTTGAAAACCATATTGAGAAACCTTATTTCTAATGCTATCAAGTTTACCAAATCCGGAGGCAGCATCATCGTATCGGTTGTCTTGGAGAAAAACAAGGTTCAATTTTCTGTGGCTGACAATGGACTTGGGATAAATGCGGAAGTTAGTAAGAAGTTGTTCGAGATGTCTGCAAACACATCTTCGTTGGGCACTGCAAACGAAAAAGGTTCTGGCTTAGGGTTAGCCCTTTGTAAGGAATTTGTAAAAAAGCTCGGCGGCGATATTTGGCTTGAAAGCCGGGAGGGAGATGGAAGTGATTTCAAATTTACATTGCCAATGAATAGATAGCCCCTAATTGCGTGCTGATGTCCTTATAAGACCTGTGAGGGAAGAATTCAGTGTGCGAAAAATAGGTGGGCCAGTAAAAAAGGTGGCCTGTTTCCAGACCACCTTTTACTTCAAACGGTTATACTATAATTAGGCCAGATCAAAGCGATCAAGGTTCATCACCTTGTCCCAGGCTTTCACAAAGTCCTTGATGAACTTCTGCTGAGAGTCGCCGCAGCCATATACTTCAGCCAGGGCACGAAGCTCAGAGTTGGAGCCAAAGATCAAGTCGGCACGAGTGGCTGTATATTTTACTTTGCCAGTCTTAGCGTCATGTCCTTCGAATAGGTCCCCATCCGCCGAAACAGCTTTCCATGTAGTGCTCATGTCGAGCAGGTTCACAAAGAAGTCGTTGCTCAATGAACCGACACGATTGGTAAACACTCCATGCTTGGACCCGTCGAAGTTGGTGCCAAGCACACGCATGCCACCTATCAGCACAGTCATTTCTGGCGCAGTCAGCGTTAGCAACTGGGCCTTGTCGATCAGCAGCTCTTCGGCAGATATGCTGAATTTTTTCTTCACGTAGTTGCGGAAGCCATCAGCCTGTGGCTCAAGGGCGGCGAACGATTCGACATCAGTTTGCTCAGCTGAGGCATCGGCACGTCCTGGCGTGAAGGGAACAGTGACAGCCTGCCCAGCATTCTTCGCTGCTTGTTCAACACCCGCACAACCCGCCAATACAATGAGGTCAGCCAATGATACCGGCTTACCAAAACCCTTTTGGATTTCTTCCAGCTTACCCAATACTTTACCCAGTTGAGCCGGATTGTTTACTTTCCAGTTCTTCTGCGGTGCCAGGCGAATGCGTGCACCATTCGCACCACCACGCTTATCGGAGCCACGGAAGGTAGAAGCAGAGGCCCAGGCAGTGGATACTAGCTCTGATGCCGATAGTCCTGAAGCAAGTACTTTGGCTTTCAGCGCAGCAATGTCTTTATCGTCTAGTTTGTGTGTCGCAGCCGGGATCGGGTCCTGCCAGATCAGCTCTTCTTTTGGCACTTCAGGGCCTAGGTAACGGGCACGAGGGCCCATGTCACGGTGAGTAAGTTTGAACCATGCTTTGGCAAAAGCATCTGCGAATTCATCAGGGTTCTCAAGGAAGTTCCTTGAAATCTTTTCGTAGGCAGGATCTACCCTTAGTGCCAGGTCGGTGGTAAGCATGGATGGTGACCTGCGCTTCGATGGATCGAAAGGATCGGGTACTGTACCTGCACCTGCGTCACCCTTTGGCTTCCACTGGTTCGCACCTGCCGGGCTCTTGGTCAATTCCCATTCGTAGCCAAACAAGTTCTCGAAGAAGTTATTGCTCCACTTGGTTGGCGTGGTTGTCCAGATCACTTCCAAACCACTGGTAATTGCGTCACCGGCTATACCTGAGCCGTAGCTGCTTCTCCAGCCAAGACCTTGCTCTTCGATACCAGCAGCTTCAGGCTCAGGGCCAACGTTTGCTGCATCGCCTGCGCCATGGGTTTTACCAAACGTGTGGCCACCCGCAATCAGGGCCACAGTTTCGTAGTCATTCATTGCCATTCGACCGAACGTCTCACGGATATCTTTGGCAGCTGCAAGAGGATCAGGCTTGCCGTTTGGCCCTTCAGGGTTTACGTAAATCAGGCCCATCTGCACTGCAGCCAGTGGGTTTTCAAGGTCCCTCTCGCCTGAGTAGCGCTTGTCACCTAGCCATGTGTCTTCAGCACCCCAGTATACGTCCAACTCTGGTTCCCAAACGTCGGCACGACCACCGGCAAAGCCAAAGGTTTTGAAGCCCATTGATTCCAGTGCCACGTTGCCGGTTAAAACCATCAGGTCAGCCCATGAGATTTTGCGTCCATACTTTTGCTTGATTGGCCAAAGAAGTCTGCGGGCCTTGTCGAGGCTGGTATTGTCGGGCCAGCTATTAAGAGGAGCAAATCTTTGCTGCCCTCCTCCCGCACCACCACGCCCATCGGCAATACGGTATGTGCCGGCACTGTGCCACGCCATACGAATGAACAAACCACCGTAATGACCAAAGTCGGCTGGCCACCAGTCTTGTGAGTCGGTCATCAGGGCAGTGAGGTCCTTCTTTAAAGCCTTTAGGTCGAGGCTCTTGAACTCCTCAGCGTAGTTGAAGCTTTCTCCCATCGGATCAGACAGGGAAGAATGCTGGCGAAGAATGTTAACTTTCAGTTGATTAGGCCACCAGTCACGGTTGGACGTGCCACCACCTGCGGTTTGATTGAGTTCGCCATTCAGAAACGGGCACATTTCCGCTCCGTTTACATCGTAGGCGCCTCCTGCGTGTGTTTTATTTTCCATAGTTATAGATTTATTTTGTTCGATATTCAAATCTACAATATTCTGATCGATAGTATAAATCTATATTTTCTATATGGTTATAGTCAAAATCTATAACTTTAATACCATGCCGATAGACCGTCAAATGCTAAAAATATGGACTAATAAGGCATCATGGTAACTCCGTAGCGTGAGATTCTTCTGATTACTTCTTAACCAGACAGTAAAGTAGCGGCAGCGATGGCCAATTGATTAAAACTATTACCTTTAATACCGTCGAAAAAGCTATCCTATGAAAAGAAGAATCAGTCATGTTGCAGTGCTTTTGTGTTTAGTCCATTTGTCCCTTGCTCAAGACAAACACCGCTATCAAACTGACTTCTCAAAAGAAGAATTTGGCCAGCGAAGAGAGAAGATAATAGAAACCATTGGCAATAATGCCATTGCCCTTGTGCAGGGTGCAGCAGGCATTCCTGGTTTTGCCGTTTTCAGGCAGTCAAATACTTACTACTACCTCACCGGGCTTGAATCTCCGCATGCCTATTTGCTGATCAACGGAAGGAATAAGACATCAACCATTTACCTTCCTCATCGTGACGAAGGCATGGAGAGGGGGCAAGGGAAAGTTTTGTCGGCTGAGGATGCTGCATTGGTTCAAGCGCTCACAGGCATTGAGCAGGTAAAGGGCATAGAGTTTTTGTCGGCGGATTTAGTAGGCACCGGCTTGATCAGGCCACCAGCCCCTTTGCTTTACACGGAGTTCAGCCCTACTGAAATCGGCAACGACAGCCGAGATGAATTGCTCTTTGCTCAGGCAAGGACTTCTGCTGACCCCTGGGACGGGCAGCCGACGAGGCAATCCCTCTTTATTCAAAAGCTACAAGAAAGGGTACCGCAATTTGAAATAAAGGATTTGTCGCCCTTGCTGGATGCTATGAGGGTGGTGAAAAGCCCAAAGGAAATCGAACTAATTCGCCGGGCGACGCAAATGGCAGGTCTGGGGATTATTGAGGCAATGAAGTCTACCAAACCCGGGGTTTACGAATACCAGCTTGATGCCGCTGCCAAGTACGTTTACTACCTGCACGGTGCGCAGGGCGATGGTTATCCGTCCATTATAGGAGGAGGTACCAATGCCTACATGGGGCACTATTTTCACAAAACCGATGAATTGAAGGCGGGGGACTTGGTGCTCATGGACTATGCACCGGACTACAACAACTACACGAGTGATGTGACTCGTATTTGGCCTGTCAACGGCAAATTCAATGAGGAACAGAAGGAGCTATACAACTTTATAGTGGCTTACAGGGATGCGCTTTTTAAGTACATTAAGCCGGGAGTGACCTCGAACGATGTGCTCGATGGGGCCGCTGCCGATATGAAACAGTACCTGGTCGGTAAAAAATTTGTAAAACCCGCTCACCTGAAAGCTGTACAGGAAGGGCTGACTTTTCGGGGTCATTTTCAGCACCCTGTTGGCATGGCTGTACACGATGTGGGCCGGGTGCATGGCATTCCGCTCCAACCTGGCATGGTGTTCACCATCGACCCAATGATCTGGATTGACGAGGAGAGGCTTTACATTCGCATTGAGGACATGGCCCTGGTCACAGAAACCGGTGTTGAAAATATGAGTGACTTTGTTCCTTCCCGCATCGAAGATGTGGAACGGACGATTAAAGAGAAAGGGCTTATTGACTTTCTGCCCCCAGTTGAATTACCGCTTAAGAAATAACGTAACAAGATATCCATTGCCTGTTAAATATCCCCTATGAAAAGCATTCTGTTAATCTTCGCCTTCATTTTTATTTCCTCTCTGTGCTTTGGAGACACCTATCCTAAAAACCCCAACATCGATGTACTTCACTATACTTTTCGAATTGAACTTTCGGACGATACAGACGAAATCAAATGTGAAGAAACTGTAGACGTCAGGTACCTCGCCGATGGGGTAGAATGGCTGAGGCTTGATTTAGTGAAAGCAAGTGCGGCACTTCAAAATAAAGGAATGCGGGTGTCTGGCGTGGTTTCCAATGGGAGAGCAGTGGTTTTTACTCATGAAAATGAGGAGCTGAAGATAAAGCTGCCGTTTGCCTCAAGGGCCAATGAGCGACAGCAGTACACCATCACCTATGTGGGCACTCCAGCATCGGGGTTAAAAATTGGCAACAACAAGTACGGAGACCGAACCTTTTTCAGCGACAACTGGCCTGACAAGGGGAGGAATTGGCTGGCTGTTGTGGATCATCCGTACGACAAAGCTACATGTGAGTTTGTTGTGACAGCTCCAGCGCACTATCAGGTGGTATCAAACGGACTGAGGGTAGAAGTGTCCGATGTGGCACCTGGCCGCAGGTTAACCCATTGGAAGCAATCTGTTCCGATTGCCTCGTGGTTGTATGTGCTGGGGGTGGCCCGCTTTGCCATGCAATACGTGGATGAATTTGATCATAAGTCGATCGAAACATGGGTTTACTACCAGGACAGGGAAGCGGGATTCGAAGACTTTGCAGAACCTACGAAAAAAGCGTTGGCATTTTACAGCGATTACATTGGGCCCTTTGCCTATGAAAAATTAGCCAACATACAGTCGAACAGCGTCAGCGGGGGAATGGAGGCGGCGTCTGCCATTCTGTACAGCGAGAACTCTGTAGTAGGCGACAAGAATGAGCGCTGGCGCAATGTGGTCATTCATGAAATTGCGCATCAATGGTTTGGCAATTCCGTGACTGAATATGATTGGGACGATGTGTGGTTGAGTGAGGGGTTTGCCACTTATTTCACACTGCTATTTATCGAGCATGAGTACGGGCACGACGCCTTCATGGAGGGTCTTGCTTCAAGCAAAAAGCGAGTTGATGCCTTCTACGCTGAAAATCCGGCCTATCGCATTGTGCATGATAACCTTAGCGACATGAGCAAGGTGACCAGCTCGCAAACCTATCAGAAGGGGAGCTGGATATTGCATATGTTGCGAGGCGTGATGGGTACAGACGCCTTTTGGAAAGGGATTCAGTCTTATTACAAGAAATACCAAAACCTGAATGCGACGACTGCGGACTTCAGGCGGGAGATGGAAGAAGCGTCCGGTCTGGATTTAAAGCAATTCTTTGACCAATGGCTGTACCAGCCGGGCCATCTAGTCTATCGGGGATCCTGGAGCTATGATAAGAAAACGAAGGAAGTAAATATCACACTTGATCAGGTGCAGACGGATGGCAGTTTGTTCAAAATGCCCGTGCAGGTGGGTGTTTTTCTGCCGGGACAGTCCAGGCCCGTGATCAATACTTTGCAGGTGAATGAAAAAACGAATGTTTTTACATTGCCGTTTGAGGTAATGCCGGAAAAGATTGTCCTTGATCCTCATTCATGGGTGTTGATGGAGTCCAGCTTTGTGAAAAAATGAGGAGTTGGCTTCGTTCTGTTACTTCAGCTCCTTCAAATCCCTCAGCCAAAAAGCATGTGCATGGTGAGTCATCCCGATTTTAGGGTAATAGTCGACCGCTGCCGGAGCCGACAGCAGTATCACGTTAGACTTGGGCGCTAACACCTTGGTCTGGCGAATGAGTTCCTTGCCAATTCCTTTATGCTGATATTCGATGTGCACCGCCAGGTCGCTCAGGTAGGTGGCATACACCCAGTCGGTGAGGCTGCGGCTTACCCCAACTAGTTTTCCATTGTGCCTTGCGGTAATGGTGAGATTGGCATGCCTGAGCATCTCTTCTATGCGCTCAGGCTCGTTCACGGGACGCCGCTCACCGAGGGTAGAACTAATAAGCAGCTCCGTGAAGTCCTTCACGGTTAAATCCTGCTCTTGCTGATAGATGATGTCCATGGATTATAGTTCTTTGAAGTCCAGTCCGTATTTTTTGCAGTCCTCCCAAAAACCAGGGTAGGACTTATTCACCACCTCCGGTTCTTCTATAATCAAAGGCACTTTTTGAGCTAGTGGAGCGAAGGCCATGGCCATGCGGTGGTCTTCGTAGGTGCTAATAGTTACAGGGCCTTCAGGAAGTGCGGTCGGGGGTTCCAATTCCCAAAAACCGGGTGTTTCCTCTACTAGTGTAGCGCCAAACTTTGCCAACTCAGTTTGCATCGCAGCCAGCCTGTCTGTTTCCTTAATGCGCAGGCTTTCAAGCCCGGTCATCGAAATGGGGCTTTTGAGTCCTGTGGCTACCACCATTACTGTCTGGGCCAAATCGGGGCATGTCTTAAAGTCGATGACCATTGGCGAAACGCTGTTCTTTTTCTCGATCAGAAACTCTTCTCCGCTGAACCTCGTGGTAAGCCCCAGGCCGTGCATGATTTCCCTGATGCGGATGTCGCCCTGGTAAGAGTTTTCCCTTAACCCCGTGAGGTTTACCTTGCTGTTTTTAGACAGCGATACCATGCTTAGCCAGTAGCTGGCACCTGACCAGTCCGACTCAATGGTATAGGAATTAGCGGTGTATTTCTGTGGTGCAATTGCGATGGTATTTCCATTCCACTCGTTCTTTACCCCAAACTGCTGCATGAGGCCGAGTGTCATTTCTATGTAGGGTCTGCTGAACACATCTCCCACCAGTTCGATGGTAAGACCGTTAGGTAGCATAGGGGCGATCATTAGCAAGGCTGAAATGTACTGGCTGCTGATGTTGCCTTGTATTTTCAGGGAGTCCGTTTTTTGCTGAGTTAATTTTGAGACTTTAAGCGGGGGATAGCCGTCGTTCTTCAGGTAGTCGATGTTGGCTCCTAGTTCTCTCAGGGCGTCCACCAGCAATTTGATGGGCCGTTGTTGCATCCGCTCCGACCCAGTGATTGTTTGGTTTTCCCCTGTTAGTGCCAGGAATGCTGTTAAAA
Organism: Imperialibacter sp.; assembly: GCF_040222815.1. Classification (GTDB taxonomy): domain Bacteria; phylum Bacteroidota; class Bacteroidia; order Cytophagales; family Cyclobacteriaceae; genus Imperialibacter. Next base: position 330,925 of record NZ_JAVKCH010000040.1, on the reverse strand, counting down.
ATCGCATGGTTGTTCCAGCGTCCAACACGTCCCACGTTTTGTCTTTTGAGGCCAGTAAGCGCATCATCGTTTGGGTGTCACGGGCATCAGAAAGGTTGTTGAGGTCAATTTTCTCATCAGAAAGTGCCTGTATAATCAAGGCCCTGTTACTTTCACTTTTGGAAGCACTCAGGTTGATGGTGGATGCTGCGGGAATAGCGGCGGAGGTGTTAATTGAAATTTTATTCATGGTATGCTTAGTGGAAATACCCGATTTAGTTGTCTTTATGTTAGCCAGACGAGAGTGATTTAAGAGAATTTTTAAAACCTTCAGCAGTCTGGCATCGTTGTTGTGATTAAATGCTTTAAACCCTTTTTCATTATGAACAGATCAAAAACCATAACTTCCATCCTCGCCGGTGCAGTTATTGGTGCAATTACAGTATTCGGCGTTGCTCCTATCAAGGGAATGGTTAACAAAGCTCGTGTATCAAAATCGACAAAAACCACACCCGTGAAACAGAGGGACGAAGACGATCATTTTTTTATTTAGCAGAAGAAAGATTTACCACTGAGTTGAACTCAGCCAAGGCTTCCCTAACTTCCCCTAAAGTAATAATCACATCGTATTCTGATTGACCAATGGCACTCAACAAGCTACCCTTAATGGTAGCTTTTTCATTTTTCTTATCCTGTAATATCAAGCTTTCGGCTTTTTTAATCGTTGCCTCACTTACCTGCGCCGGATGATACGTCGCCAGCAGGTATTGCGTAATCTCTTCGTAGCTTCCTTGCGGAAGTCCTGTCTTTTTGGTCGACAGGTTGGCTTCAGCAATCATCCCGATAGCAATTGCCTCGCCGTGAAGCAACCTATTGCCGGAATCAAGCAGGGCAGTTTCTATGGCATGGCCAATGGTATGCCCAAAGTTCAGGATTTTTCTCAGCCCATTTTCCTTTGGGTCTTTATCCACCACACCGCTTTTGACTTCAATAGAATGCTGGATATGGTCGTTCCAGGGCTGCTCTTCAAATGGCTTAGCAGTGAGGGTCTTCCAGTAGCTGGCATCTGCTATCAGGGCGTGCTTTAGCACCTCTGCAAAGCCCGATCTGAGCTCTCTTTCCGGCAATGTGGCCAAAAAGCCAGAAGATACGATGACACTTTCCGGCTCCTGAAAAACGCCGATGTGGTTTTTCAGGCCGTGGAAGTCGATGCCGAGCTTGCCGCCCACGCTGGCATCTACCTGAGCCAAAAGGGTGGTGGGCAGATTGAGGAATTTGATGCCTCGCTTGTAGGTGGCAGCGCAGAAGCCGCCCATGTCGCCTATCACACCTCCACCAAGGTTGACAAGCAGCGCCTTTCGGTCGCATTCCAGCCTGGTTAGCTCGTTCCAGATGTGCTCACAAGTGCGCAGCGTTTTCTCTTCCTCACCGCTTTTTATTTCAATCACCGAGTGCCCGGGAAGGTGAGCCACTACTTTTGGATAGCAATGCTGCCTGGTGTTTTCGTCCACCAGCACAGCCACCTTAGAATAGGATTGGGCTGAAAAAAACCTCCCCAATGACTCGGGGAGGTTGTTCGTTATTTCTACGTTACCGAGAATCATTTTTACTTTTCTCCGCCTGCAGGTACTTTCGCCATGATCTCAGTTTGCTGCTTGATAGAAGCAACGTGGATAAGCTTGTAGGTTTCTTCTACAAAGTCAGGAGAAAGGGAAAGTGACTTGCCCCACTCAGCTCTGCTTTTGTAAATTTCGTTCCAACGATCTACCTGGAAGATAGTGACGTTGTTGTCACGCTTGAATTCTCCCATTTTCTCGACCAGACGCATTCTGTTGGCCAAAGCTTCAAGGATTTCACGGTCAGCGTTGTCAATCTGATCACGCATTTGATCCATGAAATGATTGAAAGTGGCGTCTGTCGAATGAGCGCTTTTTGGTTTCAGTTCTCTTACCATTTCACCCAGGCGGGCAGGTGTCACCTGCTGCTTGGCATCACTCCATGCGTTGTCCGGATCTCTGTGCGACTCAATCATGAGACCGTCGTAGTTCAAATCCAGCCCTTTTTGAGCTACGTCTAAAAGCATTTCTCTGTTGCCGCAGATATGGCTAGGATCACCAAACAAAGGCATCTCAGGGAACTCTCTTTTTAGTTCGATAGGGAATTGCCAGGCTGGCACATTGCGGTATTTTGTCTTCTGGAAAGAAGAAAAACCACGGTGGATAGCACCAATTTTAGTGATACCCGCCTTGTTAATTCTTTCGATAGCCCCCAGCCACAATGCAAGATCGGGGTTGATAGGGTTTTTGATAAGAACAGGTACATCAACGCCTACAAGAGAGTCGGCAATTTCCTGCACAGTGAAAGGGTTCACTGTAGAGCGGGCACCTACCCAAAGGATGTCGATGCCAGCAGCAAGGCAAGCTTCTACGTGGTCGGGGTTGGCTACTTCAACAGCAAACTTGACACCCAACTCTTTCTTCACGTTCTGGATCCAGCCAAGTGCTTCTTTGCCTATGCCTTCAAATCCACCCGGACGAGTTCTTGGTTTCCACACACCAGCTCTCATCACTCTGATACCTTCCTTATACAGTTGGGTACAGGTGTCCATGAGTTGCTCTTCTGATTCAGCGCTACAAGGCCCTGAAATAATCAATGGTCTTTCTTTTACCGGAGACCAGGATTCAAATTTGTCAATAGTAAGCTCCATACCCACCTCACTTATTTTTTATAAACTAAAAACGATCAAACTAGTCTTTTACTTATTATTGCACTCCAATTAAACACATTAACCATGCCCGTTACCCATCCCTTTACCTTCGAAGATACCGAAGTAGCTTTTGCTTCTAAGTCGGACCGGGAATTGAAGAAGATGTATTGGCTTTTCGCCGCTATGAACAGTAACTTTTTAGTGCGCTTTGGAACACAGGGCGTAATATTAGCACTAAAAATGAAATTGCCCATCAAAAAACTCATAAAAAGTACTGTTTTCGGGCATTTTTGTGGTGGTGAGACGATCCAGGAGTGCAAACAAACGATTTCTGAGCTCGGTGCTTCAGGCATCGGTACCATACTCGATTACTCTGCGGAGGGGGAGAAAACGGAGGCCGGATTTGAGGCCAATAAGGAGGAAATACTGCAGACAGTGATGAACGCTGCGACCAGTGCCCACATTCCTTTTGCCGTGATGAAAGTATCAGGTTTGGGCTCAGAAGAGTTGATGACGAAATCGCAGGATGGCAAACAACTGAATGGTAAAGAGCAGAAGGCATTTGACAATATTCACCGTCGGGTTGAAGAGCTTTGCAGCAAATCCCACGAATTAAATGTCAGAATATTTATTGACGCAGAAGACTATGCTTACCAGGGGGTGATAGACGGTTTGGCGCTGGAAATGATGCGGAAATACAACAAAGAGAGGGCGATTGTTTACACTACGCTGCAATTTTACCGTTGGGATGCTTACGACAAGCTGGTTGGTTTGCACGAAAAAGGGAAAACAGAAGGGTTTTACCTGGGTGTGAAGCTGGTGCGTGGTGCTTATATGGAGAACGAGCGTGAGCGAGCGGAGGAGATGGGCTACAAGGATCCCATTCAACCGACGAAGCAAGCCACAGATATTGACTACAACAGGGCACTTGACTTCTGCGCAGCTAACCACAAGCGGATTGCTTTCTGCTCGGGAAGCCATAATGAGCAGTCGAATGCCTTGCTCACCTCGCTGATGCAACAATATGGCATAGCCAAGGATGATCAGGGGGTGTTTTTTGCACAGCTCTATGGCATGAGCGACAATATTTCGTTCAAGCTATCCAAGGAAGGCTACAACGTAGCAAAGTACGTGCCTTACGGCCCGCTGGAAAAGGTGATGCCCTATCTGATCAGGCGGGCAGAGGAGAATACGTCGGTAGCTGGGCAGACGGGTAGGGAATTTAACTTTATTAAGAAGGAGTTGGACAGAAGAAGCGGTTTGAAATCTGCTTAATAGAAAGCGTCCAACTAATAATGGACTCAGCCATGCTTTTTTTCCACATTCAGTTAACTTTGCCCCTCATTTGAAATCAGCTAACTGGCTGATACTGATTAAACCTTACGAACGTCGATGCATTTAAGCGAGCAGGAAATTTTGCGCCGGAAAGAGAGAGAAGAACTCATAGCTGCGGGTATCAATCCCTACCCGTCCGAAACATTTGAAGTGAGCGTCACTTCAGACGAAATCCACGAGTTCTACGAAAAGCGAAAGACTGATTATAAAAATATCTCCATGGCCGGCCGTATCATGAGCCGCCGTATCATGGGCTCGGCCTCCTTTGCTGAGTTGCAGGATTCTACGGGACGTATGCAGATTTATGTTCGCAGGGATGACATCTGCCCCGGAGAAGACAAGACGCTTTACAACGACGTTTTCAAAAAGAAAATAGGTATTGGTGATATCGTGGGCATCAAAGGGTTTGTGTTCACGACACAAACCGGTGAAATATCTGTGCACGTAACGGAGTTTAAATTGCTTACAAAAGCACTGAAGCCGCTTCCTATTGTAAAAGAAACAGAAGACGAGCATGGCAACAAAGTACTTCATGATGCCTTCACCGATCCGGAGCAACGCTATCGGCAGCGTTATGTCGACCTGGTGGTGAATCCTCATGTGAAGGATACCTTCATCAAGCGTACTAAGCTGGTTAACTCCATCAGGGAATACCTGAACAATAAAAGCTATCTGGAGGTGGAAACGCCCATCCTTCAGCCGCTGTATGGCGGAGCTGCTGCCCGTCCGTTCAAAACCCACCACAACACCCTGGACATGACGCTCTACCTGCGCATTGCCAACGAGTTGTACCTGAAGAGGCTGATCGTTGGTGGATTTGATGGCGTGTATGAGTTTTCAAAGGATTTCAGGAATGAGGGTATGTCTCGCTTCCACAATCCTGAGTTTACCCAAGTGGAATTGTACGTAGCCTACAAGGACTACAACTGGATGATGGACACGGTGGAGGAAATGATCGAGAAAATTGCTCTTGACCTCCATGACACCACGCAGGTACAAGTTGGAGAGAACGTTATCGACTTCCAGCGTCCCTGGAAGCGCTTCACCATGTTTGAGGCCATCGAACATTTTACTGGTATTGACATCAGTAGCATGGATGAGACAGAGCTCAGAGCTACTGCCAAAAAATTGGAAGTCCCGATTGACGACTCCATGGGCAAAGGCAAACTGATCGATGAGATCTTTGGCGAGCACTGCGAACACAAGCTAATTCAACCGACTTTCATTACGGACTATCCGGTGGAGATGTCGCCGCTGGCGAAGAAGCACCGCAGCAAGGAAGGACTTGTGGAGCGTTTCGAAGCGATCTGTAATGGCAAAGAGATTTGCAATGCCTTCTCTGAGCTGAACGACCCGATTGACCAACGCAAGCGCTTTGAAGAGCAGCTTGAGCTTGGGAAGAGGGGTGACGATGAGGCCATGATGCTCGACGAGGACTTCCTTAGGGCACTTGAGTACGGTATGCCTCCAACCGCCGGGCTGGGTGTTGGTATCGACAGGCTGAGCATGATCATGACCAACTCGCCATCCATTCAGGAGGTGCTTTTCTTCCCTCAAATGAGGCCGGAAAAGAAAGTGGCTGAGCTAATGGAAAAAGACTACGAGAAGCTGGGAGTGAGGGCCGAGCTGATCCCGATACTTCAAAAACTCAACATGTCTACCAAAGAGGCCATTGCTGATAGTAAAGACAGCAAGCTTTTCAACGACGTTTGCGGCATGCGCAAGAAACTGAAGCTGAACGACGTTACTAATCCAACCATCGAAGAGGTGAAGGCCTGGATAGAGGCTGCTTTGAAATAAACCAATGAAAAGAAATAGCATCCCAACTGAATCCAGCTTTTTAAAAGTGTTGGGCTTGGTTGGGATGTTTGCTTTAACGGGGTGCCATACGAATGTACCTGACGATGTTAGTGTTTACGTCGACTCGTTTATTCATGAGGCTGAACTACTGGGCCATGATTTCTCAGATGTCCGTCGAAATTTGACCGTCGAATTTACCGACCTGCCAGACAACAAAGGCGGGAGTTCCAAATCCACTTTTTTCGGCAACCATATCAAGCTAGCTCCTCTCATTTGGAAGCAAATGAATGACAGACAGAGAGAAATGCTTGTTTTTCATGAGTTGGGTCACTGTGTTCTGGGCCGCAAACATAAGAATGAAACTTTGCTACTAGGTGAATGCGCCAGTATCATGAAGGAGGGTGGAGAGAACACTTGCGTGGCTGATATTTACAGTGAGTCGTGGCGCTCTTACTACATCGATGAGCTGTTTGATGCAGACGTACAGTTACCTGGCTGGTACTGGGTTCGGGATATTGCAGAGCTGAAGGCGATTGATACTGTGGCTAGAATGGATGATTCGTTGCTGTATGCGAGCTCGCAAGCAAAGTACTATGGTATAAATACTACACTACCGTTCAATAATAGGGTTGACGATTATCTTCTTACACTTGAGTATGATTCAGTCAACGACATGTATGGATTTGGACTGAATGGACTTACCATCTCTTTGATTCCGGAAACGGGAGAGTTTTCTGTTAGCCACGTTGGCCAATTGGATTGGATGACTTATTCGTTCTGTGCTGAAAAGATTTTACCAGAAATTCCTCTAAGGTTTTCAATGTTGAAGCTTGGAGCCTTTTACCATTTCTACGTGAATGAAGAGGAGAAGCATATGATGAATACGCACTATTTCCAAACAGACACTATGAAGCAGCCGGAAAACATGTACTTCGCTACCTATGGCGGAAGCAGTCCAACGGCGAAGCTTTCTGTAATGCAAATTGGTAAACGGTAAATAGCTGAGCCGAGGGGGCTACCTTGAACTAATACTCTTCGTCTTTCATACGAGACTATATCGTCAGACCACCGCAGTATGCCATGGCCTGACGATATGCTATCAGGACTTTGTGAAACTAAATTCAATCACGATTTTCATTGTTCCAACTTCAGTTGATTCCTGCTGGCTAATGCGACCTACGAGCTTGCTTGAAGTCAATGTTTGAACTTCAAAAGTCTGGTCGTCAATTGTCAGCGTTTTTTCATCTTCGCTTAACGACCAGGTGCCGGTCTCTTCATCTTCACCGGGCTGACTGCTGACATAGGTATTATCGGCCTTAAATTCAATGGTAACATTGGTTATGTCGGACTCTTCCTCGGCGTTAATAGAAAACCCATCGGCAATTTCCTGTGCCTCTGCTTCGCTCAACTCGAATTCCGCTACAAGGTACGCAACCACGTCTTGTCCATTGATTGACAGTTCTATCACGTCTACTGAGCTGTATTTCCATGTGCCAATTAGGGAAGACGATACGCCTTCGTCGTCTTTACCTCCGCAGCCGGCGAGAAGTGATAATACGATGAGTGGCAAAAACAGTTTTTTTGTTACATTTTTCATAGCTATAGTTTTTTAAAAAGTGATTAGTGCAATAATAAAGCGCTTCGGAAGCTCCAACCAGGCAGGCTCAAAAAGTGAGCAGTTGAAACTAACGACAGGCTAAACATGCGAAAATCATTTGAAAGCTGAAAGGGAAAATATTCAATACTACTTTTCTTCGGAGAACGATGACTAGCCACAGGCAAGCTGAAGATGGCAGCCGAATTGTTTGACAGGCTGGTACGAGAAAAGGACTTTAAAGACTTTCTTACCCTTGATGCCTACCAATTGTTGTGAGTGGCTGGTTAAACATTTTGAATTGATCTATCTTCAAATCAGGCACTTGAATTGAGTATTCAAAGCATGCTTGTGCCTTTTCGGTAAGCCCGCTGGGGCGACTTTATAAACACCATACCTATGTCTTTGTCACTACTTTCATTTCTTGCGCTTTTTCCCATTCTGGTTGTCGCTATCATGTTGGCGGGCTTCCGGCTTTCAGCCCGAATTTCGATGCCGATAGGCTTTTTGCTTACAGCAATCGTGGCTTTTCTAGCGTGGGACTTCCCACTGGCTAATATTCTGGCGTCTACTATCCAGGGGCTGTTTATTACGTTCGATATCTTATATATCATTTTTGGTGCCATTCTGATGCTCACGCTTTTGAACTACTCTGGAGCTATCACAGTCATCCGGCGTGGCTTTTCTGACATCAGCACCGACAGGCGAGTGCAGGTAGTGATCATCGTTTGGCTGTTTGGATCTTTTATTGAAGGTGCTGCCGGCTTTGGCACACCCGCCGCTATTGTGGCGCCGCTACTGGTAGCCATGGGTTTCCCATCCATGGCGGCTGTTATGCTCGGCATGATGGTGCAAAGCACAGCAGTTACCTTTGGTGCAGTGGGCACGCCTGTGCTGGTGGGGTTAAGAGGGGGCCTGCAGGGCGTTGACTTTGAAAGCCAGCTGTCCGCCGCCAATATTAGTTTCCTCGACTACCTGCACATAGTGACCAGTCAAGTGGTGGTGTTGCACGCCATTGCCGGAGTTTTGATGCCCCTGTTTATGATTTGCATGATGACCCGTTTTTTTGGAGCCAACAAAAGCTGGCGGGAAGGCTTTGCCATGATTCCATTCGCTATCCTCGGCGGATTGGCGTTCACTATTCCTTATGTGATTACTGGCTTTGTGCTGGGGCCGGAGTTTCCTTCCCTGTTTGGGTCCCTCGTTGGCCTTGTTATCATAGTGGCAGCTGCCAAAAATGGGTTTCTGGTACCGAAGACCGGCTGGGACTTCCCGCCCCGGGAGAGCTGGCCTAAACTATGGATGGGAAGCCTCGAAGTGCGGCCGGACAACAAACAGGAAAAGGCTCCATTTTCGCTGGCAGTTGCCTGGGCTCCCTACCTGTTGGTGGCGGCGCTTCTGGTACTCAGCCGCCTTCCGCAGCTTCCTTTTAAAGGCATACTTACCAGCATCGCAGTGAGCTACAACCAAATTCTGGGGACAGATACCTCAGCCAGCAGCACCCCGTTTTACCTGCCTGGCACAATCCTGATCGTCGCCGGTCTTTTAACCGTTTTTTTGCACAAAATGGAACTGGCGAAAGTCAAACAGGCGTTTTCCGACAGCAGTAAAATGATTTTGGGAGCAGGCTTTGTGTTGATATTCACCGTCCCTATGGTGAGAATTTATATCAATTCAGGGGTCAATCCTGGAAACATCCCCGGAATGCCTATTGTTATGGCCGAATGGGTAGCGTCTAACGTCGGAAGTATTTACCCGCTATTTGCCCCTTCCATTGGTGCGCTGGGAGCCTTCATTGCCGGCAGTAATACTGTCAGTAACCTAATGTTCAGTTTTTTCCAGTTTGGAGTGGCTGAGAGATTGTTGATGCCGGGCACGCTTATGGTGGCATTGCAGGCGGTAGGGGCAGCTGCAGGAAACATGATAGCGATACACAATATTGTGGCGGCGTCAGCTACTGTGGGGTTTTTAGGGCAGGAAGGTCTCATTTTGAGGAAGACGATCATCCCTACTATTTACTATTTGTTGGTAATTGGAGTTTTAGGGCTGCTGGCTATGAACTTCATGGAGATTGCCGACCCGTTGTTTAAACCCTAGACGTAGCTGGGCAGCGGCTCTTTAAAACGAATCGAAGAAGCTTCTCTGTTTGCTAAGCTTCAAATCTTGCAGAAGTGACGACTTGGCTCTCAAAGTTACAGAGTAGGACGTGAAGCGCCCGAAGGGTGTCCAGTCGACGGACAGCTCCCAACAGTGGATGTCTCTGATGATTCCCAGCCTTGTTTGCGTTATTTCTTTGTTTTTAAAGTCGTAGCCAGAGCTGAAGGTGATCTTGGTGTTTTCGGTGATGGACGTATTGCCATTCATTGTGAACGACTGCGTAACTACTGGGTCAGCAAACCCTGTTTTTCTAAAGTCAACATTGTAACTCAGTCGTAAATCCCATGGAATATTAAAATCTACGTATTGATCGGGGTGTGTGCGGATGTAGTCTTTTTCTTCTTCGGTGCCAAACTCACTTTCTTTGTCCTTATTTTGCTCTTTTTGCGCCTTTGGATTAAGGCTGGTGCTCAGCGCAATGCTCGCATTACTTAAGTTTCCCAATCCCTGGCCGTGATTCCAGGTGAACTCATCCACTTTTGTTTGATATACCTTACGTACGCCGCCGGTGTTGGTGGTGCTATCGAGCACATACAAATAGGGATCAAGCGTCATTCTATAGTTGATATCCAGCTTGTTGAACAGCAGAGTTCTCGTTGTGAAGCCTATTGTGCTCAAATTAAAGGAATCGGCCAGCAGGTTATAACCGGAGCTGATTGAAAGGTTGTCGAGCAGTTTCACTTTTTTGAACTCCTGGGTGCTGTCCTTTCTGTCTCTCACTTTCATCTCAAAGTTGTTGTTAAGCGAAAAACCGATGCTGCCTGATTTTCCCTGGCCAGGGCCGCTAAACACAAAGCCGTCGTATTTTGAATACAACTTTGTGGCCCCCAGCGAGTCACTTTGTACGTTTTGATAAATGCCATACTTTTCTTCTGAAAAGTCGGGAGAGTAGGAGAGAGAGACAGTAGGTGTAATCACATGTCGAATGGCTTCTATTTTTTCACCTTTCACGAACACCATGCCATAGAGTCTGGTGGAAAAACCCGTTCCGAAACTATAAGATCCGGCCCGGCTGAAACCACGGATCGTGTCAGCCACTACCTCTTTTTGCTCATCGTCCCATCGCCTGTTGAGCTCTTTCAGGTACCACCATTCGGTATAGTTAAAGCTGGGGCTGACGCTGATAAATTTGAATACGTTGAATGTGGTTGAAATAGGCACCGAATGCCGCCCTCCGTTTTTGGAGTTGCGAAGCATGCCGGGCAGATTGTCGGAGTTGACGGGTAGGTATTGTTCCGATCCCTCTACCGTGGCATTGTAGTTTGGGTTGGTGTTGTTGAATTCGTTTTTAAGGCTAAAATTGTGCGAAACGCTCAACTTATCGAGCACAGAGGCATTTCCGGAGGTAATCCAGGCCAGCGGAAAAAACCGGTTAGTGTTCAGTGTAAACTCTGGCGCCGAAATGGTCATCGATTTGGTTTGCACGTTCTGGCTCTGCCTGAAGTTGAGCGAGGCATTGAACGGCGTGCCTGTGAACGTTTTGCTCATACTAACACTGGAGTTGAACTGCGAGTTGGTATTGAACTGTACACTCTGGTAGTTATTTTGGCTATAGGTGGAGCTACCTGCGTTCACTGACGACGAAATCCGGAAAGTTCCTTTCGTCTCTGGTGTGTGGCTCCACCTGATCCAGTAGTCTTTGGTCGACAGGCTGTCTTCTTCCTTTTCTCCTTTATTCCGGTTATACGACAGGTTCATATTGCCATTGAATGCATAGCGTTTTTTGTATCGGAAGTCAGAGGTAGCACCGTAGCTTCCTTTTGAGAAAACCTGGGCAGTGAGAGCGAGATCCATGTAGTCGTTGATGGCGAAGTAGTAGCCGCCGTCTTTTAAAAAGAAACCCCTCCGCCGCTCTTCACCGTACTTGGGCACCAGTACACCCGACACTTTCTTTTTAGGCTGCGGAAACATGCCAAAAGCAAAACCCAGGGGTGTTGGGATAGACCTGAAATGAAGATTGAAAGGCCCCGAAACCACCTTATTGCCTGGGATCACTTTCAGTTTACTGGAGGCTATATGAAAGTGGGGATCTTCCAGGTTACAAGTGGTGTATTTGGCATTCCTGATAAAAAGCTCGCTGCTGGCATTCATCTTTACCTTTTCACCATGCATATAGGCATCGCCTTGCTGGGTGACAATCCCGTTCACAAGCGCCTTCCTGGTTTTGAAGTTGTAAGTCATGTCCTGAGCATTGTAGCTCTCATCACCCTCTGTGAATACCGGCACACCAACTTTCTTTCCCAAGGAATCTGTCGTATAGTTGGCTTTGATCGTATTGGTAGGCCAGTCAATGTCTATCCTGTTTCCCTGAAGCTCGATTTTGCCGTAATTGATTTTGCCCCCACCATAAAGCATCACTCTTTGGGTGTTTACGTCCAAAAAAATGGAATCTGCGGCCTCGTATTTAATAGCAGTTTCGATATCGCTTTTAGGAATTTCTTTGGCCACGTCAGCCGAATCTGGTTTCAAAGTGTCTGCGGCTAACTGCTTGTTAACCAGTGAATCGACATCCAGATTTTGAAAGAAATCACTCCCTGGCAAACTCAATGTGTCGCTGCCCAAAAACCGTTGCTCTGGTTTGGGCACCAGTGTATCTCCTTTCAAAATGGGGAGTTGCTCTTCGATGGCTACGCTATCTTGTCCCGATTTCTGGCCTAAATTTTGCCCATGCCCCCATGTGGATATAATGATGCCGATAGCAAGTAGTAAGGCATTTTTTATTGAGAGCATTTAAAATTGGGACAATTAAGAAATGGTTATTTGAAATGAACGACCAGATTTCAGTTTCTGATAAAAATTTTCAATTTTGCGTAAAATTATTTCGTTTAAGGTTAACAACCGAAATGTTGTGAAAAATATTGTCTTATTACTTTCATTTTCACTGCTTCTGGTTGCTGCATCCTATTCCCCTATTGGGGTTCACGACTATCGGGTAAGGAAGGTTGTGATTGATGCCGGACATGGCGGCAAGGATCCTGGAACACACGGAAAGATATCCAAAGAGAAGGATATAGCATTGAAAATAGCCCTGGAATTGGGGCAAACCATCAAGAAATACCTTCCTGATGTAGAAGTCCTCTACTCCAGAAATGATGATTCTTTCCCGTCGTTGCATGACAGGGCACTTTTTGCTAATCGAAACAACGCTGATCTTTTTATTTCGATACATTGCAATTGGGTGGCCAATCCAACAGTTCAAGGCACCGAAACCTATGTAATGGGCCTTCACAAGAGTGATGCTAACTTTGATGTGGCTAAAAGAGAAAACGCCGTTATCCTTCAGGAAGAAAACTCCGAAGTGTACGAAGGCTTTGATCCCAACTCTCCTGAATCGTATATTTTGTTTAGTTTAACCCAAAGCGCTTACCAGCAAAACAGCCTTAATTTGGCATCAAAAATTGAGCATCAGTTCAAAACAAGGGTGGGTAAACATAGCCGGGGAGTGAAAATGGCCGGTTTTTGGGTGCTTTGGGAGACTTCTATGCCTAGTGTTTTGATTGAAACAGGGTATCTTAGCAATGAGCAGGAAGAAAAAGAGCTCAACGATCCCTTGCAACAATCGTATATAGCTTCTGGCATCTTTCGGGCATTCAGAGATTACAAGGATGAGATTGAGTCAATGAACTAAACCAGACTACGTGAGATTTTCTAAAGAATTTAAAGTAGGCTTATTTACTATTGTATCTGGAGCACTGCTATACTACGGCTTCAATTTTTTGAAGGGAACCGACTTTTTTTCCAATACCAGCAAGTACTATGCACTTTACGAGACTATTGATGGCTTAAAGGTAGCTAACTCGGTCATAGTCAACGGTTACTCTGTTGGAAGGATCAGTAGAATCCGCATCCTGCAGGACAGGGATAATCAGGTTTTGGTAGAAATGACCATCGATGAGGATATTATTCTGACCGACTCTACACGGGCAAAGCTGTACAATGTCGACTTTCTCGGGAGCAAGGCCATAGAGCTTAGCATCGACGATGTAGGAATGCCAATAGAAGACGGTGACACCCTTATTTCCGAAATAGACAAAGGCATTACTGATTTTCTGAAAGAAAGTGCCGCACCGGTTGCCGACAACCTTGGGATTACAATAAGAAGAATTAATGAAATACTTCTTGGGCTTCAGGGCAGTGGTGAAAAGATCAATAGTACTATTGGTGAGCTTCAGGTGATGGCCCACCAGGTGAATGGTATTATTGGCGAGAATAAGGAAGAACTCAACAATGTCATGATTTCGTTTCAGGAGCTGGCTGCTCAGCTTAGCCAAACCATTAGGCGGATTGACCCAATTTTAGTCAACGCCAATGGAGCCATTGAAAAAGTAAATGCGCTGGAGCTACAGGCTACCCTGGATGAGACGCAGGAGCTCCTTTCGCATGTCAATACCACACTCGACATGTTCAATAAAGGTGAGGGCACAGTGGGAAGATTGCTGAAAGAAGACTCGATCTATTCTAATCTGAACAAAACCATCGAGGATCTTGACAGCCTCGTGGTTCACATCAATGCATATCCCAAGCATTTCTTTGCTCCGCTGGGCAAAAGCAGGAAGAAAATCGAAAAAGACCTGGCGAGGGACAAAAATTGATCCTTTTGAGGTAATTTGGGTTTCACCTGAGTCGATGCGATGGAGGCACGTCAGTATTAGCTATTAACCCAAAAGCCTATATGAATCTGGAATTCAACAAAAATGAAGATACACTAAGACTCCTCGTTAGTGAACTCAATCAAAAGCTTGCTGAAGTAAAAAAAGGTGGTGGCACTAAAAAAATAGACGCCCTACATGCCAAAGGGAAGCTAACTGCCAGGGAAAGGATACACCACCTGATTGACCCGGAATCGGAGTTTCTCGAAGTCGGTGCTCTTGTGGGCGACGGCATGTATGAAGAGCATGGCGGTTGCCCGTCCGGAGGTGTTGTTGTTGGCATCGGCTACGTAAGCAAACGCCAGTGTGTGATAGTGGCCAACGACGCCACGGTAAAGGCAGGTGCATGGTTCCCCATCACAGCAAAGAAGAACCTACGGGCGCAGGAAATCGCTATTGAAAACAAACTCCCTATCATTTACCTCGTCGACAGCGCTGGTGTTTTTCTACCAATGCAGGATGAAATATTTCCTGACAAGGAGCACTTTGGGCGGCAGTTTCGCAACAACGCCCTTATGTCGAGCATGGGAATTGTGCAGGTGGCTGCCATTATGGGGAGCTGTGTGGCGGGCGGTGCCTATTTGCCGATCATGTCCGACGAGGCGCTGATTGTGGATGGAACAGGTTCTATTTTTCTCGCTGGCAGCTATTTGGTAAAAGCAGCTGTTGGTGAGGATGTGGATAGCGAGACACTTGGCGGGGCCTCAACCCACTGCGAAATATCCGGGGTTACGGATAATAGATACCCGAACGACGAAGCATGCCTTGATGCGATAAGGAAGATTTTTGACAAGATAGGGGCTCCGGAGAATGCCGGCTTTGACCGGGTAAAGGCCGAACTACCACGTGATGAAGAAAAGCTGCATGGCCTCTTTCCTGTAGATAGGGTCAAGCCCTACGACATGCTGGAAGTGATCAAGTGCATGGTAGACAAATCCGAATTTGATGAGTACAAACCTGAATACGGAAAGACGCTCATTTGTGGGCATGGAAGAGTGGACGGATGGGCCGTGGGTATAGTGGCCAACCAGCGGAAAATAGTAAAAGCCAAAAAAGGCTCAGGAGCAGCTTCAGAAATGCAAATGGGCGGGGTGATTTATAGCGATTCGGCTGATAAAGCAGCCCGTTTTATCATGAATTGCAACCAGAGGAAAATACCGCTCGTGTTTCTTCACGATGTGAGCGGGTTCATGGTTGGGAGCCGGGCTGAGCATGGCGGTATTATAAAAGATGGAGCAAAGATGGTCAATGCCGTGGCGAATTCGGTGGTGCCCAAGTTTACTTTCATTCTTGGCAATTCGTATGGCGCCGGCAATTATGCCATGTGTGGCAAGGCTTATGACCCGAGGTTGATTTATGCCTGGCCAACAGCGCAGATAGCCGTGATGAGTGGCAGCTCAGCGGCCAAAGTTCTCTTGCAAATCAAAGTATCAACGCTCAAAGGGCAGGGAAAAGAAATAACGCCAGAGGCAGAAAAAGAACTCCTGGACGAAATTGAGGAAAGCTACAATCAGAAGCTCAGTCCTTACTACGCAGCATCACAACTTTGGGTAGACGGCATCATCGACCCATCGGAGACCAGGAAAGTAATTTCCATGGGTATTGAGGCTGCCAATCATGCGCCAGTTACCCGCCAGTTCAATGTGGGAATTATTCAAACATAACAGGCGCCAGGGTCAGGTATTAATTTGAAACTCTCTTTTGATTACTTATTTTTTTGAGGCATTTTGAAGAGAAATTTCTCTACTAACAGAACTAAAGTTATTCAGAATAAATGAGTGTAGAGGTGATCAATGAGGGGGAGCTAAAAGCTTTGGTGTCGTTGCTCGACGACGACGACACAGAGATTAGCACTCATGTGGAGGGAAAAATAATGTCGCTGGGCACAACCATTATCCCGTTTTTGGAGGGCGAATGGGAAAAAAGCTTCAATCCAACTGTTCAGCGAAGACTGGAGGACATGATCCATACGCTCCAGTTCGATCTTTTGCAGGAGCGGTTGAAGGCGTGGATGAATGATAGGGAAGACAACCTGCTTGAAGGCTTGTGGTTGATAGCGACCTACCAATACCCCGACCTGGAGCTCAGCAAACTGGTAAGAGACTTTGAACAGCTTTTTGTGGACGTTTGGACGGAACACAACCCTGAGTTGAGCCCATTTGATCAGGTCAAGATGTTGAACAGCGCCATCTTCGGGAAACTGAAGTTCAGCGCCAATACCAAGCATTTTCATTCCCCGGCCAATTCAATGATTAATACGGTGTTGGAGTCAAGAAAAGGCAATCCTATCTCTTTGTGTGTGGTTTACATGCTGATAGCGCAGAAGCTCGATATGCCTGTGAAAGGCGTGAACCTCCCCAATCTGTTTATACTTACTCACAAAACGGAGAAGCTTCAGTTTTACATCAATGTATTCAACAAAGGGTTAGTTTTCAGTAAAGAGGACATCAACAACTATATTGAGCATTTACACCTCGTTCCTCAGGAGTCTTATTATCAGCCATGCTCTAACCTCGAAATCATAAGGCGTATCATGAGAAACCTCATCGTTTCTTTCGATAAGCTGGGCGACTACCACCGCACCGATGAAATAAAGATACTGTTGAAGGTGCTGGGTGATGAGGAGATTTATTGACGGCTCTTAATCATGCACCCAGTTGGCCTGGTGGTTTTTTTGGCTACAGCTTTCCCGGCAGCCAGGGCTCGGGCAGCATTTGCCAGGTACGTTTCGGTCACCTCTTCCTCCGACATGGGATTGTCGTCGAATGCTCCCTGATAGACCAATTCATAATTACTTCCTGAAGCTTTGATAAGGAACACTTCTGGTGTTTTTTGGGCGTTGAACATTTTCACGCACTGCTGCTGTTTGTCGGCCAGATAGGGAAAAGGATAGCTTTTTCCTTTCATCTTTTCCACAGCATCATCGGGGCTTAGTATGCCGTCGTTGGGATTCACCAACACTGTGTGAATGCCAAGTCCTTTGAGTTCAGCTGCCAGCGAGACTATTCGCTTTTCGTAGAGCTTGGCATAAGGGCAGTGTTCACTCGTAAAAAACACGACAATACCTTTAGCTCCGGACAAACTTGAAAAACTAAAGGATTTTCCTGACGAAACGTCCTGCAGGTTGATATCGCCCGAGATAGTTTGGCTATAAACCGGCGCAGTAGTTTGAAGTAAGCAGGCAACTAAAAAAAATACACAAGCAGTCTTTTTCAATTCTAATATTCTTTTAAGAAGATAAAATATAAAATATTTTATATAAATATAGCTATTTATCGGGTATATACCACCCAGTTTTCTTTCATTCGAAAGAAATCGAGAGATATTTTTTTAATGCTACCATTAATACTCGCCTTAGACAATACCTTTTTTTTGGTATTTTCTATGCTCTCTATTGTTATGTCGTCCTTCAGCGACAAACCGCTTCTGCCGTTCATTTTGAAAATAGCTTCCTTGGCGGCCCAAATGAGGCATAGCTGATCGAGGTTGTTTCCTTCAATCAAAGATAATTCCTCGTCATTCACATATTTCCTGCTGGCTCTCACGAGTTGTTCCCTTGGTCTTTCAATATCTATGCCAACAGGCTTTTTGAGATGGATACAGCTTACCGCATACGGATAGGCATGCGACCATGAAAGGAAAAACTCATCTCCTTTCGGATGAGGCTTGCCGTGGAAGTCTTTATAAACTCCGTGAAACGGTATGTTGATGGCTTCGGTCAGGTGTTCGGTAGCAAAACGGCAGGCAAGGTACTCCAGTCTCTTGATGGGGTGTATGGTTCCTTCCTGTCCATTGTCGATCCAGGGGGTTCTGTGAAGGCGCTCTTCAAATTCCTCATACGACTCGGTGATTTCCCAAATCGCCAGAATTTCGTCCTCACTAATACGTTTCGTCAGAACCACTGGCATCTTTTGTATGTTTGTAATCCGTTGATCGAAACTAAAGAGAGATAGTGCAATGTCAAAAGTGGAGGTGAAAAAATTAGCTGCCATTACCGGGCACAAGGACTGTATTTACACGTTAGCTCCTGGAGATACCAACCAACTGTTTTATTCCGCCGCCGGCGATGGTATGGTGGCTAGCTGGGATTTGGAGGCACCGGAAAATGGGAGGCTGGTGGCTAAGCTGGATAATTCAATTTATGCGCTTTGTTATATTCGTGAGGCTGGTTTTTTGGTTGCCGGACATAACTACGACGGCATTCATTTCATTGATACCGCCAAAGGCAAAGAAAAAGCTTCCCTGAAGTTGACCGACGCCGCCATATTTGATATTCAGTATTACAGGGATTTATTATTTGTAGCCACCGGTAGTGGCGAGGTAATCATCATTGACTGGCCAAACGTAAAAATTGTTCGAAGGCTTAAATTCAGCGACAAAAGCGCCAGAACGATTGCAGTTAACCCGGTAGACAGGCACCTGGCGGTGGGCTATAGCGACGCTACCATAAGAGTGATCGATCTTCAAACTTACGATGTGGTTCATACCATCGATTCTCACACCAATTCCGTGTTTTCCGTTTGCTACTCACCTGACTTCAAGTGGTTGCTAAGTGGTGGTAGGGATGCGCATTTGAAGGTATGGGACGTGGAGAAGGATTATGTGACTTATGAGTCCATAGTCGCTCATATGTATGCCATCAATCATATTGCCTATAGTCCTTCAGGCAGCCATTTTGTAACGTGTAGCATGGACAAAAGCATCAAGGTGTGGGATGCCCTTACACTACAGCTGATAAAGGTCATCGATAAAGCACGCCATGCCGGACACGGTACTTCGGTGAATAAAATGCTGTGGACGTCTTACAAAGACCAGCTTGTTTCTGCCAGCGACGATAGGTCCATATCAGTGTGGGATTTGAATTTCAACCCCTCTCACTTTGAATGACAATAGATTTTACCTACCTTTCCTCCCTATTTTAGCTCACCTGCAACTTCATTTTCGGTTTATTAGTTAACCCCTTGGCGATACCGCCGTCGAAAGGAAGATATACTATCAGATGAAAATTACTCCATTAGAAATAAGGCAAAAGGCTTTTGAAAAGGCTTTTAGAGGCCTCGACAAAGATGAAGTGAATGCATTTTTGCTGACGCTTTCACAAGAGTGGGAGAGGATGCAAGATGAGCACAAGGAGCTGCGCTACAAACTGGAGGCCGCCGAAAAAGAAGTTGCCAAGCTTCGTGAAGTTGAAAGTTCGCTGTTCAAAACCCTCAAAACTGCTGACGATACTGCTGCTAACCTCATTGAGCAGGCAAGCAAAGCCGCTGAACTTCATATGAAGGAGACGCAAATGAAGGCGGAGGCCCTTATGAGTGAGGCAAAAAATAAGGCCCGTGCGATGATTGAGAGGGCTGAAGATCATTCAAGAGAAATTATTGAAGATTTGCATGAGGAAGTGAAAACCCTGGAGCAAACCTATAAGTCTATTGAGAACCACCGTGACAATTTGATCAATAGCCTGAGGATGTCGTCCAGCGATATCATGGAGAAGGTGGATCGCATCGAAAAGAACAGAAGCGGAAAAACCTTTGATGAGCAATTGAAAAAGGTAAAGGCACTCTCCCGTGTGAAAAAAGAGATTTTTTCGGATGAGGATGTGAAGCTTGAGTCGCCTACTGAGGTCAGAAAACTCTCCGTGGAAGCTGAAGTAAAACCAGCTCAAAAAGCTCCGGCAAAAGAAGAAAGCAAGGCGAAGACCGTGACTGAATCCAGAAAGGTGATCAAGGTAGCAGGTGAGGAGTACAGCCTGGAGGAAATCAGCTCGACAGGCTCATTTTTTGATGAGCTGAATTGATGCAGGGAAAAATTGCACTGAAGGGGCTGATATTTCACTCTTTTCATGGCGTTCATAGCTTTGAACGTGAAAGGGGCAATGATTTTCGCATTGACCTGGTTTTCCAAACAGACATTTCAAAAGCCGCTTTGTCAGATAAACTGGCTGACACACTCGACTATGAAGAGGTGTATCAGATAGTGGCTGAAATCATGGAGGTTCCGGTTAACTTACTTGAGCACCTGGCCTATAAAATATCAGAGAAGCTTTTTGAAGCATACACCGAGGTGAAGATACTTGAGATAACCGTGGCTAAGATATTGCCACCGCTGGAGGGCAGGTGCGAGGAGTCGTCAGTGAGCCTGGTCAGGCACAGGTAGGTCGGGGTTGACAAAGGAAAAACCACGGGCATCGGCGCCATCGTAAAAATCTACTTCCAAACCGATCAGGTACATGGTGTGCTTTTTCTCAATAAACACGGAAATTCCCGCTATTGAGTACTCAATGTCACCCTCCTTTTTCTTATCGAAACCAAGCATGTAGGAAACACCTGCACAGCCGGCTCCTCTGATGCCAATGCGCAGCCCATAGCCTTCCGGTATCTTCTTCTTGGCAATGATCTCTTTGATCTCCCCCAGCGCTTTCTCGCTAATGCTTACAGGGTGTATATTCATCTGTATTCGCTAATTTTTCCTGAACCCCGGCAAAGTTGGTGCAATTCGGGGATTTAAATTTATTTATTTTGAAAACGGTAAGTCCGTTAAAATAATTCTAACTTCAAATCAAAACCCTGGTAAATGGAGCCCTTAGTTGATCTTGCGAAAATTATTATTCCGGCTGGTCTGGTACTTTATGCTATGTACCTGATGGTGCGGTCGTTTCTGAACAAAGAGTTGGAAAAACGAATGCTTGAGCTAAAAATGAAGAATACGGAGAGCATTCTTCCGATCAGGCTCCAGGCCTATGAGAGAATGTGCCTTTTTCTGGAACGGATATCGCCAAGTAACCTGCTTGCCAGGCTGAGCACCGGCAACCTCACTTCTAAAGAACTGCAGCATGTGCTTCTCAAGGAGATTCGGGATGAGTTTAACCATAATTTGTCGCAGCAGTTGTACATGTCAGACGACGCCTGGAGGTCTATAAAAAGTGCCATGGAAAGTGTGATTATGATAGTTAATCAGGCGATTACGGAAGTGAATCCTGAATCGAAGAGCATTGAGTTGGCAAAGGCCGTTATTCAAAGGGCCATGCAAGAGGAGCGTGATCCGGTAGAGCAGGCCTTGAGTTTTATGAAAGATGAAATCAGAAAGGTGTTTTAGGTCATATGGAGGAGAACAAGGAAAAGAAAGCACTGTCGTCGTATGAAAGGAAAGCCGAGCGGGTACTTCGGGATGGTGATCGTGTGGATAAAATAATTGGGAGTGTGTCCACAAAGCTAGGCGAGATTACCCAAAGCAGTGAGAGACTCAGTGGTTTTGTTGGCCGGATCAAGGTCATTTCCAGAATGGTGAAGAACTATATTTCTGGTAATTACCGTGTGATGCCCTGGAAAAGTATCGTCCTCCTGGTTGCAGGTCTTATTTATTTCATTACCCCCATTGACCTTATTCCTGATTTTATCCCAGCGCTGGGTCTTATCGATGATATCTCAATGATTGCTTTTATTTACCGCAGCTTAAAGCAGGATATTGACGAGTATCTTTTATGGGAAAGGGATAATTTTTCGATTTAAAAAGGGTTGGCCGATAGTGGGCAGCATATACCTTGATTAAATTTCCAAAGGATATTTTGTACTTAAGCAAGATGGAAATAACTTTATCTTAAACGACTTACCGTTTAATGCCAGCAATTAATATTTAGATAAGCGGGTAAGTGTTTTTTCTCAGCCAGCACCAGCCAGAAAAAAGGTCTGTGGAAAGAGTGGCCGCAGTGGCGGTATCCGTCAATGGTTTTAACTAGCCTTTAGATAGAGTTGCCGACAATTAAACTTCAATGATATGGGTAAGACTGCACTTATAGCTGGCGCCACTGGTCTGGTTGGTACATCGTTGCTGGATCAGCTGGTTGGCGATGATTATTACGATAAAATTGTAGTCCTCACACGAAGAGAACTTCTATCTGAAAGCAGCAAAGTCCGTGTTGTTATAACAGATTTTGAGAATTTGGAGAGCCTTTCCGCTGACATTCAGGCCCAGCATTTTTTTTGCTGCCTGGGCACTACTTTAAAAAAGGCCGGATCGAAGGAAGCGTTTTTCAAAGTGGATTATACCTACTGTTTCAATCTGGCTCAAGTGGCCGCTAAAACTGCCACATGTGAGCAATTTCATGTGGTTACTGCGCTGGGAGCCAATGCTGAGTCGGTCATTTATTACAACAAGGTGAAAGGAATGCTGGAGGATGCATTGAAAAAACTGAGCCTCCCTTCGCTGTATATTTACCAACCTTCGCTTCTTTTGGGTGAAAGGAATGAGCGTCGCCCTTTCGAAGAAATTGCCAAGTTTTTTTCCAACCTATTCTCCTTTTTTATGATAGGATCGAGTAGAAAGCTTTTTGCTATTGAGGCCAGCAGGGTGGCAAAAGGAATGGTGGTCACAGCCAAAAAGGGGCTACCAGGCCTCCATGTTTTCCCCTCCCGACAAATTGAAAAAATTACCGCCACAAAGGATTAGCCCGGATTGATCATTAATCGTACTTTGAAGCTGATAGTTTTTTTTGCAGGATAAATAAGAGTAATGATAGGAGTGGTTCAAAGAGTGTCGGAAGCATCGGTAACAATTAACGGCGCCGTCGAAGGAAAAATTGGAACTGGTATTATGTTGCTTCTGGGTATTGAGGAGGCGGATACGCAGGAAGATGTCGAGTGGCTGAGCAGGAAGATTGTCAACCTGCGGATTTTTAATGACGATGACGGCGTGATGAACCGAAGCCTTGTGGAGGTGGCAGGCGACATACTGCTTATCAGCCAGTTTACACTACATGCGAGCACAAAAAAGGGTAACAGGCCTTCCTACATCAAAGCTGCCAGGCCGGATGTGGCCATACCTCTTTATGAAAAAATGGTTGCCCAGCTACAGACAGACTTGCAACGTGAAATTGAGACGGGTGAGTTTGGCGCCGATATGAAAGTGGCGCTTGTAAACGATGGGCCTGTTACGATCATTATTGATACTAAGAACAAAGCTTAAATCCTTCCATATGACGATAGAACAAGCACAGGAGCAGGTAGATCAGTGGATCAAAACTGTTGGTGTCCGCTATTTTAATGAGCTGACCAACATGACGATACTCACAGAAGAGGTAGGAGAATTGGCCCGTATTATGGCCAGGACTTATGGTGAGCAGTCGTTCAAGGAATCAGACAAGGGCAGAGACTTAGGTGATGAAATGGCCGACGTACTATGGGTGTTGATTTGTCTTGCCAACCAAACGGGAGTTAACTTAACAGAGGCATTTCAAAAGAACCTGGAGAAAAAGACCAGCAGAGACAAGAACCGCCACAAGGGTAATGAAAAGCTGAAGTAGGGCCAAAGTTAACTTATATGCAAAACCAATCCCTTCAAATACTCCCCCTCTGGGTGGTAAATGCTTACAGGGTGATCGGCTGGCTGGTGGACTTGGTACAGGATGCGAACCTCCCGCCCTGTGGCAGCGGCAGCTGAAAATACAGCCGTACGAAAATCTTGCGGTGACACCACCTGAGAGCATGAAAACGTAAACAGAATTCCTCCCGGCTTTATTTTTTTAATGGCCTTTTCGTTAATCGTGCGATAGCCCTTGAGCCCGTTTTCAAGCACCCTTACATGCTTGGCAAAGGCGGGTGGATCGAGCACAATCACATCAAAATCGTCGGGCATCTTTGCGAGATAGTCAAAAGCATCCGTACAAATGGACGTATGTTTTTCCGTTTTCCCGAAATTCAAATCAATGATTTGCTCCGTCAGGTCAATGGCTTTTTGCGAACTATCGACACTTACCACTTCTGTGGCACCGGCCTTGAGCGCAGAAACTGAAAAGCCGCCTGTGTAGCAGAACGTGTTAAGCACTTTCTTCCCCTTGCTAAACTCCTCCAGCAGTCGTCTGCTTTCCCGCTGGTCGATAAAAAAGCCTGTTTTCTGGCCTTCTACCACATTGATGGTGAACTTGCTTCCGTATTCGTTCACCTCCACGGTGTCGCCTTCCCCAAAGATAAATCCGTCTTCAGCTTGAATAGGCGCTTTAAAGGGAATGGTGCCGGCGCTTTTGTTGTAGCAGGCGGCGACGGGAAGCTCAAGTTCTTCGAGGATAGTAGCAAAAGTGTCTTTCAGCAGATACATGCCAACAGAGTGCGCTTGAAAAACCACCGTTCCGTTGTAGTAGTCCATGATCAGGCCGGGTAAGCCGTCGCCTTCCCCGTGTATCAGGCGGAAAACATTGAGGTTATCTTTTTTTGTTAAACCAACTGCCCTGCGAGCTTCAACTGCTTTTTCAATTTTGGCTTTCCAGAAGGCTTGATCGATTGTGACATCGGAGAAAGCCACCATGCGCACGGTGATGGAGCCAATTTGGTAGTGGCCAATTCCCAGAAACTTCTTTCTGCTGTCCAGCACCTGCACCAGGTCGCCTTCATTTAACTCCTTTGGAGTATGTTGGATAGCCCCTGAAAATACCCATGGGTGGAAACGCTGGATGGAGCGTTCTTTTCCTGCTTTAAGAATAATAGAGGGATGGGAGGACATGGTTCTTTATTAAGCCGCAAACTTATGAAATCGGTTGGAAAGTTAGTGATTATAAGTGACCGATATGTGAGGTCAACCTGCGATGGATGGTGATTTTGTCAATGCTGCAGATATTAAGCGGCAGAAAATTCGGACATCCTCAGAAATATTGCTTATATTTTATGAGGATCATATAAGGATGAAGAAACCAACCCAAAATAGTCAAGCCATGAAAAATATTTCGATCTTTTTTATTGTCAGTATATATGTGCTTATCAGCGGCTGCTCAAACGATTCTGGTAAGGAATCAACGGAAGCCCCCAAAAGCCTTGTGGGAACATGGGAGTTGGTGTCTTACATGAGCGACTCCAGTGGTGGAAAGGCATGGATAAATCACCCCTCCAATATTCTATACCAAAAGCACTTGACCCCGACCCATTTTACCTGGATAAGCTATCAGAAAGATAATGATCAACTGGTGGGGATGGGAGGCGGAACTTATACCTACGATGGTGAGAATTATGTTGAAAACATTGAATTTTTTCTACCAGCCACCAGTAGCATCCTCGGGCAAAAAATCAATTTCACGGCTGACTTTGTTGACGGTGAATGGCATCATAGAGGTTTCGTGAAAGATTTTGAGTTTGATGTCGAAAGTGCTGAAACAGTTGTCGTGGATTCGTCTCGCATTGAGGAAATGTGGAGGAAGGTGCCTGCGGTGGCAAAAAACGACACTTCTCTCGTCGGAACCTGGGAGCTGGTTTCCTATCACGAAAAGGAAGGAGGCCCTGAAATGAGCTACCCTGGCTTTGTGAAGTATATGAAGCTTGTGACTCCTTCACATTTTGTTTGGATTCAATACAATGATGACGGGGACTATATTTCAGGAACAGGCACAGGATCAATTATCTATGACGGGAAGACGTACACCGAGAATGTGGCAATGATTCACCCGTCTGGTCACACTCTAACGGGGGCTACCATTACATTTGGTGGTGTTGTTAACGCCAACAGATGGACACTTTTTGCGGAAAAGACAGTGAAACAAGGACAAGAAATTGACTCCGTATACATAGATGAAACGTGGGCGAGATATAAAAAACCATAAGTGATTGATGAATAGGGCCAGGAGCCGGGATAACCTCCCGGCTCTTTTTATTTTATTTCTTCTACAAAAAGACAACATAATGCATTACTTTTATGTTTGTATAACTAATAGTGACTATGAAAGGCTCGTATTTGGGTGAATTGGAAGAACTTATACTGCTGACAGTTGGGGCATTGTTTGATGAGGCCTATGGCGTGGCTGTAATGGATGAAATAGAAAAGCAGACTGGAAGAAGCATGAATGTAAGTGCGGCCCATGCTGTGTTGCGGAGGCTGGAAGAGAAGGGCTATGTAACGTCACGGATGGGAGGAGCCACCAACGAAAGAGGCGGGCGACGCAAGCGGTACTTCACTTTGACGGCTGTTGGCAAAAAGGCGCTGGATGAGTCTTTTGCCTTCAGGAACGAGCTGTACAAAAGGATACCAAAAATGGCCTTCAACTTTTCACTATGAAGCAGCTATCGCCGCCTGAATGGGCTGATAAATTCCTGAGGTGGTATTGCAATCCCGATCTCCTGGAGGAGATCGAAGGGGATATCTATGAGATTTTTGAGAGGGAGGCTGCTGCTGACACCCGAAAGGCCAGGCGGAGGTTTATTTGGAATGTACTTCGATTTTTTAGGTGGGCGAACATTAAAAGGACAAACTCAAATTATAAGACTAATCAAATGGGACTCATCAAAAATTACTTTACGGTAGGTTTCAGAAACCTATCCAAAAACTGGGGCATATCGCTCATCAATATCCTCGGCTTGTCAGTAGCGATAGGCATGGGCATCGCCATTTTCATTTTTGTGGATATGCAGACGCATATGGACGACTTCCATTCCAACAAGAAGAATATTTACCAATTGATCAATCATGTGAAAACCGAGAACAGCACTGCGATGTGGGCGGATGCTCCCTTGCTGATAGGGCCGGATTTGGTGGACAAGCACGCTGGAGTTGACAATGTGGTGCGTGTCGAATTCCAGTACGGCAATATGCGGTTTGGTGACAATGTTTTTAGTGAGTTGGTATCGTTTGTTGACCCGGCTCTGCTGAAAGTGTTTGATTTTCCCATCAAGTATGGAGATGTAAATGCGCTGGAGAATAAGAGCTATGTGGTGATTGATAAAAATACCGCAGAGAAATATTTCGGACAGGAAAACCCAATGGGCAAGGACGTTTCCATCAAGTATTCCAACGGTTTGATTCAGAACTATACGGTGGGGGCGGTAATGGAAAAGACGCCGGATAAAGCGAGCTTTTCATTTGAAATCATGGTGCCTATTGACAACTTCTTTGATTTAAAGCTCGAAGATCACTACGACTGGTCATATGCCACTGACGCTATTTTTATTGAAATGAAAGATGGTCATCAGTCGCAGGAGTTAGAGGAGACTTTTAATGGATTTGTGGCTCTGCAGAATCAGACAAGTAGCAAATGGCCTATCGAACAATTTGAAATGGTGCCATTGAGTCAACTAGCGCTGAGGTCATTTGAAATAGATGGTTCGATAAGTGGAGCTGGGCACCCAGCCGGGCGTATCGGGCTTTCTGTGGTAGCATCTATGTTGGTTTTGCTGGCTTGTTTTAATTATATGAACATTTCCGTCACAGCTGCCACAAGACGTTTGAAGGAAATAGCCATGAGGAAGGTGATTGGAGGCAACCGGCGACAGATTATTTACCAATTCATTTTGGAAAACATCATTCTGTGCACTTTCGCTTTGGCTTTGGGTACCGTAATGAGCTATTATTTCTTTTTGCCTGGACTAAACACAATGATCCCAATTACTATTCCTTTTGAATTTTCAAGTTTTCCAATGCTGATTGCCTTTTTTGCTGGACTGCTGCTATTTATTGGTCTGGTGTCCGGTGCCTACCCGGCCTTCTATGTGTCGAAGTTTCAACCAACCAGTATTTTCAGAGGAAATGAGAAGCTCGGTTCGAAGAACGTCTTTAGCAAAATATTGCTGGGCTTCCAGTTTTTCTTTGCCATAAGCACCATCATCGCTTGCTTTGTTTTTACTGACAATGCCATTTATCAGGCAGAAAAAGACTGGGGATACAACCCCAAAGGAATCATTTCAATGCCACTGGGGGAGGCGTCGGACTTTCAGGCCTTGAGGGATGCGGCTAACAAGAATACCTCTGTTTTGAGCTATGCCGGGAGTAACTACCATGTAGCCAGGGCCAATAAGCTCACCAAAGCCGAGGTGCTTGATAAGGAGGTCAAAACCTATGCCTTTCATGTGGGCGAAAACTATATGGAAACGATGGGCTTCCGCCTGAAGGAAGGGCGGTTCTTTGGAGACAGCAAAGCAGCTGACCAATCAGGAAGTATCATTGTAACAGAAATGTTTGTGGAAAAGGCCGGTTGGGGCGATGCCATAGGTCAACAGGTGACTTACGATAGCACACGGTACACGGTAGTGGGGGTAGTGGAAAACTTTATGTGCAATGCTTTTTATGATGAAATGCTACCATCTGTTTTCACTGCTGCTCCCGAGGAGGATTTTAATTATTTCGTAGTGAAAACCGCTGCGGGGAATGAAAAAGAGCTGGACGAATATTTTGCATCAGCATGGACAGGAATTGCCCCTAACGACCCTTACAACAGCAAGTATCAGGTAGATGTTTTTGACTACTTCTTCAAGGAGAATCAGGGAAATATTGTAATCATAAGCTTCATCTCTGGCTTAGCTATTGTGCTGGCTTGTCTGGGCCTGTTCGGCTTGCTTGGCTTTAGCATCCAAAGCAGAAAAAAGGAGTTTGGCATACGAAAGGTATTGGGAGCTGATGCGCTACAGATTATCAGAATTGCCAGTAAACAATACTTTTGGACGATTCTTATTGCCTTCCTTTTGGGTGCGCCGGCAGGTGCTTTTCTTATCACTCAAATGATCAACGCTATTTATCCAGACCCCAAGGAAACCACGGCGCTCCCATTTATTCTGGCGATGGGCATTGTGCTGGTGACAACAGCTGTGACGGTGGCAAGTCAGGTGACTAAAGCTACCAGCGTCAACCCTGTGCAGACGTTGCGGAGTGAGTAGCCTAAGGATGTAGTGCCGGTGGGGTTGCCCGTCGGCACTATTTTAACCTGGCAAAACGAGATGTCCCTCTCTCAGCACAGGAACAACATCAAACCGATCTTCCTGCACGCAAAATTCGATGTCCTTAAATACCTCCAGCTTGTTCAGCCGACGGGCATGCGACGATGCCTTCACAAATGTGAAGAGGTCATTTTTTTCGACCTGGTATAGCTTTACCATCATTCGGGGGACATCGCACTCAGGTTGGTGCGAAGTGGCCAGCCTTTCAACCAGGGCGCCGGCAAACAGGCTGTCCTCAAGATTCACTTTTCCTTTCCAGGCCGCACAAACTACTACCACATCTTTGTCTTGCTGCTGGATGTATTTTGCAACGGCGGTCAGGTTGAGGAAGGCCCCGATGATGATTTGTTCCGCCGACTTTGACTTTTCGATGGCAAGGGTACCATTGGTGGTGGTAACGGCCACTTTCTGTCCTTTCAGGTGAGGCTCCATGTATTCGAAAGGGGAGTTGCCCATGTCGAAGCCTTCCACCTTGCTGCCGTTGCGTTCACCTGCCGTATAGTAGCCTTCCTGCTTAAGCCCTTTGCAGATGTCCACATCGGCCAATGGTTTGATGGCGGCTACTCCGGTAGCCAGGCCCGACACCATGCAGGAGGTGGCCCTGAGTATGTCCACCACCACCACAATTTTGCCTTTTAACTCGTATTGATGGATTAGTTCCGGAGAAAGGCAGACGTCAATATTCCTCATCAGTTTACTTTTTTAGAAAAGGCACTTTTACCACTTTGGCCTTTAGGAACTTGCCCCTTACTCCCACAAATATTTCCGTGTCTGGCTGGCTGTATTCTTTGTTGACATAACCCATGCCTATGCCTATGCCGAGAGTGGGAGATTGTGAGCCGGAGGTTACTTCGCCGATTTTTTCTTCAGAGGCATTGAATAACTCATAGTGGGCTCGTGGAATGCCCCTGTCAACCAGCTCGAAGCCAACCAGCTTTTTGCTGATACCAGCTTCTTTTTGGGTCTTGATGGCTGCGGAGTTAGTGAATTCTTTGGTAAACTTGGTGATCCAGCCGAGGCCAGCTTCGATGGGAGAGGTGGTGTCGTCAATGTCGTTGCCATAGAGACAGAAACCCATTTCCAGGCGTAGGGTGTCTCTGGCGCCAAGGCCTATGGGTTTGATGCCTGCCGATGCGCCTGCTTCAAATACTTTGTCCCAGAGCTTTTTAGCGTCCTCATTTTTCACGTACAGCTCAAAACCGCCAGCGCCGGTGTAGCCAGTAGCGGAAATGATGACGTCTTTGATGCCGCCCATTTCGCCTACAGTGAAGTGGTAGTAGCCAATAGCTGAAAGATCGACGCTGGTGAGCTTTTGAAGGACTCCTACCGCCTTGGGGCCTTGCACCGCAAAAAGTGACGTGGCGTCGGAGATATTGGTCATTTTCGCTCCGAAGGAATTGTGGCTGCTGATCCAGTTCCAGTCTTTGTCGATATTGGAGGCGTTGACCACTAGCAGGTATTTCTCGTCAGCCATTTTATATACCAGCAGGTCGTCAACAATGCCGCCCTTGTCGTTGGGCAGGCAGGAGTACTGCGCCTGTCCGTCTACTAGTTTCGAAGCATCGTTGGATGTCACGCTTTGGATGAGGGGCAGGGCACCCGGGCCCTCTACCATAAACTCTCCCATGTGCGACACATCGAAGACACCTACGGCATTTCTAACTGTATGGTGTTCGTCCAGGTCAGAGGAGTAGCGAACAGGCATATTGTAGCCTGCGAAAGGCACCATTTTGCCACCCAGGGCCACGTGAACATCGTTGAGGGCAACTTTTTTCAATTCTGCAGAATCCATTCTTTTTTGCTGTTTATTCGGAAGCTGCAAAAGTAGTAATATTTGGCAAGGGACAGTATATGATCCGCTCCAGAATATAATATTAGGGTGACGGAATAGCCTGGCGAAGGTTATTGCCTTGATGTTCACTGGGATGGGAATAGTACTTTTTGATCGTTTAGCGACTTTCAATAAATAGGAATTGGCCGACTTTTTGCAGAACCTACCATAGCGGGTAGCATGCTATCGCTACTTTTTGATCCCGTGTTATTGCTCAGCATCCTTATGCGAGTTTTTTTTTAAAGGCGGAGGCTATAGCTGATAGTGCTTGCCCGACCTGGAATTCACGTGTTGAACTTAAGATTTTTTATAAGGCCAGTATCATTTTTTAAACGATTCGTACCATGAAAGCAAAACTGATTTTTTCATTTGTGGCTGCTCTTGTTATTTCATTTGCAGCATGTGCACAGGAACCAGCTGCCAATGGCTTGGCAGAAAGGGTGGTTGTCACTACTCACGATGGTATTGTAAGAGTAGGCGTTATTGTGAGCGATGATGGGAGAGAAATACTTCTTGAAACGGAGAACCTTGGGAAAATTTATATACCCAAGAGCGATGTCAAAACTA
This sequence comes from Imperialibacter sp., assembly GCF_040222815.1. Taxonomy (GTDB): domain Bacteria; phylum Bacteroidota; class Bacteroidia; order Cytophagales; family Cyclobacteriaceae; genus Imperialibacter. The sequence goes on along the minus strand of NZ_JAVKCH010000040.1, from coordinate 299,631 downwards.
TCAGGCCCTTCGCCGAGTCGGATCGCATTGCCCTAACGGGAGAGTACCAGAGCAATGATCCGTTTAGTACAAGGTACTATTTCACTACCAATGCATTGCCGATCAGGAAAGGGGAGGACTATGGCATGCTCAACCTTTACGGGCCTGAAGTTCATTTCTCCCTGGCCGACAACTTTTCTGCGGGCATCATGTCTACCTGGATAGCCAGCCCATTCGTCGGAGTGTTCAAGTTATCCATTCCGACACGGAATGAGAAAGTTAGTTTTGGTGTCGGGACACTTCTTGGCTCGTCCGGTTATCTCAACAGCTTTAAAGGTGCAGGAGGCCTCCACTGGGGGATGGTGACTTTCGGAGACCGAAGGAGCAATATTACCTTTTCGGCCGGGTATTTGTACATAAAGCTAGGTGGGGAAAGCTATTATTCTGAGCCCGGCGTTTACCCTGTTACTGCCGACGAATCTGGAGGATACTACTACCCCAACATTCCCTACCGATCAGAAAAAAACGGGATGGCAAAGGCGCCGTCGTTCTCGATTGCCGGTGTAACACCGGTAGGTAGTAAGTCAAGCTTCATATTTGACTCAATGTTTTTTGTCGCCAGCCAATACCGCAAAAACAGCGGATGGCACGAGAACTACGACAGCAATGGAATGCTTACTTCGGTAAGAATCTCGGATGAGTCTGGTTATGAAAGATTCTCAGCGTTGGTTTTGATGCCCGGAGTAAGATTTCAGCATAGGGAAGGGAGGGCTTTCCAAATTGCATTGGCTGGCGTAACGGTATTTCAAGATGGAGATGTGTACTCCTTTCCGCTGCCCAATTGCTCGTGGTTCTTTAAAATATAAAGTCACTTACGGCAAAGTTGTCATCAGCCTCAGCTCAGTTATCTTGCATCAACTGATAGCTGGGGTTGATGCTTTATTGCCACCAGTATTTGATTGCTATTTCGATGCCTCAATTGCCTGCTCTAAGTCGGCAATTACGTCATCAAGGTGCTCCAGGCCTACTGACACCCTGATGAGTCCATCGGTGATGCCCACCACTTTTTTCTCTTCTGCGTTGAGCTTCGAGTGAGTAGTGGAGGCAGGGTGAGTGGCAATGGTACGTGTGTCGCCCAAATTGGCTGAGAAAGAGATCATTTTCAGTGCATTGAGGAATCTCTTGCCTCTTTCTACTCCACCACCCAGCTCGAAGGTGACCAGGCCGCCGCCAAGGGTCATTTGTTTTTTTGCCAACGCCTGTTGCGGGTGAGAAGGAAGGAAAGGATATTTCACCCAAACCACCTCGGGGTGGCTTTCCAGGTGAGTGGCTAGTTTTAGTGCATTGTCACAGTGTTTTTCCATTCTCACCGCCAGTGTTTCCAGGCTCTTGGAGAGAATCCAACCATTAAATGGAGACATGGCAGGGCCAGTGTGTCGGGCGAAGAACCTTACTTTTTCGATATGCTCTTTGCTGCCGAGCACAGCACCGCCAATCGCTCTTCCCTGGCCGTCGATAAACTTAGTGGCTGAGTGGGTAACGATGTGCACACCGTATTTGGCTGGGTTTTGCAGGTAAGGGGTAGCAAAGCAGTTGTCGATATTGACAATCAGGTTGTGCTTTTTACCGAACTTCCCTAACCACTCCAGGTCTATCAAGTCGAGCGCTGGGTTAGAGGGAGTTTCTGCAAATACCATTTTTGTATTGGGTGTTACAGCTTTTTCCCATACTTCAGCGGGGTCGCTCAGGTCTACGTAAGTATGTGTGATACCCCAGCGAGGGAAAAGCTGTGTCAGGATCTGGTGGGTGGAGCCGAAGACAGAACGGGAAGCGATGATATGGTCGCCGCTGTTCAGAAAAGCCGCCATGCTGGTGAACATGGCTGCCATACCCGAGGCCATGGCCATACCGTCCTCTGTTCCTTCTAACAGACACAGCTTCTCGATAAATTCATCATTATTGGGGTTAGAAAACCGGCTGTATATGTTGCCTTGCTCCTCATTGGCAAATAACGCACGGGCTTGCTCAGCATTATCGAATACGAAACTAGACGTGGCGTAGATGGGCACACTGTGTTCTCGTTGTGAAGAACGTTCTGCCTGTATACGGATGGCGTTGGTTTCGAAATGTTTTTTGCTGCTCATATGCTGTAACTACAAAATTGAAGGCGACAAAGTGAAGGCTTATTTGGAACTTTTCAAAAAAATTAGTGGCTTTAAATACTGATTAAGCATTTAATTGTTGTTTTTTGAAGGACTTAATTTGATCTTCGAAGATTAAAGAACGGGAATAGCCATGAAGGAAATAAGTGTAAACGAACTGAAAAAACTGATGGATTCAGGAGCTGACTTTCAGCTAATTGACGTAAGAGAGCCCAATGAAGTGGCTCAGGCCAATATTGGTGGGCTGCACATACCTATGGGCAACATGGCCGACAACATCGATAAAGTGGAGAAAGGCAAGCAGGTGGTGGTGTACTGTAGAAGCGGAAGAAGAAGCGGTACGGTTGTGGAGTTTCTCGAAAGAAAGGGGCTTGATAATGCCTATAACCTGGCCGGTGGAATTTTGGCCTGGAAGGCTGAGTTCGACCCGAACATGAATGTGAGCTAATTGCAAGTCTACTAAACATATACTGACCCCAATCATTCAAAGTGGTTGGGGTTTTTGTTTAGAAAGAGGCGTTAAGTCTTTATATTTATATAATGCCAGTAAAATATAACATACCAGAGGAAAATATCGACGACATTACGCTTCTTGATTCGGGAGCAGTCTATTCCTATGCCGATTACTTACGGTGGACTTTTGAAGACCGTGTGGAACTGATCAAAGGTAAGATTTTTCATATGTCGCCTGGCCCTAACCGCAAGCATCAAAAGGTAAGTATTGACCTAGGTGCCAGAGTTTACAACTTCCTTCAGGGTCAGAGATGTGAGGTTTACATGGCACCTTTTGATGTCCGACTCCCAGCCAAGAAAGGTAGCGAAGACAAAGAAATATTCAATGTCGTTCAACCGGATATCGTGGTGATTTGTGACCAGAACAAATTAGACGACAAAGGATGCATAGGTGCTCCTGACCTGGTCGTGGAAATACTTTCTCCCTTTACAGCAGCGAAGGATCTGAAAAACAAATACAGCCTGTACGAAGAAAGCGGTGTTAGGGAATATTGGATAGTGTATCCAGGTGAGGAGATTGTCGAAATTTTTGTGCTGGGTGATAATGGAAAATTCGAACTTCGAAATCGGTTTATTGGGGAGGACGAAATTCAGTCTAACGTGCTTGTTGGTTTTAATTTGAGGGTGAAAGAGATTTTTTAAGCACCCTTCTTTTTACTTGCCTTGGCCTTGGGGTTAAATTCAACTGCCAACCTGACCCAATAGTCCAGGTCATCGTCCAAATCCATGCCTTCAGGTGACACGAACACATAACCTTTCATTGGTCGGCCAGTGAAGTCCATCTCCTTGGCTCCTTTTCGTTGTAGTGCTTTCTCGTAGATATCAGGGTCAATGCGGGCCATCAATTGATTTTTCACAATACCCACGGTCATTTTCCCATCGACGAGGTAGCAAAGCCCTCCCATCATCTTTTTGGCTTCAAACGAAACCTTGAGTGATTTCAGGCTTTGGCCAATTCGCTCAGCGAGGTGCTCATCGTACGCCATATTGTTAGAATTTTATCGATTGCCTACTTCCTTTTTTCGCCGCTATAGTCTGCATTTTATCTCCGAATCTGATCGTGTATTCCCCGTCATAGTCAGGACTGATGACTGCCGATACCAGCTTCCCGTCTTTCCACTCTATATCGACGGTTACGGCACCACGTGCACGCAACCCGGTGATTTTTCCGGATTTCCACTCAGAAGGCAACGCTGGTAGTAAATGGATGACTCCTTCATGGCTTTGCAGTAGCATTTCGGCAATGCCGGCTGTGCCTCCGAAGTTTCCGTCAATCTGAAAAGGTGGGTGGGCGTCCATCAGGTTAGGGTAGGTGCCGCCGCCCTGGTATTGCACGCCTTCCTCTGTACCGATGTAATTGAAAAGCTTTTTGATGGCATCCAGCGCCATATCTCCATCCAGCAACCGGGCCCACAAAGAGATTTTCCATGAAATAGACCAGCCGGTGCCATTGTTGGTGCGCAGTTCAAGTGAACGACGGGCCGCCTTCATCAAATCCGGTGTGCTGTTTGTGGTGATAGAGTGCCCAGGGTAAATGCTGAACAAATGGGAAATATGCCTGTGGTGAGGGTCTTTGTCCTCCCAGTCGTGGTACCACTCCTGTAGGTTTCCTTTCTGGCCCACCTGATAGGGGTACAGCTTGTCCAATGTGCTTTCCAGCTCCTTCCTCAAATCTTCATCCCTGTTAAGTACCTTCGTTGCCTCAATAAGGTCGATAAACAACTCCCGGATCATGGCATGGTCTGCCGTTCCGCCATAGAAGGTGGCGCCTACGTATCCTTTGTCGGTGATGTAGTCGTTTTCGGGCGAGGTGGACGGGGCGGAGACCAGGTAACCATCGGGCCCTTCTACCAGGTAATCGAGGCAGAACTGAGCGGCTCCTTTCATCAAGTCATAGGCGTGGTTTTCAAGAAAGACTGTGTCTCTGGAAAAGGCGAAGTGCTCCCAAAGGTGGGTGCTGATCCATGGGCCACCCATGCTCCAGTTGGCCCAGCCGGGATAACCATTCCCAAAATCACCTACGGGGTTGGTCATTGCCCAAATATCTGAGTTGTGATGAAGCGCCCATCCGTCTGCATCGTAGAAGTTTTTGGCAGTGACTTTGCCAGTTTGCGCCAGCTTTCCGACGAATTGTAGAAGCGGCTCATGCAGTTCCGACAGGTTAGCCACCTCCACCGGCCAGTAGTTCATTTCCACATTGATGTTGGTGGTGTAATTGCTGCTCCAGGGCGGACGCACATGCTCGTTCCAGATACCCTGTAGGTTGGCGGGGATGCCGCCGGGTCTTGAGCTGCTGATGAGCAGATAGCGTCCGTATTGGAAGTAAAGAGCCGCAAGGTCAGGGTCTGCTTCACCTGCCGTAAAGCGCTTGAGGCGTTCAGGTGTGGGTAACGTATCGGCCGCCGAGTGCCCAAGGTCAATGGACACCCTATCGAATAGTTTACCAAAGTCTTCTTTGTGCCTTGTCAATAAAATGTCGTAATCGGAGCCTTCAGCTTTGGTGAGATACTGTATGGCGGCGGCAATCTCGTCTTTTCCCTGTGTGCCAGGTTGCTTGTCGAATCCATTGAAGCTGGTGCCACCGGAAAGTGCAATGATGGCATACGAGGCCCCCGACACTTTTACTTGATCGTCGGTGGTAGTGGAGGTTCCGTCGGTCGACAGCACCTTGGCAATGGTGCAGAAACGCATGCTCTTCAAGCTATCATACCTCACCGCATCGGGCATATCGCCCCGATAGCTTGGCTCCGACTTGATGGGAGAGAAGCCTTTCATGGTCACCTGTGCTCCCTCTGCTACAGTGGAAAACGGAAGTTTACTATTGAGGCCCAATTCAAAATTTAGCTTGTCATTTCCTTCAGCAGAAAGCCTCACCAGCATTACCTGATCAGGGAATGACACAAAGCTTTCTCTATGAAAAGCTGTGCCATTTATTTCATAGTCAACAGTTGCGATGCCCCGGCTTAAGTCAAGCGACCTGTTATACTTAGTTGGGTCGCCAGCATGGTCGAAATTAATGGTAAGAAAGCCCATGGGTTCATAAGCCTGTGAGAAGGAGCCCTGCATATTGCGGACGAGGCTATCAGCCAGCTGGTAGTTTTCGTTGAAAAGGGCTGCTCTTACCGCTGGGAGATGCTTGTATGCCCCCGGGTTCATGTTGGCATCGACAGGCCCACCTGACCAAAGTGTTTCTTCATTCAATGAGAACTTTTCTTTGGCAACACCGCCGTACATCATTGCACCAAGGCGACCGTTGCCGATGGGCATGGCTTCTTCGAATACTTTGGCGGGCGTGTTGAAACGTAGCTTTTTGGATGTTTTCGTTGCCTCTTTTTCGCAGGAGGCAAATAAGAGCAGTGTAAAAAAGAAAACAAGTGTATAAAGTCTCATAGGTAGTTGGATGTTATCAACAGCCAATATAAGATAATCTCAAATAGATTACTTTATCTCTTTAATCTGTCTTATCTCCAGTCCCAGGCAACGATATCCCAGGTGTCAGTAGCATCGGTAAAGGTGTGTATGGTTTGGAACCCAACCCGCTGGTGAGCTCTGAGAGACCGGGGGTTTCTAGAGGCAATCTCCGTGATGCACATGTCGAATTGATTGGCATACAACGCTTTGTGCTGTTGGTACATTCCATCAAAAACACCCTTTCCACGGTATCCTTCAGCTACACACACCTGGCCTATCACGTAATAGTTGTATGACTGCATAGGCCTGTTCCGGTAACTGAGCGATTCAAGCGTTACAAACATCGGTTTTAATACGGGTATCAGACCCTGAAATGACTGGAGCATGACCAGGGCGTAGCCCACCACTTTACCACCATCTTTGGCGATGACCTGAGGCGCAGATTCATTCATTGAACGAAGCAAATCCAGGTTGTGCCGCACTGTTACAAAGCCTTCTTTGGCCAGCTGCTCCGGTGTTATATTATGGGGCTGATTTCTCTCCTGGACATCAAGAATCTGCTGTAGATCATCGTCAGAGGTCGGCGTGGTAAAGACAATGCTGCTCATAAAATCAATTCCATTTGTATGTTGGCTCTCTCATAAGGCGACGGAGGTCCGGTCACCTTTTGGAAACCCAATTTATGATAAAGATTGATAGCTGGCACCAGCCGGGTATTGCTCTCAAGAAATATACGCTTTGCGCCTAAGGCTTTGGCTTTATCGATACAGGCCTGACCGAGCAGCCAGCCTATCTTTTTACCCTGGGCCTTGGGGCTTACTCCCATCTTTGCCAGTTCAAAAGTTTCATTGTCCATCTTTGCCAGGGCACACGTCCCGACGATTTCTCCGTCGTATTCAGCGAAAAAAATATGCCCACCCTTGTCGATGATGTATGATTTGGGGTTGTCCAGATAAAGGAGATCCGTTTTCTCGACCTTGAAGTAAGCCTCGATCCATTCGATATTCAACTGCTTAAAGTCGTTTTGATATTGAGCATCGTAGTCGAAGATTTTCACTTTTTGCACCTCTCTTTCTTTCCTTTTAGCCATTACTCTGTCGAAAAGGCTTCTCTGTTCCAGCAGGAATTCCATTTCCTCGATGGATTTCCACATATCGTATTGCATTTCCGATAGCAACTCTTCCGATGCGCTCTTGACGTCTACCATTTGCTGTTCCAGCTTTGCACTCACTTCTTTGCCTTTTGCTGAAAGCTCTACCACACTTCTCCGGCCATCGGCTTCGTCTTTGACCTCGGCAATCAGCCCTTTCTTTTTCATCTTCTTGATTATCTGGCTGACTGAGGCATGACTTTGCCCTATACTCTGTGCAATTTCCATTACGCCAAGGCCCTCGGTTTTCGCCAGGGTGTAGAATACCGGGAACCACCTGGGCTCCAGATCAACCTGATAAACATCGTATACCTTGGCGGCGTTTTCAGTGAGTGTGTCACTGAGTTTTCGTAGTCTGCTGCCTACGGCCATTTTGCCAGCTATTTGATAAAAATCCATAAATGATTTAAATTACGTAAGTGCTTACGTAAATATATAGAAGTAACCCTGACTGTGTCAATAGCCAGGATTAAAATATTTCGAACAGTTATTTTTCCAGGGTAACGCCTTTCCGGTTTATTTTGCCTTTTTGACTGTCAGATTTGCAAAGTCACCATTGGTGGCGTAACCCACCCATATGCCCACGCTGCCCGTGGTTCTGTCGTTGAGTTTGGTCACTTTTAAACAAGGCTCTTTTGCGTCGTCGACGTAGACAGTGATTTCTTTGCCTTTTACTTCTATGCGGGCATGAAACCAGCCGTTCGGATCAGGTGGAGAGGGGATTTCATTTTCGTATTTTCCGGTATACTTCTCCCTCAGCTCGCTCCAGTCCCACTGGGGTGGGCTTACATACTGTACCGAGTGGCTGCGACGAATTTGTTCGCCTGATTTAAAATTGAAAGGACGGAAATAAACGATATCGGCGGCAGTCTCCTTGCCGTCTTCAGGTACAGCGTGAAAAGCAACGCCAACAAAGTTCTTGCCCTGAACGTCTTTTCCTTTGATGTCAACTTCAATCGTCCCTTCGCTGAATTCCAACCCCTTGATCAGGGCATAGCCACCTGCATCGCTTTTGTCGGAAAAGGAAACCGCCTTTTTTCCGCCGTCATTGAGTGGTGTCACTTTGCGGTCGATGACCGTAAGACCATCACTCTTTAGCAATTGTTGAAGATCGTAGGATTGCCCCACGGCTAATTGGCTAAAAAACAAAGCGATACATAGCAATGTCAATGGATTCAATCTTTTCATTTGTTTTGAGTTTTGTTTGACAATGCCAACAAGGTCGTTAACAGTCGGATGAGGTCAAGTCCAACCGCAGTTCAAGTTTGTTCAAGATCATTCACACAAGCACTCCGTACCCTTAGCCGACTTTTTCGTATAAAATTGTATCTTCAACGAGAATGGAATATTTGATAGCTCACTGCAGAAAATTAATTGAGTCACAGCTTGGCTGGGGAAATGCCAGTTTGTGGACTAGTGAAGACTTTGAAATTCTCAGCGAAAAAATATTCGAGAAAACACAGGTGAGACTGAGCGTGACTACGCTAAAGCGTATTTGGGGCAAGGTTAAATATGAAAGTTCGCCTAACGTGGCCACGCTAAATGCTTTGGCTCAGTTTGTTGGATATGACAATTGGAGGCAGTTTCGCCAAAAAGGAGGTATTCCGGTGACACCAACGGGTGCTACTGTCAATCAGGCTTCCATTAACTCCGATAGAATTATTGGCCCGAAAAAAAACAAAAAGAAAAATGGCTTGCTGCTGATTGCGCCGGTAGGTGTGATTGCATTGGTTATCGCCTCATTTTTGATGATGGGCAAGGAAGAAAAGAAGCCTGAAACACCGGAGAAGAAGGAGCTTCCCAAGCCCTTGTTCGAAAGCAAGAAAACTTCCGACGACCTGCCCAACTCCGTCATTTTCCACTATGACGTCGCTCAGTACGAGTCGGAGGATGTTTACATCCAGCAGAACTGGGATCCGGAACGGAGAGAGAAAGTAGATGAAAAAGGCAATTACCACACCTCTATCTACTACTACCCGGGCTATTTTGGTGCCCGGCTTATTGTCGACGGTGAAGTGAAAGCGATGGACAATGTATTCATCAAATCACTTGGCTGGAAGGCCATGGTCGATAAGTCGCCGGTACCGGTGTATCTGCACCCTGACGAAATAAAAGGGAAAGGATGGATGGGTATTTCATCAAAGGTTTTCAGGGAAAAATCAGGTGCTGCCGTTTTTAATGAGACATGGGCTACGTTTCACAACGTAAGAGAATTTGAAGGGGTTAACGGGACAGACTTCGTCTTTGAAGCAAGTTTGAGAAATACTTCCACTGTCGAAGAGTCTGTTTGCCGCAATGTGATCGTTTATTTGCTGGCCACCGAAAGCGCTGTGATTATTCCTTTGTCCGACAAGGGCTGTGTGTCCAATCTGGGGCTGCTAACCGGGAACAGGTGGATCGACGGGAAGACAGAAGACTTGAGTGCATTTGGTTGCGATTTTTCGCAATGGCAAACATTAAACGTATCAAGAACGGGAGATAAATTTGAAGTTTTGCTCAACGGAACATCCTTGCTTACCGAGAATCAGTCTGGCTCAATAGGAGATATTATAGGTATACGATTTGCTTTTGAGGGAGCCGGGCAGGTGGCCAATGTGAAGTTGGCCAATTCGAGTGAAACTGTTTACGAGGAAAGGTTCTAAAACCCTTACCTCAGCAAATGTACCCATCCGTTGCAGGTGGTGAAATCGGGTAGCACCACATCATAGTAGTAGATGCCCGTTGGCAGGTTATCGCCATCCCACTGGTTGGTGTATTCATTGTTTTGGTAAACCACCTTACCCGTCCGGTCTACTATGGTAACCGGCATCGGTTGTATGTACTGAATTTCAAACCTGTCGTTCACACCATCTCCATTGGGAGAGAAGGCGTTGGGAACCATGAGCTCACCTACTTTGACAACGTCAGCCACTTCCTCCACGCAAAGCTCGTTGGGAGCAATAAGTCGTGTGGCGAAGGTTCCTTCCGTTGCATACTGATGGGTGCCAACCAACACTGAAGATTGTGTCCCGTCGCCAAAATCCCAGTAGGCTAAGTCTGTGCCCTGTACGTTTCCTGTAAAGTTGTATTCCGATACGCCGGAGCAATTGTAGATGGCCTCTATTTCTGAACTGATAGTGATTTCTTCAAGCACATTGACGGTAAGAGAGTCAATGAAAGTGCATTTGTTTTGGTCGTTGTAAATCTCCACAAAATAGGTGGTAGTGGCATTGGGACTGGCCGTCGGGCTGCCAATGTCGGTGGAGCTCAACCCCCTCGTGCCTGGCGTCCAATAATAGGAAGTACCTCCGGTGGCTTCCAGTTGAATCGATTCGCCATAGCAAATAGTTGCTGAGGGACTCAATGTGTACGTTCCCTGCGTGAGCACCAGCTGCCTGGTTGTCACATCAAGGTTTTTGCAGGTATTTGGGTTGGTAACAGTAAGGGTGATCGTGTACTCACCTGCGGACTGATAGGTGTGCCGCACGGTGTCGCTATTGGTTGATGTGGCACCGTCTCCCAAATCCCAGAAATAAGTTTCGCCTCCCACACTTTCGTTAGTGAACAGAAACTCAAAAGGAGCACACCCTTCTTTGATGTCCGGGTTTTGCAGGTCGGGTGTGTTGGTAACAAAGCTTGCCGAAAGAGTGGAGAGGTCAAATTTGAAAACGCCAAGGTTGCAGTTGTCGCTGTTGTTGGTTTCCGACCAGGCGCCTTCTGTAGTTGGGAAGATGCCATGTGCGGCGCTATTTGGCAATTTGCAACTGGCACAAACCGCATGATGAACCACTCCACGTTTATCGAAGCGGCTGGTACCTCCGTCTACGTGATCTCTGCCGGGGTTTCCACCAAAGTAGGTGGCATACAAAACATCGGCTGCATCCGGCTCGAAAACAATCAGGTAAAAATCGCCCCCGTCTGTGGTAGATTGAAATGCATCTGGTGTGAGTGGCATGCCGAAAGTATTTCCCTGATTGTAGCTACTGCTTTGATTGATGGAGCTACCACCCCAGCCGCTGATATAGATATTGTTACAATCACTAACCAAAAATGCGGTGGGGGAAATATTACTAGGCAGGGTGCCGGAACCAAAAACGGTCGACCACTGGGTGGTGCGCAGGTCAGGATTAAACTTCTGCAAAAATTGGCCGCTTCCCGGGTTGATGTACCGGTCACCTTTGATATAATAGTTGCCCTTCGTTTGTCCCAGCACGTAAACGTCGCCATTGCCGTCAAGTTCCACAAAATAAGCCTGATCCGATTTGTCAGTTCCAAGAAAAGTGGCAGCGTCAAAACTGCTGATGCTTTCGTTAAAGTGAAGAAGAATGCCCTCAGCGCCGCCCGAGTTTGCTCTTTTCCATCCATTTACCTCAAAGGGAAGTGCCTGACTCATTGTACCTCCAGCTACAAAGACACCCCCCTTTCCATCTGGCTTTACACTGAACAGCACGTCGGTGGTGTCCCCGCCAATGAAGGTGCCCCACTTCATTGCCGACAGTTGCGCATCCATTTTAATCAATAGCCCGTCCTCATACCCACTGTGAGACATTATTTGATTGGTCATCGGAAAGTCGGGTGAAGAAGAATTTGATGCTATATAAATATTGTCGTTCTCGTCGAGATTTACCTCTCCTCTGAACTGGGCGCCGTAGTTGAGTGTCAAGGCACCTCTGACTGCAATTATTCCATCGTTTTCACTTCCCCCCAGAAATGAGGAGGCAATCAGTTGTGTTCCATCATCATTCAGAATACTCACAAAAATGTCTACACCTTTTGAATAAAGTAATTCTTCATACCCCAACGGTTCAATCAGCTTTCCTCCCCCAAATAGTTTTTGATAGGCATTTGAGGTCGTTGGGAAGTCAGGCGAGGAAGTCGTGCCCATCATTACCAGCTCATTTTTGCTATTAACTATCAGGCTAATGGGCGTTTCTGCATATTCGCCCCCCAGATATGTTGCAAAAAGTAATTCCGATCCCGTGGAATCGAATTTCATCAATACTACATCAAACGCACCTTTGACATCTTCCTGAAACGCCCCAACTGACGGGACGAATGCCCCCGTGCTTGCGCCAAAAATAATGCCTCCTGCATAAGTGTTTCCATCCTTGTCGAATGTGGCGGTGTTTCCCCAGTTGTCGGTTGATGAGCCTGAGTAGGTGCTAAAAATGAGCAACGGGTCAATGATCAGCGTTTTGTCCTCGTCGTAGCCGTCAGGGAATTCAAAAGAGACCTGCTGGCCATCTACGTTGAAACGAGCAGGCACCTCCACAGTATCTTCATTTATCAGCTGATAGGCAAACGGCTTCAGCTCTATCATTTGCCCAAACTCGGTTTCCACAATCAGGTTGTCATTCAGCAGGTACACCTCTCCGCAGCCTTTCCACTCCATCGCAATCTGACCGGGGTTGCCTCCCGCCGATACAATCAGGTCATATTTGAATGCCCCGCCGTAAGAAACCATTTTCAGGTCAATGCCCTCGTAGAGATCACAGTATTGCACTTCGTTGAATTCCGGCACGCTGGTGGCCCAATGAGTCTCAGCCCCCAAAAAGAAATTATGGTAATAGCTCTGCGCCTCCATGCCGGAGGTTGCAGGGTTTTTGTTGGCACCCACAAAGGTGGTAGAAATGGCCTGCGACACGCCAGTTGCGGCCGACTCCTGAAGTGCTCCGCTGTTTTGACCGTCCAAATGGCCATGTGCGCTGTCAAAAGTGTTGCTTAAATAATACACCCAGCCAGCGTCCTGAAGTAGCAGAAATCCGTGCGGAACCTTTTTTCTGAACTTTACGCTGTTGTCCCATTGCCCCTTGTTTTCAATGAAGCCATTGAAGGGATTTTTTTCCGCTGAAAGGAGAAATGGGGAGCCTGCAAAAATCAGAAAAAAGAAGAGCCACCGCTTCATTGGTGATGTGTGTAGGGTTAGTCAGTTGAAAATATACAGGAAGTAGTTGAGTGAACAAAGGTGATTGCCATGTTCATGTTTGCAAACAACTTGAATACTGGCTTCCCTATTCTTTTTTGTTAGTGGCTACGCTGGATGTTTGCAAAAAAAAAGGTCTTCCCAGCAGGAAGACCTTTCAACACACCTTCTTAGAATCTCCATCATTTAACCACCAACCGGTAATGAGGCGTTGGGTTAAGAGGGCAGAAGTAGACATACTCTCCCTTTTCCAACGTCACCTCGCCGGATTGAGCTGATTCGCCATTCTCAATTATTTTCGACAGATACGAACTTTGGATGTGATTCTCCTGATCTGTTTCTCCTTTAGGTGTGATCACAAAACCAACAGCGTGATCCACACCTTTGTTGGTTACGTCAAACACATACTTACCCGGTTTTAGAGTGAGTTCAGTTGTTTTGAACTCGCCGGGTGTTTGGTCAAGCTTAATGGTTTTTGCCTCCTGAGCGAAGGTTACAAACCCTGTAAGCATGGCCAGGATAGTTAATAAAAATGCCGCTGGCTTCTTCATTGTTGTTTTAGTTTACGGAGCGATGGATTAAAGAGCTACCTCGGCCAATTCTGGTGCCAGAGGAAAATCGACAGGCACCTGAGTTGCCCCATGGATGAAATTGGAAATGACTTTGTCGCCAATTACAATAATGATATCCACCAGGTTAGCCGAAGAATATCCGGCTGAAAACAGGGCTTCGACTGACTCTCTACCGGGCTTGCTACGGTTGATGGTGGCGTCTTTCACAAACTTGGCCAGGGCATCCAGCTTGCTGTCGAACGAGGCCTGGCCAGTTCTGATCTCAAGGATTTGCTCGTCAGTGAAGCCATTCATTCTTCCGAGCACGGTGTGGGCCGACAAACAATACTGACATTCGTTCACCTGACTCACCACCAGATTGATTACTTCCCGCTCTTTGGCTTTCAAGGTGCTTTTCCGGTTCTGCAGGGCCATGTAGTCGCCTAGTGCAGTTTCATTGTGAGCAAATGAAGCGTAAAGGTTGGGTACGAAGCCAAGGCCTGCTTCCAATTTCTCAAAAATAGCTTTGTTGCCTTCGCTCACTTCGTCTTTCGTGGGTACTTTAAATGTTGACATTGTTGTACTGTTTTGTGATTAAAAATTTGAATACCGTTTACAGTACAATTTTACGCTGCCCGCTTGCCAGAGTGAGAGTCAGCTTTTCCCTACTAATTGTTCATTTTTCCCAATAGTGATGTTTTTGGCCTCATGTTTGAATCGCTGCGGTGCCATTGAGGTGATTTTTTTGAAAAGTTTGTGAAATGAGGACACCTCGTCGAAGCCTAGTTCGTGGGCAATTTCCTTGGTGGTTTTGTCGGTGTAAAGCAGCTGCCTTTTTGCTTCAAGCACAATGCGTTCGTGGATAATGCTCAGGGGCGACTTCTGGTTGAATTTGGCAAATAGGTTAGAAAGGGTTTTTGGTGATTTGAAAAGCAAATCAGCATAGTCGGCTACCTGTTTTTTTGTTTTAAAATGCGTTTCCACCAGCACATTGAACTTTCTGACAATCTCAATCTGGTTATTATCCAGCTCTTTGGTGATAAGCTGCGTCCTGGCCAGCCTTGTGATTTTGATGATCAGCCGCTTAAGCAGCATTTGCAGCATTTCGCCCTGGATATTGTCCCGGGTAGAAAACTCGTCAACAAATACACGATAAAGCATCTCAAATTTATCGATCTCATCGTCCCTCAATGTTATGATGGGAATGCTCTGTGTGCCAAAGAAGATGATGCCGTTGCACGAAACTTCATGGTCGTGGGTGTTAATACAGTAAAACTCCCGATTGAATGAAAAAGCAGCGATGGGAGAGGAGCCCTTCTCAAAAGCCACTTTTTGCAAGTACGTGCTTGTTGTTAGTTGGTTGGGTTGCAATACAATGGGTGTATTGTCTACAAAAACCGTGGAGGCCCGGTTGCTTCGGTTCCAAAGTATGTGGATGAGTCCCTGCTCCTTCGTTAGCTGATCTCTTTCTCTGGCATAGTCGGTGCTGAGCCCAAAGTAAGCGTTGAGCTCTGACCCGTTAAATGTGTAAATCATGGCGATGCAAATATTTCGATGTAACAGAATGGCAGGCCTGCAAAGTTTTTTTCAGAGCCCTAACCACGCCTATATGTCTTCCGCCTTACAAACCGGAGTAACCCGCCTTTTAATATTTATCAGGGAAAGATTGCAGGATCGTTGTGATTACCTTACTTTAGTTGGTGCACTAACTAATTTGACTTGAAAGAGCCTTACAACCAATATTCTTTACTGCTCGACCGCACTGCCCGCAAGGTAAAATGGTATGCCCAGCAGCAGTTCAAAGAGATGGGCTTCGACATGACGGTGGATCAGTGGTTGGTAATGAAGCTGACAGATGAAAATGAGGCACTCAGTCAAAGGGAGTTGGCTGCTTTGATGTACAAGGATATGCCTACCGTTACCCGTATTGTAGACATTCTATGCACTAAGGGGTTGGTGGAAAGAGCTGAAAGCCCGGCAGACAGGAGGGTGTCGATACTTAAGCTTACCCAAGAAGGGCGTGAGAAGGTGACTAGTAGTCGAAAGCAAGTTCGCTCAATCCGGCTGAAGGCCTGGGAGGGGCTGAATGAAAAGGACTTCGATGAATTCAACAGGATACTCAATAAGATTTACGAGAATTTGACTTAAAGCAGGAAGGTTGTCAAAACCAGAAAGTAGATAATTCGTTATATATATTTGTTGCACTAAATATTACCACACTAAATAATATGATTAAGACTGACATTTGCATCATTGGAGCGGGTCCGGTAGGACTTTTTGCTGTGTTCGAGGCTGGGCTGTTAAAGCTCAAGTGCCATTTGATAGATGCCCTGCCGCAGGTGGGAGGACAGCTTTCTGAAATATATCCTAAGAAGCCCATTTATGATATTCCGGGTTTTGCAACGGTGAATGCGCAGGAGCTGGTGGACAACCTGATGAAGCAAATAGAGCCTTTCAAGCCAACGTTTACGTTGGGAGAGCGGGTGGACGGGCTGACGAAACAGGAAGACGGCAGTTTTATTCTCTCCACCTCTGATGGTACGGAGGTTCATGCTGGTGCGGTAGTAATAGCTGCCGGACTTGGAAGCTTTGAGCCCCGCAAGCCGGTTATTGAGAACCTTGAGAAATTCGAAGGCAAGGGGGTAGACTATATGGTCAAAGACCCCGAGAAGTACAGGGACAAGAAAATCGTGATTGCCGGTGGTGGAGATTCAGCGTTGGACTGGACAATTTTTCTTTCTGAGGTAGCAAAAGAAGTGACGCTGGTCCATCGCAACCAAACTTTCAGAGGAGCGCTCGATTCAGCCGATAAGGTGTTTGAACTGGCACAGGAGAACAAAATAAGGCTGCTTCTTAATTCCAATCTGCATAGCCTCGATGGAGACGGAACACTGAAAGCCGTGCATATCACAAACCAGGCCAGTGCGGTTAATACTTATGAAGCCGACTACCTCATTCCTTTGTTTGGTCTCAGCCCCAAGCTGGGCCCCATTGCCGATTGGAACCTGGGTATCGACAAAAGTGCCATTGTGGTGAATACGGAAGACTACAGCACCAACATACCGGGCATTTATGCCATTGGCGATATCAATACGTATCCGGGTAAGCTGAAGCTTATTTTGTGTGGTTTTCATGAAGCTGCACTGATGGCGCAGAGTGCTTTCAAATACATCTACCCGGATCAAAAACTGAGCTTCAAATACACTACTGTAAACGGCATAACTCCTTTGTGAAATGGAATTAATCAAATTTAAAGTAGAGGACAGGGCAGGTGAGGTGCGGGAAGTAGAAGTGCCCGGCGACATGGGCCTCAACCTCATGGAAGTGCTGAAGGCATCGGAGTACCCGGTGCTGGGCACCTGCGGCGGCATGGCGTTGTGTGCCAGTTGCCACGTGTCGGTGGAAGAAGGCTTCGGCCAACTGGATGAGCAAAGAGACGTTGAACTGGACATGCTGGATACCCTGCCCAATGCCCTGCCCAACAGCCGCCTTGCTTGCCAGCTTCCCATTAACGAGAAGCTGGTTGGGACGTATGTGAAGCTACAGGAGGTGATGGAGTAGGGTTAGGCGATGCTAACACCAGGCTCATGCCTTACCTTAAAATTGACCGACCTCGCAATAAAGCACATTTGGTTGGCTTTGTGATGAAGCCTTTGGGCCTCATCAGCTCTTGTAGCATCTGTTATTGTTACCGCAGGTTTTAGTAGCACGTCGGAGAACTGTCCGCTGCCGTCGGGGTTTTCCTCCATAGTCCCTTCCGCATGGTCTTCATACGCTGTAACCACTATTCCGGCATCACCACAGAGATGTAAAAACCACAGCATGTGGCAGGAAGATATAGAAGACAGAAATAGCTCTTCTGGATTGTGCCTGCTTTTGTCGCCCCGAAATGATGGGTCGGAGGAAGTGAGGATGTCGGGCTTTCCGTCGATGCTGACGGTGTGGCTCCGTTCATAATCACGGTAGCCTGAAGTGCCGGTGCCTTTGTTGCCTGTCCAGCGAATGGTGGATTGGTAGTGGTGTGTTTTTGCCATGGATAATGTCGTTCGAAACTTTCGTGTACGTAAGGCAACAGCAAAAGATGCAAAACATACTGATGCTTACAGATGACGAGTCCAAAACCCCTGAGCTAAATTGAGGAATGCCACAACTGATGAGTTGAAAAACGGATTCCTCCGGCAATCTCAGCACTTCTTTATTGTGCTCGCAATTGGGGGTCGTATCAGGCAATTGGAGACCGAGCTTTCCGAATAAGGAACCACATATCCCGCTGCCAATCAGCAGCGATGCCACAAATGGTATTGGCTAGCCTGCTAGTTTCCGCTATTTACCTCCTTTAACTGCCATCTCAAGCCCTTCCGAACCAGCATTCACTATATTTTCGCTAAAACCATAGGTAAGCTCGTTTTTGCCATTTTCCATATCAGGTAGTAGCGTCAGCTAGCTCCGGTTTGTTTTTACTGATCTTGAGAAGATAAGCAGAGTAATCCTCTGCTCTTTTTTTTATTTTTCCCAGAACAGGTGAAATGTGCGCAATGAATAGGAAGAATGAATTGATAGCATTAAAAAAAGGAGGCATTTTTCTTTTCAGATCAAGCCACAATATCACTCTTACCTGGTCGCTTTCGTTGGCAGCGTCGTGTAGATAGTTGTCATTGAAAATTATTCCGTCGCCGTTCTTCCAATAGTATTTCTCTCCTTTTACTATGGTTGATTTGTCATACTTCAGGTTGTCTCCAATGTGATCGTGCACCCTCACCCAGCACTTGCTGTTTGCATTATTTTCAGGAATTATCACACCCAAGTGATACCTCATAATCCCCTGATAGTAGCCTCTGTGCGCCTTTATGTACTGATTAGGATCCAGAATTGAAAAGAAGGCAGAGGAAACATGTGGAATATTTTTAATGGTATCGTAGGTGACTGGGCAAAGTGCACGGCTGTTTTTCACCATGAAGCCAGACTTGAACATGAATGTCTTCCATTTTACCGCATGGATGCCACCTTTTGTATGATCACCCGCCATTGCACTAACGTCCATCAACGAATCTTTGATTTTGAGCAATGCCTTACACTCTCTTTGGATGTCAGGATAATTGTCTTGAAGCGTGGCGAGAAGGGGATAGTCCTTTTGGAAGTCCTTTTGGAAAGCCGGTGTCCTCCATATGAATTTTTTGCTCTCCAGCCAGAGGAAAGCTTTGTCGACACCCTCAACCAGCGATTTGGAAAGCTTCTTTTTCTTACCCATTTGACGTTAATTTTCTCTAAAACTAGTTGCTGATAAAATTAAAACCAATACCACAGGAAACTATCGCCTTTTTCCAATGCTTCTGGTAAAGTTTGCTGCTAACTGTTGCGTGTTTTTGACGAAACTGCACTCTGTGATCAACCTTTGTCTTCCAGCAGTTTAGCCTTCAAACTTTCCAGCTTCTTCTTCCTTGGCAAATGTACTTTGTGCAACTCCCAGGTTACCACCAGATATGAGAGCAAGAAAGCACCCAGTACAAGCAGGTATTTCTCCCAGGAAGCGTTGTTTAGTGCCAGGTTAGGAAATGAAAAGATGGCAGCAGGCAGCAGAAACCACCACACAAAAGTTTTGGCAAAAGTAACCAGGTAGCCCGCATTTTTGATCGCCTCTTCAAGCTCGCCAAGCATCGACTGGTCGAAACGGTTCTCATTCCTCTTTCTGTTTCGGCGACTGAAGAACACAAAAACACCAATGACAAGAAAGGCCAGTCCGCCCACGTAGGAATAGGCCTTTTCCTGATCAAGTATTGCATCAATCAGTAAAAACCCTCCCGTTACGGTAGCAATGAACATCATGCCGATCTCGTTAACATGAGCCAGCCAGCCCGTTTTGTTTTTGTGCTGATGGATGCGCTGGTGCAGCGCTGTTTCGTTAATAGCGTACATAGGTTCATTATTTTGAGTGTCCCAAATTTTTTTTAAATCCTCAAACTCCATAGTGCTCATATTTTTTAGATTGAGTTGTCAAATGTTTTTTAATCCGGTGAATCTTAACTCCAATATTGGTTTCGGTTAAGCCCACCATATCCGCCATTTCTTTGTAGCTGAAACCATCGAGCAGCAACAAGGTAAGAGACCGCTCTACTTCGCTCAGCAAAGCGATTTCGGCGAAGAGCCACGCCAGCTTTTCGTCGTTGTGCATCGCTTGTTCCTGTAGCAACAACGGATGTGCCGGAGGCAGTCCTTCTATCGACTCCCGGCCTTCGCTGTGCTTTTTTTCCTTCATCGACCAACGAATGGCGGTGTTCAGCGACACCCGATACAGCCAGGTGCTCACCGCCGACTCATGTCTGAACTTTGGAATAGAATGCCACACCTGGATGGTGATCTCCTGAAACAGGTCATCCCGGTCAAACTCCGTGAACGCATAGGCCCGCACAACCTTAAACAGGAGTGCCTTGTACTGGCCGAGCCATGTGTTAAAAATCTGTTGCTGTTCGCTTTCGTTCATTTTTAAGATCAATCAGTATTCCTGTGCGTTGGATCTTTTGCTTTTTATGGCCACCAGGGATATTGTGGTTATAAGTTAGTCCTCAGATGTTCGCTTTACCCCATTCAACCGGATCATTACCTAGCTAGTACCGAGGCCTTAGGAAATCTTACAGAATGAAGGTAATTATTTAATAGTAGCGATGATTAAATAGGCTACTTTCCAGTCTCCTGTAGTTCACAACCTCCCTGAATCTTTATACTTTGGAGAGATACTGGCCTGGTCGGCGGTCAATCAAAACCCCATCTTATGGAGCTTGATTCTCTTAAAGATGAGTTTGCAGGCAATAATTTGGCTTAATTATTGTTACATTTTTAGCAAAAAAAACACATACCAATGAAAAAATTTCAACTAGCTTTTCTCCTTTTGCTCTTCGCTGGGTCGGCTTCCGCTCAGTTTGAAGACACCAAATTTGTGATTGGCGGTGCGATTGGTTATAACAACGACGCTTTTTCAAGTGTATCCTCGATAGGAGTTGTTCCTTCTTTCGCAAAGATCATTAAATCAGATGCGTTGATTGGACTGTCAGGAGGATACTACACGTCCACAGCGAAGAACAATGACTCGAACACCAAAGACACCTGGGAAAACGTCCGTGCGGGTATATACTACCAAAAATTTTATGGAATAGCAGAGCGTGTGTTTTTTAACTGGAGGGCTCTGGCGGGAATGAGCTTCGGTAACCAGAGAAGCACTTTCTCTACTTACGACACTCGAGGATATGAATTTAACCTGATGCCAGGGCTTAGCTGGAAAGTAACGGAAAATATTATGTTGCAGGCCTCGCTTGGTGAAGCAGGCTACAGCTATCAAAGCCAGTTTTCCGACTCTCAGAGTTCTTCTGTAGATGTTAAAAACAGCCAGTTTAACATTCGGTTCAATAACCCCCAATTAGGAGTGACCTTTCTAATCAAATAAAAGGCTATAAACTTCAGAAATAGGGAACCCACAAAAAAATCAATAACCATGAAAAAGATTCAACTATCCATATTTTTTGTCCTAATGTGTTCTGCTTCTTTTGCACAATTTGACAGCACAGCCTATGTGCTGGGGGGACTAGCGAACTATGGTTTTACTCACACCAAAGCCAATAACAATAATGATGACCAAAAGTACGCAACTTCTTCATTTTCCTTTAGTCCATCAATCGCTAAACCTATAAAAAGTACTACGCTGGTGGGGTTGGAGCTCGGCTTTGCTCTATCGTCCGGCAAATATGGAGCTGAGGATTATACAAATGAGAACCTGACTCAATCCTATAGTTTGGGGATTTTTTATCAAAGATTTTACCCAATAGTCAATAAAGTGTATTTCAATTGGAAAGCGAGTGTGGGAGCAGGGTTTAATAGAAATAAACTGGTTTTTGATGGTGTTAATTCAACCTCTACTTCGAACAGCATGTCTTACGAAGCAGTTGCGACGCCGGGTATTAGCTGGAAGGTGATGAACAGGCTCCTTCTCAACGGCAGTATTGGAGGTGCATCTTTCGATTTTATAGATAGCTCTTCGGGGGGTACCACCAGCTTCAGTATCTTCTTCAACAGGCCACAATTCGGGTTTTCTTTCCTTTTGAACTGAAAAAATGATAATCAGGTGGGCACCGTGCCCACCACTTTCACACCATGGCTGGTGAGCGTTTCGATCTTGTTTGCATTTCCGGTAATCATGCGAACAGACTTCACTCCAAGGTCTTTCAGTATCTCGGCTGCAGCCCGAAAGTCCCTGGCATCTCTTTTAAAACCGACGGCTTCGTAGGCATCGGCTTGCTTTAAACCTTTGCGCTTATGCTCCACACTTTTGAGGAGAGCAAAGTGGCCATTGCCCTTTCCTTCCTGCTCCAGCCAAATCACAATGCCTTTACCCTCCTTTTGTATCAATTGCTGCGAGGTTTCCATTTGCTCCCGGCAGTCGCACTCAATGCTGTTGAAGGCGTGCCCAAAAAGGCAGGATGAATGCACCCTGCAAAGCACTTCTTCACCGCCTTTCACATCGCCCATCACCAGGGCAATCGACTCTTTCTGTCCGTCGTAGTAAAGCACCTCGTGGTACTCGCCGAATTTCGTTTTGAGGTTGCCCTCGGCCATTTTAACGATCATAGCATTAGTCTTTGAAGCCGTGAAGTTAAATAACGCTGGCAAAAGCAGAAACACCATCGTTGTGGTGAGTGAAGACACTCACCCAACAACCAGCTTTTAGCTATAGCTTTTCAACGCAAGCACCACTGGTCTGCATTTTAAGCTACAGCAGCTCCAACCAATTTTGGTGCACGCACCCCTTTGATCAGGAACCAAAAAATGATGGCAAATTCAGCGATAGCTGAGGGGATGGTTGCAATGGTTCCAACAATGCCGCCATATTGTGGCAGTAGCAATGCAGTGCCGCTGGCGACCACATACCCAAGCCCACCTACGATCAGCAGGATTCCAAATATGCGTGGAATAAAGCCAGAGGCATAAACCAGGCGGCCGAAAGGTATTAACCATAGGCCCCAGAATATCTGAGCAATGACAACGCCATTTTCATAAAGGCTAAAAAGAATCATACTCAAAGCATTCAACTGATCGGTGGTAAATGTCGAAAGAAAGCCGGCTCCGCCGCCAACAAGCAGCATGCCCAGTTGATTCAACACAATGACAAATGCGATAGGAACGGATGCCAGCACTAGCCCAAGCATCTGACGTGCCTGAAGCTCATCCACAGGCTTGAATAGTTGGTATAGCTTTAAAACGAGGTACACAAAAATAACCTGACAGACCAGTTGAGTCACAATACCAAGGCGGAATAGCATTTCATGGTTGACAATATTAGCTACTGTGGCTGCGGCGTCGCCAGCCACTACAATTTGCGAAGGCGTATACATGAGGCCGAATCCGCCCGTTAGCCCCATAGCCAGGTAAAGCAGGCCGGCAATTCTGGCTGTTGTTTTGTTTGATTCATTCATCTTTCTATTTTTTTATTGAGAGTTGTTAGTGGGTTCAAAAGAGAAAACCTCTTCCAGAGGGAGCCCAAACACCAGAGAAATGCGGAACGCCAGCTCCAGCGTCGGCGAATACTTGCCCTGCTCTATGGCGTTGATGGTTTGCCTGGTCACTTTCACCTTTTCGGCGAGCTGCTGCTGGGTCATTTCATCGTGGTGAAAACGGAGCTTGCGGATATTGTTGCTGATGCGGTGCGTGCTCATATCAAAATCCCCTTCTGTAAAAGTAAAGGTGAGAGCTGCTCCACATAAGGGAGGCCGCCAGCAACGAAACAATGAGGATGTGGAACATCAGGTAGGCGACCATGCCTAGTGCCTGCGTGCCCATGGCAATGAGGAAACCAAACATAAAGGTGCTGTAGGCATTTCTATCTGCCCGGAAAGCCACTAGTTTGTCGAGCTCATCGGAGAAACTATCGCCTTTTTCTTTTGTGGCAATGGTGTTGGCAATATTGAAAAAGAGATGATTGAGGAAGTTGACCAACAGCATGGTCGGCACGATTAGCAGGATAGCGATGCCCCAAAATTGAAAGTCTGGAGTTGGGTCTAGCCCTTTTTCGGGGTGGAGCCGAAATATATAGATGTAGTAGAATGCTGAAATCAGCAATGTGCTAACCATGTACACGATACTTCTCTTTTCCTGATAAGACATAGATTGACTCATTTGTATGGTATGCTGTACTTCGTGTAATGTATTACGTACGTAAAGTACGTTATGTTTTACCTAATGTAAAAAATATTTTACACGCCCAGCTTAAAACCTGCATGTGTGGCTTTTGTAAGCTTTGGAAAGGGTGGCAGTAGATGGCGACCCTTAATATTTGGCAAGTCGGAAATTAGAGGTTGTGGTGAGTGAAGACATTCGCCACACCGACATTTGCGTTTCCGGGTACGTTTTGACACCCGTATCACAGTGGTGAAGTTAGTGAGCCTGAGTAAAAGCTGAACCGGCAGAGGAGTGAATAGCGACACTCACAATAGTGGCAGACAAGTAGAATAAAATCAACAAATTTTTTCCTACTTGTCCTTTTTCGTAGTTCTTAGCTCCAGCAGTATTTCTTTCAGGTGGGTTCTGATAAGCGAAAAATGAGCTTCATCTTTGATTTCATGAAGGTGCGCATTAGGCAGGTGTTTTTGATAGTACCTACCTCTGTGATAGGGAGCCATTTTGTCTTCGGTTCCATACCATAGTGTAATCCGCTGCTGAATAGCACTTAGATCGATATGCCAGTCTGCTACATACAACTGCCATTCCTGCACTACGCCGCCAATTCCTTGTCTGTAGGCTTCTCTACTCCCTTCTATAAAATCCCATCCGTACTCCGGCTGATTTTTCATTAGCGTTTTGTCGGGATTTGGCAGGTAGTTTTGGAATTGTTTTATCCGTTTTTCCGGTGCCTGCACAAGATCTTCGGCGTCCTTCTCGATAAACTTCCGGAGTAATTTGTCGCTTTTCATGCTGGCGAACCAATGGATGATTTTTACCGGAAGCCACATTCCTTTCAGGCTGCCGTCATAATCGTAAGGTGCAGCACCAGCAATGATAGAGGCATTAACGATTCTGGTTGGAATCACCTGAAGGCAAGCTAATACGTGTGGGGCACCACCTGATAACCCAAAGACAGAGAAGCTGTCGATGTTGAGACAATTGGCCAGGTCTTCGATATCAGAGCCCCAATCCAGAAACGTTCGGTTGGGCTGAAAGGTAGACAGGCCGATCCCGGGCCTTTCGGGAGAAATGATGCGAATACCAAGCTCAGCTGCCACGCTGTCCATAAAACAGGATGAAAGCCGACTTTCCTGACCTCCGTGGAAATAAATAAAAGGGATACCATCGGGACGTCCGTATTCTGCAAACCCAAGTAGCCTGCCGTCACGAAGTTGTATGGTATTGTCCTGGCTCATGGCAGAAATGGAATGGGTGACTACACAAATTAGCGTTATTGCTATTCTATACATAAGGACTGCTTAAACTATGTAAGGATAGCCTGGTGGCGACAAGAACTACTTGATATTTATCAAGAAATACTATCAGGGAGAGTTTTTTCGCAGCCTGCTAATGGTTTCCGGTGTCACCCCCAGCAAAGAGGCAATGTATTGGAGGGGCACGTCGAGAAAGAGCCTCGGGTTGTTTTGCATCAGCAAATCAAGACGCTCCCTTGCTGTGCTGTGCAGATGGGCGAACATGCGCTCCTCCAACATGGCAAACGACCTGGAGAGCAGCACGATGTCAAACTCCATCCACTTCTGGCAACGCTGCAAAAGTTCAAAGTGATCCTTTCGGCCCAAAACTTCCAGCTGACACTCAGTGATTGCCTGAATAGTCCAGCGATTTGACGTTTCGAAAATAAAACTTGAAATGGCGGTCATAAATGAGCCGCTGTTCCCAATCCACAGAGTAGTTTCGACGCCGTTGGCCAGACTAAAAACCCGCAGGTACCCAGACCTTATAAAATACATTTCAGTACATTTTTGGCCGGCTTCCACAAGAACCTGTCCTTTCCTGGCGTCTACCTGAACGAACTTCTCCTTTATCATTGCAAGATCAGTAACGTTGATTTGAATCTGTTGAGCAATGACAGCCTCAAGCCTGGCGATGTCTTGTGACGAATGTTTTACCACTGCAAATACTTGTAAATGATCCTGATCAGCTTGTATGCCTCGTCCATGTCTCTGGCCTGGTACGACACCGTGTAGCCATCCACCCGCTTCATGCCGGGGATTCCCATGGCCACGTCGGCCCGGGTGGGGGCGTCTACTTTGATCACAAATTCAATGGGGTTTTGAACCGAAAGCGGTTTGGCGTTCCTGATGTCTTTCAGTGCTGCTTTGGTTTCCCCTTGCAGCGCCTTTTTCACCACATCCGGATGAAGGAGCTTAGCGGCGCTGGAGCCGATGGCCTCTTTGGTGCTCACAGTTCGCACGCCTGGAATCAGCTTTTTGATCTCTTCAGCAAAAGTTTTATCACCGCTGGCCAGGATGACTGGCACACCTACAGCACCAGCGAAAAAAGTGTTCAGGCCGCCTTCGCCCACTTCAGTGCCATTGATCCAGAGGCCTTTTACCGAGCCGGAGCCGGTGTGGGCCAGAAAGCCATTTTCGGTGCCTGCCATGGCATGGTAGCCGATATAGATCACCCCATCGAAGCTGCTGTCGAGCCCCTGCACCATGCCAAGCGGTTTGATATTGCTCTGAATGTATTCCACCCTCGGATCGAGCTGGGTGTGGAGGAGGTTCTGCATGTCGCCATGGCTGTCGTTCACCACAATGGTGGCGGGACTGGCTTCAAAAATGGCTGCCACCACCGCATTCACCTCGTCGGTCATCAGCTTGCGGCCTGTGTCGTAGTCTTTGCCGCCGCTGGTCATTTTGGAAGTGCCTATGCCGCCTATGCCCTCCATATCTACAGAGATAAAGAGCTTCACAGGTTGGGGCTGGGCAAAGGCAGTGCTGGAAACCAGCAGGAGAAGGAGTAGAAGGTTTTTCATGGAAGGAGGTTGGGTTGATAAAGGCATCGAACGAAAAAAGGGTGTGGATACAATTTAGCAGGTTGGCGGGAAAAAACTAGCGGGTGAGGAGAGGAGTGGTTGGTCGGCCCGGCAACCTCATCCGTTGACCGTTTGAAAAGCGAACTCCGTTTCCACTGGCGCTGCGGTTTGGAGGAACGTCATGCCTGGCTTGACCAGGCATCTCCCACGCAAGCTGTCAATGTCATTATAAATCAGAAACCTAAAGATATCACCTACTCCAGCACCACCTTCTCCTTCCTCGGGTACTTCACTTCGTAGCCGAGGATGAGCTTTTGCTGCTGCTGGGCGGTGAGGTTCAGCTCCCACTTCACCTCGCCCGATTGCTCGTTGTGCTTGCCTCCGGAAAGCTCCGTGGGGGTAACCGTGATCTCACCAATGGCCGAGACCGGCACCTGATCGAACAGCGTAAGCTTGATGGCCTGCGACTTCTTGTTGCGGACCAATATCTCAAATTGCCGGGTTTCTATGGTATTAGTACCGGCAAACCGCCGCTTGGTGAACGTGTCTACCTTGGTGCGGCCTATCACTATGTTTTTGTCCCGGCCCAGCGAAATGTCGAGCGTGTCGGTGAGGGCACGGGCATCAAGGATGGAGCGCCCGACGAAGCCGTCTTCAAAGTAAAGGTTGGCCTCGCCCTCCAGCAGGTTGTACTGGTCCCAGTTGATGATGCGGGCAATGAGGAAGGCGTCCTTGTCAAGCTTGGGCACGGCGTGGTACTCATAAATGGTTTCTATGTCGTACTGGCTCAGGTCTACGGTGAGCTTCTCGCCGTTCGACTGAATAGAGTAAGGCTTTTCTACGGCAAACTCCACGGTGGTTTGGTTTTCGACGGTGGTGGTGGTGATGCTTTTTGCCTTTGAAGGCGCTCTGTTAACTGCGTCGGTGGCCAGGCCCGCCACTCTGCCTGCCAAAGATCGTTCTATACCATAGGCTGTAACCACCACTTCATTTAGCTGACTGACATCGGCCTGCATATTCACATTGATCGTGGGAGAGCTGATGGCCACTTGCTGCGTCACCATACCAACGAAAGAAAATTCCAGCACTGTAGCGTTATTGGGCAGTGTGAGGGAATAACGACCATCGACATCTGTGACAGTTCCAATGGTGGTGCCCTGAACAACAACATTCACACCCGGCAGAGCATCACCTACGTCCTGATCGGTTACTACCCCCGACACACTTCTTATCGACCCAGAAGCCACCCCGTAGCTCTGCCTGTTAAAATTGGTATTCCTCGCATAATTCAAATACCACGTTTGCAGCTCCGGCGCCACGCCGCTCTGATTAGGGTTGCCATTGCTAAACTTCAGCTTCACATCCTTCCAGTCGACGCCGGTGTTCTGGTACACATCGGCTTTATATTTCAGGCTGAGGGGCTGGTCCACCGACTCCACCCTGATGTCGTATTTGGGGTACCAGCC
This sequence comes from Imperialibacter sp., assembly GCF_040222815.1. Taxonomy (GTDB): domain Bacteria; phylum Bacteroidota; class Bacteroidia; order Cytophagales; family Cyclobacteriaceae; genus Imperialibacter. Next base: position 271,515 of record NZ_JAVKCH010000040.1, on the reverse strand, counting down.
GGCATTGGCCACCAGGTAGGTAACCACAAACTCGCCCCTGGTTTTGGCGGGCGCTTCTACCCTCACCTCAATTTCTCCCGTGGGCAGCATGTCTTTGCCCCGCACCTCGCCCAGCTGCTTTTGCAGCTTCAGCTTGTCGGCGTCCATTTTTTCGAGGGCCGCCTGGGTGGTGAGCCATTCGGCTTTGATGGCCGTGAGCTCCCTGTCGTAAAACTCGATGGCCAGCTTGAGTTGGGTGAGGTTGGTGCCGCTGGTTTCGCCGCCCAGCTTTTTGTTGGCATTGAGCAGGCTCTGCTTTTCGCTCAGCACCTCCAGCCTTGCCTGACTGCTGGCTATCTTCCGGTTGAGGGCGTCCAGCACCTGATTGAGACTGTCAATTTTGGCATTTTTGGTTTGCTCGCCAAGGTAATTGTAGCGGTGGTTCACCGAGAGGATGGTAAACTCCCCGGCTGCACCCTCGCTCACACCCTTCACTTGTATACTCTTCTCATCTATGTGCGGCGACAGCCCCTTCAGCACCAGCGCCGACTTGCCACTGGCTACCTCCACCTTGCCCGTGCGGGTAATCTGCGCCCCCTGCAAAAACACCGTGACCTCGCCAATGGTGGTTTTCAGCTCGGTTTCTTTGAGGGGCTGGGCACTCAGCGAGCCAAAATGGGTGGACAAAGCCAGGAGGGTGAAAAGGAGGGTGCGGCGAAGTGTTGTCATAGTGTTTATGGCTGTTTGATTAAATGTAGTAAATGTTGACTAATCGCCATCTGACCAGGCCGGTTTGGTGACAATATAACAGCGCTTGGGCAGCAACACCTTAACTATGCATTAGCGCTTTAAAAAATTAACTGGCCATGTAGCGCTAATGAACATACCCAAAGACAAGTAATTCGGAAATGCACATATCCTGATATTTGGTACCCTCATATACTTCATCTACTTTGATCTTTATGGAAGTAGGCTTCATAAATTCGAAGCCTCTTTTGATTTTCGTGCTATCGTCCCAATTAGCGAGTTCCGGGCCTTCAAAGGGCTGATAGGAAAGAAACTCAACTGTTTTCAATAGATTGGCAGACCCGGCAGGGAGCGAAGAAATTTCGTTCATGTAAACCGACATCTCATTCTTGCATTGTTTAACGCCCTGACTGTTTTCCATATTGTAGCATGTGCCGGATACAACTAAGGATCCGCTTTTTATCTTCCCGTTTTCCACAAAAGTCTTTGTGTTTTTGGTATAGCCATTAACTAACGCAATTCCGGTGAGGGTAAAGTTGGGGTTTAGCTCAATCTCAATCCATTCTCCAACGCCATCGCCAGAGTGACCTTCGACCCAGGCCGTTGCTAAGTCACCATCAATAAGATTTCCCGAGGCATAGGTCTCTCCAAGTGTGGATGACACCGTAATTGCTTTCACAGCTTCTTGAGCCCTATTGAGAGAAAGCAGTTTTCTGAAATGTTGAGTATTTACATCTCCATAGTCGACCAGGATTTTTGAGCTTTCGGTGAAACCATAGTTGTTATTTGAAAACGATAGCGTGTTTTTTTCTGCAAGCTGCGTGAATCCATCAAGCCCACGCACTCTAAAGTTGTCGCATTCACCTGGTTGAACAATATTCACTGTTATGTTTCCTGCTTGCCCATTGCCCCAACTACCTGCCGGTGACAGGTCGTAAAGGTATTTGTAATTGTTGCCGCTATCATATATTTCGTAATCGTAGGCCGGTTCATGCATGCTTGAGGTGATGTACTCGGCGGGAGTGGTTAGTGTGATGCGCAAAAAGTTTTCTAAACCTTCACCGATGTCTACCTTAGAAATGAACCATACCCGCAGTAGTTCATCTGGGGTTCTATTCCGTTTCAACTGGTATTTCTCGCTGACGATGGAATCGGTGGAAATGGCTTTTCCATTGAGGGTCATCGAATAGCGTATATTCTCAATCAACTCCTCTATTGGTAAATTCTCTTCCTCTAATGACTCGCCGCCCTTGCTTAGGTAGAAGTCTACCGGAAAGGCATATAAAAGTGATCGAGCCTTCCCGCCATTCTTCAGTTGATACACTGCTGTGGCCTTGACGGTACTTTTAGCTGAAAAGTCAAGCGTCAGGTCTTCACGCAAAAGCAGGATATCCTTTGTGTTGATGAGCTTAATATTGCCTGTTTCTTTAAACAGGGAAGAATGGATGGTGCCGCCGTTGGCTAACGCCAACCCGGGTAAAAAGAGTAAAAGAAAAGTGTATTTCAGCATTGCTAGTTAGTCTCTCCCATATCCTTTAAATACCTCTCTCCAATGCCAAACGACATACTCAGGTTCAGGGTAGTATTTTTTGCTTTGTGGAAATCTAATTTCCTTATTATGAAAACGAAGAAGCCATTCTTCTAGACCAATTGTTCCATTGACCCGTTCTGACACCACAACTGCTAGATTTTCATTGAGCTTGAAGGCCCCCAGATCGAGAAGTTTATGATGCAGCGTGCAAAGTGCTAAACCATTCACTTCGGTGTCTGGCCCACCAGCTTGATGCCATTTAATGTGTGCTGCATCCAACGCTATGCTATGGTTCGAAAGACGAAGGTTGAACCCACAAACTGCACATTGATATTCATAAGCAATGAGAATCTTCTCTCTAAACTTCTGATCACGGGGTTTCCTTTTTTGATTTCTTGTTTCAAAATCAAGACCTACTGATGACAATATGTCGTTATGAATAGACTCAGAAAAGTTTGAATCAAGGATGTATTGTGCCACTTCATAGATCAAAGTAGGGTATTGCTTAAATGCGTCAATAATTGCTGGCGCAAAACCCGCATGAATATCCTTGTCGAGTAAAAATGGGCGCCCCGGGTCTTCTCCTTTATAGCTCTCAATCAACTCTGGCTTGTCAAATGCCCATATATGATCATTGGCGAGGCGAACAAAGGGGTAGAAAGGTCTTTGGTTTTTGGAGGAACCAAATTCCTCCAAAAGAGATGTTAATTTCTCATCTACTTCGCTATAAGCCAGCGACTTCTTATTATTTTGAAATGAACCAAGCGCAAGAAGAATCAGAAGAGGCTTGTGTGGCGCACGCTTATCGCCACTCCCCCAGGTTCTAATACCTTCAAATTTCTGAAGAACTTCTTTTGGTGTCATCATTGAAGATAGCAAAATGGATGGCAACTTTCGCCCTTATCCCCAGCCTCCATTTCTTGAAATGTATCCAGCCAGCTCTTCGAAGCCATCCTACTAATTACTGCGCTAGGAATTATTTGCCTATGACAATTACAGCTTAAACCTAACCTCCCTGTGGTATTGTAAGAATGTCTTTTCGGGCAAAAACCTAGAAGGAAGTATAATGCTTTGCCCGTGATGTTTCATGAAGTAATCTTGAGTTTCCTTGCTTTTACTTTTTTTGAGAATTGAGGAAACTTGTATTGTATAGTCTTCTAATATCGTGATCAACCCAGCTTCGAACGCTTTATCATGCAAAGCATTAATGCATATTCCGTTTCGGATATTTAATCGATTTGCTTCATCAATACCCCATGGCCTGATATGTCCAGCTATGAGTAACTCAGGCTGTTGAATGCCAGTAATGCAACAAGTGTTGTTGTAGGCTGCCAAAACAGACTTCCTAAAAAAGGATTGATTTACTCTCGCCTTAATAACTTGATCTCTTGTTTTTCCCTCTTTCGGCAACTCTTCTTCTGAGATGTCATTCAATTTCTCAACAGTTGTGTTTTCTAGTTTCGCTAGCAACTTCTCACTTTCAAAGGAGGTGGCATTTAACGCTTCAAAAAACTCGTTCCATATCTCCTTGTCAAGTATGCTAGTATTGGACGCACCTTTTATTCCCCTAGCCTGTAGGCTAGGATCGAGACTAGCAAAGTTAACTAGCTTATAAGCAACGGCATTTGGCTTTCTGTCTATCAGATGAGCAAGGTGTATGACTTCTGGATTTCGACTGTGAAGTCTTCCAAATGGCAGCTTACAGTAGAGGTTCAGTGCAAGAATCAATTCATCTCTCGTCCAAAGTCGTTGACCTTCTTTCATGAATGAACGTTAAGGTTAACCTCTTCCTGAACTACAAATTCAATACTGCAACTTTCATTAAGGCATCTATGAACCTGTGTTTTGTCATTTGCGTGGGAGAAGTCTAAGACTATTTCACTTCTTGAACCGCAGAAAGGACAGGTAGTCGGTTGGTCGGAATAGATGAATGTTGTCGAAAAATCAACCATCAAAGTGAAATTAATAAACAACGACTGGAATCAAATGACATCAACGATAATAAATATACCGCTTAGTTTATTTTTCTCACTGGCCAATTGAAAAAGACTGCCGACGCCCTGCTATCTACCCCAACCTCCACCCACACCCACCGCAAGACCTTTTGGCATCTACTGCAAGACCGATCCGAATCTAGCCCAAGACCGACCCACATCTAGCGCTAGGTTGAACGCAATCTACAGCTAGATGTATCAACCTTTGCCGCAACACCCGGCATGCTTTGGCTCAGGAAGCAGCTATCTCTTGCCGTTGACCCACCTGGCTCCAGCGCAGGGGGCAGCAACCTTTGACTTAACAGGCAGCTAACTCTAGCGCAAGAAGGAGCTGAGTCTTGCGCTGGAGTGAGAAGCATCTAGCGCTAGATTTGGTTGACTCTAGCGCTGGAATGGAATGCCTCTTGCGCAAGAGTAAAAAAGGGTCTGCCATACACCCCTTCAGGCCAAAAAAATGAAAGCATGAACGACCCCATAAAGTGCAATTACATAAGAATGAATTTTCAGGTGGGTTTTACGTCCGTGATGCTGTACGACTTTATCAAATTATTTTTTGAAGACTCGTTCGAATTCAATCGATTGAAATGAATTTTTTGGCCGTTATTATGCGATCGTCAATAAACGAAAATAAGCCTGTGTTGGATGCGCAAAAAGCACAAAAATATCGCTTAGGAGAAAAATTAAAATTTCTTTTAAAAATTATATAATATTTCACCTCTCAATGTGATTTTTGGCACCGTTATTGAAATCATTTTTACCGTACGCAGCGAGTCAAATTATCCCTCTTCAGAAGCTCCGCTGAAGGCGCCACAGGGATTTTTTTGAGGGCGATAAGCTGGCTCAGCGCACACCCAGGAAACCCGGCCGGGCCCTGTCTTTAATCAAATTAATAACCATTTAAATTTTACAATCATGAATGCAATACCATATGCAATAGTTCGTCGTGGCCAGCCGGGAGTGGCTGGGGGAGGCGACCAGAAGTACTACGCTTTCGTTAAAAGACCTGCCATGATCAGCCTTCGGGAGATTATCGAGGACATTACCAGCATGAGCACCCTTACCAAGGGCGATGCGCTCAATGCGGTGGAGAACTTCCTCGACCTGATTCCGAAGTATGTGAGAAAGGGCCATATCGTGAACCTGGGGCAGCTGGGTACGTTCCGTATCAACATCAGCAGCAACGGGCATGATCAACCCGAGAAGGTGACCATGCACAGCGTAAGGGGTGCCAGGGTGGTGTTTTCGCCCAGCGCTGAGATGAAGATGAAGCTCGCCGAGCTGAAGTTTACCAGAGCGTCGGATGCGTTCGACAACCTGGATGTTGAACCAAACGAGGAGGCCGCATGATAAGCGTTAGTTGTTTAGATGTGCACCGGTTGGCTTGCCAATGGGTGGAGTAGAATCCCGCATGAAGATGCGGGATTTTTTTTGGTGTGCCCGGCCTATTTTACCGGCCACCTGAAACCTTTCCAAATACCGTCAGAATTAAAAACATCCGCCCTGGCAATAATATATTTGACGAAACAAGGAAAAATAGCGGTCTTGTATTGTTTTTTTAAATCATTTGCATGATCATGTTCGACGAAATTTTCAACCGCACCTTATTCGCATCGCCCTGGTAATGAAAAAACTAGCTTTCATACTTGTCCTATTTTCCTCCCTGTCATCCACCTATGGTCAGGTAAGCTTCTACCCAAAGGATACTATTTTGCTGGCCAAAGCTGTAACACCCTCAGTTCCTCTCGACTGGGATACAGATGGAAACACTGACTTAGTCTTTCTGAAAAATGATGCACTCTTCCTGATGAAGAACTTCGCCGGCGACTCCCTGGGCCAAAGTCAATGGGTGGATGATCTGCCCATCCCAACATTGAACAGAGAGCTCTTAGGAGCAGACTTTGATAGTGATGGTGTCAAAGATTTGGTGTATGTAGGCAACGACACAGAAGGGACAAAGCTGGTGATCCTTTTTGGAGGAGTGGCGGGTATTGACTCGTCATGGCTGTCGACACCCGTAAGTTTTAATCAAATCGGGACGATCATAGACATGGATGGCGACGGCGATTTGGACATCCTCCGCTCGGGGACCAATGCGGTATCATACGTCAAAAACCTGGGTAACCGTAGTTTCGAAACCAACGATTCGTGGGTACCCCTGGCCCACGACCGGAATCTATGGAGCGTAAGCTTTTCGCACCTGAACAACAATAGCACGGCAGACATAGCGATTGTAACCTCTTCAATAGGCAGCAACAGCGATTTTGCTATAGAAATTTACTATGACCCCGATGGCTCCGCCGGAGAGCCCGATCTTAAGCTGGATCAGTTTGGTAGTAACAGTCCAAGGCCGCTGTTCGGCGACCTCAACCTCGATGGGGAAATGGACATATGCGATATTGGTAATACCAGCATGATATCTCTCATCAATCAGGGAGCAACATTCGAAATTGTAGAGACAACATACAATCATAATATTAGCGACAATGGAATATTACTTGATGTGGATGGAGACGGAAAACTGGACATGCTTATCCAAACCCCAGGCTCAGAACTTGGTTACCTCCCTGGCAATGGCGATGGTAGTTTTGGCACAATGCAAGCCATTGCAAGCAATATTTTCTATGGAAATCTTAGCCTGATCGATTTCGACAGTAACAATACTTTTGACATAGTTGTTGACAACCCTTTCAATTTTCTGACGTCGGTGGTCGTGTTGCAATCGGGAGAAACTACGCTGAATAAGAGGCTCAACTCTCCGAAGGCGCCGGGCCTGTCGGACTTCCTTTTTGAAGACATTGACACTGATGGTCTTTTGGATATGCTGGTGATAGGTGGCAATGGCGGCCTGTTTATTTATGCAGGAACTATGGATGGTTTTAGCACAGAGGCCACAGTGGTAGAAATTCCGTTGTATGCTGCGAAAGTGAATGCTGCGAAAGTAAACGAGGATCAAATTCCTGATCTGTTTTTTACAGTCCAAACACCTGGAAACGCAGTAAGTGAAATTCAGTATATGCAGGGTGCAGGAGGGTTTAGTTTCTTAAAACCCGAACCGTTCAAGCATTTTCCTAATCCGTCCAGACCTCAGGTGGTTGACCTTTTCCGGGACGGAGCCCCTGAAATACTCCAAAGAGAGGGATATAATCCTTTTAGCCTGTATTTGCTCAGTTTTTCTGACGATTACGATGAGTACAAAAACGAGCCGGAAAAGGTGACACCCAGCACAGGCAACTTTACGGATTATCAGCTTGGCGATTTCGACAACGACGGATATGAAGATATCCTGATGTATAGTCATTTGAATACCAGGCTCATGCTTTTCCGAAACAACCAGGCAGATGGGTTTGAACAGGAGATCAAAATCGAACTGAGCGACAGCGTTCTTTCGGCCACCGTAAACGACTTCAATGCGGATGGATTGTTAGACATTGCGCTGGTTACTTTTTCTTACTCAAATGCGAAAGTACGGGTGTATCAGGGCGATGGTAGCTTCGGCTTTACAAAGACCTTTGAGCTGGAGACCAATACCTACATTGGGAGGATACTATCTGCGGATATGGACAGCAATGGCAAGGTAGACTTGCTTATTTCTGACTATGAGGAAAGTCAGCAAGTGCTGCTGGAAAACCTGGGCGGGAATCAATTCCAACTGAAAAGGCTTGATCTCTTTTATAACTATCCCCAGCTAGCATTTGTAGGCAGCCATCTTTTGCCGGATATCATCCTGACATCCCCCGACAATGGGGTAGTGTATATAGGGGCCAATAACTCAGTCCAGGAAATAAAATCACTATCAAGTGAAATTTTATCAGTTTCCGTAGCCGACAGTTCAGCTGTTTTTACACTAAATGGAATAGAAGAAAAAGAGAGAGTCTTTCTGGTAAAAGAAGCCGGAGCGGTTGAGACTACTCCAATGGACGGCGTTTTCTATGCCCATAAAACCAGTTTTGGCTTGGGGCAAAAATTTGATGACGATAGCTATGCAGTGTATGCCGGAGCTGACACGGTAATCGCTATATCGGGTTTGAGGCCTAATACCAACTACCACCTCGCTATTTACGAGTATGCCAGCAACGCCCCCGAAGGAGATTTTATTAACTATTTTCAAGCTGAGCCCATTTTATATGAGTTTACCACCGATCGTATTCACCAGGAGATAAGCTTTGCAAACAATAGGTTTTTTAGCCTGGCTGATAGTTCGTTCGTGGCGGAAATTTCCGCCGACTCGGGGCTTCCGGTCATGCTGGAGGCAGTAGAGGGACCGATTACCGTCGACGGATTTGTAGTTTCGTTTAGTGGAGCCGGGCAGGCCAGTGTAAAAGCTTCGCAAGAAGGGAACGAAGCGTATAGCCCGGCAGACACCGTCTTCTTAGTAAGTATCGATAAGATTTATCAGGAGTTAGTTTATGAGGAGATTAGAGATCATGTTGTCAATGAGGATCCATTTGAAATAAATGTGGTGGCAACATCGGGGCTTCCCGTGACATTGGAATTGCAGGAAGGCCCGTTGACCATCAGTGGCAGCATAGCTTCGGCAACAGGTGAGGGCCCGGTCACCATTAAAGCCATTCAAGAGGGTAATGAAAATTATTACGCCGCAGACTCATTGTTCAGCTTTGAGATAATTGGGATTTTTACCAGTGTTGATGGTACGGATGCGGAGGTGATCGTATTTCCTAACCCTGTGGAGCATTTAATGTCGCTGCGCTTTCCTTCAAAGAAATACGATAAAGGCACTATCTATTCAATTGATGGGCGAAGATTGCTCGAAACCGAGTTGGAGCATAGTGGCGACCAATCGCTGGATGTATCCAGCCTAACAGGGGGAGTATATTTACTTGTTCTTACCAGCGGAAAAGAAGAGACGGCCTACCGTTTTATCAAGAACTAATATGTTGGCCTATGCCAGCAGAGAGAATAGGATCCCGCATGAAAGTGCAGGATTTTTTTTTGACTAAAGAGGTTGCTCTGTGCGTCCCTGCAAAAACGGTTTGAACTAAAGAGGTTACTCTCTCCGTCCCTGCCGATGTAACCTCTTTAGTCGGTAACGTATCGGTTTTGAAGATTAAAGAGGTTACGACTTTCTTTGGGGCAGAGTAACCTCTTTAATTTGGAGCAGGTGTAACCTCTCTAATTTGGGTTTTGAACTAAAGAGGTTACTCTGTGCGCCCCTGCCGATGTAACCTCTTTAGTCTGTAACGAATCGGTTTTTGAAGATTAAAGAGGTTACTCTCTCCGTCCCTGCCGATGTAACCTCTTTAGTCAGTAACGAATCGGTTTTTGAAGATTAAAGAGGTTACTCTCTCCGTCCCTGCCGATGTAACCTCTTTAGTCAGTAACGTATCGTCTTCTGATGATTAAAGAGGTTACGACTTTCTCTGGGGCTAGAGTAACCTCTTTAATTTGGAGTGCCTCTTTAACCGAAATCCTTATATTGAGTCAGCAACCAATTCGGACTATGGACATAAGAAACGCCAAACTACATCCCGATCAGTATTTCCACATTTTCAATCGGGGAATCAATGGCATGCCAGTATTTTTTGAACCTAAAAACTACAATTTCTTCTTGAAGCAGTACACCCAATTCGTCCACCCTTTTGTGGAAACATTTGCTTACTGTTTGCTTGGTAATCATTTTCATCTGCTGGTAAGAGTGCGAGATGTAGCGCAACTGGATTTGGCGATAAAAAAAGACAAAGAGAAGCCCTATTACTGGCACGTAAGCAACGGCTTCTCCAGCTTCCTCAAAAGCTATACCCGGGCCGTAAACAGCGTGTACAATAGAACAGGAGGTCTTTTTGAAACTCCTTTTAAGAGGATTGAAGTAAAAGAGGAGTCTTATTTTTCTGCCCTGATCGCTTACATCCACAGGAATCCTGAGAAGCATGGGTTGGTAAAAGACTTCAGGAGCTATCCTTACTCGTCCTATCAGACACACTTACAGGACGCTCCAACTTTCTTAAGCCGTCAGGCTGTGTTAGATTGGTTCGGAGGAAAAGAGCAGTACCAGGCGTTTCACCTCCAAAAGAAACGACCTCCGCTAGATGAAAAGTGGTTGCTGGAATAAAGGTTTTGAACTAAAGAGGCTACTCTATGCGTCCCTGCCGATGTAACCTCTTTAGTCGGTAACGTATCGCCTCCTGATGATTAAAGAGGTTACGACTTTCTTTGGGGCAGAGTAACCTCTTTAATTAGGAGCAGGTGTCACCTCTCTAATTTGGGGTTCGAACTAAAGAGGTTACTCTGTGCGTCCCTGCCGATGTAACCTCTTTAGTCTGAAACGAATCCTTCCTTGAAGATTAAAGAGGTTACGACTTTCTTTGTGGCTAGAGTAACCTCTTTAATTTGGAGCAGAGTAGCCTCTTTAGTCAGTAACGTATCGTGCTTCGAAGATTAAAGAGGTTACTACTTTCTTTGGGGCAGAGTAACCTCTTTAATTCTCGGTGCTCACCACCCATCCTTTAGGCCACATTTCTTCTTCTGCCATCATCGCTAAAGCCGCCAGCACGCCGCCGTTGCCGGGGAGGTAGAGGCGCAGGCGGTCTGTTTGGTAGTTGTGGCCGTTGGGCAGGTAAATGTTGGTGGTGATGGGCATAAGGAGGCCATCTACTGCTTTCTCAGCATCGCCGAGCCGGGTGGCGGTCATGGCCACCATGGGGAAGTCCCAGCCCCAGGTGTCGTGCCACTGCCAGTCGGTCCAGATCTTGTCGAAGGTGCGGTGCATCACGGCAGTGTCCAGCCCGTCGGTCATGGGCAGCATGCCATAGGCACCCAGCACACTGGGGTGGTCGGTCATGTAGTAGGTAGAGTCGTACGATTCAGGAGCGCTTTCCGCCGCCAGGTAAAGGTCGTCCTTTTGCGGTAGCGGTGAAAGGCCGTTCAGCACCTTGTCCCACTTTTCGTTTCGTGCTTGTCCCTGACGTTCCCTCCATTGCTGTGCAGTTTCCAGTGCCCACCGCCAATAAGCCACTTCGTAGGTCGGGTTGAAAGTAGTTTTAGGGTCGAACCGCTCCTGGGCAGCGATTACGCCTGGGCCAAGGATGTAGCGCTTGAGCTCGGGGTCGTACCAGGCAAAGTCGGCCATGAAGGCTGCTGTCTGCTGCACCACCTCGTCGTACTTCTCCAGTACCGCTTTTTCGGGCTTGTCCTCGTAGATCAGCTCGGCAAACGTAATGATGTGCGGCTGCTGCCAGAGGAGGTAGGAGCCCACTGAGGAGGCTGTTTCTCCTCCCCAGGGGTCGGTCATCTTCTGCCAGCGCACGCCCTCAAAGCCTTGCCGTTCTGCAATCTGGCGGGCTACTCCGATGCTTCTCAGGTACCATCCCATATGGTCTTCCAGCACCTGTGGCCGGCCCCACATGGCAAAATGCACGCCATGCCACCAGGCCATTTCCATGTGGGGCTTGCCGTACCACGAGTTGTAGGTGAGCCCGGTTTCCTGAGGTGGGGTTTTGCCCCCGCAGTTGATTTTGGTGAGGTAAAGCGACAATACCATCCGCCGTTCAATCTCAAAAGCCCTTGGGTCTTTTGTTGATCCAAAGTCGATCATCATACCGGTGTTCCAATAGTCGCTCATTGCCTGATGGGCTTCGGACCGTAACACTTCAAAGGTCTTGTTTGCAACGGCACCTTCTTTTTGCGAGAAGGTGATGTCGAAGATCCAGGTATCCTGCCCAGGCTCAGGCTTTAGAAGAAAGCCTTTGTCTGTAGCGTCGACTGTGGGCAAGGCCACCGACGACTGCAACTGCGTGAAGTAACGAGTGGTGTCCAGCTGCCGCCTGATGGTCACCTGCGCAGGGTCGGGTTGGCTGGCCTGCAAACGACTGGCCTCATTGGGATCAAAGAGTACCGCTTCGTCCTGAAACTGGTCAGTGGGGTAGGGGTAGTTGATGGTGATGCCAAGTCTGCCCTCTGTTAGCAGAGCGCTTTTTACTTTCACACCGAGGCGATCTTCTGTCTGGCTTACAAAGGAGACCACCTCCACAGGCACACCCTCAACAGCAAAGCGGCTTGTGAGCTCTCCGGTCCATGGATCCAGTGTTTGGTCAATGTTTTGGATGTCGGAAATGGCCAATTGGGCTCCGTCAGCTTTTGTGATGTGCCAGCCGATAGTGGCCAGGTGAATGCGGTGCGGGTTTTGGCGAATGTAGTTGGCCGCCTCCCAGGCCCTGGTGCCAGCGGGCCACTGGCGGGCATAAGGCACTTCACGGCCATGAGACATGATGGGTGCCATGGTTTCTTCGATGGAATAAGTCTCGTTGGTAGGGAAGCTGTGCCACCCCCATTCCGACATGGTGCCGAGGGGCACGCCTTTCTGATAGTGCTCAGGAAAGGTCTGCAGGCCTGTGACATCCATGGTCATGGCAAAGCGGCCATTGCCTACGCTGAGGGAGGCAAGGGTGTCTACTTCGGTGATGTGGACGCTGTGCCGGCTGAAAACGGCCTGGCGGTTGATGCCGGAGGGAGTGTCGGTTTTGCAGGCAGTGAATAAAGTGATAGCAAAAACAAGTAGAAGTGGTTGGCGCATGTTTCGGTTTGGTTTCTACTCTTTATGGACGGCTTATTTAACCATTACCCTTAAGGCGCCTCCTATCTGGCAGTACTTAAACTTTATTTTGTTGCTATTTTTATATTTGAACTCAACAACTGCCAAGCACAAGTTTGATATCCGTTTCCAAATACAGACACTTCCTCACTTATGGCCTTTCTATGGCTTTGTTTCTCATTGTGCTCCGGTGGCTGGAATTACGCTTTCTCATTATCCATAATGCTTTCGCCATTTATGCAGGCGGCCTTGCTCTTCTTTTTACAGGCCTTGGCATCTGGCTGGCACTCAAGCTCACAAAGCCTAAAACGGTAATAGTAGAGAAAGCTGTGCTTGTTGATTCAGCGCATTTTCTTGCCAACGAAGAAGCATTGAAGGAAACGGGCATTAGCCAAAGGGAGCTCGAAGTGCTACAGCTGATGGCGGCTGGCAAAAGTAACCAGGAAATTGCTGATCAGCTTTTTGTGTCGTTGAACACGGTGAAGACGCACTTAAAAAACCTGTTTGAAAAACTTGACGTGGGCCGCAGAACACAGGCCGTCGACAAAGCAAGAAAGTTGGGAATTGTGGCTTGATCGCCTCATCCTTTTGGGTGAATGAGTCAAAATCACCCGAAAGTGTGATTAATCGGCAGGCTCCATCCTGCATCTTTGCCAGCATCCAACAAAAAAACAATCACGACGATGAAAAAGATAGTTCTTGTTTTCGGCCTTATTTCAGGCGTCATCATCACTGGCATGATGCTGTTTATGGCCAATAAGTGTTACACCAATCCAGAATTTGAGAGCAACGATGTAATCGGTTATACCCTGTTGATCGCCGCCTTCTCCTTCATTTTTGTGGGCATCAAAACATTCAGAGACAAACAGAATGGAGGCGTTATCGGTTTTGGCAAAGCATTCCTGACCGGGCTTTATATAAGCCTCGTGGCCGCAACCATGTATGTGGTGGTGTGGCTTTTCGATTACTATTTGTTCATGCCCGACTTTCTGGATAAATATAGTGAGCATGTGATGTACATGGCGAAAATTGAGGGAGCAAGCGAGTCGGAGTTATCTGCGAAGGCTGCTGAAATGAGCTCTTTTGTTGAAATGTATCAAAACCCCGTTGCAGTTGTGCTCATTACTTTTTCGGAGGTATTTCCTATTGCCCTCGTTATTTCTCTTGTGAGCGCCCTAATCCTTCGAAGAAAGGAGGCTACAGAAAACAACAGGGAATAGAGAAACATAAAAAGGGACTAATACACCTGCTTGCCAATGCCCAATAACACCTTGTAACTACCAGGTGGAAGTCGTTGGTTTTGACGGTGTTTACCTGTTGAGCGATTTCTCCCCTTGTTTTGATACGAATGCCCGCTACCACTGGTGGATGAAACGTTGAGGGAGGGTTTCAGAGACGATATTTTTGATTTGTAATCTCACGCAAACACATCGCCCATGTTTACCCCTCGAATTCTATTTAGCGTAGTATTTAGTTGCTTTCTCGCTGTGACTTCTCAGGCCCAGAAGAACAAGCCTATAGACAAGGACGCTACCCGGGAAACGCAAAAGCTTTACAAAAGCCTTCGGAAGCTTTCCAAAAAACATACGCTGTTTGCCCACCAGCACGCCACTGAATACGGGCATGGCTGGGCTGGCGACGAAGACCGCTCTGATGTGAAATCGGTGACCGGCTCCCATCCCGCCATGGTGGGTGTGGATTTCAGTGGCTTTTCAGGTCGTTCACAAGAGCAAATTGAGCAAGCTAAGGAGCGCCTGAGAAAGAATGTGGTGGATACCTACAACAGGGGAGGTGTTACAACCATTGCGTGGCACTTTTCAAACCCTGTGTCGGGCGGAGGCTTCTACTGGCGGGACACCGTGTCGCTGCCTGCTGTGAGTTATATCATTCCGGGCGGGCAGGCACACGAACAATACAAGGAGATACTGAAAGGGATAGCTGATTGGGCACACAGCATCAAAGGAGCCAATGGAGAGCTCGTACCTGTCATTTTCAGGCCCTATCACGAGTTTGACGGTGGCTGGTTTTGGTGGGGTGCTTCGCATTGCACCAGAGAAGAGTTCATCGCCTTATGGCAATTCACAGTTGGCTACCTGCGAGACGACCTGGATGTACACAACTTCATCTACGCCTTTTCACCCGATAATCAGTTCCTTACAGAAGAAAAATACCTGGCCCGCTACCCCGGCGACGAATGGGTGGACATGGTAGGCATGGACAACTATGGCGACATGGGGCGCAACCGCTATGCGATTGACACGGCTGCATTGAAACTGAAGATTGTGTCGGACTACGCCCGAAAGGCCGGTAAGCTGGCTGCTTTTACGGAGACAGGCCTGGAGTCGATTCCCAACGAAACCTGGTGGACGGAGACGCTGCTCAAGACTATGCGGATGCACAAGATGCGGTTGGCTTACGTGCTGGTGTGGCGCAACGACATCCGCAGTCCAACACACTACTATGCACCTTATCCGGGGCAGGTAAGTGTGCCCGACTTCATGAAGTTTTATAGCGATCCGTATACGTTGTTTGAAAACGACCTGAAGAATATCTACAAGAAGAAGAAACGCTGAGCAAATTTTTAGCAGAAAACTGAATAATACCCGCATATTTGCATTTTGTTTTGCGCCAGCTAGCCATTGAAGATGAAAGAGAGAGTAGATATGCGGGAAGAAAACCTGGGAATTTTGGAATTGCTGCGTCCTGTTGCTCCGGCGGATCTGATACGAGTGGGCAGAAGTTACGACGGAGGCTACGTTTTTTCATCTCAAAGTTTGGCCAATTGCAGTCACTTTATCTCTTGCGGGTTGTCGTACGATTGGTCGTTTGAGATAGAATTGAAAGAACGCCGACCTGATTTACCTATCGTTGCCTTCGACAGAACATCAGGGTTCAACAGCACCATGCTTTACTGGGTGCTCAAAAACTTTGGAAAAATTGCCTTGTACCCTTTCCGGTTCCTGGGTGTGCAGGATACGCCTGCTCAGTCGTGGGGAAAGATATCAATGATGTTGCGCATGAAGCAGATATTTTCTGGCAACCTGCAGTTTGTCAAAAAGCACATCGGGCTTGAAAGTAATTCGGAGGTGCAGTCGTTTGGAGAGCTTTTGGAAAAAAGTAGCGGATATGGGGTGAAGCTCGATGTGGAAGGAACCGAATACGAGCTGCTCGACACCATTATCGGCAAGCTGGATAAAATCGAGCTGCTGCTGATAGAGTTTCACAACGTAGAAGAGAATATCGAAGCCATTGTACCGTTCCTGGAAGCCACCAGGGCCACCCACTATGTGCAGCATGTGCATGGCAACAACTACGACAGCGTGAACAGCTTTGGCTTTCTGAATTCCATTGAGCTAACCATTGCGAGGAAGGACAGCGGATACCAGCCCGAGTCGGCTGAGGTTCTTACCTATCCCGTAAAAGACCTGGATTTCCCGAACGATAGAAGGAAACCGGATGTGGGGTTCAATTTTTTGGCAATGGATCAAAAGTAAACAACCAGGTGCCGGTAGTATCAAGCACACAAGGGTAGTCTGGGCAGGTACGAGTAGTATCTGCCGATTCAATTGTGAACGTTGTCAGCAGCTTGCCTTCTCTGTTGAAAAAAATGTATAGGTTGGCATAGTTGTCCCTCACAAGGTGGATCGAGTCTGTCACCTGCCACCCGCCGCTTTTTGCCCAAACGGAGTCGCTGGGTGTTGCCGGCATATAGTAGGCTCCGCTGTCTTTTTTGAGCTGCTCAAAGGTTAGCTCCAGCCCCAGCCATTCATTCTGTAGAACACCGTCCTCTCGTGCTTCTGACACTATCCATGTACCCGAAAATGGCACCTGTACAAATGTCGGCCGGGTATCAATCTCTTTACTGCACGAAAGTGACAAACAGCCAACTGCCAAATAGAGGACAGCTTCGAAGGACAGTTTTGCCGGATATTGATTTTCAGTCATAGCGTACGTGGAATCTAAATTATCTTTTCTAGTCATCATGCCCTGTGAGGAATGCCTTCGGCCCATAGCCATTTATTCAACAGGGTCAAAAATAAACCGCCAGTTTCCGGCAATATCAAATGAGCATGGCGCCTCACACTCTGGTGGATCCACGACGTAGGGAATATGAAACATGGTCACCAGCTGGTTCTGCTGGTTGAAAGAGAAGTAAACCCCAACGGAATCCCTCATTGTGAAAGCGTTTTCGTCATTGTACTTCCACCCGCCCACTGGCGGCCAAATGGAATCAACAGGGGTGTCGGGGAAGAAAAAGCTACCGCTGTCTTTTTTTAATTGCTCGAAGGCCACGTTCAGCCCTTCCCAGCTCGCCGCCGTTACCCCATCTTCCTGTGCCGACACAACTTTCCAGGTGCCGACAAACGGTGCTTGAACCAAAGCAGACCTTTCAGGAGAGGGCCTTTCATCGCTGCATGAGAATAACACAAGTAGTATCCATAGGTAGGAGAAATCCTTAGCGTTGGTAAACCCTGTATTTACTTTCTTGAGCATTCCCTTTTCGTTATCTGTAACAATTTACAGTATATAAGTATTACTTCGAAAATTTACGCTAAAAACATAGTGTGTTCAAATAAAAACTGATTAATCAGTTGTATAACTTATTTTTTAGTTATACATTCATTTCATGGAACGATTAACCAGGGCAGAAGAGCCTGTCATGCACATTATCTGGAGCAAGCAGAAAGTGTTTGTAAAAGACATTATCGAGCTGCTACCTGAGCCCAAGCCGCCCTACAATACTATTTCTTCTTTGGTAAGGATACTGGAAACGAAGGGTTTGGTAGGTCATGAAGCCTACGGAAAAACGCACATGTACTACCCTAAGGTGAGCAAGAACGAATACCGGCGAAGCATTTTCTCGGGCATGATGAGCGACTACTTCGATGGCTCGTACGAAAGCCTCATGTCGTTTATTGTGAGCAGCAAAGACCTCTCGGCTGAAGAGGCAAAAAAACTAAAAGACATCATTAATAACAAAGACCATGAATAGCTTTTTCATCTATCTACTTGAAGTAAGTGGGGCCAGTGCCATCCTCTACTTTGGCTTTTTGATCT
Organism: Imperialibacter sp.; assembly: GCF_040222815.1. GTDB lineage: Bacteria > Bacteroidota > Bacteroidia > Cytophagales > Cyclobacteriaceae > Imperialibacter. The sequence goes on along the minus strand of NZ_JAVKCH010000040.1, from coordinate 253,661 downwards.
TGGCGAAGAGCACCTCTGTAAAGTTCAGGAGGCTCTATCTGCTAAGCTGCCTGTTGATGTCAGTAGCTATCCCGTTTTCCGGTCTCCATCTGTCCTCGCCTTTGACTTTATCTTTTCAAGAGCAGCCCAGGGCCTCATCGTTTATTGCCACACCGTCGCCGGTTGCCTCTCCGGTGAGCACCACCTCAATGCACGAAGCACCTGAAATAGCTACGGCGGCGCTTCCTGTGGAGCAGGTAAGCAACCTGGAAACAGGAGATATCCTCTTGTTCGTTTATTTAATTGGTGTGACGTTTTTCCTGGTAAGAATCGTCACCAGCATGTACGGCGTTTACAGACTAATGAAATCAGCGGAAAAGGTTGATGGTGAGTTTTCTTCTTTTTTTATTGTTGACAAGGAGGCCTTTACCGGTGCTTCATTTTTTCACCTTATTTTCATTGGCAAAAGCCTTCTCAATACCTCAAAGGAATCGATTATTTATCGGCATGAGCACGTGCATGCCACAAGGTGGCACAGTCTCGATCTTCTCCTTTCCGAAGTCTACACAGCAGTGTTTTGGCTTAACCCGATAGGCTGGTTGATGAAAGGCCAAATTCGACTCAATACCGAATATGAAGCTGACGAGGCGATGATGAACCATGTAGACAGGAAGGCATACTCTCATATGCTGATCGATCTGTCGAGTACGCTTTACTATGAAAGAGTGAGCAATTTCTTCAGTGCCAAAAGTGTGAAAAGAAGGATCGAAAGCCTGCATTCTTTTAGGGAGAACAAGTTCTATCGTGGGTTGGTCTGGACGGGCTTGTTTTATGGCCTGGCTCTCCTGATGGTCGCTTGTGTGGAGCCCTGGGAAGGAAGCAGGAATGCCGACCCGATAAAAGCGATGGAGAATATTAAGACTATCACCACCCGCTTCACCAGTCACCAGAGCGACACCCAGGAGAAGGACGACAGGGTAATCGCCGTCGCATATTATCACCCCAACGGCACGATTGATAGGGTAGACCAGCACATGACGTATCCCTACAACTATAAAAACCCCTTTCGCCGGGAGTTCTGGACAGACCCCGATCCTATTAATGTGCCATTGGTCATGGATGGATTGGAGTTGGGTAATGCCGAAAACAATATTTTGTATGGAAATGACTGGCCGTTAAAGTATATCAGTTTAGTTAAGAAAAAACATCCGAGGTTGCACGGAATGGGCGAACTTTTTGATTACGACGTAAATGTTGAAAAGGGTAACAACGGCCTGCCTTTGAGAATTTTGACGAAAGAAAAGGGGCTTAATCAGAATGTAACGGGACTTTATCTCAACGGAAAAGAAGTTCCCAAATCATTGTTCCAAGGCTATGAAGAATTGTTTGAGTACGAGGGAGACAGGCTGACCAAGTACTCTGGAACGTACGTCATTGACGAGGATTCGGAGTTTGCAGTTGAAAGGAGTAAAATTTACGGAAGCGGCCCGTCTTGGGAAGATATTCTGTATGCATACGAAGGTGAAAAACTGTCAAAGGTTAGTTATAGGGACAAAGATTACCAATTTTATTATTCTAACGATTTGCTTCAAAGGGTAGAATACCGCATCAAAGGGACGATGTACAACTATCGTGAGCATTTTTATAACAGCGATGGTCTGCGAACAAGGACTGACATTTACAATGTCGATCAGCAGCTTGAATTCACCATCGACTACGATTACGATTTCTACGAAGATGAGTAACAGGCTCAACACACAACAAAAAAGGCGCTAATTGGCGCCTTTCTTTCAAATCCTCAAATATTCAGTTCTCAAATCCTCTCCTAATATCCCCACTTCTTCATAATTCCCAGGTCTTCTTTCATGCTGGCGAGCGGTGCCATACCCTGGTAGCTTTCCTGCTCGATGATGAAATGGATGGTGCCGTCCTTTTTGCCAAGGTCAATCACCTCTTTTACTGGTACGATGCCTTTTCCAAGCACACAGCTTTCGTATTTTTCGTTTCCTTCCTTGCTCAGAATCTCGTCCTTCACATGCATAGAAGCAAAGCGGCCCGGCCACTTTTTGGTGATCTCGAGCGCCGTGGCCCCACCGTTGTACAAGTTGCCAATATCCAGCTGTTGCATCACCAGGTTGGGATCAGCATTTTTCATGATGATGTCATAAAGAAGCTGTCCGTTCAGGCTTTCGTTGAACTCAAAGTCGTGGTTGTGATAGCCGAACATCATGCCTGACTTTTTACAAAGCTCACCACTTTTATTGAAGCGCTCCATCAGCAGCATCAGCTGATCATATTCCTTGCGTTGGCCCTGCGTCATCGACGGACTGATGACATACATCTGGCCTACCGTAGCAGCATCTTCTATGGTATACTTCCAGGCATCGGTGAAATCTTTCTTAGCGTCGTCCCAGTGGTCGCTGCGCATCACGGTGTGGCCACTAGGCATTTTCATGCCCAGATCGTCGAGCACTTTCTTAAACTCTTTGGCCGACCAGCCATAGAATTTGCGGTCGATGTAGTTGGCGTGCTCCACGTGCTTATAGCCCATGTCAGCCAGCGCTTTCAGGGTAGCCATCGGGTCTTTCTTCATGTCATCTCTCACCGAGTAGAGCTGAAGGCCCGTGAGCTGCTTGCCTTTTGCAGCAAATAACGATTCGGATAGCAACGAACTGCCAGCGAAGGCCAAAGTGCCTGCCAGCGCACTTTTTTTGATAAAGGATCTGCGTGAGTTATCCATTGTGTTGTAGTTGTAAACGTGAAAAGTAGGTGTATAAAAAGCTGTCCTTCCGAAGACAGGGCAGCTATATTGTTTTAAGCAAATACAAGTTTTGAAACGTACTCGGCATCGGCTTTGGCACTGTCCATAGGGGTGGAGTTGGCATACTTCTCTTGTTCCACTACATAGTACTTCACACCAGAGGCCTTGGCTGCAGAAAGCACTTTGGCGTAATCGATGCTGCCTGTGCCCACGATGCATGAAGCATCTCCTTCGCCCGCAGGGGCATCTTTTTCACGGTCTTTTATGTGACAGGACACCCAGCGGCCCGGGTACTTTTCGAAATAGGCAATGGGGTCGGCTCCGGGAGTCACCACCCAGAAAATATCCATTTGAAAGTCCACCACGGCCGGATCGGTATTTTCAATCAGAAAGTCCTGCGGCATTTGCCCTTCCAGTGCTTCAAAAGTGTAGCCATGGTTGTGGTAAGCGAACCGAATGCCGGCTTTTTTGGCTGTTTCTCCCCATGCATTAAATTTATCGGCTACCACCTTCCAGTCGTCCATGGTCTTTTGTGGGCCGATCCAGGGAGCAATCAGGTGTTTCATGCCTATTTCGGCGGCCTGGGCGCATTTCTCTTCAAAATTTTCGGTCACATTGCAATGACTGGAAATGAAGCTTACGCCAATCTCATCCATATAGGCTTTGAATTCAGTGTGGCTCATGCCCCAGAACATGCCCTGAGGGCCTTCGTAGCCTTCAAACTGCTTATAGCCAAAACCAGCCAGCTGCTTCATGGTGCCTTTTGGGTCGGCGGGGATCACATCACGAACCGAATAAAGCTGGATGCCAAATTTATCCAATGTTGGCTTGGCCATAGTTTCGGCAGTGGCTGCTGCGCCTTCGGCAGCAGTTTCAGCACCACTTTTGCTGCTGCCACATCCCATTTGTGGTAAAATAAGTGCTCCTGCTGATACCGCTCCGGCAGTACGGATGAAATCTCTACGGTTGTAATTCATAGTAAGTAAGGTTTTGTACTCAATTAGTTAAGCCATGGGCCAACTTGAATAGGTTAGGACTGGCCCGTATACCCTACAATCTAACAAATTAATATATTGAAAGGAAGAGGTGATTGCCCCACCGGCTTGCAATTTATGGTCTGTTCAAAATTGGCGGGGTATTTTGTGAAAAATGCCACCTGCGACTAGACCTGTTGGCCGGAGGATATTCGCAGGTACGTGATCAGGTCTGTATTGTCGATTTTGGTGATGCCCAGGCCTCTGATAATTGTAATGGCCTGGCCCCGGTGGTAGCTGCCGTGATTGACTACGTGAAAAAGTATTTCTTCCTTAACGGTTTCGTACGGCATGTTGCGCATGTTACGGTAGACCATTTTTTCAGTCAGGAACTCAGCCCCCGCCTCCGAGGCAAACTTCTGCATGTCTTTTGCCGAGGTAACCAACGCCTCCATCACCTCCTTTTTTCCACCAACAAACGATAACCGGGGCCATTTGTCCATCACTTTGTTCTGCATGCGTGAAGGCCAAATCACCTGGGCTTCCCAGATATGAAGCAGAGTTTCTCTGAGGGTAGGGTAGCTGCTCAGCACTGGCTGCACCAGCTGTTCTTCTGTTACCCGGTCGATGGTTTTGGCAAGTTCTTCATTGGCCCACACGTTGTAGGCAAGCTGTTGATGGATGGTGTAAGGCATTGGGCAAGATTGCTTTTAGCTCGTAATTTCGCAAAGTTTAATCTCTATCCAATAGGACTTTCTTAAAATGGATACTGCGTCCTTCATCGTCAGTTAGCATTAGGATTATCGATTGTACTGAAGGGATATCATTTAAATCAATTTTGGTAGTAGTTTCGGTTATGTCAAATTTCAGGAGTATCCTGCCGTCCAGAGAGATAATATGTCCTCTGTAATTTACGGGAGCTTGTTTTAAGAACTCAAGGGTCAGATAGCTGCTTGCTGGGTTAGGGTAGATTTTAAAACTTGCCTCTGCTGACTTGCTTACCAATAGCGGAAACAGTGATATGCTTTCAACATCAGCCATCCCGTTTCCAGCCCTATCTGTCACAATTTTGTTATCAATATCTATAACACCGCCCTTGTTCTGTGCAGGAAAGGAATAATAGACCAAATAGGAGTTTGGGGAGTTCTGTACGCTGACCGAATCTATCTTTATATCTTCAGTTTGTATCACATCTTTGTTAAATCCTACAATCTCTTCTGAAAACTCTACGGTAAAATATTTGGCTAGTAATGTTTCACGGTTAACGGTTACCTGGGCCATTGGTGCTGTAATGTCATAGATAAGCTCAAGCGTTTGGCCTTGGTTAAAATTTCTTGACTTGTCGAAAAAAACGGAGTCACCAATAACAATACTCAACAAGCCTTCTTCTACTGGCTCAATGTGCAGCATATAATTCAACGAATCGGTGGCTGTGAGGGAAAAATCTCCATTTGTAACACTAACGTCGTTTGGTAAAAAGTCCTCTACTGGCTCTGATAAAGAAATAGTTACATCGAAATTTTTGTTTACATATTCTCCCGAAGAGGCAATCATTTGAAATGAAGGTGGGGTTGAATCGTAAAAAAAACTATACTTGAATTCTTCGCTATTGGAATTGCCAGCTAAATCGAAGAAAGACTCTTTAAGGAGACCTACTTTCACAGTTCCATCTTGCACGGGCGTTCCAGTAATGTAGGCATTGTTGTTGTCCACGGAGAGGTTCGCAATCGTGAAATTTTCTATGGTCAAGGCACTTGCAAAATCTACTTCAACAGGCTCGTCGAAAGAGATAGTTATTGTTAACTCTCCTTGCGACTCGTCATTTCTTTCAAAGTTGCCCGATGCCAGGGGAGGAGTTGCATCATACATCAGCGCCTTCACAGCTTTTGTTTTATTGAAGTTGCCGGCAAGATCTGTTAATTTTTCAATGTCGATTGAAAGTTCGACAATTCCGTCCGACACGGGAGTAACCTTGCCCACAATGCTTGAATCATTTCTTGACTGAAGCGAAAATGTAGCATTATGGACTGCCACGTCTAAAAAGTCAAATCCAAGAACTTTCTCACTTGCTACCACCTCAACCACAAAAGACTCATTGGTATAGTCCTCTTTTTCAGTTACAAAGGATATGTGGGGACTGGTTTTGTCAAACCAGAATGTCCTTGACTTTAGTTGGGGGAAAGGATTCAGGGCTTTGTCGGTAAAGGAGCTCTCAAGTACTGTAATTATTGCTTTTCCTTCAGCCAAGGGGTTAAGGGTTAAACTGTATTGGTTGCTGCCCAATTCTTTGAAGTCTGTTATTTCGCAGTTGTCAGTAACGACGTCAAGTGAGTCAAAACCCAACACCGGCTCATTAAACGTTAGCGTTATCTCCCGTTTTTTGTTGATGGGTTGATTGTCGTTCCCAGAGATAGTGACGGTTGGTGGAGTATGATCAAAAGTAATCGAGGGGCTTGCAAACGTTTCGGCGCTAAGATTGCCATTCAGATCCGAAAAAGCACCTTTATTTATTAATACCTTGAAGGTACCATCTTTAGACGGGGTGATTAGGACTGTGTAGAGGCTATCGCCTATCTTGGAAAACTCACTTGCCGACATGTTAGTGCCTTGAATGTCCGAGAGTTCAAATCCAGTTACTGGCTCGTCGAAGCGGAAAGTTACCAGGAGAGGTTTGTTGATATAAAATATGGTGTCGGGACGTATTTCGACAGTTGGGTAGTGAGAGTCAAATACAAATGAATAAGAGAATTCCTCTATGTTGTCGTTTTCTGCTCTGTCATGGAAACCCCCTTCACCCAGCTTAACGGATACAATACCATCTTTTATTGGTTGAAAAACAACAGTGAGCGTGTTTTCAGTCCAGGATTCTTGAATCAGCTCAAGGTTCTCAATTTGCAAAGCGTCCGAAGAGAAATCTTCAATGGGTTCTGAAAACATCAAATCCAAGGTGATCAGTTTGTCAGGGATGCTGTTCTCTACCAATTCAAACAGCACAGTGGGAGCTGTTGAATCATAAATCAATAATATACTTGCTTCGGCCTCGAAAAGGTTACCTGCTAAATCGGTGAGCACCTCTTTAGGAACGTTGATTACTATTTCAGTCTCCTCTATCGGGTTGATCATGACGCTGTAGCTACTATCCTGCCAATTGAAAGCTACTATTTCTCCATTTGTGACGTTAATATCCCCAATATCAAAAGCTGTAACTTTTTCGTCGAACTTGAAGTTCACAACGAATGGCCCATTGACAAACTGAGCGTGTTCAGTAGTAATAATTACTTCAGGCGAAGTCAAGTCATAGAAGCCCTCCAACAGCACAAATTCTTCATTGAAATTGCCGATGCTATCTGTGAAAGATGCGGTCCCGAGTTTTACCCGAAAGAGGCCTTCGTTATTTGGGATCAATCGCAAATGATAGCTGTTGTCGCCTTCGTCAAACGCTTCATAGGAGCAATTTGAGAACATTAGGTCATCTACGGTGAATTCCTTGATCTTCTCTGATGGATAAAAGGAGATCAGTAGCTCGTCCACATTTATGAAAACAGGAGACTCTCCGGAAAAAAGAAGCAGCGGAGGGGTAACGTCTGCTTTGGAAAAAAACTGCAAATGGTCATTGGTGTTACCTGCCCTATCTGAAAAGGAGCTTTCTTCAATTTCGATGATTATCTGCCCATCATCGATCGGGTTGATATCAAACGTAACTCCACTTACAGTACTTGCGAAGTTCTCAAGGTTGGCATTTACTAAAATGATGTCGTCTGCTGTGAAATCTACAATGGGTTCTTTAAAAGTTAAACTGATCTGAAAAGAGCTGTTAGTGATTTCAGGAAGAATCGGATCTTCGAGAAGTTCTGGTCTTGTATTGTCATAGGTGGTGATGGAAACATAAGGCTGTAAATTTTCATTACCCGCTAAATCTCTTATTGAATTGGCATGTAGTTCTATTGTAACTTCACCTTCGTCCGTCGGAGCAATAGTTAAGTAGTAAATAGACCCCGACCCCGAAAGGTCTACAAACGACGAGTTTGACAATGAAAAATCCTCTTGTGAAAGACCAAATATTTCTTCTGAAAAAGTTAATTTGACTTCCCGGTTTTCATCGGAGAAAAACTCCGGCACATCCCATTCAACCAGTTCGGGTGCTACAAAATCGAAGGCAATATTTTGCCCTGTCAGCGATTCCTCGGTTCCAACCGGGGGGAGCACCGTTACTGCCTCTACAGCATCACCCCGGGTTATTGTAAATGTGCCTGCAAAAGCATTTTCATTGCGGTAGTCGAGATGGGTACTTTTGTAGTTTACTTTGGCCTCATAGTCAAGAAAGACTGTCTGCGACTCAGCGTGGCTGTAAAAAGCCGTGTCAATTTTGTGGTCGTCAAATTCAAGAAGTAAGTAAGGTTCTCCTGTTACTTCTATCACTTCGTTAAAATCCACTGCAATTTGGAAGATATCACCTTCCTTGAAAGGCCCCGACTCGAGGGAACGGACGCCTGTGATAAATGGGGCATCTAACTCATAGAAGAAAGCTGACCCTGATTTGAAACCCGATTCGGTATCGTTGTTGGGGGCACCCACTACAAGTGTATGCCCATACATGCTCACGTCGAAGCCAAATTCGGCCTCAGGGGCAGAGTTGCTTGGGAGTAAAGCAGAATCATGCAGGGTTTCTCCATTCCACCCGGTTGAAGGTTTCTTGAAAAGATAGGTTTTCCCCCTTTGCTCGTTGGCAGTAGAATCCATATAGTTGCCAACTGCGACGAAATTTGCAGTCGCTGATACAGCAGAGCCAAATCTTTCCCGATCAGTCTCTTCAGGGCCCATTAATGTGGCTGTGACGCTTACGTTTGTCCAATCGTTGTCTACATTTTCATGTACAAATACTTTACCTGCTTCGAAATTCGGCCATCTCAGAGCTGGTCGTGGATGACCAAAAAAAGCTACACCCGGTGCGATATCGATGTCTGTGAAATCAGTAAATATTGAGGTTTGTGGACTAGCCAGTGTCGCAGTTTCTGTCATATTGTGCCAAGTATTATTTGCTTGGAAAGCAAACATTCCGAATCTAGACCCAATTACTACTTCATCCTCGTAGATAAAGGCTAATCGCCCGAACCATCTGGCGCCAGTTGGATCTTGCATTGTGGTTAATTCCGCCGATATCGAATAGACTCCATCAATTTTCTCAATAATGTAGCCTGTTCCCATACTGTGGGAGTCACCAGTGTAGAGCGCCGTCACTATAATTTTGCCTTTGTGGATATCTACTGACCTACCGAAGGCCCCTCCTTGTTTAGCAATTGGCTCAACAACCTTGATAGCGTTGTCAGAGCTCCAGCCGGTTGGCGACTTTTCATATATGTAGGCAGCACCTGCGGAGCTTTTTCCTTCATTTTTTCCAGGGCTTCCTACAACAAGTGTATTTCCGTAAATTGATACAGAGTACCCGAAATTACCGAGCGGTTCCCCATCGAACGGGATGATTTTTGTTGCAAATTTCCAACCTGATTCCTTTCGCTCGTAAAGGTAAACAGCACCTGCGTTTTGCGCCGCTTCATCATCTTTGTAGCTGCCGATAGCGGCGTAGTTGCCAGAAATACTTACGGCCCAACCATACTCATCCCAAGTAGCGTTTTCAACTTGGAATTCAAGAGTACTAGTTGGTTCTGAAATCTCAAAACCCTGACCAAACGTATAAATTTTGCCATGGCCACCTCCTGTACTCTTCATCGGGTCGCTGACAAGTAGGCTCGTGCCACTAATTATGATTTTGGAGCCGAATGCCCCATTTTTGTCAGGGCTAATATTGGTAACTTTCTCGGATATCTTTGAATTTTTCCATCCCTGAATGGGTTTGGTGAATATTAGGGCTAAGCCCGAAGAAATGTTGTCATCTAATCCGTTAGCTGAACCAACGAATACTTTATCATTTGAGGCAGCAATTGAACTAATTCGACCAGCTGCCTTTGTATTTACAGTTTCAAGAATCGCCTTTGGTAGGAATGAAACTTCAACTCCTTCAATCTTTGGTAGATCGTATATATGAATGTAATCATTAGTTCGGCCCGCCTGTGAGTCATGCCCGGAGCTGATAAAGAGCTCGGAGTCATTGACGGCAAGGGTGTGGCCAAACTCCATACTTCGTCCTGGCATCGTCGATAGAATGGTGGTAGAAATGTCAGTAGTTTCCCATCCATTTTCAGGTTTTTCGAAGTAGTATGCAGCGCCGATAAGGGCATTGTCGACAGTGTAGTTTGGAGCACCAATAATTGCAAAATTATTTTCTAGTAGCAGTGAGGAGTTCGAACCTCCAAGGTAGGCTCCATTAGGAATCATCAGTTTTGCATTTTCGACCATGTTTTCCCATCCTGTTGCTGGTTTTTTGAAAATATGACCAACAGAAGAAGAACCAACCAATATTTCATCCTTATTGATTGAGAGTCGGCTACCAAATCGACCGCCAACGCTGGGCTCTGACATCCTTAAAATACATGTTTCGGTACCATCGCTCCAACTGGTACCAATCTTTTCATACAAAAACACAATCCCCGAAAAAGTTTGGCCATCTGCTTTATACTGAGGAGCTCCAACGGCAATAAGGTTATTGTAAATTGAAACTGACGCTCCAAATTGCATTTTATCCATTTTCAAAGAAGGTTCAAGTGTCGCTATTTTCACCCACGTGCCCTCAACTCTTTGAAAAACATAGGCAGCTCCAGCTTCAAACCCAAACTCATCACTTAGAAGGGCCCCAACCACTAAAATGTCATCATGTATTTCCATTGAAGCCCCGAAAAGGTCACCATCTGCCAGATCCTTTGTAGGAATAACGTTGGCTTTCTCGATCCACTGCTGCGAAAAGCTCGGAATGCTGGAGAGCAACAAAAATGCAATTAAGTAACTTAAGGAATTCTTCATGAAGAATCGTATGGAGGCTCTAGTCAAATGTCGTTGAACAGATAAGATACCAAAGAAAGTGAAATGGGTAGAATAATCACCTGAAAAATATTTCTATATTCAAAACAACTCCATTTGTTCAGGCAACAACCTGAAAGATTTTCTGTGGTAGGGTGTGATGCCGTGTGCTCGTATGGCATCCCGGTGATCCATGGTCGGGTAGCCCTTGTTTTTAGCCCATTGATAAACGGGAAACTCTTCCCCAAGCCGCTCCATCCATTCGTCCCGGTAGGTTTTGGCGAGAATGGAAGCTGCCGCAATGCTGTAGTAAAGGCTGTCGCCTTTGATAATGCAATTGTGAGGGAGTTCTTTATACTTTTTGAACCTGTTGCCGTCAATCAACAGGTGTTCAGGCACCTTTTTTAACTGATCTACCGCCCTGTGCATGGCCACAAACGAGGCGTTCAATATATTGATTTTGTCAATTTCTTCAGGTGAACACCAGCCTATGGCCCAGGCAACAGCCGCCGATTTCACATCTTCTTTTAGCAGCATCCGTTGTTTTTCGCTGAGCTGCTTCGAGTCTGTGAGCACGTCGTGATGAAAGTCGGGAGGGAGGATGACCGCCGCAGCCACCACAGGCCCGGCCAGACAGCCACGTCCGGCTTCATCACAGCCAGCCTCTATTAGTCCTTCGTTTAAAAATGGTTGGAGCATAAGCGAATTTGAGGTCAATTATCTGCTTTTACCAAAAGAAAGCCTGAAAATTTCGACGGAAACCTGAAAATGTTCGAAGCTTGAAGATGAACGGTTCACAAGCAGCCGAAAGAGGTATTTCCGGTTCAATTTTGCAATACAGCTATTTATTGGGCTATATTCGGCAAAAGTTTTTGTTATGAGCAGACCACTTTGGGGTATTGACCTTGGGGGCACAAAGGTAGAGGGCGTCATTATTTCTTCAGATAAAAGGCCGGATGTAATTGCCAGACTGAGATTGCCAACAGAGGCCGATAAGGGATACGATCATATCGTTGGGCAAATTTGCAAATTGGTAGATTTGCTCAAGACGGAAAGTGGCCTCACCCCTGAAAGTATTGGTATTGGAACGCCAGGTGCCATGGATCCAACTACCAATACATTGAAAAACTCTAATACCACCTGCCTCAATGGAAAGCCCCTGCGACAAGACCTTGAAAAGCAGCTCGGAATTCCTGTAGCTATGGCGAACGACGCTAATTGTTTTGCCATTGCCGAAACCTTGTGGGGTGCTGTGCCTGAGAAGGTGCCGGATGCGAAAGTTGTTTTTGGTGTCATACTCGGGACAGGTGTTGGTGGCGGCCTGGTGATGTATGGCAAGGTGCCGAATGGGCGCCACGGTATCGCCGGCGAATGGGGTCATAATTTCCTTGACGCATCAGGAGGGCCCTGCTATTGCGGGCATATCGGCTGCGTTGAGCAGGTTTTGTCTGGCCCGGCACTTCAGAAACACTATGAGAGCTTGTCTGGCGAGAAACGAAGGCTTCCGGAAATTGTAGAGCGGGCTAAGGCAGGAGACGATAAGGCTGCTGTGCAAACCATGGACAGAATGGTTGAGTTCTTTGGAAAAGCCATTGCTGTGATAATAAATATCGTTGATCCGGACGCCATTGTGCTGGGCGGAGGAGTGGGTAATATTGACCTTTTGTACTCAAGGGGTGCAAAAGAAGCAGCGAAGCACCTGTTCAACCCCAGGCTGGAGACACCGTTTCTGAGACCAAAATTGGGCGATAGTGCGGGTGTTTTTGGAGCGGCACTCCTAACAGCATGAGAGCTTTTATAAGTGCATTTTTTTCTTAGAATAGTAAAATATTGGGCCTTTGCTTAAATTTGGTTAAGTTTTCATCGTTTTTCAGCATACTGACTTCTTTATTGAATGAATAATCGGCGTTCCTTTTTGAGGAAACTACTTCTAAGCTTACCGGCAGGATACGTTCTGCCCTCAGTGTTGTCGTCCTGTGAAACGCAGGATGATTTGTTCCCCAACGTTAATTTTGGAGGAAAAGTGATTGTGGTAGGGGCGGGAGCTGCCGGTCTACATGCTGCTTATATCCTGCACAAAAATGGTGTTGACGTACAAGTGTTGGAGGCCACAAACAGAGTTGGGGGTAGAATAAAGGCGCTTGATGAATTTACCGGATACCCTTTAGAGCTTGGTGCCGACCACGTGCGGGGAACGAACTCCGTTTTTTATGATGCGGTGCGCATTTCAAATTTTGAGTACTATCAGGATAGAGGTAAAACTTACTACCAACTGACAGGCAAGACAATTGAGGAGAGCGAAGCTAACTCAAATACCTCGTTCAGAGCAGCCACCAAAGTCATAGAAAAGCTTCCACTTTACAGCGGGCCTGACATTTCGCTATCAGAGTATCTCAACAAAGAGCCTCTGTCTGATGAAACACTCACGCTGTTGAACTCATTTATCGCTAATGAATTTGGCACTGACCTCGACCTGTTGAGTGTTGCCGGGTACAACGAAGCACTGGCAAAGCAAACCTCGGGAAATGAAAAGACCATTTTACGACGCAGGTCATTTAGCGAAGTGCTGGATCTTCAATACTCTCCGATCAGCTCCAAAATAAGACAAAATACCCCTATTAAGTCTATAGACTACGGCAGCGGAAAGGTAGTATTGACTGACGATGCCAATCAGACATATGAGGCAGACAAGGTCATCGTTACCGTGCCACTACCTATTCTCAAAGAGGGGAGGATATCATTTAGCCCTGCCTTGCCGGAGGAAAAACAGCTGGCTATGGATGGGCTTGGCATGGATGGAAGTGTAAAAATCTTCATGCGCTTTGGTCAAAATTTTTGGGGTGATGAAACAAGCACCGTTTATCCGGGTGGAATAATACCTGTATACAAAGCGCCAGGGTGGGGGAAAAGGTCTGAGTTTGACGATGATCTTATATTTTTCAACAACGTGCTGGTGGGTGAAGCCAATGGTTCGGCTGCCGCTACTTTAAGTGAATTGGGCAACAACGCTGTTGCCTATGCGCTAAGAGATTTGGATGATATGTTTAATGGGCAGGCAACCAAGTTCTTAACTCAGAGCTACGTGATGGACTGGTCAAAGGACACGTTTACAAAGGGAGCCTATTCTTACCCTAAAGTTGGCAGCGAGGGTGCGAGAAGCATTTTGGCTAGTGCCATTGATAACAAAATATATTTTGCAGGTGAGGCTACCCACACCGAAGGCCACTTCGGAACTGTTCATGGCGCAATGGAAACTGGTTACCGGGCTGCGTACGAAATACTAAAAAGTATCTCATGAAGAGAATCTTAGTTTTAATGATGTTGATAGCCCCTGGGGCCTCCTTCGCTCAATCTGAGGTTGGTATTGGTTTTCTTGCGGGGTACAACTATATGAATGGAATTGGCTGGAATGAGGTGGTGAGGCACTACAATCTGGCGCATCCACAGTTTGACAATAATCAGCCGTTGTTGCAAAATGGATTCTTTGCCGGATTTGAATTTGACTATGAAATCGGCAATCACATTTTCATCACGCCTGAGCTGGTTTATAAGCGGGTAAGAAGTGTGACGGACAATAAGCTGTATGAAGTTGATTTACTCATGCATTTTATTACGTTGGAAGTGTCTGCCGAGGTATATGTATTTGAGGTGGGAAAAAGAGTGCAGAAGGGTTTTGCTCATGATTTTTATATGATGGCAGGCCCAGGTGTTTCATACATGCTGCCTCGTGTATATCAGGACCTGGAGCTCAAGAACGGCCTTGACGGAGAGCCCTATAAGCCTAGTAAGATGGTGCCTTTTTTAGGGGCTGGCGTTGGATACGACATTTACTTTAATAAAAACTTTGGCGTGTCACCCTTTTTTAGAGTGAATGCTTATTTCCCTTTTGAAATTGATGACTTTCCTGAGGTAGTACTTGGCTCCAATGTGGCCGAAGTGAACGACCGGACAAGCGTTTTCAATTTCCAATTGGGCATGAGTTGGAGATACCACCGTTCCGGCTACTCTAGAAAATAATCATGTTTTCATGCGATGGGTTTGGCAACTGCTTCCTGGCTGTTGGCACTTATATTTGTAGTTTCTTGCGCCTGCGTACGTAGCCGTTTGCTCAGGCCTTTGAACCTTGTAAAGTTGGCGACGGCTGATATCGACAGGCCAAAAAGAAGCCCAATCCAGACTCCGATCGTGCCCAGATCAAAGACAAAGCCAAGCACGTAGCCGGTTGGCAAGGCAATTACCCAGTAGGCTATCAAAGTCACCAAAGTCGGCACTTTTACATCGGACAGCCCCCTTAGCACCCCCAATCCAACTACTTGCACGCCGTCGGAGATTTGAAAGAAGGCTGCTACGACCAGCATGCCCGCAGCCAGCGAAATGACTTCGGCATCGTCGATGTAAAGCGAAGGAAAAAAGTTGCGCCCAAGTACAAAGGTGATCCCGCAAACAGTCATGAAAATCATGGCCATGATGAAGCTCGCCATGCCCGCCATTCTCATGTTTACGTAGTCGTTTTGGCCCAGGTAAAAGCCTACCCTTATGCTGGCAGCAGCTGCAATGCCGGTAGCAGCCATATAGCTAACCCCTGCCAGGTTGAGGGCAATTTGGTGAGCGGCCAGCGCATTGGCACCCAGCCACCCTATCATGATGGCGGCAGCAGCAAATGCACCCACCTCAAATATGAACTGCATGCCCGAAGGGATGCCAAGTGCCAATAGCTTTTTGAAAATGGCCTTTGAAAGGTTTTTTAGATGGAATCCGATGGTGTAGGGCCTTAACTTTTGATAGCGAAAGACAAAGTAGCCCATAGCAATGGCCATCAATACTCTGTCTACCAGAGTGGCAATGGCAGCTCCGTTCAGTCCGAGTGCTGGAAAGCCCCATTTGCCGTAAATCAGCAGGTAGTTGAGAAAGATATTGAAAAGGTTTCCGATGATAGAGATGGTCATCGCCTGCCTGGTGAGGTGGAGCCCTTCAGTAAACTGCCGAAAGGCCTGAAACACCATCAGGGGAACGATGGAAAACCCGATGATCCCCAGATAGGGTATGGCGTTTTCAACAACATCAGCCTCCTGATCCAGGTGATACAAAATCGGAGAAACACCTACGATCAGGCCGAAAAGAAATAACCCCATGAGAAAATTGCTGACGACGCCGTGGCGCAGCAGGTCAAGCAGTTTGCTGGCGTTTTGCTCGCCGTAAGCTGACGCTACAAGTGGTGTAATTCCATAAGAGACACCTATGCCAAAAAGCATAAAGACTGCGAAAAGGCTGTTGCCAAGAGAAGCAGCTGCCAGTGGCAAGGCACCTATTTGCCCTACCATTACGCTGTCGGCCACGCTCACGGAAATGTGCCCAAGCTGACTCAGCATAACCGGGTAAGCCAGCTTGATATTGTTTCGAAGGTAGTACGACCAGGGATAAGGGTTTGCCATGAAAGCGCTATAGTCAAAAAAATTATAAATTCATTAAACGGGCTGCCTTGAAGATGCCGGCAAGACTCAGGCTATCAGTTATTTCGCCCCTCATCGCCATTTCCAATACTTCACCAAATGGTAGTTTACGGATGACTAGCTGTTCTGTTTCCTCGAACTCGGTTTTACCCTCAGTAAGATCTTCGGCCAGAAATATAAACCCTTCTTCGTCGGTGACTGAGTTAGACGTATGGATGCGAAGGATATTGGTCCACTTGGTAGCGGAAAGCCCGGTTTCTTCTTTAAGCTCTCTTTTGGCAGAGTCAAGAATATCAATCCCTAGCGGCCCACCTCCCATAGGAATCTCCCACGAATATTCGTCAAGCGGAAATCGGTACTGACCCACCAGCCAGGTATTCATCTCTCCATCAATAGGTATGATGCCTATTGCTTTATTCTTAAAGTGGACTTTCCCATAAATTCCGGGCGTACCCGCTGGTGTTAGCACCTGAAACTCTTCGAGTTCGATCCAGGCGTTATCATATATTTTCTTGGTCGAAACCTTTGTCCATGGGTTTGAGTGTGCATCCATGGCGCTAAGTTAAGGCAAGGCTGCTAGAATAGCGTTGAATTTTTACGCAACAAAAAAAGAGACTGCTCAAAAGTGAGTCAGCCTCTTCGGACTTGAAATAATTGGGCAATGAGTTATAAGATGATACCGAAGCTGATAGCATTCAGGGAAGGCCCTTTTCCACTTACAAAAACTTCATTGAGGTCGTAGTTAGCAAAGAAGTCGAGGCCCTTGTAGCCAAACTGCGCTCTAACACCATATCGGAAGTTGTTCATGTAATAGCTGCCTCTTTCTTTGTCTTTGCTGCTTTCGGTTTTCACCTTGGTGCTGCTGCCTAGTCGGTAGCCGCCATACACACCGGCGCCAATCCTGATGCCTCTTTTCTTATAGGAGGTATACTTCAAACTCCCTCTTTCAAGGCTTTTTACCTTTCTGGTTCCCTTGGCAAAATCGAGTAGAGGAACGAAGCTGGCATTCAGATAGGTTGCCGAAAGTTTACTTTTCACAGGGTCTAAATTCGGATCTATTGTTCCGAAGCTAAGCCCTTCAGGTGTTTTGTCGAGTGTGGTTCGGTCATCATCAAACTTCCAGTTGTACCAGTTGAGCGAAAAGCCCCATTCCACAAACAATGGACCACCTACCTGCGACTTGTTGATGCTTGACAGTCCTACTAACCAGGAGCCCCATGGACGTACAGCATATGGCTGATTATTGTCGTTGGGGAATTTGCCATCCTCCAGCCAGTTGCTCATACCAAGTTCGACATTGAAAGAATGCTTAGTTCTGTACCGGCGATCCTCAACATATTCGTACTTTTTCACTTCGAGGTCATCATTGTCGAATTCGTCCTCGATGTCGTCCCAGTCGTCAGCCGCCACTTCCAGCTTTTTGTTGCCGATATTGATTTCAGCTTTGTGTCTTGGGTATTCGTTGTTGCTCCACACAATGGTAGTGTCCTGCAAGTACCTGGTACCAGACTCATCAGTGATCTGCAAATAATTCACATCGCTTGATGACGAGTCGATCGACAGTTTCAAGTCCTTCAGCATCTTATTGATGTCGTAGTTTTTGATGGTTTCCAGGTCTTTCTGATCCTTCACCACAAGGATGATCTTGCTATTTTGCCCCAGCTCTATTAGGATGGTATCCATGTCGGCCGAGTTAGCTTTTGCTGAAGTGCCTGACAAGCCAATGGCTATCAGCACAGCCAGTAGAGATAATGATAATTTTTTCATAATTGTTTATTTTGAGTTATTGACCTTTTCGTTTTTTGTAATTCCAATTTTCAAACTCCCGCTTAAAAGCCCGTCTTTGGTTTCCCGGAGCTCCGCCAGAATGTCTCTGTTGCTGAATGTCCGGGCTGAAGCAAGGAGCTTGTTAAATCCATTCTTCTTTTCCTTTCCGTTATCGGAAGCCATCAGCTCACGCACTGGCTCAAGAAATCTATCTTCGTCCTCATCGGCCTTGAAGGTAATCTTTACTTCCATCGGCTCTACGGGTGCCTGAGCATCGGCCACCAGGCGCTTTTCAATCTTTTCTATTTCAAGTGTTTCAGGAATAGTGGTGTCTTCGGTTACTTCGTTCACTTTGTTTACATCTTCCAGCGCTATGAGTGCCTCCGTTTCCATTTCTTCCTTTTGGGTGGTAGATGCCACTTGTGTGTTAGCAGGTTGCACGGGCCTGTTTATTTTTTTCGCAGGCGCACCGGCTTTACTCTCCGTCGTCAGCCCTTCGTTAGCAGCAGCCACTTCTGTCGCTTTACTTGATATGACTTGTGTTTCTGCCGTCAAATTATTGGGCGTTTGCTTTTCGACAACTGCTGGATTGGTGTTTTCCTGGGGTGCCACTTTTTCTGTATTATCGATACCTGCCAGGTTATTGGGGCTATTGAGCTCACCGGTCGATTGCCTGTAAATGAACCATCCTGCCACAAGGATCATCGAGATAGCAGCCGCTACCGACATCCAAAACGCTCCCTTTTTTCGGCTGCCAGGATTCATTTTCCCTTGCAATTTGGCCCATGCTTCGGGGCTCGGGCTTACCGGATGTGCTTCCAGCTTTGTCCGAAATAAATCATCTATTTTCTTAGTGCTCATGGCTTCCTGTTTTGTCATTCATTTTTTTTTCCTGTTCAAGCAATTGCTTTTGCAAAAGTGCCCTTGCTCTGCTCAACTGAGATTTTGACGTGCCTTCGCTTATCTCCATCATCTCAGCAATTTCCTGGTGGCTAAACCCTTCAATGGCGTAGAGGTTAAAAACTGTTCTGTACCCTACCGGAAGCTCCTGAATCATCGCCATCAGGTCGTCGGCCTCCAGCTGATCGCTCAGTTGGGAAAAGTCTGGTTCCCTGTCAGCTTTTTCTATTTCCACCTCCACGTACATCGACTTGTTGCGACGGAGGTACATCAAACTTTCGTTGACCATGATCCGCCTGAGCCACCCTTCAAAACTCCCTTCAAACCGAAAGCTGTCAAGCTTTTCAAATACCTTGGCAAAGGCACTGATCATGACGTCTTCCGCTTCGTCGGAGTCTTTCACATACCTGTAGCAAACCCCCATCATTTTGGCCGAATGCTTTTCGAAAAGTGCTTGCTGATCACGGGAATTGCCTTTTTGACATCCTTTGATTAGCGCTTCTTCGGTTTTCGATTCTTGTAGTATCAGCCTCATTGATTAGGTTGCTCAACGGGTAGATGCACCTGCAGGGGCTGGAGGTTGCATGGGGGTGATAAAATATTTGAAAAATGTTTCAAGCGAGCAATAAGGTCGCTGCCAAAGTGGTTAAAAAACGGCCTTGTAGTTGATTTCGATAACAATTTCGGAAAAAGCACCGGCTTTTACTTCAACAGGGTTAATTATTCCATTGCCATCGAAGCGGTTGGCAAAGAACCCATCAGGCTCTTTGGTGAAGACTGAGTAGGTGCCGACAGGAAGATAAATTCTGAATGTGCCGTTTTCATTGCTGCTCACACGGGCGATAGGTTCGATAGGTAAGCGTTTGTAAATGGGGCCATTTTCTGTACCAAGGCTGGAGGCATTGACAGGCCCATAGAACAAAATTTCTCTGACGATAGGTTGACGACTTCCTCCCGGTTTTTCACCGATTCGAGGCATAAAATCCCCCTCCATCCAATAGACTGCGCCGGTCACTCCCTGTTTGTCGCTCGTGGTTGATAACGAAGATTTGCAACCGACAGCAGCCAGCAGAAGGCCGATGATCAACAGCGATTTCATATGCCCTGAAAAAGATCGAATGATTCCATGTAATGCGGAATATAGGTATTAAAATGCATTTCAGTGCTGGTAGTTATCGCCAACGCTTCAGCTCCCTCTTTCTCTCCATGCACGATAAAAGTGTATTTAGGGCTGACTTTGATTTTCTTTAACCATCTGATCAACTCGTTGCGGTCGGCATGGGCAGAGAATCCCTGGATGTATTCTACCCTGCACCTTAGGTCTACCATTTCTCCGAATATTCTGATCTGCGGCTCCTTGTCCAATATGCGCCTTCCCCGGGTACCTTCGGCCTGGTAGCCAACAATGATGACCGTATCGTTGATTCGAGGCAGACGATGAAACAAATGGTGCAACACCCTGCCGCCGGTGCACATGCCGCTGGCCGAAATAATGATGGCGTTTCTTTTTACTGTGTTGATGTTTTCGGAGCTATCCTGTGTTCGTACATATTTGAAATTAGGGTGATCAAATACTGGCGCTTTTGATATCATTTCATCGTCGAGGCGGTGGAGTTTATGAAACTCCTTGTAGAGGCCGGTGACTGAAATGGCCATGGGACTGTCGATATAAACAGGGCAATTGGGAATAGCATTTTCCTGAAAAAGCTGAGCGAGCAGCAGCAGGATATCCTGTGTGCGTCCGACGGAGAATGCAGGGATCAGTACGCATCCATTGGCATCAAAGGTTTCCAGAATCGTCCTTTTAAGTGCCACCTTATGATCTGCTTCGGGGCTGGCCTTGTTGCCGTACGTCGATTCTACCCAGAGAATGTCGGCTTTCTCAATGTCGGTCGGGTCGTACAAAAGTTGATTGTCGTATCGGCCGATGTCTCCGCTGAACAGAAGTTTTTTAGTTTGCTGCTCACCCGTTATTTCAATCTCAGCATGGGCGGCACCAAGAATATGCCCCGCATAAAGGTACCTTAGGCTAATATTTGGGCTGACCTCAAATGTCTTGTCAATGTCAAGGCTGGCAAATTGGCTAAAGGAGTGCTCTGCTTCTTCCAGCGTGTAAAGCGGGAGAGGGTTTTCGTGACGGGAATATCCTTTTTTTCTGGCATAAGCGGCTTCTTCTTCCTGTAGCTTGCCCGAATCTCGCAGCATAATCTCCATGAGCCTTGCCGTGGCGTGTGTGCAATAAATGGGGCCCGCATAGCCTTCTTTTACCAGCTTTGGCAAATAGCCTGAGTGATCAATATGGGCATGGGTTATCACTACGGCGTCAATTGCAGCCGGATCTATCGGGAAAGCTTCCCAATTCCGAAGCCTCAATTCCTTCATGCCCTGAAACAGCCCGCAATCAACCAAAAGCTTAAAATCATCGATTTCCAATAGGTACTTCGAACCGGTTACCGACCCCGCACCTCCTAAAAACTTAACTCGTACATCCATTTTTTATGCTTTGAGCCGATATTAGAGAATTATCTTCCAATTAAGAATCAATAGTTGTGTTAGTTTTGCCCCGGTGACTTCAATAATAGATTAGTCAGTTTATAACATCAGTTTTGAACTATTGCTTTGCCCAAATAATTGTAAGCATATGCAGGAAATGAAAGTATCTCTCAAGTATGTGGCTGATGAAGAGTATCAGGCCGAAAACGAGTCTGGCAATATCTTGAATATCGATATGCTGGCGAAGGATGACAAAAAGGCTTTTTCGCCCACACAACTATTGCTGGCAGGCATCACTAGCTGCGCAGCTGTGGATTTGGTATCGATGATTAAAAAAAGAAGGAAGACCCTCGTTGACCTGACTTCAGAAGTGACGGGCAAAAGGAGGGAAGAGCAGCCAAGAAGGTTCACTGACATTCATGTGCACTACAAGGTGGTTTCACCTGATGCGCAGCTGGAGGAGGTAGAAAAGCTGGTTGACCTGGCTGTAGAAAAATATTGCAGTGTAGCCGCCTCCATTAGCTCGGAAATTAACCTCACCCATTCTGTGGAAATAGTTAGGCCATAATGCGAGTTGTAGCTGAAATTTCTCACCCAAAAACCAAGATCACAGTCTTCTCATGGAATGGCCGGTATCTGGTGAAGTTTGAATACGGCCTGCTGGAGCAGACTTATAAAGTGAGTGAAATGGACTTAACCTCAGAAAACGACATCAACGAAATTGTGTCGGAGTCATTCATCTCTAAGGTAATGGCAAGGTTCATGGAAATGGAAAAGGACTTTGGTCAGGCTATTAACGAGGTGGTTTAACATAAAACAGGTGGTCGTTGGCCTGGGCAGCCTAAAATTGGTACCTGGCGGTAACCGAGCAGGAAGTAATACCAACATAGTTGCCAACATCAAAAAGGTATTCCTGGCTTGCATAACCCACAGTAGCTAACAGTAGCCACCTGTCGCCAACTGGCTGCTGATAGTCGGCACCAATCCTCCAAGCCCTCAGTTTGTAAATCTCGGAGCTACTGAAGCCATCATTGCTCTGCAGGTTTCGAAAGTCGGGCGAGAAGCCAAAGCCTCCTGTAATACCAACATAGTTATTTGCATTGCTGAAATACCGGCGCACTTGTAATCCCAGTGACTTGGATGCCCCGGCCGGGTCGGGTGTTATGAAAACCCTCGCAGAGAACCAAAGGCTCCTATAGTACTTTCCAAGGGTTCCTGTGTACATGATAAAACCGGAATCCTTGCCGAAGTACAAATAACGAAACCCTCCTGAAGCTTCGAATGCCCATGGAAGACTTACATAAACTTCGCCCCCTGCTCTGTGATTCGGAAAAAGTGACGTGGGCGAAAACCCATAATTAAGATAGGCGTACACTCCTTTGGCTATGGAAGGATAGGCATCAGCTTCAATTTGCCATCCGTTGGTGTTGAAACGGTTAGATTCATTCGCCCTGAGAAAAATGCTGCCGATGCTCGTTCTCCGGCCATACTGCAGGCTGTAGAGGGAGGCATTACCAAATATCTTTGAATAAAAATCGTAGCTGGCAGAAGCAGTGATGGAATTGGCACGCATGGCGGTTTTGAACGTCTCCCAAAGAGAAAGTACCGCCTTGTCGCCGGGAAACCGCTGCAGGAGGATGTCGAGCATCTCCAGCCCTTCGTCGTACCTTTCCAGGTCACCGAGGGCTTTTGCCTTGTTAATAAGCATGTCCTTGTCTGTGGGGTTTTTGTCCAACCCTTTGTTGGCCCACAGCAGAGCAGTTTCCGAATCGTCATTCCAATAGGCAGCATCAAACATCACTTTGGCCGCACCCAAATCCACGGGTTCCTGGTCGAGCAGTGGTGCAAGTGTTTCTTTGGCTTTATCTGGCATGTCGTCCCACAAATATGTCCTGGCCAGGAAAACCCTTATCTCCACATAGTCGGGACTTTTTTCAAGTGCCTTCATTAGATAAACCCTGCCCTTTTCCCTATTTCCATCAAAGGAGGCTGACCTTCCTTTGGCGAATAGTTCGTCTGAGTTGTAGGCAGCCAAGGAATCAGCCTGTTGTGCATTTGCAGAGGCTAAGGCCAGACATGAGACGCTGAATAAAACAAATATTATTTTGGCGCTGGGCATGGCTTAAAGTACGTTGAATTGTTCATCAATTGAAAAAGACATTTAACATTAAGCTGTTCTACTCTTCTAATCTCTTCCTCTTTTGTTGTAGCTGAACCGATTTCGGAAATCTTTCTAAACCCTCATCGACCCACAGCCGGGAAGAATCGGTCTGCTCACTCCAAAAATAAACATCAGCCAGCGCCTGGTACACATCCTCATAATTGGGGCTGCGGCGTTGGGCTTCCTGAAGTATTGGGGTCGCCTGACTGTATTTGCCTTCCCAGACAAATGTTCGGCCTATCAGTATACGTGCATCGCTATAGTTGGGGCTGTTATTGAGGAGGTAGCCAGCGGCCCACCGGGCCCGCTCATACTCTTTGTTGTGAGCCAGCTCTCTGGCAAAGTAGAACTGACTGTCAGACCCCATTTGTTTGACTCCCACGTCTTTGATCCACTGCAAGGCAGTATCGCTGAACGTAAACTGTTGATTACTCTGTCCGCTTTTATACTCCCACAGCCTGTTTTCCTGCAGGGCCACTTCTTGTTTCTGCTTGAAATGGTTAAGCTTTGCTTTCAAACTGGCTTTTTTTCCTGCGTCATTAAGTGGTTCGATCGCAAGCCCCTCGCCAACTTCGAACAATCGGTCATTGGCCAACAAAATATTGTTATCGATAAAGATATCCAGCTCACCTTTGTTGCGCATAAGTGGCAACGAAAGCCTGGCTTCAAAGTCTGTTTGTTGAGGTAAAGAGCCACTTACAAAGGGAAGTTTGTTTTCGACAGGGAACTGATGCTTCGATTTGAAAAAGCTAACAAAGGACGGTGCTACTTGTGTGTGGCTGGCCATCGCTTTAAATGTCTGCCCACGCAAAAGAGCCGGAGAAAAGATAAGCAGAGGGACATGAAACCTATCCAACGGACTTTCCTGCGGCAATGGAATCACTCTGTGGTCGCCTGTGACGACCACGATGGTGTTTTCCCAGTCGTCCTTTTTCGAGAGTTTATTGAAAAGAGTCCTTAGCCCATCGTCGAAGTAGAGGAAAGTTTCAAAGATATTTCGATGAGCCAGAAAGAGCTCTTTTTTGTCAAAACCTGCAACTACTCTATCAAACTTTCTGGAATAGATGTCAGTGTCAGGCACCCTGAAGGGCTCATGCGTCGTCAGCGTCATTAGCATGTCCATTCGTGGACTCGACACGGTGGAGATATTTTTCTCATAGAAGTCAAAAAGTGCGCCATCCGGATAACCCCAGCTAAAACCCTCATTGTTGGCTTCCATTTTCTTATAACTGTCAGGAAATCGTCCTTCATAAATCAGGTTGTCGATGCCCTGGTAGTCGAGAAAGATGTCGGTTTTGTCAAAGTTGATATTGCCTCCGTAGTAGTATGAAGTGGAGTAGCCGTTGTCTTTTAACCAGCTAATCAGCGTGAAGTGGGAGGGGTAGTCAGGACCCAGGTCCATAAAGCCCTGGTTGCCGGGTGGCAAGGAGCCGTATAAGGCGGGAACCACACCAAATGTTCTGCCGGTGGTGCTTAGGCAATTGGGCCAGAAAAGGCTCGCTTCGCTCAAGCTGTCAAGAAATGGTGTGAACCCTTTCATTTTGGCCTCTTTGCCGGTAAACTCTCCACCCAACCCTTCCACGTGTATAAAAATCAGGTTAGGAGGGACATCAAATTCTTTAAAGTAGGGGCCTAATATGTCAGTTTCCTCAAAGGGCCTTTCGAAAGGGTACGCTTCTATAACGACCGTCGATGGAGTATTGGCCGCATTCACTCCTGCAAAAGAGTGAAGCGCAAAATAACTCACCCTGTTTTCGGCCAGGTACTGGTTTTGCAAACTGGCGAAGTCGGGAACAAAAAAACTCACCAACACCGACAGCCCCAAAGCTGAAAGGCTGAACGAATAGTACCTTTTTCCAAAGTTTTCGAGGGCCCTTTGACTAAGAAGGGCTGAACAACAAAGTGAAAGGGCCAGTACAAAGAGGCCGAGTCCAAGAATGGCATCGAAATGCACTGACGCTGCGATGGTGGTTCTGACATCTTCACCCGAATAGGTCCAAAAGTCGGCACCAAGTGGCGTCATTTCACCAATGAAATAGCGCTCCAGGCCAAAGCTCAGTATCGCCACAAAAAGGTATGAAGGCAGAAGCCAGACCAGGGGCTTTTTGGGAATAACTACTCTAAGAAGTAGCAAGAGTGGCGAAAACAAAAGCGCCAGACAGAGGGCAGCAACCAAGTCGTTTGCAAGCCCTCTGGCAAACGTTAGTGCCATGGATGCAACGCTTGTGTAGTGCATCAAGCCAATGCCTATCAATGCGTAAACACGAAATATTATCAGAATAAGGCCAATTCCGCACCAGTTAATGATGAGAACCTGAAGCACTCTCGATTTTTTGAATTCTTTCATGTTTCTCAAATCAATTTAGCATTTCTTCAGGTGGAAGGCGCTTTTGGAGACCAACCCCCGGCGGCTGCTCTACCTTTCCTCCCAGGTGCTTATCGCCCTTGCCACTTCTCTTTTGCTGTATTTTTCTTTCAAACTGTGAATTATTTCAGTGTCTGAGAGTTGCTGAAATTCACTTGTTATTTCGTCGTTTAGCACACATTCACTTTTAAACTGGATATCGATTTCCTTCAAGCTCATATGCAGTAGGTAGTCTTGAGGCAGAGAGGCCAGCATCCATTCCAGATAATGAACATTGTTGACATGGTTGTTTTGATCAAGGTGCTGATAGTATACCTGGAACCCGGGCCCACTGATAGCCTCTCCCAGCGACGGCAGTTTGTCAGTTGGGTGGGGGAGGTGATTGTTTTCAATAACGAAGTTGCCACCTGTGATATAGTCAGGCACCGGAATAAGCCGCCTTTTCTCTATATCAATCACTACCCAGGCTGTGCACCCCTCAGCCACCAGCTCCTGCCTTTCGTTTTTGAACCTCATGTCCCGGAACGTGAAGAACTTTTCGATGCCCGACGGCCAGGTCTCCACTTCGACCACTTCATTTTTTTCTACAGGCTTCACCACCCTGAGAAACAACCGGTGCAACACCCACGTATGCCCTTTTTCCATGAGCGCTGGCACTGACACGCCAAGTGCATCGGCATGCTGCCAGGCAGCCTCCTGAAAAAAGTTGATGAGAACAGAAAATTTCGCTTTTCCGTTAGGGCCAATTTCAGCAGCCCTGACTTTAAACTTCTCGAAGTAGGGGTTGACCATTTTGTTATTCATTTATAGGCGCACTAAAGCTTCTCCGTCATAATAGCAGTAAATGTTTTTATCGCATCGATATAGTTGCCCAGCCTGATGTTTTCATTGGGACTATGCTGGTTGTTGTCGGGGTTAACCGTCGGCACCAGCACGGCAGGGATGCCAAGTGTTGTGACAAAAGGGGAGATAGGGATTGAGCCACCACCTGTTCGTATCATAATGGGCTCTGAGCCAAATGCCCGGGTCATGGCTTTCACCAGCCATTGCCCCACTTCTGTGTCATAATCGGTGCGAAAAGCTTTGTAGCTTATTTCGTAGTCAAATGAAACTATTTTCGACTTCGACATTCTTTCTTCTTCTGTCGGCTCACGGTTGTCAATTACGTAGTAGCCCTGGTTTTTGATGTGCTCTTTTATCAGCCCAATCAACCTTTCCGGGTCGCTTTCCATGACCAGCCTCACGTCGATTTCGCCTGTAGCGGTTGGTGGCACAATGGTGCGCACTTCTTTTCCCACCCAGCCAGACGACATCCCCCTGATGTTCAGGGAAGGGTATTGTATCGACTCCTGATAGTTTGTGCCTACTTTGTCGATGTCGGCAATCCCAATTTTCTTTTTGATAAAGGCCTCATCGTCAGGCACGCTGGCCATGATGGCTTTGGTTTTTTCATCAAAGGTTATCCCGTCGTAAAAACCGGGAATAACGACCCTGCCGTCTTTGTCTTTCATGCTGCCAAGCAACTGAGCCATGTTGAGTGCGGGGTTAGGGGCGTAGTTGCCATAGTGGCCGCTATGCTGGGCTACCCTCGGACCAAATGTATGGAGCGTGATGGTGGCAATGCCTCTGGCTCCAAAGGTCAGCGTAGGCTCATTGCTCACGTGCCTTGGTCCGTCGAATATGATGAGCATGTCGGATTTCAGGTCTTCTTTGTAGGCAACCACTGCGCCCGGAAGTCTTGGTGAGC
This sequence comes from Imperialibacter sp., assembly GCF_040222815.1. Taxonomy (GTDB): domain Bacteria; phylum Bacteroidota; class Bacteroidia; order Cytophagales; family Cyclobacteriaceae; genus Imperialibacter. Next base: position 226,152 of record NZ_JAVKCH010000040.1, on the reverse strand, counting down.
CTAGCTCTTCCTCAAAATCCATGATCACCTTGATGTTGAAGTTAGGCTCCGCTTTCAGCTCTTCCATCACATCAAGTGAGGTGAGGTAGGCCATGGCCGCTCCTTTGGAGTCGCTGGTGGAGCGGGCAAAAATTCGCCATTCCGGATCAAACGAATCGCTGAGGTTGCTCCAATCGATTTCCGTAAAATCACCTTTGCCGTCCGGCTTCTTTAATGCAGGAATCCAGGGGCTTTTTTGGAACCACCTGGTAGAATCTACCGGCTGTCCATCCAACTGCAGATAGACGAGAACCGTTTTGGAGGCTTTTTTTGCCTTTCTTTCTGCCAGCAGTAGGGGAACGGTTGACGTCTCCAGCCTTTTGGTAGCAAATCCTCTGTTTGCAAAGGCTTTTTCGCACCATTGAATGTTTTTTTCAATATCGGCAGGGTAGTGTGCGTCATTTGGAAGGCTCAAAAGCTCATACAGAGTGTTGAGACTTTGCTTGCCATGCTCCATTGACAATTGGTTCAGCTTTTCTGGAGTTACCTTCTGTGCAATGGTATTGAAAGGGAGAACTAGCAGGACTGTAAATATGAGAAGTAATTGTTTCATCGTTATTTTTTTTCCACCGTACATTATTATAAATTTTAAAGGAGGGCTAAAAGGAGCCTGGCTCGTTTTCATTTTGCCTCTGCTTTCTTTAAGAATCCGGTTCTCGACATTTCGCCCCAGCTTTTCCTCCCCCTCCACTTATCAAACGTTCCTCGAATTGCCCAATACATTACCGAGGGGTGAAAAAGTACTGGCTCAAGGCAAGCGGTGGCCAGCATTTTATAGAAATCCCTTTGACGAGTGTAGCGGTAGAAAGAAATTTCTTCAAATAAGAGTGTAAGAACGGAAATGAATATCGAAAACAAGTATACAAACAACAGTAGTGTCAGCGTATAGCCCCAGTTAACAAACCCCGCAAGAGTCAGGTACACAAAAAAGAGCAAGCCTGAGAGCTCAATCCAGGGTGCCAAAAGCTCAAACATAAACCAATAGGGGTAGCTGAGAACCCCGAGCAAACCATATTTAGGGTTCAGGCAAATTTTTCTATGGCGGCTGAGTGTTTCAATAGTGCCCCTCATCCATCTGTTTCGCTGACGACCCAATATTTTCCTGTCCGACGGAGCTTCAGTCCAGCAAAGCGGGTCAGGCACGTAAATCACTTTCGCCTTCCTGCCTATCTCCGTTAATTTTCTCCTTATGCGAACCACCAGTTCCATGTCTTCACCCACTGTGGACTTGTCGTATCCGCCTACCGTCAACACCACTTCACGTTTGAATAGACCAAAAGCACCAGAAATGAGCATTAGGCCGTTTAGTCGGCTCCATGCCATTCTGCCTAGTAAAAATGAACGCATGTACTCGAGTACCTGGAACCGGGCCAGGAGGCTTTCTGGCAAATTGACTTTTATCAACCGGCCTTCCTCTACAATGCAGGAATTAGCGATACGAACAACACCGCCGATCGCCACCGTGTTTTCCCTGTCTTCAAGGTAAGGTTTCACCATTTTTAGCAGGGCATCGGGTTGGATAATGCAGTCGACGTCTATGCAGGCCACTAGTTCTTTGTTACTGATGTTAATGCCAGCATTCAATGCGTCGGCTTTGCCACCGTTGACTTTATCAACCACAATAAGCTTTTTGTAGGCCCTGTTTTGTGATTTATAAATTGCCCTTATGTCATTGCAAGGCAAGGTGCGATCAATAAGGAAGTCAACTTTTTTTAAATCAAATGCCTGCTGCATCTTTTCAAGAGAGTCGTCCTTGCTGCCGTCATTGACGATAATGATGTCGTAGTTATTGTATTCGATTGACATAAGAGATTTCACATTCTCGATAATAGTCAATCCTTCATTGTAGGCAGGAGCAACCAGCGATAAGGAGGGGGCCAAAGGTGACGAAAGGATCATTTTGTAATCAGCAAATGAGTTTTTCGTCATGTACCTGCGCATTTCAAAGTAAGAAATGAGGGCCAAAATCAAATAGGATGAAAAGATGGCCACAGCATAGACCAGATATAAAAACTGCAAACCGTATATAATCTTAATCATTGGTTTAGCTGTTGTTCAATGGTTCTTTGATGTGAGCAAGTGCGGTAGCTAAATGAATGTGGGTTTGCAGATCGTACGATTTTCTGATGAGCTCTTCGGCATTGCCAGAAATTTCTTCAATGGCCATAACGGTCGCCAGCAACGTGTCCGAATGGTCTGTCTCAAGAAGGGTGAGCAAACCTTCCACCTCATCGGGCCCACCAACTTTTGCCAGCGCATTGATAGAAAGAATTTTTAAGTCCTGCCGGTCAGTGTTCACCAGGAATTTATAAACGCCTGGAGCATCCCTGTCATCTCCCATTTCTGTAACGGCTCTTAAAACCGCTGCCTGAACCTGATATTCGTCACTGAAAAGATGACCCCTTATGTTGTCCATATGGGCAACAAGCCTAAAAAACACACACATGTCAATAATAAACGCTCTTACCTCCCAATTTGGATTGCGTAGCCAGTAGTCATATTGCACACGATGAGCCAGGCCTGTCCTTAGTAACGTGTGATGCAAACTTAAAATGTGCCAACCGGAAAGATCCTTCCAGCTTGTTTTTAAAAAGAACAGCGGACTTCCTGCACTCAAATTTAGCAAGGCCACCTGGGTCTCCTGCCGCACAATTTGACTGCTATGGCCAAGGTGCTGGAGTACATGATGATATCCGGATTTGTACTCAAATTGACTTAGCTCATGAATTCCCCTAACAACTGAGGTCATCTTTCGGCTATTGGCTTTTTTTATACTCAACTTTTGGAGCCCAAGAAGCTCATATAGATCCTCCAATACCTGATCGAACTCTCCGTGGAGGTTTTTCCTCAAAGAAATCAAGTGCCTTATGAAAATTCCCTTGAGAAAGCTATTTTCAAGCTTGACTTTGATTTCATCTAATTGATATCGGTGTACACTCGACCATTTGAGACCTTCATTTTCCGTGGACGATATCAGGTAGTTGTTAAGATCCTTCTCAATTACTTTAAGTAGATTCTTCTCACTTTCATATCGGCGTTTTTTTCTGACCTTTAGCACACCAATCAGGATTACCACTCCAATAGCGGCTGTCGCCATCAACTTATTTAGGAAGTATATAATCTCTATCGGAATCAAAGCTTTCTTTATGAAACTATTGATGACCAAGCAGCCTTTTTACTCTTATGACAAGCTCTTGCGGGCTAAAGGGCTTTGTTAGAAAATCGTTGATGCCCAATTTGAAGCTCTGAAGCACTGTGTTTTCCACTCCTTCTGATGACAATATGATGATGGGTGTTTTTCTTTTTAACTCCACTCTTATATACGTGGTCAGCTCCAGTCCAGAGGCATAAGGCATATGAATATCTGTAATGACCAGGTCATACTCATTGTCTCGTATCATCTCTTTTGCCTTTTTGCCATCTGCGGCTAACTCGCAATTCGTATAACCCGCTCTGGAAAGCTTGAATCGTATCAGCGAGCTTAGTGCCTCATCATCCTCACAAATCAGTATTTTTACAATTTCCATAGTATGCAGAAAAATTATTCTGTAATAAAACACTGCAAGGTACTGCAATATAGCTTTGTGACATACCCGCATGTGTAAGCAGACGTAAAACTTACCTTTAAATAAAGCTATTATGACTTACTATTTGACATTGCGCCAGTTACCGGAATCAGTGTTTTTTATCGAAAGCGTAAAGTCCTCAATCGCTTTCACCGTCGTTGTTACTGCCGTTTGAAGCCTGTTTACGTTGCTAACCAGCTTTTCCTTATTCTCCCCACCGGTAGTTTCAATCTCTTTGAGTAAACTTACCAAAGGATTCAGAAGCTGTTCGGAAAGGGTAGAAGAAAAGTCCCTTAGCTCCTGGTGTTGCGTTTTAAAGGTGTCAGCCCCCTTAAGTGATTCTTCACTACGCTTTCTGTCGGTAATGTCCACGCTAACCCCAAGCAGGCCAGTGATAATGCCTTCTGTGTTTTTTATTGGTATTTTTGATGTCAGAAACCAACGTGTTTCTCCTGAATTCAATGTCATGGAGGTCTCCACACCCAATATAGGTTCTCCCGTCGAAAATACTTGTAAGTCTTCCGCTTTTGATAAGTCAGCAGACGCTTTCGGGAACAACTCATGATCTGTTTTGCCTATAACAAGCGACTTATCGTTGAGGCCCATAAGCGACAACTCGGCTTTGTTGATAAGAATTTTTCTTGACTCAATATCCTTAGCGTAAATATTTACCGGAATGTTGTCAATAAGTGTTTGTAAAAATTCTCTCCCTTCTGTTGCCTCGATCTCTACTCTTTTTCTTTTGTCAATGTCCTGAAAAGTACCGTTTAGCCTCACACACTTTCCATTTTCAAAAATTGGTTTACCTATTGCCCTTACCCATTTTTCTTTGCCGACCGAGGTAATTATTCTTAGCTCCACGTCCCATGGTAAGCCTAGTGAAATGGCGTCATTGACGGTTTTGGCCATGGCGTTGCGGTCTTCACCTTCTTTGTAAAACTTAATAGCGGTTGACAGATCGGGCTGGTAGTCCTCAGGCACTTCGTGGATACGCTTGGTTGTGGTGCTCCAGGTGACTTTATTGGTTGCCAGATCAGCCTCCCATCCGCCAACCATGGCCACCCGGTTAATGTCGTAAAGGCGGTCCAGCGTAGTTTTCATTGATTTTGTTTGCTCAGCCACTTTTGACTCCAGCGCTTCGTTGTACGACTGCAACTGCTTTTCTGTATATCGCCTTATGTCATGAGACAAATTGAGGCGCTTAGCAATGAGACCGACATAAATCAGGCTAAAGAACAACGAAATAACACCAATTAGTACTGTGGATGTCTTGGCCGTTATGAATTGATGAGATTCAAGGGTAGTCAGCAAATAGCCTGCAATCAGAACTGTTCCAATCATCTGTGCAAACATTTTTCTGGACAGTATATTCCCTGGCTTTTCTCCCATCAAAATGTTAGCTAAGCCAAATTGTGAGAGACTTGAAAGGCAAATCGAGGTAGCAAAGAATAATATGGCTGTGTGCAACGCCATTGATGAAATAAAAACCAACCTGTCGTTTGGCGACAGCCCAAACGCCACTCCCACAATGGACAGGAGCGCCATAAATGAAACCAGGTGGAGGCCATATTGCTTTAGCCGCAGATACCATCTGCGGCTTGTTAAATTGGTAAGCGCAAAAGCCGTTAAAAGAAATGCAGCGGAGCTACCTGTGGACATTCTTCCGGGATATTTCACACTCCGCTGATCGGTTACAAATAGTTGGTCTATTCCCAGACTAATGCCAAAAATATATTCAGCTAATGTTACCAGGGTGAGGAGGCTAAGGAAAATGGTTAGGACGACCACTGCCCATTTTTGCTCGTAGGCCTTACCTATGAGTGCCAGTCCCAGCAGAGAAAAGCCCAGCGCTGTATTAAACTTCATACTCGCTCCGGCTACTCCCAAATCTTTTAAGTAGGATAAATCGAGCATCCACCCCACCATTACTATTAAGGCAATGGTCAGCGACACCAGGCCGCACACTCTAAGAGATTTTTTCTTTTCTAATGATAACATCAATATGCTAAATAACCTTGTTAAGAATTGGTCGGTGTTTGCTGTTTGGCAAAGGATTTGGCTTCGAGGCCCCCAGCGCCGCCACTATTCTGATCAAGTGCGTTTGCAGCCATTTCAAATCCGAAAAGTTACCGCCTCCCTTTTCAGGAGGGACGTCAAACGCTTTATTGTTTTCAATTACAACATCTGTTTCAGTCATTCAATATGGTGTTTTTTATTTCTTCTATTACAGCGCCAGCTTCCTTCAATATAGCTTCAACAAGCGATGTTTCTGAGAAAAAAGATGCTTTGTGTGACTTAAGTTCATCGATCTTCGATTCCAGCGTTTCCAACTCAAAAAGCATATTTAGTGACTTGATTTTATGAGCGATTGTGTGCAATAGCTCAAGGTCTTTCTCCTCAACGGACTTCTTCAGATCGCTGACAAACTCGATGTAGTTTTGCATGCTGTTGTTGGAAAACTCCATTACAAATTCCTCGTCGCCTTCTCCTAACTCATAGATTTTACGCTTTAAAGAAGAATCAGCTGCTGTCACTTCCTTTTTTACTCGCCCGGCATATTTCTCAATAATGGCATAAAGATCCGCTGGTTTAAATGGTTTGCTGAGGTAGTCAGTCATACCAACTGCAAATGTTTTTTCCCGAATATTGGAGAATGCGTCAGCCGTTAACGCAACGATGGGGATATTCTGGAAATACTCGTCTGCGCTGCCCCGTATTTTAATGGTCGCCGTAAATCCATCCATTACCGGCATTTGGAGATCCATCAGCACCAAATCATATGTCTTTTTTTGCAGGGCGTCAAAAGCTTCTAATCCATTGGCTGCAATGTCAAAAGTAACATCCACATACTTGAGAAACTTCTTCATGATGATTTGATTGGCGGTGTTGTCCTCCGCCACCAGCAGATGTATATCCTTGCCATTGAAGTCTTTGCTTTTTTGTACCGACTTCCTGGTCAATTCCACTTCGAGAGTGGTTTCCTCAAGTTCGATATCGAAAAAGAAGGTTGAACCTTCTCCAGGTTTACTTTGCAGTTGAATTTCGGAATCCATCATCTCCAAAATTTTCCTTGTGATGTACAAGCCAAGACCTGTTCCTCCGTATTTTCTGGTAGTTCCCCCTTCAGCCTGACTAAATGCTTCAAAAATACCCTTTTGCTGTTCTTCGGACATGCCAATTCCTGTGTCGGTTATTGACACCCGCATTTTGCAAAAGTTATCCCTTCGGCTTAATAATTTGGCCGAAATGGTCACGTTGCCATTTTCGGTAAATTTAATAGCGTTGCCAGCCAAATTGTAGAGAACCTGTGTGACTCTTGTGTCATCACCGATAAACGCATGGGGAAGATTTTTATCGTAGTCTACTTCTACCGTGACCAGATTTTCCTTTGCCCGAAAAACCAATGAGCTTTTAATCGCATTCACCAAATAGAAAAAATCGAATGGCGCATAGTCAAGCACCAATTTTCCGGCCTCTATTTTAGATATATCGAGGATGTCGTTGATGAGGCTCAGCAGACTTTCACCAGAAAATTTGAGGAGGTTGAGGTGCTCCTTTTGATCGAATCTTGGGTTTTCCAGCAAAAGGATTTGGGTAATGCCATTGATGGCGTTCAGAGGAGTGCGTATTTCATGGCTCATGGTGGCCAAAAACTGCTCCTTGGCCTTGGAAGCTTCTTCGGCGACCTCTTTTGCTTTTTGCAGCTCTTCCTTCTTGAGCCTATTGTTGGTGACGTCTTCTGTGAACATCAGGATGCCTCCAACAGTGTCCTGGTCGATGTACCATGGCCTCACCTCCCATTTTAGCCATTGGATCGTGCCATCTGCTCGTTCAAATGGATCTTCGTCTCTCATTTCAACAGCACCATTAAGGCATTTTCTGTGGATATCTTTCCAGCTGTCACTTACTTCAGGAAAAATATCGTAGTGGCTTTTTCCGATAATGACCTGATCTTGAATGTTGTATTCTTCTACCCATTTTTGGCTGGCCGCTATGTACCGTAGTTCTTTGTTGAACATTGCAATCGACGCAGGCGCCCTTTCGATAAAGGCCTTGAGCTGCATTTCAAGCACTTTGCGGTCGTGGATGTCAACGATGCCAGCAATGAGTAAGGAAATTTTCCCATTCTCAGAGCGCTGCGTATTGCCTGTGGCCTCCACCCATTTGTAATCCCCGCTCTTCATCTTCACTCTCACCTCAATCGTTGAGGGGAGGCCAGTTTTTATTGACGAATCCGTGGAGTCCATAAGTATGGGTACGTCAGCCGGGTGTACCAGGCCAATAAATGACTCAGCGGTACCATTTATCTCACCCTTTTTATAGCCCAGCAGCGTGTAAAGCGCATCCGACCAGCTCTCGGTGTTCTCATGTATGCTCTTCTCCCAAATACCAACCTTGATTGAGTTGGTAAGAAATTCAAGCTTTTCTGCTTTCAGTTTTTCCAGTTTCACCGATTCTTGCAGGTCTTCTCTTGCTTCTTCAAGCCTTACAGAATAATGTTTGATGGCATTTAGCGTGACCAGAAGCACAGTAGTCGCTGAAAGTAATACTGAAATAGCAATTGAATAATTGACCAGTGTGGTGCTACTACCTATCTCATCCAATACTTCGGAGGAGAGGCGCTCATACTCATTGGTAATTTGATCCATCAAAGGCAGAAAGGCTGACTCGTAGGCCAGAAGACTTTCAGCATTTTGTTTCGATGCCGGGCTTGAATGAGCAATAGATTTGGCCGTGCGGGTCAGTCCCTGAAAAGAATCTTCAAGCTCATCAAAGAGAGAGTCTAGCCTTGTGCTTTGTTCTTTATTTTCTTTGAAAGCAAAGTTGTCTTCTGTCAGTGAGCGATGGGCCTCTGCGAAAATAAGGGAAAGGGAATCGATTGTTTTCTTACGGTCGATGGAAAGGCTATCAGAATAATAAATCAGCAGCCCCGTTTTGCTGATATTTTGGCTCAACATTCGTTGTCTGCCAGCCACATTAATTACCTTGCCAAGGTCGGTGTTCATGGCAATGAATCTATCGAGCCTGGCGTTGAGGAACAGCGCCACGCCAACGACTATGGAGACCGCCACAATGAAAAGAACAATCAGATTAGCTCTGATTTGGTTGTATTCGATTCTATGCTGACTATCAATATCCATTTTCTATTTGGTGTAGTATTCAGGGTAGCGAAGCGAATATTGTAAACCTACCAAATATTCTTTTTAAACTCGTTTAATTGCCTGAATTCGTATTGAACATATAATGATAAAAATAGGATTGATCTCAGACACGCATGGTTACCTGGACGAAAGAGTGTTTGAATATTTTACAGAGTGTGACGAGATATGGCATGCTGGCGACATTGGCGACCTGGCTGTGATGAAGCGGCTAGAGGCCTTTAAGCCAACGGTTGGAGTGTATGGCAACATCGATGGAACCGATATTCGGCATATATACCCCGAAGATCAAGTGTTCGAAAGAGAAGGTAAAACCATCTGGATCACACATATAGGAGGCTATCCTCCGAAGTATAATCGAAGAGTATTAAAGCAGCTGGATACTATCAAACCGTATCTTTTCATTTGTGGCCACTCTCATATTGTAAAAGTACTTACCGACAAAGCAAGGCTTCCCCTGATCCACATCAACCCGGGTGCTGCAGGCATGCAGGGCTTTCACAAAATGCGCACCATCATGCGGTTTGACCTGACACCAGAAGGAGTTAGGAATATGCAGTTAATTGAATTGGGGAAAAGGGGTTAAACGATGGCACAAGCCCCACCGGCACAAGCTGCCTCAGCCTGTAGGTCGGTTTCATCTTCAGCTTCCACTACCTTTGAAAGGTCGATGCTGCGCAAACTTATCTCCAGCTCATTGAATTCTTCCCAGGTGATATCTTCAAACGGAGGCTGTTGATAGTTCCCGCTGTCAAAAGGAAGCACACTCAGTCCGTTGTACGAAGCTTTGTTCTCCCACATCCATTGCCCGACCTTTTCCCACTCGTCATGTTTGATCGACACAGTCGCTGACACATTGTTGGCGTTGTTGCCGAGGCGGTATCCGTTTCTTACCCACTCGGTATTGAAAGCCCTTATTCTTTCCAGTAAGTCCATAGCGCTCTCGCTTCGGGTAATGCTCCCTTCCGGCGCCTTCTGAGGGATACAAATGATCCCCTGTTTTTCGTTGAGCAGATCGTCCTCCAGCAATTCAGGGTGATTGTCCTTCAAGTATTGGTACAATGCTTCATTCTTGCCTATTCTTACCCTTCTCAGGTAGAAATCGTTGTGCCAGGCATGGATGCCAGAAGAGGTGCCCAATACCAGCGAACTGGTGCCGGAGGGTTTTATGGTAGTGCACCTGGCGGCAAAGTTTATCCCTATCTTCGCCGATACCTCCATGTTGACATGCTTCACTTCATCAGCTGCTTCCTTCAAATCCATTTGGAAAACTCTCCCGCTGGCTATTCCCGTCATTCCTACGCCGATAAGCGCATCCTCTTCAGTTGTTTTTATCCATTCTTCTCTCAGGTAATGAAAGTCGGTAAACCCGGCCTGAAGCGTACCCAGAAAGCCCGCAGCTCTGGCCCTGGCATTCAAGTCTTCCTGCGTTTCTACATCCGAAACGTTAATTTCGCAGAGGTTGCAGAACTGAAAGGGTCGCAAAGCAATTTCGCAGCAAGGGTTGGTTCCCCACTCAGGGTGATTGGTAAAATAGAAACCAGGTTCACCAGACCCCGATAGCTCTATTTTCTTCCAAAGCTTGATAAAAGACTCTTTGGTAGTGCTGTCTCTGGTGAGCACCACGGAGTTGTTGGCTCGGCCTCTTTGCTCATTAAGCTCCCACCAGTTGCCAAACTTACAGCTCAGCATTTCATCATCTTGCGGCGAAAAAAGAGATATCATAGCTGACCTGCGAATGCCACCCGAAAGTACAGCATTGGCAATATGGCACATGATGTCGTGGCACTCCAGTGATGACAGCTTTTCACCGTTCTGCTTTCTTTCAAGGACGGAGATGACATGAGCATGGCAAACTCTCAGTGGCTCAGGGCCCGGTGCTTTACCGCCGGCGGTCACCAGTCTCGCTCCCTTGGGCCTTATATCCGAGTAATCGAAGTCAGGCAGAGCGCTATGAAACCCAAAATAGGCCTTCATAATCATTTTGATGGAATCGGCCCAACCCTCCAGGCTGTCGCCGACCAAAAATCTTCTTCTTCGCTCGGGCTTTTGAATAGCGGGCAATTGACTAATGTGATGTAGTTGAACAGAAAAACCGACGCCAGTTCCACCCAGTAGCAAAAACATGGTTTCTGAAAATGCTCTTATATCATCTAACGGCAAGTAGGCGCAGTTGTAGATACGGCTGTTATTTTTAACAATAGGAGCTCCGGCAAACTGCATGGCCCGCATGGAGGGAAGTACTTTTTTTTGTAACACAAATGCCATGTTTTCCCGAATCTCCTCTCGCATGTGAGGGTATTTGTCCACCATCATTTCTTCGTAGCGACCGCAGATTTCCGGCCACAGCTCCCTGCGATTGAGCTCCGGAATGTACCGTGCATACTTCATGTGCACGATAATGTCACTGAGAATTTCCTGGTTTAGTTCCATGTCTTTCTTTGTTCTGGGTGGATAATACTGATCAGCTACTGCCTATGCCTTCAAAAGCCGAGATGCTGCGCCATACTGAATTGGACAAAGGCCCTCCAACTGACTCGCCTCTGAGGATTTCGTCTGCTCAACAAATATATTAATAAAAGATTAAAAAGTCTTTTATTAAATCACCTTTGTTTGAGCTTATCTCGTGGAGATGAAAGGTGACTTTAGGAGCCTGAAAAGGTAGGTCTTTGCGGTCTTGAGCCAGTTCTTTTCAAAAGCACATCAGGTTCCAATAGATTCGCCTTCGTAAGCCGCAGAAGAGGTTGTTTCAGGAGAGGGGTCACAATAGTTGCAAATGCCTCGAGGCGCACCGCTCCGCAAATCTTCCCTAGCTGTTAATGCTATGGTTTTTGAGAAACACTTTGCCTTGCTCTATTTTTTTCACAAGATCCTGAACGTGCTGGTTTTGCATGCTTTCCTTCAATTTATCCCGGAAGGCTTTTACGTCGTGATGAATAGGGCAAGGGAATTTGTCTGAGCATTCTTTCAGCCCAAGCACGCAAAGGCTGAATACCTCCTTGCCATCAATTACCTTCACTATGTCCATCAGTGGCACAGGCTTGCCTTCTGGATGAAGATAAAACCCGCCATTCGGGCCTTTATTGGAAGATATGATACCTTCCCTCACCAGCTGTTGTAAGATTTTACCAACAAACGGGTCCGGGGCGTCAATTTCCCTGGCGATTTCTTTGAAGCCCGGTTTCAGCCCATTAGCGCTTTTGATGGCAATGTACATGACCGCTCTTACGGCATATTCGCAGGCTTTTGAAAACATGCCCGTAAGTTATGTCGCCCCTGAGTCTTCTGCAAGGGGCTCATGAGGTGCTTTACACAGCCACTAGCGAATTTGTATGGCTAACATAGTTTTCGTACAACGACCGAAGTTTGTATTCTTCTTTTTCAAGCGAGTCAAGAAACCGATATTTCAGTTCGTCGATACCATGGGCGATGTCGACTGCCATATGCCTGTAGAAGGCTATGCCTTCCAGCAAGTTGTCATGGAATGTTTTGAGGGATTTGCCCTTTTTACTACCCACCTCGTCGCTATGGAATTCCATCGACTCTTTCAGGTGATCGATATAGAGCTGTAGTTCCCTGATAAACATATGGTGCCTTTGCTGGTTGGAGATCACATTGGCCCTGCCATAAATGTGATCGACCATAGCTTGAAGAGACATTGTTGCTGAAAAATTGACAATGTTTGGGCCCGGGCAAATTGTAACTGCCCCCAGGTTTTTGAATGGCTTGAGTTGGTAATTGTGAACCGCTGAATTGCTCAATCCGATGCACAGACATTCTTTATCGAGCGCATTGCTCAATTGCTGCTGATATTGATCTTCCGGGAGATTCATCCCCTGCAACTGTTTTATCTTTAATTTCTGATACCTATAGGAGGCGGTGCAAATGGGCTCTTTGGTAAACTCGGTATTGGAAACGAGGTATTTCTCAGTGCAAGGACTGCCAGGCCGACCTTTTTTAATTCGATTCAGTTTTTCCTCATCCGAACTGGTTCCTTTCAGGTAATGAAAGCGTACACCGAGAGGCGAGTTTTTACTTAGTTTGAGGTCATCTTGCCCTGCTTTGGCAAGCAACTGCAACGTCTTGTCGTCCACGGTGGTGGCCTCTGGTACAAGTAAAAATGGCGTGCCCCAGCCGGTGCTGTCCATTCCCATAAACCTTCTGAGAAACTGATCTTCCTCATAGGTGCCTATGCCTCCCTGCACCGTGATTTTTATTGGGTGAGCTTCATTATAGGTGCGGAGGCCTTTTTCCTGGAGTGCTCTGTTGTATATTTCAAATAGTTCGGTACGCAATTCTGCTCTTTTGTTTTTGAACTCGTCCAGAATTGGCCCCAGCAGGAGGCCGTCGGTAGCAAAAGCATGTCCTCCGCAGTTAAGCCCCGACTCTATCCTGAACTCGCTAACCCAAAGGCCCTTCTTGGCCAGGTACTTGCCCTGAATCAGGGCCGATCTGTAGTCACTTACCTTAATGACTATTTTCTTTTCAAAATCGCCCCAACCCTTTGCGGCTAATTGATGCAGCTTTTCCATATAATTGAACAGGCGGGGGTTCATACCAGCCGACAGCACCACCGAGGAGTTGGTCAGGTTACTGTTTACATAGCCTCTCAGAGCGGCAAGGGCATCTGATCCATCTTCTATTGGGTTGCCAGAGGAGTCGGTGTTCACCTTGTCGACCTTAGTCATGATGTTCACGTCAATGCTCCCTGGCTGTATCTGGGTTTTTAAAAAGTTCTGGAGTTGATCCTTTTCCTCCTGATCCTGTAGTTCATTCATTTGTTGAAATAACTGCCTGGCCTTGTTGCCATCAGGGAGCATTTCAAAGTACTTGTTTATCTCTGACCCCGCCTCAAAAGTTGAGTTGCTGAGGGTTTCCACCTGCTGGCTCACAATTCGGTTCACCAGATTAAGGTAGTCGGTAATACGTCTGGCTCTGTAGTCTTCCTCCTGCTCCGTGATCGGGTGATAGGTTTCACCTATTTGTGAGTAGTAGTAACTCCTCATTTTCTCAATCAGATTGTCCTCAATGATGGAAATCACCGAAGATATGCCAAACCTGGCCACCTTTATCGGGGAATCAATGGTGTAAGCTAATCCCATGACGGGGATATGAAAGCTGTGATGCGGTGAGTTGTTCATCGGGAATTAGTTTGTGCGTTACTGGGTAACATTTCTGCAAATATAAAATAATAAAAGATAAATAAGTCTTTTATTTGAAATCAGTTGTAACGTACCCAAAAGTCTTGCCCAAACCTGACGAAGATCATAGGGTCGTCGGAGGGGTAGTTTTAGCTTTGAAGAGAAAAAGAGTAGTAGCTATGGCGAAGTCAGAAGAAGAGCTTCCATTGGGCGCCTGGTTCCTGGGGCCAAAGTCAGAGCAGGCAGGCGTCTGGCAAGAAGTAATCAATTACATTTTTCAGGACTACGCCCACTGGCGGAAAAACTATTTTCCGGAGGATCCACTGATTTTGGGTAGGGCCCAGCGACGCTCGCACGACTTGTGGTTTGATAAATTGAGTAACGAGCTCGATTTTGCTCTTAATCAGCTGAAGGCTGACTATCCCTTTTACTCGCCCCGCTACCTGGCGCATATGATATCGGAAACAAGCATGCCAGGCGTCATGGGCTATTTTGCGGGTATGCTGTACAATCCCAACAATGTTTCGGATGAGGGGGCGCCCGTCACAGTGAGGCTGGAAATAGAGGCGGGTAAAATGATTGCTGGTATGCTCGGCTACGACACCGACAAAAGCTGGTCGCACATTACCTCTGGTGGCACCATTGCTAATATGGAAGCACTTTGGATGGCCAGGCAAACGCAGTGGATTCCCGTGATGGTGGCCGGGCTTTGCCGGGAGCAATCCATCGCCTTCCAGGTGCACTTGCCTGACGGGACTCGCAAAGATATCAGGGATGTGCCAGTCGCCAACTTGCTCAACCTTACACTCAACGAACGATTGAGCATTCCAGAGCGGCTGGCAACTCAGCGCAAGGCGGATGATGCTTATCGGTGGTTGGAGGAATCTTTTCAATCCAGCAAATTCAACATAGGCAAAAAAGGGGTTGGTCTTTACCGGGACATTGGGCTGGAACCAGTCATCTTTGTGTCGGAAGCGGCACACTATAGTATCAAAAAAATTACCAACCTTCTCGGCTTTGGCGAAGATCAAGTGATATCAATACCTGTCGACACCCATTTCAGGATTTCAATCCAAGCACTTGAAGAAGCGATACTTGGGCTAAGTGCTTCACAAACTATCGTAGCGGTGGTCGGTATCTTGGGTACCACCGAGGAAGGCGCCGTTGATCCGTTGGTTGATATCGAAAGAATAAGGAAAAAATATGAACAGGAGCAATGTAAGTCCTTCTGGCTTCATGCCGACGCAGCCTGGGGCGGTTATTTGCGGACGCTCTATGTGGACGACCCCGAACAATCAGCTGCTGCTTCCAAGGATGCGTTCGACAATAAGGGCATAGAATTCATACATCTGGCCGACTCTGTAACGATCGATCCTCACAAGCTAGGCTATATCCAGTATCCTTCCGGCGTCATCAATTTTAAAGACAAACGCAGTATGCTGTATGCCAGGCAAAAGGCACCTTATATTCACGACGACCAGGCGGATGTGAATTATTTCGACACCAAAATACTTGATGAAGCCATTGGCCCCTATATCATTGAAGGGTCGAAGCCGGGGGCTGCTGCGCTGGCAACCTGGCTGACACACAAAACCATCCCTCTTCACAGAAACGGTCATGGGAAAATTATCAGGCAGTCGTTGGCTGGTGCGCAGAGGCTGTATCATCTAATTGATGACGCTGTATTTCAGGATTCCCGGTTGACGATCCGTCCGTTGACCCAACCCGATACCAATGTTGTCTGTTACCTGGTGCTGCTGGAGCGGGCGTCGTTAACGGAAAATAACACGATCAATAGAAGGATTTACGAAGCCCTTTCGTTGAGAACGGCCGACAAGCACCATCTTATGCCTTACGATCATGCTTTTTTTGTTTCGAGAACTCAGCTCAGGCTTGAGCAGTATTCCTGGCAGTCAGTCGGGGATGTTCTGACTGGTTTTGGTTTCACAAAGGAAGAATACTCTCAAGAGGGGCTTTTCATCTTACGTTCTGTGGTCATGAACCCCTGGCTCGAACAGTCCAAAGAAATGGGAGCCGACTACTTAAGCGACTTCGTGAAATTTCTCATGAATAAGGCGACTAAAATAGCTGAATCACTTATTGCGGGCCCACTGGCAGTGTAGCGATTTATATATAAAAGAGTAGCGTTAGGCTTGCTAAACACAAAAAGCCCCGCTTTTGCAAGCAGGGCTTTTTTCATATACTTAACCGAGTGATTTACTCAGCGTCCTTGTCTTTTTTCGCAGCTTTTGCTTTTGGAGCAGCTTCCTTCTTAGGAGGGGCAGTTTTCTTTGCAGCAGGCTTTTTCGCTTCTTTTGCAGGTGCTTCAGCTACTGGTGCTTCTGTGGCAGGTGCGGCAGCTTCAACTGCAGGAGCCTCAGCTTTAGGTGCAGGTGTTTCTTTTTTAGCTGCTGGCTTAGGAGCAGAGAACTGCTTCTTCAACTCTTCTAAGTCAACATTTTTTATAACGGGCGTTGCAGTCAAATGCTTGATAGAAAACTGCCTTGAAGCTGATACGTTTCTATTTTTACGACCCTTGCGTTTTAATCTTGTAACTCCCATGAGGTTCAATATTTTTCGAAATGGAGCGCAAATATAGTGGTTTACTTTCAAAATCATAACTCCCAACGCTATAAATCATAAAGCTTTAGGGTAATTCCATCGACTAATTCGTAGTTTTGCCGCAAAACAGGAGTAATGGCTGCACAAAAACCAGGTTTAGCGAGAGGAACAAGGGATTTTGGACCTGTCCAAATGTCGAGGAGGAACTACCTTTTTGGAATTATCCGAGCGGTGTTCGAGAAATTTGGCTTCCAGCCTTTGGAAACACCTGCTATTGAAAACCTGTCAACGCTGACAGGTAAATATGGAGATGAGGGAGACCAGCTGCTTTTTAAAATTCTCAATTCTGGTGATTTCTTCGGCAAACAAAAAGGGATATTTGTAAGTGAATCCCAGTCCTTAGCAAATGCTATTACGGATGTCTTTTCCAAAATAGTGACCGATTTCGCTCAAAAATTTGATTTTGAAGACCTTAGAGACCAGAATTTTTTAAATCAGAAGATAAAAGAAAAGTGTGAAGTTGACATCTTTATAGCCCCTTTTTTGTCGTATCTAGATACTGTTGATCGCTCCAAGTTTTTGGCCTTTTTGCTAAAAGAGGATGAAGGAATAGCATGGTACATTTGTGACTTTTTTAAGGAAACCAACTATCGCTGGATTAGTGAAAACGATAATTTACAGACCATTAATGCCCATGTGAAGAGATTTAGAAACACAAGGGTAAAGGAAATTACCCTTGGAATGCTTGATGATTTTGACTCAAAGGTACTAGTTAACAGCATCTCCGAAAAAGGCCTTCGCTACGACCTCACGGTACCATTTGCCCGCTATGTGGTGATGAACCAGCACCTGCACATCTTTCCATTCAAGCGTTACCAAATTCAGCCGGTGTGGCGGGCCGACAGACCTCAGAAAGGCCGCTACAGAGAATTTTTCCAGTGTGATGCTGACGTGGTGGGCACCAACAGCCTCCTGTGCGAAGCGGAGATTGTGCTGATGATCAAAGAGGTGTTTGAAAAGCTGGGGCTGGCCGATTATTCCATCAAGCTCAACAATCGGAAGATCCTAAGTGGAATTGCCGAGTTGATGGGCGCTCCAGGCAAAGAAGGCCCGCTCTGTGTAGCTATTGATAAACTCGATAAAATAGGAGAGGAGAAGGTATTTGAAGAGCTGAGGGAAAGAGGATTTGGCAACAATGCAGCCGAAAAACTACAACCATTTTTGCAACTCAGCGGAAGCAACGCTACCATCATTGCGGGCCTTGAAAAGCTATTGGCTGGCAGTGAGGTGGGTATGCAGGGTCTTGCAGAGCTGAAGGAAGTAATGATTATGGTGGAAGGCTTTGGGATAAAGGTGGATCAACTTGCCATCGACCCAACACTGGCCAGAGGGCTTAGCTACTACACAGGTTGCATTTTTGAAGTGAAGCCAACTTCTGTGCAAATGGGAAGCATTTGTGGCGGCGGCCGCTACGACGACCTGACGGGGATGTTCGGCTTGCCTAACGTTTCTGGGGTCGGCATCTCTTTCGGTATTGATCGTATTTATGATGTGCTCGACGAACTGAATTTGTTTCCTGCAGAGTCGCTGCGCACGTCAAAAGTACTGATCGCCAATTTTAATGAAGCCTCGGCGATGAAGGCGCTGGCAGTTCTCGGTAAGTTAAGAGAGCGTGGCATTGCCGCCGAACTTTACCCCGAGTCGGCTAAGCTGAAAAAGCAGTTTACTTATGCCGAAAGCAAGGGCATTCCTTACCTGCTTATGGCCGGTGAGTCGGAGTTCGCCTCGGGTGAATTTGGGCTTAAAAACCTTCAGTCGGGAGAGCAAAAAACATTCACAATAGATCAAATCATTAGCGAGCTAAGGTAAGGGAAGCAATTTCGTTGTTTTATATTGCGTTGTTTAACTACCCGAAAGGCCTGAGTAACAGTACCAGGCAGGTTAATTACTTGGCTTTGATTCAGAGAAAACGGTTTATTCAGCTTGCGATATGTTGGGGGGTGTTGGCACTTTCGGTAGCCGCACATGCTCAAAAGACCAGTAAAATCGGCCGCTTTTCTGTTGACAAACCCATAGGTTGCGCTCCGCTTACAATCAATGTATCGGAGTTGGATAACTTCGGAAATATCTCCAGGCAGTATTTGTATGAAGACGGCGCTCCGGTAACCAACAGCACCACCCACACATTCAATACACCCGGTACTTTCAACATTGTTCAGGTGATTGGGTTGGATATCAATCCCAAGACGGACACGCTGGAGATAACAGTAAACTCTCCGGAACCACCGCAGGTAACGGTCGCCAACTGCCGCAATTTTTCAGCCAGCGTGAAGGTGCCTGCGAGCCCCTACGATTTTTACCGGGTTTACTACACTGCCGTCGACTCAGTGGATGTGCTGGCTGGTAACTACGCCGTTCCTCATGACTATGGCGTGGCCGGCAGCTTTCCCGTGAGAGTAAAGGGCTTCTACAGCGGCGGCAATGATGGATGTGGTGAAACCAACGTAATGATCAACACCAGAAGGGAGCTTACCGACCCGATCTTGAATAGCATCGAAACTTTTCAGGACAGCACCATGCTGATCAGTGCCACGCTCAACTCAGGTATTAGCTACGTATTGCAGGTGTCGGAAAACAATGGAAGCACTTTTAGCGAGATTCCGTTGGTCTTTCAGGGGAATCAAATTTTGTTGGATCAGCTGCTGCCGATGACAAACGACTATTGTTTTCGCCTGGCAGCCTACGATCCCTGCAACAATGAGTACTACTACTCCAATACACTTTGTCAGGTAAGCCTGGCTGCCAGTTTCGAACAGTATCGAAATCTCCTTAGCTGGATTCCTCCCGGCCCGGCAGCTCAGTCTTTTGAAATCTACCGCAACGATACTTTATATTATCAGTCTGCCAATGCGGGAACAACCCAGTATCCTGACTCCACCCTCATCTGCAATACCAATTATTGTTACCAGGTGAGGGTCAATTATCCGGTAGGGTTTACTTTGAGCCAGGTGGTTTGCGGTACATCCTTCGAAAAGCAAAACCTGACACCGATTACAGGGATTTATTCAACTTATCAGGGCGACGATCTTTTTCTTAGTTGGGAGAGTGCCGAACAAGCCAATGCTAATACTACTTACCAGGCAGTCTACTCTTTTGACGGCAGCAATTTCAGCACGGGTGCTACCTTTAAGTCGGAAATTACTGAGCAGGTGGTAAGTAATCCACAGTTTTTGAAGAACAGCTATTCTTATACTATTCGCTATAGCGACGAGTGTGACAACCTTTCCCCTCCGGGCACGATTACCCGGCCTGTATTTCTCAATAGCGAGCAACAGCAAACAAATACCTTCCACTTGACCTGGAATCGATACCTGCCCCTGACCGACGGCGTGCGGCAATATTATGTTGACCTTTGGGACATTAATATGGTGCTGTTGACCACTTTCGATGTATGGGATCCGACCTTTTACGAGTTACGACTTACTTCGGAATACAGCAATGCGGCTTATGTAACTGTACGAGCCGAAGGATTAGGCGTGGATGCCGACTTTGTCACCACCAGCAATAGGCGGGCCATCGCTTTTCATAGTGATCTTTATCTGCCTTCAGCCTTCACCCCCAACGGAGACGGTCTGAATGAGGAGTTTGGGGTGAAGGGGCCGGAGGTGTCTGATTTTATCTTTAGAATTTACAATCGCTGGGGAGAGTTGGTGTTTTACACAACTGAGCAACCCAAAGGGTGGAATGGCGTATTCAAAGGTGCCCGGGCGCCGCAGGGAACATACAGGTATTATGTGGAAGGAACCGATGCCGGAGGCAGAGTGATCAAAAAAAGCGGTAATTTTGTTCTGCTAAAAAACTAAACGAAGAGCGTATGTTTGATATGATGAAAATGATGGGTAAGGTGAAAGAGGTGCAGGACAAGATGAAAGTTGCCCAGGAAAACCTTGCACTGATTGAGGTAGAAGGTGAATCAGGCGCTGGCATGGTGAAAGCTGTTGTTAATGGAAAGAAGAAGCTTGTAAGCCTTGATATCGATCCATCACTTCTCAATGACAAAGACAAAGAGATGCTTCAGGATCTGGTGATAGCGGCGGTAAACATGGCCACAGAAAAGGCTGAAGAAAAAGCCAAAGAGGAAATAAAGAAGAGCACAGAGGGAGTACTACCCAACATTCCGGGGTTCGACTTTGGCAGCATGGTATGAGCCCAAAGGTCGCTGTAGCCATTCTCAACTTCAACGGCAAAGACTATCTTGACCGTTTTATGCCCTCGGTCATCGATTTTTCGCCTGAAGCAGACATTTGGGTGATAGACAATGCCTCAACCGATGGTTCTATAGATTTTTTGAAGAAAAACTTTCTTGATGTAAAAATTATTAGCCTTGAAGTGAACCTGGGCTATGCCGGTGGCTATCAGGCCGGGCTGGCTCAGATAGACGCCGACTACTACGTTTTGCTCAATTCAGATGTGGAAGTAACGGAGGGCTGGCTTCAGCCAATGATTTCCCTTCTCGAAGCAGACAAAGCGATTGCGGCCTGCCAACCCAAAATTCTTTCATGGCACTTGAGGGACACCTTTGAGTATGCCGGTGCGGCTGGTGGCTTCATCGACGTGCTTGGCTACCCGTTTTGCCGGGGGCGGGTGTTCGAAACCCTTGAAAAAGACAACGGACAGTACAACGATCAGCTTGAAGTTTTTTGGGCTACCGGAGCTTGTTTGTTTATCCGGTCTACTGCTTTTAACGAAGCAGGCGGGCTAGATACCACCTTTTTTGCTCATATGGAGGAAATTGACCTTTGCTGGCGTCTGAAGATGGCTGGCTACAGGGTCTGTTACCAGGGGGAGTCGGTCGTGTATCATGTTGGTGGAGGCACGCTCGACAGCTCAAATGCCTATAAAACCTATCTCAATTTTAGAAACAGCATTGTTCTATTGTTGAAAAACGACCTTTCCAGATCCTTGTGGTGGAAAATACCCTTGCGGTTCAGTATTGACTTTTTGATTTTGCTCAGGTTTTTGGTGTCGGGCAAAGCAGATCATGCAAAGGCTGTTTCAAAGGCCCATGTATTTATTGTAAGAAATTTTTCGAAATACAGATCGATTCAGCCAAAGAAAGCTTTGAAATCGCTGACAGGCACTTATAAGGGAATTGCGCCTCTTGCGTACTTAACCGGGAAGAAAGGCTACGGAAACCTGCAACACAGAATTCAATAATACCAAAGTATATTGTCACGTCTTCTGAACCAACGCCTGAACTGCATGATAAATGCCAACGTCAGGTAAACGATCAAAGGTGATCCGAAAGTTAAGAACGACGAATAAATAAAAAACAGCCTGATACTAGTAGTAGGGATTTTTAGGTAATCGCCTAGCCTGTTACAGACCCCAAATGCGTATTTTTCAAGAAACTGTATCATGAACACCGACTTTTAGCATCGCAAAGTTAATAACAAAAGTCGTATATTGTTCTAACGGTTGATTAATGCAAAATTATTTTCCGTATAATTGCAATAGAACCATTATAACAATAGTTTTACGTCGGAATTCATAATCATTCAAAACATTATTCAAATGAAAAAAACGAGACTTGCTTTCGGCATATTGTTTGGATCACTCCTGATGTCAGGTTGTGCGCTAAACAAGATGATAAAACTTGCCAATGACCAGCAGTTGGAAGTGACCCCGAATCCTTTAGAGCTTCATGCTGACAAAGTGGAATTTGAAATGTCCGCTATACTTCCTCCTAAAATGCTTCCAGGCGGTACTTCTTACAGCCTAAAAACCTTCTATCAGTATGGAACCAACGAAGCCGAGCTAGGCACAGTTGAATTCAAAGCAGGTGATTTTCCTAACAGCAGTTCTACAACATCCAGAAAAAGCCAAACATTCTCATTTGCCTACGACCCAGCAATGGCGAAGGGTGATGTAATGATCCAGGGTGTTGCTGCCAAAGGAGCAAAAAACAAGACTACTGAAAAAATGAAAGTAGCTGAAGGTGTCATCACCACATCTTTGATGGTAGAAGACATTGTAGCAGCTTCTTACGCTGACCACGGATACAACGACAAAGAAGAATTGGAACCGACAAACGTTGAATTCTTTTTTGAACAAGGTCGTTCAGTTCTTAGGACTTCTGAGAAAAACAGTGACCGTGGTAAAGATTTCACTGCGTTCGTTGCCGATAGGAACGTAACCCGTACTGTAACCATTACAGGTACTCACTCTCCTGAAGGTACTGAAACAATCAACTCTGACCTATCTCAGGATCGTGCTGAGGCGATTGAAAAATGGTACAGAGACATGATGGCCAAGTATGACTACAAAGGTATGGCTGACGAGATCAAATTCGTTTTGAAGCCAGTAGTTCAGGACTGGACACAGTTCAAAACCATGTTGAATGGCTTTGACGGTGTAAGCTCTGATGAAAAAACTGCCATGCTTGCTGTGGTAAACGGAACAGGCACTTTCGAAGAAAAAGAAAAGGCATTACAGAAGCTTTCAGGTTACAAGAAAGTATTTGACAAAATCTACCCAGTATTGCGTACTGCAAAAACTGAAGTTTTGACTGTTAAAGTTAAACGCCCTAATCCTGAAATTGCTGTTCTGGCCAAGCAAATTGGTGAAGGTGGAATTTCTGCTGATTCACTTTCAAATGCAGAATTGCTTTTTGGCGCAACACTTACTCCATCACTTACTGAGAAAGAAGCTATCTACAAAGCTGCTATTAAGAAGCAGGATACTTGGGTAGCGCACAACAACCTTGGTGCTGTTTATCTTCAAATGGCTGCAGCAGCCAGCGGCGCTGACGTGAAGAAGAATGTTGACCTGGCGCTTACTCAGTTGGAAATAGCTAATAAGCAAAAGGCGAATACTCCAGAGGTATTGGTAAACATGGCAACAGTATATATGCTTCAGGGTGACAACACTAAAGCGTATGATGTAGCAGGAACTGTTTCTGGAGCTACGGGTGATGCTTTGAGAAAGCTTAATACTTTGAAAGGAACTCTTGAGGTAAAAACTGCTCAGTATGACAAGGCATTGATGTCTTTCGCTGGTGCTGACAATTCCGCCGAGGTGTCTTTCAACAGAGGTCTTGCTTTGGTTCTTAAGAAAGAATTCTCAAATGCTAAGACGGCATTCAAAGACGCTACTGATAAGGATAGCTCTTATGCGAAAGCGTTCTATGGCCTTGCGATTGTAGGTGCCCGTACTTCAAATGCCACAGAAGTAACAAACGGCCTGAAATCAGCGATTGCTGAAGACTCTTCGCTGAAAGAAAAAGCACTTACAGATCTTGAATTTAGGAACTACGCAGACGCCGTTAGATCCCTTTAATTCACAGAAAGATTTGAATTCTATTAAATGAGAAAAGCCCCGGAATGGGGCTTTTCTCATTTAATTCTGGTAGTACACGAGCTGAAAGGTTTATCTAGCCTTTACAGTCTCCTTTTCGAGTTTTAAGGAATAGACCGACAGGTAGTTGGCAGGGTTGCTAAAGTAACTCTCCAACTGCTCAACGGTTTCCTCCTCCATTAATGGCATCAGCGGTTGCTGCACTTGTTTTAATTTTGCTAAGGACTGTTTCAGCGTTTCATCCCACTTTGGGTAGTAGGCGTCAAAGTCGTCGGCACTAACCGATCCACGGCAACCCGGCTTATCACACAGCAGATCAATTCTCTCTGTCATGTTAAAAATACCGTATTCATCGGTGATCTGTTCACCGGGAAAAATATCCCGGATTGCAATTTCAAAACCATAACCAGTACTCATCGTGTTGCATTGGCAACAGTGATTTACATACTTGGCAAGGTCCCAGCTCACCACCCTAACGCCACGCTGATCTATGTAAGAATATCTTTCGATCTTCTCTTGAAGTAGCGGGACACATTTTTCGAATGCTTCGGGGGTGATTTCAAGTTCCAGACTATCCCTGATGTACGTAATTGTACCTTCAGGGATAAATTCTGTGGCAAATACACCGTAGCCTACGGTGTCATTTACCAGTCGGAGTTCAGTGTGAGGATGAATCATACCTAATTCATAACACTATAATTTTATGCAAAGAAATATAAAGTTTTGGATAGTCAATTATTCATTGAAAAAATTCATAGTTCTTTCGATTCCTATTGTTGCAAATGAGAGGATCATATCGATGGATTTGTCCATTCTTTCAGGCAGGAGGGCCATTTCTTCCTTAGAAAAATTATTTAAAACATACTCCACCTGGGCGCCCTTCGAATAATTGTCCCCAATGCCGAAACGAAGTCTTGGGTAGTCTTGGCCCCCAAGTGTCGCTTCGATATTTTTGAGGCCATTATGACCAGCGCTTGATCCCTTGGGCTTCATCCGAAGCTTGCCAAAGGGGAGGGCAATGTCATCGGTGATAACAAGGATGTTTTCCCTTGGGACTTTCAATTGCTGCATCCAATAAGCCACAGCCTTGCCGCTGAGGTTCATGTAGGTGGTGGGCTTAATGAGGTGCAGGCTTCGGCCCTTATGTTTGATTTCAGCTGTGTAGGCTTGCTTATTGAAGGTGAAGCTGGCAGACTCTGCCTGAGCAAGCCGGTCCAATACCAGAAAGCCGATATTGTGCCGTGTAAGCTCGTATTCAGGCCCGATGTTGCCTAGTCCTGCTATTAGGTATTTCATTGCGTTAATCTTTTGTCTGCTGCCTCCAAAATAGAAAATCCCGCCTTAACAGGCAGGATTTTCATATTGACGGCATTAGAATCTTTTTTATGCTTCTTCCTCTTCCTCTTCTCCATCAGCGCCTTTGCCTTTAAGAGCTCTTGGGACTTCAACTGATGCGATAGAAACCAGAGGACTATTCAAGATGTTGTATTTAGCTTCTCCAAGCTCTCCTACTTTAACTGTTTTGCCGAGTTCCAGCTTGCTGATGTCTACTTCAATGAACTCCGGCATTTCGGACGGAAGTGCTTTTACAGTAAGCTTACGCATCTTAGAAACCAACTTACCACCCTTTTGAACTCCAGGGGCTACGCCCAGGAACTTAACAGGAATGTCAAGCTTTACTGGTGAGTTTTCATTCAATTCAAGGAAGTCAGCATGCAGAATCATCTCGTTTACCGGATGGAACTGAATGTCTTGCAAGATTGCCTTAAACTCTTGTCCCTCAACATTCAGATGGACAAAAGCTGCATTTGGTGTGTAAACAAGGTCTCTGAAAAGAATCATAGGCGCATGGAAATGCACTTGACTTTTTCCTCCATAGATGACACATGGAACACTGCCCGCAGCACGAAGATCTTTGGACTCCTTTTTACCGAGATTTGCTCTTTTAAACCCTATAATCTCTACTGTTTTCATAATGATGTATATTAATTATTTATAAATAGCGAACTAATGGAGCCGTGGCTGTGAATATTATTGATGGCCTTGGCGAAAAGGTCTGAAACGGTAAGCACCTTTATTTTTGATGACTGCTGTTTAAGGGGTAGGGTGTCCGTCACAACAAGTTCTTCGAGCACCGAGCTGTTGATATTGGCGTAAGCATTGCCCGATAGCACCGGATGAGTACAAATCGCTCTTACCGTTCTGGCACCCTTTTCTTTGATCAGTTGGGCTGCCCTGCAAAGTGTGCCGCCGGTGTCAATAAGGTCGTCTATGAGCACTACATCTCTGTCGGTCACGTCTCCAATCACCTGCATAGAAGCGATTTCGTTGGCACGCTTGCGGTGTTTGTCGCAGATAACCATATCGGCAGAGAAATGCTTGGCAAACGTTCGTGTTCTTGCTACACCTCCAACATCGGGAGAAGCAAATGTCAGTGCATCAAGATTGAGCGACTTGAGGTACGGGACAAAAATAGCCGTGCCATCAAGGTGATCAACAGGGATATCAAAAAAGCCCTGAATCTGTCCGGCATGCAAGTCCATGGCCATCAGTCGGTCAGCACCTGCCGATTGCATTACATTGGCTACTAATTTTGCTGCAATGGAAACTCTTGGCCTGTCCTTTCTGTCCTGGCGTGCGTAACCGAAGTAGGGCACCACGATTGTGACATACTTGGCGCTGGCTCTTCTTGCCGCATCTATCATGAGCAGAAGCTCCATCAGGTTGTCGGCGGGTGGGCAGGTAGATTGGATCAGAAAAACGTCACAGCCTCTGATCGACTCGTTGAAGCTGTAGGAAAGTTCACCATCACTGAAGCGCTGAGAAGAGTAATTCCCAAGAGGTTTTCCATAGGCCTCAGCAATTTTCTTCGCCAAGTCTAACGATCCCGTTCCAGGAAAGATCTTTACAGATGATTCAATTGGTTCCATCAAAATAGAGCACTCCAGAAAGTAAGAATCCCGGCTTTCACCGGGACTTTTGAAAGTTGACCGACAAGGATTCGAACCTTGACAAACAGAACCAAAATCTGTTGTGCTACCGTTACACCATCGGTCAATCCGATTTTGGAGGTACAAAAGTAGAAACTATCTTTTGGTTTACAATAGCAGGTAATAAAAATATTGCACGAAAGTCAGTAACACTTTGTCTTTTTTGTCTGAAAGTGCCAAACACAAGAGCAGGCTGACCGAACGGGCAGTGCTACCCCGCATTGTTATTCACTCTGCCGCCGTCTCCATCATCGGAGAGCGGTCATACATTTTATGCCAGCAAAACTTGTTGCCACAGGGAGTTTTGTAAGGGTCACTCTGCCAAATTCACCGGCTGGAGTACTTACTTTTAGGTATTTTCTAGCACCTAATGGATTGAAATTGATTTAGTTACAATAATAATGTACCTTACAATAAGGTTAGCCAGCTCAGGAGCATTTTTTTACCATCAAAACAATACTAATCATGAGAAGAATTTCACAATTATTCTTAGTGGTTCTGTTTGCGTCATGCCTTCTGTCTTGCAACAAGAACGAGGATCCAACAGAGCCACTAGCTGACAAGGGTGTGCTGAAGCTCAGCCTTGCACTAGCCATTGACGAATTTCCTACTTCGGGTAGGGTAGCGGAAGTGGTTGATTTGGGCGACTACGTCGTCACTATTTTCGACGCTACCGATGACTCTGAGGTGATAGTTTTCGATCCATGGTCGAGTGCACCGGAAGAGATTGAGCTGGAGACGGGTGAGTACTACATCGAGGCGCACTCCGATAACCTGGTGGACGCAGCCTTCAATAATCCGTATTATTTTGGAAGATCCGACAACTTCACAATTGATAAGGAAGAGATCAAGGAAATCCCTCTTACGGTAACTTTGGCTAATTACAAGGTGTCAGTCGTTTACTCTGACGACATTAAAATGGATTTTGACACTTACGGCATGGTTGTTACCTATAACAACACTGGTGAGCAGCTTGACTATGGTGACTCAGAAGAACTGGAAGGCTACTTCAGAGCCGGTAATCCTATTTTTATCGAGATTTCGATGACTTACTTTAAGGTGTTCGATGGAACTACGATTGATAGGACTCTCACTGCTACTATAGAAAATCCACTGCCAAGAACCCACTACAGAATTAATGCAGATGCACACCTTGACGACGGTAAAATCGTTATCAACATCAATATAGATGACGGCGTTGATGTAGTCGACATCACCCCTGCCGAGGTAGAAGTGCTAAACGGACCCGCCGCACCTGAAACAATAGGTGCCAGTTTTGAACAGTCCTTTGAGGATGAGCGTGGATTTCCGTTTGGGGAACTAGTTTGGACGTTTTCAGACATAGCGCTCGCAAATAATAACGCAATTTACTGGAGCCCAGTTATTGGAGGAATCAAGGCCTCGATGGATGGGGATGGATATGATGACCTTGTGTTAAATGAGACACTTGACTTTGTCGAGGCCGAATCGAACAGGGGCAACGGCGTACTTGTTTGGCAGGGACTAACCCAGATACCACTGTTCAACGGATCTTTTCAACCGAATGAGACACGCATGGAAATGTCAATTTTTGACGGCGATGGAGTGACGCCGAGAGGCGTGGTTGACCCGGCGACCCTGGGTATGCCTGCCAGCATAGGAGGTATGGTTCCGATTGTCAATAGCGGCGATAGCTTTGTTGTAAAATTCAAGCTGTTATCGAAATCCGGGGCTAGCTGGGTACCCTATCTTGATACCTTTGATGCAGCTTCAACGCCGCCCAGTGCTGGCGGTCAGGCATATAGCTCCTTTGAAGGTGGTTTCTTCTGGGAATAGTCAAAGCAAACGATAAGGTGAATGAAACGAGGTCGGGAGGCCTCGTTTTTTATTTGTCTATTCTGCTAAGAATGTCATTCATCATATCAATCTGAACTTTTTGAATCTCAATGAGCTCCTGCTGCTGATGAAGAATCAGGTGATCGAGTTTCTCGTGTAGCATTCTGATTTCGAGCTCTGACTTCAGGTTGATCATGTAATCTTTTTTGGCCCTTTCTCTGTCCTTTTGCTCCTGCCTGTTTTGGCTCATCATGATAACGGGAGCCTGCATGGCCGCAAGGCAGGAGAGAATAAGATTAAGCAGAATGAATGGGTACGGATCAAAGCCCTTGTTGGCAAGCCAGAAGAAGTTAACTGCTATCCAGATAAGTAGAAAAATACCAAATGATATGATGAAGATCCAGGAGCCTCCAAAAGTAGCCACATGATCTGCCACCCGCTGGCCAAAAGTGCTTTGAACTGCCTCATCTTCCACTTTATCAGTAAGGGTGGTTTGGTCTTTCAACGACTCCAATACATTGCTCTCAAGGTCAGAAAGTTCGTCAAGCTCAGTAAGCAGGCAGCTGGAAATGTATTTCTCCCTGTAGAAATTAAGCTCCTGTAATGCCAGAAAGGAATCATCGGAGAATTTCGGATGATCAACCCTGATTAAGTCCAGAATTTTCTTTCGGATGGAGTTTCCAGCTACTTTGTCACTGATGGGAAACTCCTTGCCTGAAGTATCGCTGACGAATGTCGACATGGTCTTTTTAGCTTATATTGGGGAATAAAGTTACTCATTTGAATGGCCAAATAAGTAGCTTCATATAGCACAAAGGTAGGACAAGCAGAATTGAGGAAGACGTTTTCTTGAAGCAGCGTGAGAGAGCTGGTAAAATGGCCATTTAGCAAGTTTGTTTTGATTAAAACTTAATATGGGCCTATCTTCCGGCTTGATTTTTCTAATTGGGACACAAAAAACTATAGATGGCGGCCAGGGGAGGATTTTCTAATAAACTTGGATTTATTGCAGCTGCGGCTGGCTCGGCAGTCGGCCTGGGAAATATATGGCAGTTTCCTTACGTGACGGGGCAAAATGGCGGAGCAGCGTTTTTGTTGGTATACATCGGATGGATTTTTCTAATCGGCCTGCCGGTAATGGTGGGGGAGATCGCTGTCGGAAGAAATGCACAATCGAATCCTTACGGGGCATACAAAAAACTTGGCGGCAAGTCATGGGCTTACGTAGGCCTGTTTGGGATCATATGCGGCGTGATGATCCTGTCATTTTACAACGTAGTGGCAGGCTGGGCATTTGGCTACTTCCTGGAACTAAGTTTTGGGAACCTGCTCAACGAACAGGACTACAGCGGCTTCTTTTCGGCCTACGTGGCCGACTTCAGAGACAATTTGTTCTTTAGCATCGCCTTTATGGTGATCACAGCTTATATCGTTTACAGAGGGGTGCAGAAGGGGATAGAGGGCACTTCCAAAGTGCTGATGCCCACGCTGTTTCTGATTCTCATCTTCATTATTATTTACGGACTGACATTACCCAACGCCATGGATGGTGTTAGCTTCTACTTGCTTCCCGACTTTAGCCTGATCAATGGCCGAACGATTTACACCGCTTTGGGGCAGGCTTTCTTCTCTCTTAGCCTTGGAATGGGAGCGCTGATCACGTACGGATCCTACATTAGCAGGAATGACAACATCGTTAATTCTGCAATTCTCGTGACCATTGCTGATACAGCCGTGGCTTTCCTAGCCGGGTTGATGATATTTCCCTTGGTATTCTCTCAAGGCCAGTCGCCTGCTGAGGGCCCCGGGCTTGTGTTTGTAGCGCTTTTGGGTGTGTTTCAGACCATGGGGCCACTTATCGGAAAAATTGTTGGTGGTGGGTTTTTTCTGCTCCTTTGTTTTGCTGCACTCACGTCCACTATTTCACTACTTGAAGTGCCGGTTGCCTTCCTGGTGGATGAGAAGAAGTGGTCCAGGAAAAAGGCGGTGTCAGCAATGGCGCTCCTAATATTCCTCATTGGCTTGCCAAGCATGCTGGGCTTTGGTGCTGTGGGTGCTTTTACGGAATTCGTTAGCTATGAGGGTGGAGTTAAGTCCTTTATGGACTTGGTGCAGGATCTCTTTTTTGTGATTAGCCTGCCACTTGGTGGATTCCTTTTGAGTGTTTTCATATCCACCAAATGGAAAACTGCCGGGCTTAGCGAAGAAATAAGCCATGGAAACCCCTCTTACAAGGGATCCTTTCTGGAAAAGTTCTTTAACCTGATGATCGTTTATGTTTGCCCCGTGGTTTTAGGCGCTATGTTCCTGCTTACTGTGCTACAGAAGTTTTTTGGAGTGGAGTTGATTTAAGCATTAGTTCTTTCTTCCACCCACTTCCTTGCATTTACAAAGGCCTCCATCCAGGGCGTTACCTCATCTGATTTTCGTCCGTCAGGATAGTAGCCCCAGTTCCAAGGAAACATCGACCTCTCCAGGTGAGGCATGATGGCCGCATGGCGGCCGTTGTGGCTTACCACACAGGCCGTGTCGAATTGAGAACCGTTAGGATTGGCTGGGTAAGATGAGTAGGCAAACTTAGCGGCGATGTTGATTTTCTCAGGTTCCGCAAACACAAACTGCCCCTCGCCATGTGCCGACCAAATACCTAGTCTGCTGCCTGCCAGTGAACCAAACATCACGGAGTTGTTCTCAAGAATTTCAACATCTGTGAAGGTGCACTCGAACTTGCCAGACGTGTTGTGATGCATTTTTGGATGGTTGTCCAACTCAGGGTAGATCAGCCCAAGCTCCATCGCTAGCTGGCAGCCATTGCATACGCCGAGGCTGAGTGTGTCCTCACGGGCATAGAAATTGTCCAGCGCTTTTTTGGCCTTGTCATTGTAATGGAAGGAGCCTGCCCAGCCTTTTGCAGAACCAAGGACATCTGAATTTGAGAAGCCGCCCACAAACACAATCAGGTTGACCTCTGACAAATCTTCCCTGCCGCTGATAAGGTCAGTCATGTGCACGTCTTTCACGTCGAAGCCCGCCAGCCACATGCAATAGGCCATCTCACGGTCACTGTTGTTGCCTTGCTCTCTGATGATGGCTGCTTTGACGCCGGTTGTTTTCGGCCTGGCAAATGAAAGGCCAAAGTCAGAAAGCTTGCCACCGAATTGACCCGGTAGATTGATTTTTAGTGGCTGCTTGCCAAGGTTGCTGTAGCGGGTGTCGGCAAAGCCTTCTTTGGTTTGTTTTTTATCTAAAAGCCAGGAAGTTTCTGCCCATTCTTTGCGCATTTGGGTCACATCAAACGCCCAGCTATCATTTCCCAGTTTAATTTCTACGCTGGGCTTTGAAGTCACTTCTCCAATAACGCTGCAGCTGATGCCTGTTTCGGTGAAAATGGTTTCAAGCCTTGCTGCATCGGTTGTTTGCACCACCAGGCCGGGATTTTCACTGAACAGCACTTTAACAGCATCGGGTTCATTCAAGCCATCCAAGTTCACTTTTATACCTACTGAGGTAGACGGGAAGCACATTTCCAAAAGAGTGGTGATGAGGCCTCCAGAAGACACATCGTGGCCCGCAATAATAAGTCCTTCGCTGATGAGCAACTGCATGAGGCTGAATACCTTTAAGAAGTAATCTGCTTCTGCCGCATCAGGGGTGGTGTCGCCGAGCCTGTTGAGCACCTGACCCAACGTGCTGCCGCCTAATTCGAAGCCTTTGCTGCCAAGGTTAAGGTAGAGCAGTTTGCTGCCGTCAACGACTTTGGCTACCGGTTCAATTGTCTTCCTGATATCAGTTACCTGCCCCACAGCGGAAATGATGACAGTACCTGGCGAATAAACGGTCTTGCCTGGGTACTTCTGCGTCATCGACAGGGAGTCTTTTCCTGTTGGTATATTTATGCCTAATGCACAGGCGTAATCACTGACCGCCTGCACGGCATTGTACAGTCTGGCGTTTTCCCCTTTGTTTTTTGCAGGCCACATCCAGTTGGCGCTGAGTGAAACGCCCTTAATACCTCCTTCGAGCGGCGCCCAAACCAGGTTGGTCAAGCTTTCGGCAATGGCCAGTCTGGAGCCTGCTTTTTCGTCGATCAGTGCTGGCACCGGGGCATGCCCGATGGAGGTGGCCACTCCTTTGTTGCTACCAAAGTCGAGGGCCATGATGCCCAGGTTGTTCAAAGGAATTTGCAGCTCACCACACGTCTGCTGTTTGGCCACTTTGCCGGTAACACAGCGGTCGACCTTGTTGGTAAGCCAATCTTTGGAAGCCACTGCTTCCATTTTCAATACCTTCAGCAGGTATTCTTCCACTTTGTCCGCAGACACCTGAATAGGCTGGAAGCTGGCTTTTTCTTCCTTGTCTTCCAGAATAGTTTTAGGAGACGAGCCAAAAAGATGGGTTAGTTCAAAGTCAACAGGCTTCTTGCCTTCCTTGTTTGTGAAGGTCAATTTATGGTCGGCGCTTGCCTCGCCTACCACATACATTGGTGAACGCTCTCTGTCGGCTACCTTGCGCAGGTAGTCGAGATGCTTTTCGTGAAGTGCAAGCCCCATGCGTTCCTGCGATTCGTTGCTGATAATTTCTTTGTCAGAAAGGGTGGGGTCACCCACAGGAAACTTGCTGATCTCAAACTTTCCGCCGGTTTCTTCTACCAGCTCTGACAAACAGTTGAGATGCCCTCCAGCGCCATGGTCGTGCACCGATGAAATTGGGTTTTCGTCGAGTTCGGCAAGGGCCCTGATGGTATTGGCTACACGCTTCTGCATTTCGGGGTTGGAGCGCTGCACAGCGTTTAGCTCGATGGAATTGCCAAATTCGCCGGTGGCCACAGACGACACTGCGCCACCGCCCATGCCAATGCGGTAATTGTCGCCGCCCAACACCACGATTTTGTCGCCTTTTTCCACGCTTTTCTTCTGACTCTGATCCCTGATGCCAAATCCAACACCACCAGCTTGCATAATCACTTTGTCGAAGCCATGAGTCTTGCCATTTTCTTCGTGCTCAAATGTCAAAAGACTCCCGGTGATAAGTGGCTGTCCAAATTTATTACCGTAGTCGCTGGCACCATTGGAGGCCTTGATAAGGATTTGAGAAGGCGTTTGATAGAGCCATGGTCTTTCCGGAGAGTGATTTTCCCAGGGTCGGTTGCTTGAAAGCCTGGAATAGGAGGTCATGTAAACGGCCGTTCCTGCCAGCGGGAAGCTGCCTTGCCCACCAGCCATCCTATCTCTGATTTCTCCTCCGCTGCCGGTAGCGGCGCCGTTAAATGGCTCTACGGTGGTGGGGAAGTTGTGGGTTTCGGCTTTGAGAGAAAGAACGCTCTTTCTGGTTTTAGCTTCGAAGTAGTCGGGCTGATCCTGCCGGGTAGGGGCAAACTGCTCGATACTGGGGCCTTCTATAAAGGCTACATTGTCTTTGTAAGCGGAAACAAGAAAGCCGGGATTGGCTTTCGATGTCTTTTTGATCAGCTGAAAAAGCGTGTCTGGCTTTTCCTGGCCGTCTATGATGAAGGTGCCATTGAATATTTTGTGTCGGCAGTGCTCCGAGTTGACTTGAGAGAAGCCAAACACTTCGCTGTCGGTAAGCTTCCGCCCAAGCGACTTGCTCACTGATTCCAGGTAGTCGATTTCTTCCTGGCTAAGGGCAAGTCCCTCTTTCTCGCTGTAAGCTTTAATATTGTCGATCTGTACAATAGCATCGGGCACATGAGAGATAGTGAAAACGTTCTGGTCAATTACCTGGTACACGGCCTTCAGCATCGGATCAAATTCACCCGGGTAGGCTTCTTTTCTCACAAACTCCTCAATCCTCACCACCCCGCTGATGCCCATGTTCTGCGTGATTTCCACGGCATTGGTGCTCCATGGCGTAATCATCTCTTTCCTTGGGCCAATAAATGGCCCTTCGACTGATGTACTCTCCACAAACTTACCTCCGCTGAAAAGCCAGGTAAGTTTTTCCCTGGTTAGGTCGTTGGCAGTGGTCGCAACTTGAAGGATATAAAATGTATTAGCATCTTTCTGGAAAAAGAGAATCATGAGGTCGCTTGGGTATGGGATTTTTGAAGCCCAAAGTTAAAACAAAAAGAAATAGTCGACTTCTAAAAAATGTAATTTTAGAAGACCCGATTTTCGGAAGTTGAATTTAGCGTTTTGGGAATGCCTGACCCTGCTATTGTTCGGCTGACGATGAAATCGGCTGAAGGTTGTCAAACAGTGATTCGTGATATTTTTTGAGAAGGGAATTGTGCCCTGTCTTGATCAGAACGAAGTCTGATGCGCCGCATTTTTTTTCAAATGCATGCAATTTGCCATAGGGGATAACCGTATCATATTTTCCAGCCACCATCGTCACGTGTATGTTATTTTGGTCGATAGTTTGAAGCACCTTGTCTATGTTTTGAGTAAAATGCCTGAAGCCCACCCAGGCGTGGTAAATGCTGTTACCGTTGGTATGATCAGCCACTTGCGAGATAGCAAACTTTGCCAGCCGTCCCGACACCAACCTGGTGCGGCTAAAAAAGGAGATCAGGCGGATAAGAAGAGCAGGGTGGCCGTTTAAATAATGAAAGATGGCCCTCATTACCCAGGTGCCAGTCGCAACTTTGTACCACGGGTTAAGGTAGATGCCATCTGGTGCAGCTAAAATGATTCTTCGCACCCGGTGAGGAAATAACATCGCTGTAGTCAACGCCAGTTTACCACCAAGGCTGTATCCCATCACGCTGAACGTATCTATTTGCTCCGCTTTCAGGATATCCAGAAGCAAATCGTGCCACGACTCCGTTGGCACTGGAATCTCATCAGTCGGCCATTGGCTTTTTCCATGGAAGAAGAGGTCAAAGGAAAGGATGGTATAGTCTAGTCCCAGCGAAGTTTCAAACAATTGGAAGGCCAACTCAGTTTGTCCAAAACCATGAAATGCCAAAAGGTACTTTGGGCCTGTCCCGTATTTTTGATAGTTAAGATATTTTGCCGGAGCCTGCTTCATGATAACGAAACCAAATTTAATACTTTTTTACCCGCAAACGTTTGAAAGTTCAGTCAATGACGTTTATACCTATTTCAATTGTTTCTGGTTTTACAATAGTTGTAAGAAAATGCTCTAATGACCTCAAATAAAGACTTTTAGAGCTAAATGTTATACTTAAGTTAATTTTCACTTTTTTCTAAACCTTTTCAATAACTAGCCGTTACTTTGACAACGGAAACTTTGAGTAATGTGAAAGTTTCCAAAGTTTAGAAGAATATTTTGGAAGTAAGAGACAATATAATAGAACAAGCAGACCAGCTTATTTGCCGTTTGGGCGTTAGAAGCGTGACAATGGACGACCTGTCTCGTCACATGGGTATCTCTAAAAAAACGATCTATCAGTTTTTTAAGGATAAAGACGAAGTAGTGACGTTGGCGGTTGGGCACCATTGCGAAAAAGAGTACCGGGAATTTGTGAAAATGCACCAGGAGTCGTCCAACTCTATCGATGAGCTATTTAAGATTTCGCAGTTCATGCGAACGAATGTCGAGACCATTCATCCTTCGGTGCTGCACGACATTCAGAAGTATCATCCCAAAGCCTGGGCACTTTTTGAAGAGTATAGAGAACGGGTATTCACTCAGAACATCGTGGATTGTTTGAAGCGGGGAAAAGCCGAAGGAAGCTTCAGAGAGGACATCGATGAAAATATTCTTGCGGTGCTAAGGATGAAGCAAGTAGAAATGGCTTTTGACGCACACACCTACCCAAGGGGCAGGTTTGAATTCAAGGAAGTCTGCGAACAAATATTCTATCACTTTATACAAGGGATTTTAACGGATAAGGGAAGGAAACTTTATGACACAATTTTTAACAAGCAATCATATGAATCTCAAAAGTAGTTGGAAGATTTTTTTGGTGGCAATGCTTCTGGTGGCTGCCCAACTCAGCGCTCAGGACAACGGCGGCACGGTAGCTTCCGACGGACCACTTTCACTTGAGCAATGTATCGACTACGCACTAGCCAATTCTATTAATGCGCAGAATGCTACACTTGACGAGCAAATAGCAGCGGCCAAAGTAAAGGAGACAGTGGGAATAGGGCTGCCGCAGATTTCTGGTAGCGCTTCTGTTAACCACAACCAGAAGCTGCAGCGTTTTTATGGAACATACAATGACGATCCAAATGCGTTTAGCTTTTTCCCCGCAGGAATTCCTGGTGCTCAAAATGGAGATGTATTGGCTGCGCCGAACTTCTTTCAACTAAAAAGTAGTGGGAACGCAAGTGTTACAGTCAATCAAATGATTTTCAATGGCTCTTACATCGTGGGCTTGCAGGCATCAAACACCTTCAAAGAGTTGTCTCAAAAAACTTCAGAGCAAACGAGAGAGCAAATTGTTGAGCAGGTAACAAAGGCTTACTATGCTGTTCTGATCAATCGTGAACGGATGCTGCTTTTTGATGCCAATATTGCCAGGGTCGATAGCCTTCTTAGGAACACGAGAGCGCTGAATATTAGTGGGTTCGCTGAAAAAATTGACGTTGATCGTATTCAGGTAAGCTTCAATAACCTGGTGACAGAGCGGGACAAGTTCAGCAATATGAATGCACTGGGGCTGGCCATATTGAAGTTTCAGATGAATTATCCGATGGAGCAGCCGATTGAAGTTGCTGGCACTATTCAGGACGTTCAGCTCGATCCTATCGAAAAACTTAACGGGAGCGACTGGGATTACAAAAACAGGCCGGATTATAAAGTATTGGAAGTAAACAGGCGGTTGCAGGAACTAAATATTAAGAACCTTTACGCTGAGGCGTTGCCGTCTATGAACGCCTTTGCTACGCTGGGTTACTCCACCCAGTCTAATGGTATTGGTGGCATTTTTAGAACTGAATCTAGCATTGAGGATTCCGATCTCGTCGGGCCCGACAAATGGTATGACTACTCTCAGTTTGGCCTAAGTCTAAATGTTCCAATTTTCGGGGGGCTGCAGCGCACTTACAAGATCCAGCAGGAGAAGCTCACACTACAAAAGCTGGACAACGGCTTTAAGTCATTGGAAAACCTCATTGATCTTGAGATTCAACAGTCATATCTCAACTTCGACAATGCGCAAAAGTCGCTCGCCTCGCAGGAAGAGAATATGGAGCTAGCAGAAAGTATTGCCAGAGTAACCAAAATCAAATACGAGCAGGGAGTCGGTTCTAACCTGGAGGTAATCGACGCAGAAAACAGCCTTAGAAATGCACAGACCAACTACTACAGCGCACTTTACGATGCCATTGTGGCTAAGGTTGATCTCGACAAGGCAAAAGGACTATTAATCAAAGAATAAGGAGAACCAAACTATGAAAACATATACATCATCCATGAAAAGTTTACAGTTACTGGCACTAGTTGCTATTCTTTTCGCAGGCGTTTCATGCGGAGAGGCCCCTTCAGATATTGAAGAAAAAAAATCCGAACTCAGTGAATACAACAATGAGCTTCGGGAACTGAAAGCCAAGATTACTACGCTCGAAAAGGAAATCGCACAGATGGATCCTGAGTTTGGCAAGGAGAATACCAACGCTATTCTTGTGGCTACCATGCCGGTTCCTACCAAGGACTTTTTTCATATGACCGAGGTTAGGGGATGGGTCGCTTCTCACAAAAATGTGATGATGAGCGCCGAAACAATGGGCAAGGTTCAGGCAATTCAGGTTACCGAAGGTCAAAAGGTAAACAAAGGCCAGGTACTACTTACGCTTGATGCCGACATCGTCCGCAACAATATCAGCGAAGTACAGACCAGCCTCGAATTAGCTAAGACGCTTTTTGACAGACAATCTAAGCTGTGGGAGCAAAAAATTGGGACGGAGGTGCAATACCTGGAAGCTAAAAACCGTAAGGAGTCACTTGAAGACAGGTTGGCTACGCTCAACTCTCAGCTCGCTCAGTCAGTGATTAGGGCGCCATTCAGTGGGAGAGTAGATGAAATTCCGGCCACGCTTGGTTCCATCGCTTCTCCAGGCATGCCTTTGGTGCGGGTGCTGAGCGAAGACGATATGTACATCAAAGCTGATATCTCAGAAGTCTTTATTGGCAAGTTTACTGCTGGCGACCCGGTGGAAGTGTACTTCCCTGTTCAGGACAAAACAGTTACTGCCAAAGTAGTTTCGGTTGGTCAGGTGATCAACAGTGAAAACAGAACCTTCACTGTAGAAGTAAGCTTGCCTAAGATTGATTTCACCGTAAGACCTAACCAGGTGACAGTTCTTCAACTGATTGACTACAGGAGCAGCAAAGCATTGGTTATACCGACCAAGATCATCTTGAAAGACGACAAAGGAACCTTTGTTTACACAGTCACTGATCAGGACGGTAGCCTTGTAGCCACCAAAATCCATATAGAGACAGGACTTACTTTCAAAAGTGAAACGGAAGTCAAAAATGGTCTTCAGGGAACTGAGAAGTTAATTGAAAAAGGATACAGGGATGTAGCCGAGGGCGTTAGTGTGACGTTGGCGGCTGCCAGCAAGTAATTTATCTCAAAAACCGAATCCATATGGCTAACGATACAAATACTAACGATAATCTTTCAGAGAAAAACAGGTTTTCTGACGAGAACGAAGAAGTGGTCGACAAAGAGTTCAAACTCACCTCTACTTCTCTCAAGAACAGAACGACGGTTTTCTTTCTAACCTTTTTGCTGATTGTGATGGGAGTGAGTTCTTACATCTCGCTTCCAAAAGACAGTTATCCGGAAATTGAGCAGCCGATAGTTTACATCGGTACTCCCCATCCGGGTAATGCACCCCTCGATATAGAGAACCTGATAACAAGGCCGATCGAGAAAGAGATCAACACCATCTCTGAAGTTGACAATATTAAGTCGACTTCCGTGCAGGACTACTCCACCATCATTGTTGAGTTCAGTGCCGAAACGGCTATTGAAGACGCCTTGACGAAGGTGAAGGATGCCGTGGACAGGGCCAAGCCGGAGCTACCTAGCGACCTGCAAACGGATCCAAACATTTTCGAACTCAACCTGTCAGAGTTCCCCATCATGAACATCAACCTTTCTGGGAATTATACTCTGGAAGAGCTTGAAGACTATGCGGAAATTCTTGAGGACGAGATTGAAAAAGTAAGCGAGGTAAGCAAAGTAGAAATCAGGGGCATTGACGAGAAAGAAGTCAGAATCAATGTAGACCCCTACAAGATGGAGGCTGTGAAGGTCAACTTCTCCGACATTGAGAATGCGATTTCTGCTGAGAACGTTTCACTTTCTGGTGGAAATATTCTTGAGGACGGCATTAGAAGAACCATTAGAGTGGTGGGTGAGTTTGAGGAGGCCAGTGAAATGGAAGACATCATTGTCAAAAATGAGAACGCTAACATCGTCTACCTTAAAGACATAGCAACCATTGAATTCGGTTTCAAGGAAAAGCAAAGCTTTGCCAGAATGAATGGCAAGCCTGTTGTTTCTGTGGATGTGATCAAAAGAAGCGGCGAAAACCTGTTGATTACAACAGAAAAGATCAATGTCATTCTTGAAAAAACGAAGGAGTCACTACCCGCTGATCTTGAAATCGCTATCACCAACGACCAGTCGGAAATGACCCGTGAAATGGTGAGCAACCTGGAGAATAACATTATCTCAGGAGTAATTCTGGTGGTTTTGGTACTTCTCTTCTTTTTAGGAACGAGAAACGCCTTGTTTGTGGGCGTGGCCATTCCGTTGTCGATGTTCATTTCCTTTATCGTGCTGTCGGCCTTTAGCATCACTATCAACATGATGGTACTGTTCTCGCTGATCATGGCACTGGGTATGCTGGTGGACAATGGTATTGTGGTAGTGGAAAACGTCTACCGTTTGATGGAATTGGGTATGAAGCCACTTGAAGCTACCCGTCGGGGGGTGGGAGAGGTGGCCTGGCCTATTATTTCCTCCACGGCAACCACACTTGCGGCCTTTCTTCCTTTGGCCTTCTGGCCGGGCTTAATGGGCCAGTTTATGCGTTACTTGCCTATCACCTTGATTGTCACGCTTAGTTCTTCACTTTTTGTGGCTTTAGTGATCAACCCTGTAATGATTGCTGCTTTTATGAAGGTGGATGATAGACGGGCATTCAACTATAAAAGGATATGGATATTTGCAGGTGTCAGTACAGGCATAGGCGCTTTGTTGCTGCTGGCAAAAGCGAATGTGCTTGGTAACTTGTCATTGCTGCTGGGTGTACTTATTCTGTTAAATGTATACGTACTGGTTCCTTTGTCCAGAAAGTTTCAGGACACCTTTCTTCCTTTTATCGAGGGGCTTTACTCCCGAACACTTCAGTTCGCTTTGCGGGGGTGGAATCCAACGCTGTTTTTCTTTGGCACTGTATTTCTATTATTCTTTTCACTTGGCATGATGGGGGTATTTACGCCTAACGTCATTTTCTTTCCTGAGAACGAACCAAAGTATGTCAATGTATTCATTGAGCAGCCTTCGGGAACCGATATCAATATTACCAACTCATTTACAGAGGAGGTAGAGAAGAAGGTAATGAAAGTGGTAGAGCCTTATCAGTTCATGGTTGAGTCAGTAGTGACGAAAGTAGGACAGGATACTGCCGACCCTAATGACCCTTCGGCGGTGGGCCAGGCAGAAACACCCAACAAAGCCAGGATCACTGTCAATTTTGTGGAGTTTAAGTACCGCAAGAGGGAAGGTTCGGATGAGTGGGTGATGACCAGCGATATCATGAACGAGATGCGGGAGGCGGTTCAGGGCTATCCTGGAGTTGCACTGACCGTTGACAAAGACGCCGCCGGCCCCCCGGTGGGCAAGCCAATTGCCATTGAAGTGACGGGACAGGACTTTGTCCGATTGATTGAAATTACTGAAGACATGAAAACCTTCATTAATGAGTCAGGTATTGAAGGTATCGAGAGACTTAAAACTGACCTCGAAACAGGCAAGCCAGAACTTATTGTAGATATAGACAGAGAAAAGGCCCGCCGCTTCGGTTTGTCGACCTACTCCATTGCCAATGAGGTGCGCACGTCTTTGTTTGGTAAAGAGATATCCAAATTCAAACAGGGAGAAGACGACTATGAAGTACAGTTGAGACTTGACGAAAAGTATCGCTACGATATCGATGCGTTGATGAACAAGAGTGTGGTTTTCCGTGACCAAACCAATGGACGGATTGTTTCAGTGCCGATCTCTTCCGTAGCCAAGGCAGAGTTGAGCACTACCTATGGTTCGGTGCGTAGAAAAGACCTGCAAAGAGTGGTGACCATCAGCTCCAACGTGTTGGGAGGAGCCAATCCAACCGAAATCAACAATCAGATCAAAGAGTTGCTGGTGAACTTTGATATGCCTCAAGGCTATTCATTCAAATTTGGTGGAGAGCAGGAAAAGCAAGCGGAGGAAATGGCCTTCCTGAGTAGTGCGCTGCTGTTGGCAGTATTCCTGATCTTCCTGATTATTGTGGCGCAGTTCAATAAAATGACGGCACCCTTGATCATCATGACGTCGGTGCTTTTCAGTACCATCGGAGTGTTCCTTGGTCTGGTAATCTTCCAAATGGACTTTGTGGTCATCATGACGATGGTGGGAATCATTTCTCTGGCGGGTATCGTGGTGAACAACGCTATCGTACTCATCGACTTCATTGAACTTACCAGAAGTAGAATGAGGAAAGAATTAGGTGTTGAAAGGCTGACTATCGAGCAAGTGGATGAAGCGATTGTTGTCGCAGGGAAGACCAGGCTTCGTCCGGTGCTGCTCACTGCCATCACCACTGTGCTTGGCCTGGTGCCTTTGGCTATTGGCCTGAACATTGACTTTATCGGCTTCTTCAGAGAGTACAACCCCGACTTTTTCATGGGCGGAGACAATGTGATCTTCTGGGGGCCTATGTCATGGACCATCGTATTCGGTCTTACGTTCGCTACCTTCCTTACGCTGGTGATTGTGCCTGTGATGTACTGGTTCTTTGCCAGGGTGAACAGGAGATTCGGATTAAGCTAAAAATAATTGAGCCCTTTTAAAGTATTCCCTGGCGTTTAAACGTCTATACAAAGGTGAACTTAAAGGGGCTCTTTTTCTTTCTTATGAAAGAGGTCTCTCGCTGACCATAATTAATGTCACCTCTAAATGAATAGGATTGTGTTTGCATTCTTTTTGCTCCTCCTTCTGCTAGCAATTGATTGGTATGTTTTCCAGGCTGTCAGGCTGGCAACTGCCGACATGTCTCTGACTACACGGAAAGCTGTGTTCTGGATTTTCTGGGGCGTCACCACCTTGTCGGCACTTGGTGTTCTTGTCGTTAACTTCGCCGACTTATCCGCAGTGAAAGGCCTTCGCACCTTCATTGTGCTCGGCATCTTCATTAACGTGATGTCAAAACTGTTCGCCCTTATTTTCCTGTTGGTAGGAGATATTATCAGAGGGTTTCAATGGCTTGGCAACTTCATATTTTCAAGCCCAGAGCCTATCAACCCCAATGGAAGAGCCATTCCCAGGTCTGAGTTCATTTCAAAGGTAGCGCTTATTGCAGGGGCTGTTCCGGCATTGACGATGAGTTATGGTATTTTGAGTGGCGCTCATGACTATCGTATCCGGCGAAAAACGATCTACTTTCCGAATTTACCCAAAGAGTTCGACGGCATACAGATAGGGCAGCTTTCCGACATCCACTCTGGCAGCTTTTTCAACAAGACGGCAGTAAAAGGCGGTGTGGAAATGCTGTTAGGCGAAAAGCCAGATCTTATCTTTTTCACCGGCGATTTGGTGAACAATGAGGCGGAGGAAGTAAAAGAATACATTTCCATTTTTGACAAAGTAAAGGCACCCCTTGGAGTTTACTCCACTCTTGGCAA
Source organism: Imperialibacter sp. (assembly GCF_040222815.1). Taxonomy (GTDB): domain Bacteria; phylum Bacteroidota; class Bacteroidia; order Cytophagales; family Cyclobacteriaceae; genus Imperialibacter. Next base: position 182,692 of record NZ_JAVKCH010000040.1, on the reverse strand, counting down.
TCATGACTATGGAGACTACAAAAATTGGGTATCAGAGGCTGCCAAGCAATCAAACTTAGAAGACCTTAAAGCGGCCCATAAAGAGTTAGGCTGGCGCCTGATGATGAACGAGAATCTTCCTGTGAAGGTGGACGGCGAGCAAATAGGCATCCTGGGCATCGAAAACTGGGGAGCCGGCAGATTTGCCAAGTATGGCAAAATGGATTTAGCTCATCAGGGGTCCGAGGAATACCCGTTTAAAATTCTGCTTTCGCATGACCCCAGCCACTGGGACGCACAGGTGAGGCCCAACTATGCTGACGTTGACTTGATGCTTTCAGGTCACACACACGGATTTCAGTTTGGTGTAGAGATTGGTGGTTTTCAATGGAGCCCCTCTCAGTACGTTTATAAGCAATGGGCAGGCTTGTATCAGGAGGAAAACCAGTATTTATATGTCAATCGGGGCTTTGGATACCTTGGTTATCCTGGTCGTATCGGTATTCTCCCGGAAATAACCATCCTTGAATTGAAAGGAGCCTGATCTATTAGACCAGGCTCCTTTTGCAGTTATCGTTATTTCTGTCGCCCCGTTAGAAAGGTATGCTCATAAATACCTGGAGCACTGAGTTTTTAGAGTTCTCGGTTGCTTCTGCTGCCAGCGAACCACTTTCTCCAATTTCCTGTAGGCCGTAGTTATACCGAACTCCCAAAGAGCCTCCTGTGAAATTGAAACCAACGCCGCCAAACACTCCGTAGTCAAACGTGTTGAATTTGTCCCGGTCAAGCTCACTTACAACTTCTTTGGTTCCATCTGAGTCGATTCTCTTCACCTTTACTGAGGTTAACAGAGACACATAAGGGCCAGCTTCAAAGTAGAAGTTACCGACTGGGTTTACCTTCAAAGCTACCGGCACGTCCACATAGCTGAGGTTGAAGCGATATTTGCCATTGCCCAAACCCAGGAATGTGTCATCGTAAATAACTTCGGCACCTTTCAGTGAGTAAAGTATTTCTGGCTGAATCGAAAATTGCTTCACTAGTTGTGCCTTGTAGTAAACGCCTGCATTGAAGCCAACTTTCATGTTTTCATCGTCTACATCATCAACGTAAAGATTTGAAAAGTTGAGTCCTCCTTTGAGACCGGCATCCTGAGCAAGCGCTCCGCTGGTGATGAACATCATTAGTAAACTGGTTGCTAAAATGGTATTTTTCATATTATTTTTATGATTTTTACTATACACCAACGAAGCAAAGACCAGATTGTTGCGTTGAGTTGGCCAGCTATCTGGGCCTGAGTGACTTAACAAGTCGTGGAAATTGGCGGCGTTGAAGTGCTTCACTGCTGTGCGTTGCCAGGTTCATGATAGGAGTGCTAGCTCTTCCTTTTTTCCTCTTCATATATATCAAGCTGATACGGAACAAAATGTAATTCGTATAGCTTTTGACGAAACTCATACCAATCGTTACATATTTTCATTACATCTATTGCTTCTTGTATGAAACGATTTAGCTTAATAAGCCCTTCTTCATTTAAGTATTGGTGATGTTTGAATCTCCTTATGCCTATTCGTTCATAAGGATTCAATAATTCTAAGGCGGGCAGAACTTCTTTCCCAAATCGGCTGTAAATGATTTCTTTAGTCCACTTACCCACGATATTTGGTTTTTGGGCAATTGGCTGATTTTCTGTAAATTTCCAATTGTTCAGCCGGAATATCTGCTCATAGTATTCACCGACAAATCGACGCTCGTATTCTCCTAGTTCTTTACAGACTACTTCAAGCCTATCTAAGTCAATTATAGCTCCTCCAATAAGCTGAATTTTAAGGTTTTCCCTGTCAAGCACTTCATCAGAGCCTTGTGACAAAACCTTTTGATCAGCGGAGAAAATTAACTGTTTCTGTAAGGCCTCTCTATCTTCTACAAGATGATCAGTTCCTTGAGTCTTTACATTTGTTCCCTTTGGGGCTCCATTTTCTTCTTCTTTTTCGTTTAACATTGTTAACGGATTTAATTGTAATATTTCCTTTTTAATGAGTTCACATATTCTTTTATTGGTTTAGGAGATGACCATCGGATTTCCAATGGGTCAAGAAGTGCTTCTAAATTTTTTGGTGTTTCAATTTTTGCCTTTGCCCAAGCGTACTTATTTTTTTCACCAATGTCATAAGCATGAAAAGTATATATAAAGCTCGGGTGAACATGATTCTTTTTTGCAAAAGCTTCGATAAACTTTGAATCATTAATGAATGGCCTAATAGAATTTGTTTTTTCTTTGGAGAAAAGGTATTCTCTAGCAAATCTATTTGCCTCCAACTCCCTTTCAATTACAGAAAGTTGCTCGGTACTCTGATCCGAAAGGTGGAACCGATTCTTTTTTATTTCATCCCAGTCAAATAGTACATGAAAAAGCTCATGGATTAATGCAAACCATAGAGTAGGGTAAAATCCTGCATAGTTGGTAAGTACAACACATGGTTTATCTCCAACAGTTAGCGTAGCACCCCTCAGGTGCACGGAGGAAAGGGAAGAAAGATAAACAACGGTTACACCAAGCTTGTACAGGTCTCTAATAACATTCGTCAATCCTAATTCCACATTGGTGGAGTGCCATCTAATTTCTGGAAAGTAATCTATTAACCCCTGTCTGTCGTACCTGTTTGGGTTGTCAATTTCCTCAAAGAAGTTGATTGCAAACTTAATCCAAAGAGACCTACTTAGGTCATTTTTAGGTTGCACCTTACTGGCGCTGAATGCTGCACCGCCAGTAGGCTTGGTATACTCAAAAATTGATTTTAGCCCTAAAAATGACGTTATCTTGATTTCTATTTCTTCAAAGTCGCTTATATCAGTAATAAATTCAGCCTTCTTTAGAACTGACAAGTCGAAATTTTCTTTAATAAACTTTATTTTTTCAGGACTTGATTTAGTAGTTAGATCGAAGTTCTTCTTTAACTCATCCAAATATAAGTTAAACACTTCTTCCTTAGATAGTTGTAGGAAATCAGCCAGCCTGATAAAGTTGGTAAAGTCAACTATTTTTTGAGTACCATCCAGCATTCCGTTTAGGGTTCTTGGTTGAATATTTATAATATCCATGGCGGCAGATGTGGCAGATATATCTAGCTCGTCTACCCTGGCATTGAATAAGTCCCTTAAATTCCTAGTGGGGCTTATGCCTTTAAGGAGGTCTTCTATTTCTGTTCTATCGTCTCTCTTTTTGCTCATCCTATGTTTAATGCATGATTGCAATTACAAAAATATACATTTGGATGATTTAATGAAATTTTTCACTTTTTATTGCTTGCTTGCAATAATAATATTAGGTATTTAATGGGATAATATACATCTTTGATTCATTCTATGGATTTCGAATCACTATCTCAACTACTAGACTACTTCAAGGAGGAAGAAACTTGTATTGAGTACTACAGGAACATCCGTTGGCCTGGAAAGTTTGTATGCCCTCATTGTGGCGCAGAAGATCCTTATGTAACTAAAAGAGGCTTCAAGTGCTCAAATAGTGAGTGCTACAGGAAGTTCAGTGTCCGGGTTGGTACTTTCTTCGAAAGCTCAAAGATTCCATTGAGGATTTGGTTTGCTGCTATATGGTTAGCCACTAACCACAAAAAAGGCATTAGTTCAATTCAATTGTCTTTGAATTTGGGCATTGCTCAAAAGACTGCATGGTTTGTTTTGCATCGTGTTCGTGAAATGCTGAAAGACAAAGATCCTAGCATGCTCGGGGGTGGGTAATAAAAAAGAGAGCTTACAGGCTCTCTTTGATTTTAAGGGTTGATGGATTCGTTGGTTATATTCCAATTACATCCGTTCTCATAGCAATAGTGGGTTTGATTTTATAAACAAATTAACCGATATCAGTAGTATTTCCAAATTTAAAAGAGCCATTCTTAAGAGAACTAGTTGGATTGTAATACCTCTTGTTTGTAGTTCTCGAAAATCCGCTAAAAGAATGTTTAGCTTTAACTCTTAATTCAATGTTATGTTTATCAGTCCAAATATCGTGCAAATTTTCTAGAGTAATAAATTGGTGTGCATATTCAGCATGTGTGTCTGACTTAGATATCTTGTTTAATGACCATGTTTTGTCCTTTATTAATGGTATAGGAGTCATAAATATATCTTGGCCTGTATCTGAATTTATGTATGTTATTAATACTAGTTGTGCCTCTACATCATAGATTCGGCTTTTCCAAGTCTTATTTATTACTTTAAATCTGAAGCATGTATGTTTAGTTCCATCAATTTCAATCTTGTTATGAGCAACTCTGTCAGATATCTCAAGAGATGGCCTTACTTTTGTCATAAACCATAAAAAAGAAAGTGACGATGCCAATCCAGTTCCAATGCCAATTACTATTGAGCTAATTATTTGAGCAGTTTCTTCTGTCATATTTACTTTAATAGAAAAAATGGATGTTAAAATAGATAAATTATGATTGAATTAAAAGAAAAAATTCATATTGCTTCTGGTTAACCTTATCGTTTATCGCTGTTTTAGCTAATTTCCACATCGGCTTTCCAATGAGTACCGTATCAAGTTAGTGTAGTGCTTTTTTAGCATGCAGCTTCTCACTATCCTTAGATTAAAAATATTGACACACCTTCCACTAATGTCCAACGACAACAAAAAGAAAAAAGAGCGCTCTGACAAGTACGAACAAAAGCTCCGCATAACCGGCAGCCTGGATGATGTACTTAGAACCAGTGCTTCGCCTAAGAAAGTGAAGAAGTCATCAGCCGAAAGCTGAGAGAACTTCATTAAATCGGAGTATATCAGCACTTGTGAAACATCCTTTTAATCAATGGCCTAGTTCTGGCCTACCTGCCTCGGTGTTTTAATTCTGAAGAACTAACTATGCACTCTAACAAGATGCTCGAGTGAGAGACAATAAGTAACTTTTACTCATTCGTTTCAAAATGAATAGAAGCTAAAAAAGCCCTGAAGTGTCATTCAACTTCAGGGCCTTGAAATCGGCGGTTATGCCAGAGATTTACTCATATTTCAGGTTGTTTGCCGGGTTGGAATTGGCTGCCCTTAATGCATGATAGCCAGTTGTCAAAACAGTGATAACCAGAATGATTAGCAACACGACAACAAACAGCAGCAGGTTGATGTCAACGTGATATTCGAAAGTTTTGAGCCAGTCATTCATGAAATAGTAGCCGAGCCCGAACGCAGGCACAGCGCCTATAAGTACCAGCCATACAAAGTCTTTCACGAGCAGAGTTACGAGGCCGCCAGTGTTGGCACCCAGCACTTTCCTGATGCTTATTTCTTTGGTGCGTTGTTCGGCAATGAAGGAGGCTAAACCGAGTAAGCCAAGGCAAGCTATAAAGATCATCATCAGAGAAAACCCGAGAAACAGTTTGCCACGAAGCTGATCTGTTTCATACTGCTCCATAAACTCTTCATCAAGGAATGTGGCATCGAACGGAATGCCTGGGTACACCTCGTTCCAGCTAGCTTCTATGGCGGCAAGCGAAGCCTGCAGATCTTCCGATGTTTTGATAAGCACACTCGAATTGTTGAGCCCCGGGATAAACATCAAGGCTTCAATGGGGTTATAAAGCGACTGCTGATGGAAATCCCTGACCACACCCACCACTCTGTGAAACACAGTGCTGTCCCGGTCAAATTGAAACTTCTTGCCTATAGGCTCTTCCCAGCCCATTCTGGCTACCATGGCCTCGTTTACCATCACCGAGGTTGCCGTGTCGCTTGGGTATTGCGAAGAGATATTTCGCCCCTTCTCAAAAGGAATGCTGAGTGTGGGGAAAAAGTCGTAGTCCACAACATAGGCATCGATGCCATAATTTTCCATTACTCCCTCGTTGGTCTCGACGCTCATCACATTTTTGCCATAGCCATTCCCCGGCGAGGTACTTGAAGAAGCCACTGACTTGATATTGGGGTTCTGCATCAGTGAGTTTCGGAAAACAGGGTATTTTTCACGACTGGCCTGATTGTCCAGCACAACACGGACCACTTGATCTTTGTCGAAGCCAAGGTCTTTGCTGCGCAAATATTGCATTTGATCGTAAATGATGAACGTACCTATCAGCATGAAGATGGAGATGGCGAACTGGATGCCAACCAGCACTCTTCTGAGCCACTGGTTACCTCCTCTGCTGGCTCCCTTGCCTTTTAGCACTGCTGCTGGCTTAAATCCCGACAGGTAAAAGGCCGGGTAGCTGCCACTAACAAACCCAGTGAGCACCAGGATGCACAGAACCACCAGGATGAGCTGTGGCTGCAGTAGGTCTAAAAGAGACAAGTTGGTGTCGAGGGATCCATTGAAAAGAGGCACAGCTATAGCCAAAACTATTAAGCTGATAACTAAGGAGATAACTGTAAGTACTACTGACTCAGTGATGAACTGTCCAATCAACATGCTCCTTTGAGCACCCATTACCTTTCTGATCCCCACTTCCAGGGCTCTGCGCATGGATCGGGCGGTCGACAGGTTCATATAGTTGATGCTGGCAATGACGATCAGGAACAAGGCAACAGCAGCAAAAATATAGATGTATTTGATGTTGCCTAGTGCTTCAGGCTCGCCTTCAAAAGTGGAATAAAGATGAATGTCTTTGATGGCAATCATTTCATACCGGATCACGATGTCAAACTGATCGAAGATCACCGCTACGTATTTATCAATAATGTCATTAAGCTTGGTCTCCACTATTTTGGGGTCGGCACCCTCTCTTAACAAAGCGTAAGTGTAGATGCCAAAGCCGCCCCAGTTTTGGGAGTTGTTTCTGTCGGAAGTGCTGGCCGACATCATTGCATTAGGTCTGATGTGAGAGGTTTTAGGCAGGTCTTCATACACACCAGTGATTTCGAAGGAATTCTGGTCTGTTTTCAAGATCTGTCCAACTGGGTTTTCACCTTTGAAGATTTTGTCTGCCATGGTTTTGCTGATGACCATGGAGCTTGGGTTCTGTAGCGCTGTGGAGGGGTTACCGGAAATAAGGTCAAAAGAAAAAACATCAAACACTGTGCTGTCTACCTGAAAGACATCTTCTTCAAAATAGTTGATATTGTCTTTGATAAACTTGGTGCGGCCGTTGCCAATAAAGCGGACGTACTGCTCTACTTCTTCAAATTCAGCCTTCAACGTTCGGCCAAGAGGGAGCTGGGTTACAGCCCAGCGGAACGCATTATCAGGCTCCTTAATGTCCGACGAAATGCGGTAAATCCGATCCGCTTTTGCGTGATGGTTGTCGTAACTAAGTTCTTGCGACAGATAGAGAATGATTAGCAAGCTGGAGACAATTCCGATTGTTAAACCGAGAATATTAAGCGCAGCATAGGTAGGCTGGCGCATCAGGTGCCTGATGCTGACCATTAGGTAACTTTTTAACATGATTAGTCCTTTTGAGTTTGAGTCTTGTAAATATTACGAAATTCTTCGTAAAAGGATGTTAAAAAAAGTTAAAGTCCTGATCAGAAGGATTTCAATAGTCAGTGGGAGGAGGTATTTTGAAGCGAGTAAAACTGATGAGGGAGGCTTATATCAATTTTTTCACCGCCTTGATTACGTAGTCAATTTCTTGTTCGGTGTTATAAAGAGAAATTCCCATGCGGGTAACTCCGCCTTCTTCCAGAAGGCCAAGTACTTCAATGGCCCGCACGGCATAAAAATGGCCGTCCCAGGCGCAAATGTTTTCCGCCGCAAGCTGCCTGCAGACCTCTTCGGCAGTTTTTCCTTTGGCAGTAAACGACACGGTGGGAGTTCTTTTTTCAGATGAAAAATCCTGGCCTACAACCGTTATGCCCTTGATGGCCTTTAGTTCTGCGTAGAGTTTTGACGCCAGGGTGAATTCATGTTGGCTTACTTTGGCGTAAGCATCATCCAGTTTCTCTCTCAAATTATTGCCTGATCCCAATGAAGCGATGAAATCAACTGCGGCGGAAACTCCAGCCATGGCGGCATGATTGAGGGTGCCGGTTTCAATAGAATAGGGGGCTATCTGGTCGGTGGTTCGTAACCTGTCGGTAGGTAGCCTATCAAGCAGGCCTGACTTTGCGTACAATATACCAACATGCGGCCCATAGAATTTGTAGGCCGAGCAAATCAGGAAGTCGCAGCCAATGGCTTGCACATCGATGCTGAAGTGCGGCGCATAGTGAACTGCATCCAGCAGGAGCCAGGCACCCACCTTGTAGGTCATTTGCCTAACCAGTGCAAAATCGTTGACAGTACCTATGGCGTTGCTCGACATACCCATGCACACCAGTCTGGTGTTTTCATTGAGCTTCTGTTCAAAGTCGGCATAGTCCAGTGTGCCGGTGGGCAAAAGCTTCACCTCCCGCACTTGGACACCAAAATCTCTCAGCGTAAGCCAGGGCCCCCGGTTGGCTTCGTGATCCAGTTGCGTAATCAACACTTCATCTCCAGGCTTTAGTAACCTGCTCATTGCCCGGGCCAGGGAGTAGTTGATAGTGGTCATGTTCTGACCAAGCGATATGCATTCCGGGCCCGGCGCCCCCAGCAGGGTTGCCATCTTTGTCCGTGCGTCCGCCATCACTTTGTCGGTTTCCTGTGTGGTGATAAAGGCACCGTGGGTATTGGCGTTGGACCGGCGATAGTAAGTTGAAATAGTTCTGATGACCCTCTCAGGTACCTGGGTGCCGCCCGGGCCATCCAGAAAGATCAGAGGTTTCTTGTTGTGCAGACGCCGTAAGGCAGGAAACTGGTGATGTATGGACTGAGGATCGAACACAGACTTTTTAGCCATGGGAGTGTGGAGTTTAGGAAGTCTAAGATGAGAAAAAACACGATATGGAGTATTGCTTTTTTGAAGGGCGGGCTGAATTTTTCCTCATAGTTCCGACTTTTTATTACCTAATAAATAATTAGAAACCCTGTAAATTAGTGTACTTTCAAATTGTTCTGTATTTTGCCATGGTGTAGATTTGTCAAAACCTATATTTTAGTGGTCTATGAAAAAAGCGTGGATTGACTTTTTAAATTCTTTTAAGCCTACCTATTCGGTAACCGTACGTTTGTATCACGTAATTCCGAATTTTCCGGAAGTACAATCTTTTCAAGATCGGGAGGAGTTTGGTAAAGGACAGTATCAGAAAGCCAAGCTGTACTATGACAGGGTTGTCAGAAAAAATATCGAGCATAAAGTGATGCCTGTGGAGGTGAGACTTATCAAGGGTAAAAAGACGGTGATGGAGTCCAGAAACTTTGGGCCTGTGGATACGGTTAAGAACCTAAACGTGCCAGTTTAGAAGAGCGCTGTTTTTAATATGAAATACCAAGCTGTCCTTTGACAGCTTTTGTGTTTTGTAGCCTACTTCAACTTTGGCAGCGACAGTCTGAACTTCACTGCCAGCAGCCGGATTACCACGATTACACCGATGGAAATCAGCAGGTTGACATTACGGTCAATTTCAAACAGTCTGAGCGACAAGTAACAAATAGCGCCGGCCAGGCAGGCTGTAGCATAAATCTCTTTCCTGAAAATCACCGGCAGTTCGTTGGTCAGTGTGTCACGGATCACCCCGCCCATGATAGCAGTAAACATGCCCATAATGGCTGCTATTTCTGGCCTTACCCCGACAGAGAGGGCTTTTTCGACTCCCAAAATCGTAAAGAAGGCTATGCCCACAGTGTCGAACAGCATGAAGGTTCGTTTCAGCCGGGAAACAAAGCCGTACAGAATAAAAGTAACGATGACACCAAGAATGATAGCGTAGAGGAAATTAATATCGCCTATCCACACCAATGGATAGCTACCAAGCAGCACGTCCCTCAAGGTACCGCCCCCAATGGCTGTTAGAAAGCCGGTGAAAGCCGCCGCAAACCAGTCGGCTTCTTTGCCCTGTAGAGCCAGAGCGCCGGAAATAGCAAAAAAGAATGTACCGATAAGTTCCAGGGCGTATTGAAGATCCATAGTCGTATAAATGACGCTTCAAAATTAGGGAAAGAGAACAACAATTCAGGGCTGCCAACCTCGATTTAAGGCCAATCGAATTTTGTTAGATCTCCGTAAATGAAATCGTATTTTAGATGGCTCTTTAGCTTCTCGTTGCTAACAATTTTAAAGTAGGTAACCTCAGACGCAGCAAATTGAGGAGGAACCACCCCCAAAACCTCCGCAGCCTTTGTATAGAAATTCCTTTTTGGCGGGTGAGTATCACTACAGCAGTTAAATGTGTCTCCGCTCGCCTGCTCTTCGATCATTTTGTGAATGATGTTAACGCAATCGTCCCGGTGGATCAGGTTGACCAACTCTTCACCATTTGTCAGCCCTTTTTTTCCGGCAAAGAACCTGGCTGGCTGGCGGTCGTGGCCAATCAGGCCTGCCATCCGCAGAATTACGACCTCCTTGCCATTCAGCTCTCTCAGCCGGTTTTCAGCCTCGAGCAAAACCATCCCTGCTTCTGAGTCAGGCTGTAGCCGCATTTCTTCCGAGACAGTGTCGTTGGTATTTGGATAGACTGAAGTAGAACTTACATAAATGATTTTGCTGACAAGCGACTTAGCTACTCCGTCCAAAAGGATGCCGAACGAATTTCGGAACTGCTCAGCCCCGCCTTTTCTAACGCCCGGGGGATAGTTGACCACCAGAATGTCCGATGTAAGAAAATCCGATAGCTGGGTATGGTTACCGCCGTCGGACAGCTGAATCAGAAACGGCTCGATGCCAGACTTTTTCAGTAAGGCAAGTTTTTCCGGGGAGGTGGTAGACCCCTTGACCTGGAATCCATTTTGAAGAAGGTGCCTGGCCAATGGCAAGCCGAGCCAGCCACAACCTAAAACACTAACTGATTTCTTTGAAGTGCTGTTTTCCATGCGACACGATATTAACAAAAAGCCGCCTCAATCTGCCCCTTAAATCAGTTTTATACCAACGGAGGGCTTTATCGAAAAACAATCAGGTGGTTTTTAGTGCTTTGTTTTAGCTTTGTGAGCATTCATCATAATCAATTATTAGTGTCTACGCCGTTTCGTCTTTTGTTTTGTGTGTTTTGGAGTATCCTTATGATTTCCTCCTCTCTGTTGATCATGATCATTACACTCAACAGAAAAATACCAGTAGTGATGGCACGCACCTGGTGGTCGCCTGGGATTTTATGGGCGTGTGGCGTTAAGCTGAAAGTGGATGGAGCTGCACACGTCAATGACAAAGACTCGTATGTATTCGTCAGCAATCACTTGTCATATCTTGATATTGCTGTTTTGTTCAGGGCTGTACCCGTTAACCTTTACTTTGTTGCCAAGCAAGAGCTGAAAAAAGTGCCATTTCTTGGGTGGTACATGATGGGCACGGGGATGATCTTCGTTGACAGGAGCAACAGGGAAAGAGCCATTGAGAGCTTAAAAAAGGCTGGACAGCTTATTCAGGGAGGCAAAAACGTGCTGATGTTTCCGGAAGGAACCAGAAGTCGCAATGGAGAAGTTGGTATCTTCAAAAAGGGGCCATTTCTCCTGGCTTCTCAAGCCGGTGTGCATGTAGTTCCGGTGGCTATTAGTGGGTCGGAAAAAGTATGGAAAGCCGGCAGATTTGCTATAAAGCCTCATAAAGTAGACGTCCATATCGGCCTGCCTGTTAAGCATGATGGCAAGACTGATATCAACACATTTATTGGCAAAGCCAGGGAGCAGGTGATAGAGTTGAAGGCCATGCCAGCCGAGGCTTAACGGTTTTTGCCGCATGTAGAATCACTGACCCTTTCTGTTAAGATCGACGTCGGCATAGAAGCCCAGGTCTTTGTTTCTCACCTGCTTCGTCCAGAAGGCAATTTGACCTGTGTGGTAGGAGTAGTGCTCTACGGCATGAATGACATTGCCAACCCCTGAAAATTCGTAGGCTTGCACAGGCCGAACTCTAAGCAACTCCTCGTCAGAGATATTTTGAATCACTTCAATGGCTTGAGCTACGGTGCTCTCTAGCTTCAACTGCAGTTCTTTTTTGGTGTAGCCGCCCTTTGCACCAAACTCTTCATCTCTTACCCTTCGGTCTTCTTTACCTCCCAATGATGAAATAATGTACTGCGTAATATTTCCGCAGAGATGAAGAATAAGATTGCCCATGCTGTTGGATGAGGCGTTTGGACGCTGCCATATTTCCTCTTCAGATAATTGATCAAGGCATTTGGCTATTTTTTGGGTGTTTTCCTGCATGCGCATGATGGCATGCTGTTTAACTTCAACAGCGAGTAGGGAAGGTGTCATTTTGTATCAGTAATCGAAAATATCGTTCACGTTAATTGTCAGCCCGGGAACGGCGGTTGAAGGCACACTTTCGTCGACTGTAAATTTGAAAGACTGGCTGTATTTCCCGTCACTACGCAGTACAAAAACTTCCACTACTTTTTCACCTGGATAGACCACCCAATACTCTTTTACACCATTTTCTTCATATAGGCTGAACTTATCTTTGAGGTCTTTCGAAGAAGTAGATGGGGAGAGAATCTCTACCATGATGTCAGGTGCACCACTACAGCCTTTGTCATCTAGTTTGGAGGGATCGCACACCACACAAATGTCTGGCTGAACCACGGAGAAAATCCGGTTATCGGGATCTGATGGTTTTTGTGGCAGCCGCACATCAAAGGGGGCGGCGTAGGCACGACATTTAGTTTTTTTCAGGAAGGCTTTTATGCAGTAGAACAAATTACCACTCACATCCTGATGTGCCCGATTTGGGGCAGGAGACATATGAAAAACCTTTCCTTTGATCAACTCCACCCGCTCCTCGAAACTCCACCGAAGGTAGTGAGCATAGCTATAGGTAGCTTCCGGCTCAAGCAACATGATGTCGTTGATGTCGGTCTCCGGTATTTGGTAGGGCTTTGCCATTAGATAAAGATAAATAATTGAATGGAGGCTGCAATGAATTCTCGTTAGTTTGGCAGCCCCGGCTCGACCATAATCACCTCTTCTCTCTCCACAATCACGGCTCCCGGATGAGCGCCTTTTGGTTTTCTCACCCATTTTTTTGGCGTGAAAATTACCGGACAAAGTGTATCTGTTTTCCTTTTAGAATAGTAGGCAGCCAGAGCCGCCGCCTGCTCGATAACCGGCTTGGGGAAGTTCTGTCCTGCTCTCCATTTCAATACCACATGGGAGCCAGGCACATCTTTGGCATGCAGCCAAAGGTCGTTTTTAGTAGCATACTTCAGGGTCAACTCGTCGTTGTTTTTGGCGTTGGTACCCACCCACACCTCATACAACCCAATCTGGAATACTTTAAAAGGGCGGTTTATGGTAGCCTGTTTCGACTCTTTCGCTAACCCGTGTTGCTGAATGTACTGCCTGATGAGTTTCAGGTCTGTCATGTCTTCCAGGTGCAGCAGATGTTCTGCAACAGTATCCTCTAGTGCTTCCTTAGCAGCAATGGACTCTTCCAGCTTTTCTATTTCAATTTTTTGGTTCTTGGATTTGCGGTAAAAAACCTCCGCATTTTTCTGCGGGGTCAAAGCCCTCTTTAGCTTGATAGTAACTGGCTGTCCGGTGTAAAAATTGTCAAGAACTACTTCCTCTTGTCCTTCTTTTACCTGGTGAAGGTTGGCCATAAGCACGTCGGCCAGTTGCGAGTAGCTTTTTCCTTCTTTCAGATCAATCAATTTAGCTTTTGACTGTTTCAGGTAGCTTTCTGTTTGCTTCAGCTCCTTTCTCAGGCGTTGCAATAGCGGGTGCAGCTCGGTTTTCAGGTAAAACTCTCTGCTGACTTTTTGCGCATAAACCGTAGTTGCCTCAATAGCCGAACCAGTTTCCATGAGCACTTCCCCGGCTTTGAAAAGCAACAGCTGCACCTTTTCCTGCCAGCGGCAGATGTAAAACGTGGGATTTTCAAAAGCACTTAGCATCTCTGTTATCAGCGCCCATTTTCTTTCTATCGTTGTGTCATCGTAGCCCAGTCCGTTAAGAAATGCTGTGGTTTCCTTGCCCAAAATGGGAACAAATTGTCTAAGCTCACCTTCCACTTCGCCAAAGTGCTCTCTTGTCAATGCAAGTGTTGACACAAGCTGTTCTTGTGTGAGCCCTTCATCATCCAAAAGCTGGCTCCTGAAAAGCCTCTGGCTACCGTTTTTGTCGGTGCCGATGATGTTTGATCTGCTGCCATGCATCTTGAAGAGGAAACTAAAGCCATTGTTAAATGCCATGACAAACGAGCGATCACAGGGTGTGATGCTGACCATTTCCAATTCGCCACCAATGGCTTCTTCAAAGAGATCGACATTGTTTTTTCTGCCCCTGGCAAAGCTTTCAGGAAATGAAATGAAAGTGAGCTGGGGAATGAGGGAGACCCTGATAAACTTCTCTTCCTCGTTTCTGTAAAAGTGAAAAATAAGCTCATCTTTTTGCTGGCTGAAGCATGCGCCTAATGTGAAGCCACGCCAGGCGGCATCCAGCTCCTTGCACAGCGGCTTCAGAAAGAAATAGTTGAGATGCATAGTAAGAACAACTTGAAGCAGGGAATTAAAGCGTTAGCTGCTGACCGTCGTAGGCAAGATAGATGTTTTCAGGCAATTGAGCAGAGACATCTCTGTGCGAGCCCAGCTTGTGGGAGATATGCGTGAAGTAAGTTTGGTCGGCTTTTAGCTCCTGAGCCAGAGTAACAGCTTCGTCCAGTGTAAAATGGGAGATGTGAGGGGCTTTCTGCAATGCATTAAGCACCAGCACCTTGCTTCCTTTTATTTTTTCCTTTTCCTCGTCCGAAATGTAATTGGCATCAGTAATGTAAGTGAAATCGCCAATTCTGAAACCAAACACTGGCAGCTTGAAGTGCATCACATTGATAGGAGTTATTGTTGTTTGGCCTATGGTGAATGGATTCCCGTCAAGTAGCTTTACGTCCACCAATGGAACGCCGGGGTACTTGTGGTCAGCAAAAATATAAGAGAACTCTCTCTTGAGCTGTGTGATAACCGCTGTGCTGGCATACACCGGCATGTCCATTTGCTGCAAAAAGTTAAAGCTTCTGATATCGTCCAATCCGGCGGTGTGGTCTTTGTGCTCATGAGTGAAGATGACAGCGTCGAGTCTTTTGATTCGCTCACGGAGCATCTGCTGTCTGAAGTCGGGGCCGGTGTCTATCACCAGGCTGAGACCATCAACTTCGATATGGACAGAGGAGCGGAGGCGTTTGTCGTGAAAGTCAACCGACTGGCATACTTCACAGTTGCAGGCAATGACAGGCACTCCCTGCGAGGTGCCGGTTCCGAGGAAGGTCAGCTTCAAATCTCCAGCTTGGTTTGGGTGAGCTCCAGAAGAAGGGATCTATTTTTGTCGCTTAAGCCTTTTGGATCAATTTCTATCGACTTTAATATCTCGAGCAGGGCATTGATTTTCCCATCAAGAGGGAAATATTTATTGACAATGGCAATTTTGGTGTCTCTCAAAATGCAGTAGCCGGAATGGAAACTGCCTTTTTCATAGCGGAGAATGTAGTCCGACTCAGCGAAAATGTCTTCTAGTTTGTTGAGGAAATGTTTGCTGTATTTTACCTGCATATCAACTGGTATACTTCCTTACTTTTTCAACAAGTTGGTCAAAGTTCAGAGGCTTGGGAATGAAGTCATTGATTCCATTGGAAATAAATTCCTCCATGGTGTAGTTCCGGGCGTTGCCGGTTATCGCAACAATAGGTATGTTTTTTTTGGCCTCATCGCTTAGGTTTCTCACCTTTTTTGTGCACTCAATACCATCCATCACGGGCATATTAATGTCCATTAGAATAAGATCAAAAGACTCTTCATTGAGCTTTTGAAGTACTTGCTCTCCATTCTTTACCGAAGTGATCTGAAAGTTTTGGAGCGTGAGAATCTTCTTGGTAAGGTTCTGAATAACTGAGCTATCTTCAGCGACTAGAATTTTTTTCATAATTATGATGAGGTTGAACTCGCACCCACAAATAACTTGTAATTTTCTTTAAATTCATCAAAGCTGGCATCTATTTGAGCTAATTTCTTTTCTACCTCTTCGTAAATGCTACGTTTTAGTTCCTGTTCAAGCTGAGTTACATACCAGGCAAAACGTTCTATGCCCAGGGTTCCGGAGTTACCCTTTAGGGTATGTAGTTCCGACCTCAGCACTTCGTAATTGCTCACTCTTAGTGCCTCCCTGCAGTTTGCCAGACTCTCCTGAGCCTCTTTTAAAAAATCGTTGAGCACCGACTCAACCATTTCGGCTCCACCATACTTGCTGAGCTCATCCAGTACCAGGGTGTTCACAATTTTAAGATCGTCAGGCACCTCGGCCATTTTTTGGACAACAATTTCGCTAGGCTTATTGTTCTCTATCCAGTCCACTACTTTTTGGATGATGGTTTTGGCCTGAATTGGTTTGGAAATATAGTCGTCCAGACCGCTATCAAGGAATTTCTTTCTGTCCTCTTCCATCGAATAGGCAGTCATGGCGATGATTGGGGGCTGATGGTCGAGGTTAAGTAATTTAATTTCCCGGGTGACCTGTACACCGTCTTTTTTGGGCATTTGTATGTCCATAAAAACAACATTGTACTGGTGCTGTTGGATCATTTGAATGGCATCGTCGCCATTCTCTGCGAAATCGACCCTGCATCCCGCTTTAATGAGGATATGTCCAGCCACTTTCCTGTTGACGTCATTGTCGTCCACCAAAAGTATATACGGAATTTTCTTGCTGAATACTTTCTGAATGGCCTCGTCGGTAAGGGGAAGGTTCCTTTCCTCGGGTTGCTCTATTATTTCAGCTTCGAAGGTAAACCAAAAGGTACTGCCAAGACCGGGGGTAGAGTATACGCCTATTTCACCGCCCATTGATTTGGTCAACTCTTTAGATATTGCCAGCCCGAGCCCGGTGCCGCCAAATTTTTTGGTCATGGAGTTGTCAACCTGACTGAACGAGTCGAAGAGCTTTTTCAGGTCTTCCTTGCTGATCCCAATGCCCGAATCTTTGATCTTCACCTTCAGAATCAGGATGTCTCCCTTTCTCTTGTGCTCGTTGAGGCTGATGTAAATTTTGCCTCTTCCTTTGGAGAACTTGATAGCATTGGAGGTGAGATTTGAAAGCACTTGCAACACCCTGGTTTCATCGAGTAAGAAGTATTCGGGCAAGCTTTTAGCTACAGTATACTGAAGGCTGGTTTCGTTGATGGAGGCCTGCTGGCTGAACAAGTTATAAAGCTTGTCTAAAGTACCTCGCAGGTTTACAGGCCTTTTTCTAATCTCCATTTTGCCCGCCTCAATTTTCGACAAATCAAGAATGTCGTTGAGAATGGTGAGGAGGGTTTCAGACGATTTTTTTATTGTTCTGAGGTATTCGGACTGCTCCTGATCGAGGTGTGTACTGCCTATCAAATCCAGCATGCCAATGATCCCGTTCATAGGCGTCCTGATCTCATGGCTCATGTTGGCCAGGAACCGCTCCTTTATCTTAAGTGATCTCTCAGCAAGTTCTTTTGCTTTGCGAAGCTCTTCGTTGGTGCGGATCAGAGTGGTGATGTCTCTGGCCACACCTTCAATTTCGAGTGGATAGTTCCGGCGGTATACAAGGCGAATATTGCAGAGGCATTGCAAATCCTTGCCGTCTTTTGTGTACAAAGTTGCCTCGAAGTTTCTTAGTCTTCTGTTCTTTCGAAGCTTACTGAATACACTGTGAATGGAGTCAGACGAACTGAAAAGTTCGTCTATATTTTTTCCTATTACCTCCTTAGATGTGTAGCCTAAAAGCTCTATGACTGATGGGCTGATCATAGTTATTTTCCCCTTGGCATCGCAACGGAAATAAATGTCCTGGAAGGATTCGAAGATATTCCTGAATTTTTCTTCGCTTTCCTGTAGTGCCACTTCGGAAAGCTTCTTCTCGGTAATGTCATTGGCTATAACTGAAATCTCTTCGATGGAGCCGTCAGGAAGGAAGATTGGGTTGAGGAATACATCTCTCCATATTTTGTTGCCCTTGAGGTCAGTGACCTGGCTTTGGAAGTTGACAATTTCGCCGCTAAACGCACGGTCGTACTTGGTTTTCCAGAAATCGCTGAGGCTGGGTACCAGAAAGTCGAAGCCGCTCTGACCACCCAGAGAGGGGGTAATGCCATAGTATCGCTGTAGCGCATCAGCATAGTTTTGGTTGAAGGAAGTAAAGCAGTAGCTCCTGTCTATCGACCAGATTTGGTGAGTGGTAGACTCAAAAATTGCTTTTAGCCTGGCGCTTTGGCTAATGATTTTCGCTTCGTTTGACTTGCGTTCGAGAGCAAGAGAGACCTGACTGGAAATGAAATCCAACAGCTCGAGGTCTTTGTGGTTATAGGCTGTTCGGTCCTTGTAAGAGTGAAACGAAATAACACCCGCCGGTTTGCCGTCAACATTGACCTGTACGCCCAACCAGATTAGCGGAAGCTTGGCATGAAGTGGCAGTTTTTTATTATCCGCAATTCTTCGAATGCCGTCTTCGTAAATAATTAGCGGCTTGCTTCTCTCAAATGTAAACTCAGCCAGCAGTTTGGTGATGCTCTTTAGCTGCTTGACTTCCGAAGGCTCCTCTAACTCAGTGATGAGGTAAGGGAACTGGATTTTCCCTGTTTTTTCATCTTTGAGACTGATGGCAAAATTCTGAATCTTAAGTATTTTGTTTAGCTCTTCAAATACGTTTCGGTACAGCGCATCGAGGTTGCTGCTGGTGGTGGTTAGGTTGGCAATTTTGTAGTAGAGGCTTTGTGCTTTTTCAGCACGTATCCTTTCTGTAATGTCGTAAAAGATACCTCTAAACTCTGTCGGGCTGCCATCCTGAATAGTGCAGTTGACACGCCCGGAAACGTAAATATTCTTACCAAACTTGCTGATAAAAACAGTTTCGAACTTCTCGATCCGCTCCCCGTGCCCAATTTGGTTCAGGTTCTCAATTGTGCTGCTCTGGTAGTCTTTCGGTATTAAATCAGTAAGCCTCAGCTGGCTTATTTCTTCGTCATTGTACCCGAGTTTGGTTTTCCAGGCTTCATTCACGAACCTGAATTCTCCCTCCGATGTGAAAATTTGAATAAGGTCACTCGAATTGTCGAAGAGTTCTTTGAGCTGGGCGTTGGTCTTTTCCAACTCTTGACGAACCTTCCGTCTTTCTGTAATATTTTCGCCAACGATAGTTATGCCAATTACCTGGCCTTTGGCATTCTTAAGTATAATGGAGCTAAACCGTATAATGAGAATTTCGTCTCCATCCAGCGTAATTACACCAGTTAGTGCTTCGGTGTAGTCCTCTCTCTCTACCAGTGTTCGGAAACTTTTTTTGGTTACGTTGTCACCACCATAGGGCTGAAATACCTCAAAGAGACTCTTTCCCATAAGGTCGCCAGCGGGCTTCCGGGTGGCCTTCAAAAACGCTTCATTGCAAAAAGTGATAACACCCTCGCTGTTGGTAGTAAGCGAGAGTATTTTAGACTGGTTGAGTGATTTTTGAAGCTTTTTTTCACTTTCCAATAAGGCCTTTTCACGACTTTCGGCTTCTTCTGCCAGCTTCCTCTCGGTAATGTCTATGGTGGCGGAGATATAGCCGGAGAACTTACCCAGGCTGCTTACTCTCGGAATGCCGGTATCAAGTACCCATCGGTATTTCTTATCGTAGCGGCGAAGCCTGTAGGTAACTTCATATTTTTTGCGACGCTTGAATGCAAGATCCATTGTGACCAGCACGTCGTTCAGGTCTTCCTCGTGAATGTTGGCGATCCAGCCATTGTTTTGCTCTTCCTCTACTTCTTTGCCGGTAAACTTGAGCCATTGCTTGCTGAAATAGTAGAAGAAGTTGTTGGAATTGGTCATTCTCAACAGCACGGGGGCGTTGTCGGCCAGAGACTGAAACGTCTTTTCTGATTCCAGAAAATACACGTCAGCATCATCGTCTTTATTCTCCAGCTTGATTGTGCAAAGCAGGTGGTTGTTTTTCTCTTCGGTTAGAGCCGACAGCTTTATTTTGGAAAAGAAGACCTTATCAGAGGAGTTTTGAATTTCTCCAACAAACTTTTGAGGGAGGCCAAGCAGGGCCAGTTTTATTTTTTGTTGGAACTTGTCGGCTGAAGCACTGCCATCGGCTTGAAAATTGGGACAAAACTCAAAGACAGATTTTCCAACAATTTCCTTGCTGCCAACCTTGAAAACCTCAAGAGCTTTTTCATTGCAGTTGACGATGATATCATTGTTTAGCAACAGGCTGATGTCGTTGCTGTCTTCTATAGACGTTTTAAACCGTGATTGTGCTATCCGTAGCTCACTATTAAGCCTTTCGATCTCCTTCCGTAATTCTTCCGTAGTTTTGTTTTCAAGGCTAATCATGCATCAAAGGTAGTCTGCCAAACAGGCGACGTATTGCCTAAAGTTAATAAAATTGCAAAAAGATAAGTAAACGAGCCTGATTTAAGGATGCCAATAATGAGTCGCAGGGATAAAAAACTGATTGTAATAGTGGGGCCAACTGCCGTTGGAAAGACCGACCTGGCTTTCGATCTGGCCAAAAAGCTCTCGACTGAGATTGTCTCGGCTGACTCCAGGCAGTTTTACCGGGAGCTGGAGATTGGCACTGCAAAACCCGAACCTTTCATGCTTGAACAGGTAAAACACCATTTTGTCAATAGCCTGTCGATTACTGAGGAGTACACAGCCGGGCAGTTCGAAAGAGATGCGCTGACTATGCTTGCAGATGTTTTTAAAAAGAGAGATGTAGCCATCATGGTGGGTGGATCGGGTCTTTATGTGCAGGCGGTGTGCGATGGCATGGATGAAATGCCTGTTATCAAAGAAGGTGTGCGTGAGAAGTGGAATGCGAATGTGGCAAAAAATGGTCTTTCGGAAGTGAGAAAATTCGTTGAAGAACACGACCCTGAGTTTTTTCAAGAGGTTGATAAGAACAATCCTGTGCGGCTTGTGAGAGCAGCTGAGGTAATTGAATCTACAGGGAAAGCGTTCTCTTCTTTCAGGATGCGGCAGAGCAAAAGTGAGCGGCCGTTTTCTACTATCAAAATAGGCCTTGCGGCTGACCGCCGGCAGTTGTACGACCGCATCGACCTGCGCATGGATCAAATGATCGCCAACGGTCTTTTTGAAGAGGCAGAAAGGTTTTTCGAAAGCAAGCATCTCCAGTCGCTGCAAACACTGGGCTACCAGGAGGTGTTCGGCTACCTGGAAGGCAAGTACGACAAAGCAGAAGCTGTTCGCCTGCTCAAGCGGAACTCACGAAGGTATGCAAAGAGGCAGCTGACCTGGTTTAGAAAAGATGTGGAGGTTCAGTGGTTTGATCGGCTGGCAACTGCCGAAGTTTACAAAATGCTTCGTGAGAACGGGCTTAACGTTTAGAACTTCCTCAACTTCATAAGCATGGCCACAATCCGGTAGGGGAAGCTGGAAATAAGCTTGTTGTAACGAAACATCTGTGCTCTCAGGCTTCTAAGCTCTTTCGAGTCTTCTGAAGTCAGTTTCTGGTCAACTACTTCCAGGCTCCCGGAAAGCCCAAATTCACTGATTGAGGTGAGTATCTTTTTTTTCTCAGAGCGAAGAAACTGGCTGACCACCATGCCCCAAAGCATGAGAAAAAGAGAAAGTGTCAGGAAGATGGGTAAAAAGCCCATGACAATTAGATGCTAAGAATTTCGACGAGCCGAATCAGGTCCTGATCAAGTGGCTTGGACTTAGAGATGGCAATTTTTAGGTTGGTGTAAACTACCTCTTTGTCAATGATACCAACCATTACATTTTTCTCTCCGTTGAGCAGACCTTCTACTGCCGCCAACCCGAGTCTGGAAGCAAGAATCCTGTCAAAAGCAGTGGGGTTGCCGCCTCTTTGAATGTGACCGAGCGTGGAAACTCTGATGTCAGCTTTTGGCAAATGCGCCGCTACTTTGGCAGCAATCTCATGAGCATTCCCTTCTTCACCTCCCTCGGCTACCACCACAATGGAAGAGGTTTTTTGTGCATCTTTACCTTTCTGTAGCGTATTAATGACTTCGTTGATGGTAGTAGAAGTTTCAGGAACCATCACCAATTCGGCACCACCACCGATACCTGACTGGATCGCTATGTAGCCTGAATGCCTTCCCATTACCTCGATAAAAAAGACCCTGTCGTGCGACATGGCCGTGTCTCTAATTTTGTCGATGGCTTCGAGTGCAGTGTTTACCGCTGTATCAAAGCCAATAGTATAGTCGGAGCCAAATAAGTCGTTGTCAATTGTGCCTGGCGCACCCACCACCGGAATGCCATATTCCTCAAAGAAGATATTAGCACCGGTAAAGGTACCGTCTCCACCAATGGCAATCAGGCCTTCTATGCCTCTCGAAGAAAGCTGCTCATAAGCCTTCTTGCGACCTTCCTTGGTCATGAACTCTTTGCTTCTGGCCGATTTGAGTATCGTGCCACCTCTTTGAACAATGTTGCTAACGGAGTAGGATTTCATTTTGTAGATGTCACCTTCGATCATTCCGTTGTACCCATACTTGATTCCGTAGATTTCAAGTTCATGATAAAGGGCACTTCTAACAACAGACCTTATACAAGCATTCATGCCAGGTGCATCACCACCCGAAGTAAATACAGCTATTTTCTTCATTAAAAAACCATTTGTTTGCGCTTAGCTCGCCAACCTTCTGAAAAGAGAGACTTCTAACATTCTAAGGTAGGCACAAAAAGATAAATTTCTAACGCTTTTCGCTAATGCGTGGCAAATCTACTATTAATCTTGAAATGGCCAATGGTCTCTTTTTGTATGTTTGCTTATTCTTAGCGTAGCCTGGATGAAAAAACTGAAAGTATTGATAGTTACTTACTATTGGCCCCCAAGCGCAGGGGGGGGTGTTCAGAGATGGCTCAAGCTTTCCAGTCACCTCCCGGAATTTGGTATAGAGCCCATCATTTTCACACCGGAAAACCCAGCATTCAGCCTCAAAGATGACACACTAACAAGGGAAGTGGCTGACAATCTGGAGGTTTGGAAGTTTCCGATTTGGGAGCCACTAAAGTACTTCGGTAAGGAAGGGCAGCCCAGGCAGGGGCAAGTGCTTGAAAAAAAGAAGAAAGGCCTTCTTGATACGCTCCTTATTTGGGCCAGAGCTACTTTTTTTATTCCCGACCCCAGGGTCTTTTGGGTCAGGCCGTCGGTTCGCTTTCTGGCTCCAATGATTAAGAGCAATGATATTGACCTGGTCATCACCACGGGGCCTCCACACAGCATGCATTTGATTGGTATGAACCTCCAAAAAAAGACGGGAGCAAAGTGGGTAGCCGATTTCAGAGACCCCTGGTCACAATGGGACATTCTCGACAAGCTTGGAGTGAAAGGATGGGCCCGGAAGCGCCACAGTTTTCTTGAACAAAAGGTAATCAAAAACTGTGATTTGCTCATAACGGTAAGTAACACGTGGGCGGCCGATTTTGGCCGATTGGGAGCCACTAAAACGTTTGTATTGACGAATGGGTACGACGAGCATTCTTTGGACATTGAAAAGGCGATGGTGCCAGGAGGAAAATTCAGGCTTGCACATATTGGCATGCTCAATGAAATGAGAAATCCTCTTGTGTTATGGGAAGCACTTTCCGAGCTATGCGTCGAAAACAGGGAGTTTGCTGCTGGTTTGGAAATTTACCTGGCAGGTATTCTTAGTGATCAGGTGATAACGTCGATCGAGGCTTTCCCTGAGTTGAAGGGCAAACTTGTTGTTGATGGCTACCTGTCTCACGGAAGTGCAAGAAGAGCAATGAAAACCAGCACAGTTCAACTGCTGGTAATGAATGACTCCGGCAATGCAAAAGGCCACATACCAGGAAAGTTTTTCGAATATTTGGAGGCTAAGCGGCCGATTTTGGCTATCGGTGATTCTGCCGGTGATGTTGCCAAAATCATTGAGGATACGGGGGCAGGTGCATGCCTCGGGTTCAACGACAAGGTTGGAGTCAGGCGAGCGTTAGAAAAACAATTTGCTGATTTCAAATCTAATCGACCATTTGCTTCCAAGCATTTCGATAAATATGCCAGGAGGAGCCTCGCTATGAAGCTTTCAAACAGGTTGTTCGAAATTTTTGTACCAAAAGAGAAATGAATTTTCAGACGGGTATATTGAAACAACGTAACCGCTAGAAGCTGGCTTGATGAGAATAGTTAAACTTTTTGTGCTGGTAGCTGCTGTAGTTCTGATAACAGGATATGTGCTTTTCAGACTTATAGCACCATCCGTTGTGGACAGGAAAATGAACACCATCACGCTGGCCCCTCCCTACAAGGTAAGTGCCGCAGCGAGCGACCTTTATAGTGACCTTGATTTTGTAGCCGACCTTCATTGTGATGCGCTGCTTTGGGATAGGGATTTAACCGACAAGCATAGCTATGGGCATGTTGACTTCCCCAGAATGCAAGAAGCGAATGTGGCACTGCAGGCCTTCACTATTGTGACCAAGACGCCAAAAAACATGAACTTTGGGGCAAACGGGAGCGATACAGACAATATCACGCTGCTTAGCCTGGCGCAGGGTCGTCCTGTTTTTAGCCTCCTGAAAAGGGCGTTTGTTCAAGCCGATTATTTACATTCTCTTGCGTCGAACTCGAATGATAGCTTCTGGGTGATTGAGAGCCGTGCAGATTTAACCAAGTTTATTGACGACCGTGAGCATGACAAGTCCTTATCTGCCGGATTTCTTGGTATTGAAGGAGCCCATGCCTTGGAGGGTGAGTTGGTGAACGTAGACAAGCTGTTTGAGGCTGGAGTGCGGATGATAGGCCCTGTCCATTTTTTTGACAATGAGTTAGGCGGTTCGGCACATGGTGTAAAAAAGGGTGGACTTACAGTTTTTGGTCAACAGGCACTGAAGAGAATGGAAGAACTGGGTATCATTATCGACCTATCCCATGCGGCTCCGGCGCTGATTGACGACATCTTGGCGATGGCGAGCCGACCCTTGATCGTGTCGCATACCGGAGTGAAGGGAACTTTCGACAATGTGCGAAACCTTTCAGATGAGCATTTGAAGAAAATTGCCGACGGAGGAGGCCTGGTGGGGATTGCCATGTTTGAGCAGGCTGTTTGCGGTAGTGGCACCCGGGCGACAGCCGAAGCCATCAAATACACGGCAGGGCTTATTGGAGTTGAACACGTAGCCCTCGGATCCGATTTCGACGGAGCCGTGAAAACACATTTCGATGTGACTGGTCTGCCGCTTATTGTAGATGAACTCATTGACTTGGGTATGTCAAAAGAAGATATTGCCCTCGTTATGGGCGGAAATGTTAAGCAGTTCTTATTGAAAAACCTTCCTGTAGAATGATGTCTGAGGCAACATATATACCACATTTTACTATCAGCCGACAGCATCAGAAGCTTAAGCGTGCTCTTGATGAGGCTTATGACAGGGTGCTTAGCAAGAATTGGTTTGTTCTTGGCGAGGAAGTCAAGGCCTTTGAAAAGGAGTTTGGAGAATACCTGGGTGTGAAGCACTGCATTGGCTGTGGCAATGGCACTGATGCCCTTGAGCTGGCATTGAAGGCTGCGGGGATAAAGACAGGCGACGAAGTAGTTGTTCCTGCCAATACCTGGGTTTCCGTAGCAGAATCGGTCATCAATGTGGGGGCTTCTCCTGTCTTCGCTGACGCCCTTCCCGGAGAATATACTATCGATCCGGCGTCAGTTCAAAGGTGCATTTCGAAGACAACAAAAGCTATCATTGTAGTGCATCAGTATGGGCAGCCGGCGCACCTGAACGAATTACTGGAAATACGAGACGCACATAAACTCGTGTTGATAGAAGACTGTGCGCATGCGCATGGAGCTGTTTATCAGGGAAAAAATGTCGGCACAATTGGTGATTTTGGCTGTTTTAGCTTTTACCCGACCAAAAACCTGGGATGTCTGGGCGACGGCGGAGCGGTGGTTACCGACAACGATGAGTATGCCAGCTCAGTAAGATTGTTGGGCAATCATGGGCAGCACACACGGAATGTTCACAAAGTGGCAGGGAGGAACAGTAGGCTGCACGAACTTCAGGCAGCTTTTCTCAGATCAAAGCTTCCCATGCTCGATCAGTGGAACACTAGACGAAGATCCATCGCCACTCACTATATGCATGGTCTCGACAGGTCGATGTACAGATTGCCATCCATGGGCGATCCAGACTATGCCGTTTTTCATCAATATGTCATCCAAACTGATGACAGGGAAAACCTGATCCGACACTTAGATCGTGGTGGCGTTGGTGCTGCTATTCATTATCCAGCCCCTATTAACGAACTTTCCCCATACAGGTCGTTCAGAACAGACCCAGAGGGTCTGTTAGTTGGTTCTTCTGAAAAAAGCAGCATTCTTTCCCTTTCTATGTTTCCTGAGCTTGCAGACGATGAGGTTCAGAAGGTCATTCACACGCTCAATAATTTTAGAGGTTGAGCGTCTACCTGCTTTGCTCTACTTTGTATTGCATGAGGTTCCGGATTTGGGAGGCTCTCGTTTTGGCCTCTTCCGCCTTTGGGCCCTCGAAGAGGTCGTCCACAGTGGCTGTCCATAGTTCCAGCCATCGGTCGAAGTGTTCTTTTTTCAACTGCTCTTTCTTGTCCAGTTGGATATGAACCGACATAGGATTGCCTT
Organism: Imperialibacter sp.; assembly: GCF_040222815.1. Classification (GTDB taxonomy): domain Bacteria; phylum Bacteroidota; class Bacteroidia; order Cytophagales; family Cyclobacteriaceae; genus Imperialibacter. The sequence continues at coordinate 156,136 of NZ_JAVKCH010000040.1, read as the reverse complement.
TGTACGACATTATTCCCAGGAGTGTGGTCTCCCAGAATTTATACATAATGGGCATGTGCGTGGTAAAGTCAAGTGCAGCGATGTCGGTAAAAATGTAACCTATCGTATTGTCGATTCTCACTTTGCTGTAGAACTGATCAACCAGTTTTTCGATGTCTGCCCTGGAAGTAATGTCCATCTTCATGCTTTACGACTTTTTCAAATGCTGGTACAAGTATATAAAGCAGTGAAATACCTTTTTATGATTATCGTCACATGACACAAAAAAAGAAGCCCACACCTGTTGATCCCCGAAGGGCAGGCATGGACTCCAAACTAATAAACCAGATCGATAGCCGTCGTTGGTCAGCTAACGATTTCTTCAACGAGGGTTTTACTTCGAAGCAAAATTCCTCATATATGTATTACACGCTGTTTCGCTTCCAATAAACATGATGGAGTACTCTTTCATCACCAACCAGGTATTGTCGTCCTTTGAGAATTTCAGGGTAAGCTGATCTTTTGATTTGGACACCTGAGCGAGCACTTTTGAAAACCAGTTCATGATATTTTTTTCGTTTGGTTATTCAATTATACGGAAGAAATGGGAGCAGGAAATTTTGTTTCGACGAATACGAAGTAAGTGTCGATAGAGCCGGGATATGCGACGACGTAGTAAAAATTGGTACTATTAAAATTATTTTTTGTGTTTTTCAGGTAGATAATTCCAAAAAGCTGAACCTGCCTGCCAGCTAAGGCATCGAGCCAGGGGTTTGGGTTCAAAGATTACTTTGGTTAAAGGCCGCAGTGTTTGGAGTTCCCCCCTGGGAAGATGTCACTTTCGTGCGAAATTTCTCATGTAGATGTTGCATTGCATTTCGTCTCCTATGAATAGGATTGAGTGCTCCTTCATTACAAGCCATACGTTGTCATCTTTTGAAAACTTCAGCCTAAGTTCACTTTTTGGCTTTAATATCTTTGTAAGAACTGCGGGTAGCCAGGACATATCACTAAGTAGTTGATTTGTCTATTAATACGGTGCGTAAAGCAGAGGTAAGTGAGGTTTCGACGAAGAGGAATTTGACTTCGACAGACCCATGCGGCAACACGATCGACCAGAAAAAAGGAGCTGCTCAAGCTGCCTGGCAACATTTGGGTGAGAAACGAAAGCAAAAAAAAGCCATACCTGTTGATCCCCGAAGGGCAGGTATGGGCTTCAAACCAATTAACCAGATCGATAGCCTGTCAAAGACTGACTATTTTATTTTAAGGGCAGATTATTTTGAAATGTGGTTCCACATATAAGCATTACACTGCGGCTCATCACCAATGTAAAGAATATCGTATCCCTTCATCACCAACCAGAGATTGTCTTGCTTTGAGAATTTCATCACCAGTTGGTTATTAGATTTTTTTGAGAAAAGTTTCGTTAGCCAGTTCATAGTATAGATAGTTTGTTTTGACCGTTTATACCCCTCCAGAATGCCTGGTAACCGTTGTTTCGATGAACACTGCCAGAGAGGCGACGGATCGGAGGTAATTGAAGGTGTGTGATTTTTAGAGCTCTCCACCGATAGGCGAGTGTCGAAGTATCAGCGTCCTGATTGTGTTATAATTTTTAATTTTATATATTTAAGAAAATTATATATACAACATGGCATCATCTGAATTTATCAAGGGTACGCTCAAGACCATTATTCTTAAGCTCCTTGCCGAAAACAAGCAAATGTATGGGTACGAAATCAGCCAGAAAGTGGAGGAGCTTTCTGGCAGTGAGATCAAACTAACCTATGGTGCGCTTTACCCTGTGCTTTACAAACTGGAAAGCGAGGGGTTGCTGGTAGCCGAAACCGAGGTGGTGGACGGACGTGCCCGAAAGTACTATTCGCTTACACCTCAGGGCGTTGAGTTGGCCAGGGTAAAAGTGTCGGAGTTGCAGAAATTCACGGAAACATTGAAAAACATACTGCTACCTGCACCAAAAATAAGCCTCGAGATATGGGGGTCTTGAGCAAAGAGCAGCTTCAGGCGATCCGGGAGTACCTTGACCGCCAGGGGATGACCTACAAGCCCCTGCAGGATGAGATGCTTGATCATGTCAGCTGCGATATCGAAAAGCTGATTGCGTCAGGGCAATCTTTTGATGCTGCCTGGCTGGCAATCACTAAGGAATTACCTCCAAAACAGATTCAAACTATACAATTAGAAACCATGGAAACAATAAACAAAAGAGAATCGCTCTCGAAGTGGTTCGCCTATCTTTCATTTTTCCTGCTTTTCGCAGGATCTGTGTTTAAGCTGATGAAGTTCCCGGGCTCCGGGCAAATGCTCATCGGATCATTTGTAGCCATTGCACTTGCGCTAGTGAGTGGATCTACTTTTGGCATGATAGCTAATAAAGAGAAGAGGGGGGGCTGGCTGCTTGTAGCAATCCTGACAGGAGTGTTGCTGTTTTTGGCCTCATTTACATTTCAGATCCTGCACCTGCCAGGAGCTATTGAGCTGAGGACAATGGCAGTGGTGACGCTGTGTTTATCTTTCTCTGGTTCTTTTTTCTACCTGAGAGGTAGCGGAAACTATCTGTTGCCCTGGCTTCACGAGAGGTATACGTCGGCTATTGAAAGATTCATTTTCATATTGTTTGGTGCCGTGTTTGTGATCCGAATACCTTCGCTTTTGTTGGAATACGAAGACTTTATGTCTCGAATTTTGTTGGTTATTACCATTGCTACTGCCGGGCTACATTTCCATGCACTAGCTTGGCATACTTATAAAACGAGTGAAAAACCGACGTTGATCTACTCAGTCGGGCTTTCAGTTAGCATCATCTGCTTCCTCCTGCCAGCGCTGATGGGCTTTTTGAGTTTGCCAGTTCGGGCCGGGCTCATGGTTGCCTTTTGGCCAATCGCTGGAGCCATTGTTGCAGTGAGGTCACAGGAAGGCAATATGAGAGTGGCGACCTTTTTTTCTATCGGCCTTATAACACTCATTAACCTGCTATCGGCGCTGGCCAGTAGCGAGGTTTTGCCCGCTGCCCAGAACGCATTCTCTTTTAATGGAATAGTTTTAATGATTCTGTTGGCCGTGTTAGTGGTCTTCAGGAAGAATCCCTTTTTCAGGATGTATCTTCTGATTGCTGTTAGCCACTATCTGTTTATGTACCCCTGGGAGCTGGGGCTTTGGTAAAATTTGTAAATGCTGGTTTTGAGTCGTCAGCCTCAAAACCAGCATCTGTTTTTAATAGGAATGGGCCTGCTCAGTTATTACACGGGACAAGTATTTGTCGGCAGAGTATCTGCCACCTCCAGAAAGGAGCAGAGCAATACTCATTCCCAGCCACAGGATGAAGAACTCAATCCCTTCTCCAGGCTGATTTCCATACCAGTTCATAAAAAAACCATATTGCAAGTGAGAGGTGATAACAATTCCTATCGCAAGCAAAATGTAGGAGGCAGCCAAAATTCTTGTGGCAAAACCGGCCAGTAGAACAATAGAGCCTAACGCCTCCAGGAGGATCACCAGGAAGCCGAGCAGCCAGGGCAAGCCAACGGTCTCGGTAAAGTAAACCATGGTACCTTCGAAGCCATAGCCACCAAACCAACCGAACAGCTTTTGTGCTCCATGAGGAAAAATGACTCCAGCTAGTAAAAGCCTGATAACCAGGTTGGTCCACGAGCTTGTTGTTTGAAATAACTTCGTTTTCATAGCACTGTGCTTTAGGATCCATAATAGAATTTCTCCCGAACGATCTGTCCGTTTTTCCACTCTTGAACGGAGACCTGTGTGTAGTTGCGCACGCCCCACTCCCGGTGTGTGTAGTCGTAGTGCCATTCTACCATTGTTGAGTTTTCTCCTATGGTCACTTTCAATGGTCTGGCTCCTCTGAATTCGATGATCGCTCCGAAAAACTCTTCTTCCCGCTTTCTGTTTGCGGTCTTACCCACAGTGGGCTTCGTTTCATTTTCCTGCATCACTACATCCTCATGGTAGTACCTTTCGAATGCTTCCATGGCTTTGCCCTGAAGAATCAGATCGTTCAGGTCGCTGATTTTTTCCAATAATGTTGACATATCACTTTGTGTTTTTGTGTGGCACAAAGTTCCGGCAGGCGATGCTGGTGGAAAATAAACCAGATTAAAAAGGGATGTTAAACTAGGTTAATAGGCTCTACTGTTCGTGAATGAGCTGGCTACGAATTTTGCTTAAAAACTCCTTGGTGATTCCGAGGTAGGAAGCGACCATATACTGTGGCACACGCCGCTCTATTTGCGGATACTTTTGCCGAAAGGCCAGGTACCTTTCCCTGGCAGGAACGCTCATGCTTTGCACTATTCTATCTTGCGAGGCCACAAAAGCATTTTGAATGATGATCCTAAAGAATCGTTCAAGCGATGGAATTTTCTGGTAAAGTGCTTCAAGTTTTTCATGATGGAATTGAACCAACTCCGTATTTTCCAAGCATAGCACATTGTAGTCGGCAGGCCTTTGCTTGATAAAGCTACCCAAATCGGTTACCCACCAGTTTTCTATTGCAAACATGGCAATATGCTCGTGACCTTCCGGGTCTATGTAAAAGGACTTCACACAGCCCGATAAGACAAAGTTTTCAAATTGGCAGATATCTCCTTGCTGCACGATGTATTGGCCTTTTAGGTACCGTCGCCGATTTACGTTTGCCAGAAGTAGCTGTTGCTCTTCGGCAGTCAATATTACATACCTGGCGATATAATCAAACAGCGGCTGTATGTTCATTTTACTTTAGGTTAACTCATAACTGATAAACGCAATTTTTGGCTTGGGGATTAGCTCGTTTTCAAATCACGAATTCTGGTGGTGCGTTACGACCTAAGTCTACTCCAAACCACCTTTACCAGTTCATTCACATCCGGTGAAATTCTAAAAAGAAGGACGGCCCCGCCAAATAGGATCGTAATCATTGCCGAGCGTATGAAGATGTCTAAAAATACATTTGAGAAGGCTGGAAGATAAAGGCCCGCCAGTAGAACCAATGCTGAAATGACAACCATCCCTAGATTCTTGAAAGTAAATGGCTGAACACCCAGTTTTACCCATACAAAAGTCATTTTGACCAGGTTGTAGAGCAGCAGAGAGATGGCTGATGCCCAGGCGGCACCATCGATGCCGTAGAGTGGAATGAGCCATTGGTTGAGCATGACGGCAAGCACAGCGAGTATGACCAGGGAAAGCACATTGAACCGGAAGTACTTCGACATCACAATGATCTCACCGTTCAGGCTGAAAGTCATGTCCAGCAGTTTGCCCAAGCCGATGATGTTCACCACCGTAATGCCCTGGATAAAGGCTTCGTTGTTGGGCACCAGCGCAAAAATGGAATTGAGGTTGGTGGCAATGCCGATGTATAGAAGCGACCCAGCGATCATCTGGTTGATGGACACCTTTTTGTACAACTTGTCAATTTCCACCATATCATGCTTGTCGAAAGCCCGGGAGATGAGCGGTGTCGTAATCTGTGTCAGTGCCCGGCGTGGCATTTCGATCACCACCGCTATGTAAAAGGCAGTAGTATAGATACCATTCCAACTCAGGCCAATCATTCCGCTGATCATGATCTGGTCAATATTCAGGATGATGAAAGAGCCACCTGCTCCGAGCAAAGCATACGTGCTGTAGACCATCATTTCTTTCAGTTGAGGTCTCTCAAAAGTGGAAAAGGAGAACTTGAGAGAAAGCTGCTTGCGGTAGGCAAGGTAGCCCAGCAGGTAAAGCAGCGATACGCCGTAGACAACAATCATGGTGTAAACCATGACAGGAAAAGTGATGATATTCACGGCATAGAGGAGTACAGTGATGCTCGTGCCTACCCTCACCAGCACTTCCTTGGCAAAATTGGCGGCCACAATTTTCAGCAAAGCACGAGAATACCCTTCTGCTACCGCCTGAAACGACATGACCAGCAGCACAGCCAGGATCACCCACTGGTAATCGTTGACCAACCCGGACTCTTTGGCAAAATAAGCAGTGATGGGGTCTCTGAAGATATTGTAGAGCACAAGTGTAATTAGATAACCTACTGTCACCCCAATGAATCCAAAGGCTAACAACTCGCCAGGGCCATTTTTTTTCTTCTCAAAGGCCGGGTAGTAGCGAACTGTGCACTGCGCCAAACCAAGCTGGGCAAGGGGCAGTAGGAGAAAGGCGGCACTTGGAATAAGGCGCACCAGGCCAATTTCTTCCGGTGTCAGAAATTTTGGAAAAAGGATCAGCACATTGACATAACCAATTACCACCCCCACATAGGTGAGCACTGTAGTGATAAAGCTCTGCCGGATGACTACGCCCATGGTTATTTACGACGAGCCTCGATAATGTAGTACCTTGGGATAATTTTTCTTAGCATTGGTCGGATACCCGGAGTGAGCACAACTGTTTTCCATTTTTCTCTTCGCACAATTTCCCAACCAGCTTTGTCGAGTAGCCAGTCAAACTGCCAGTCCTCAAACTCATGAAAATGCTGATCCCATGGGTCGTTTTTATTTCTATATGCCTTGCTAAACGGCATTTGAAGAGGAATGGAAGCGTAAACTTTTTTAGCTTTGATGGCTTTGAGGACACTCAACGGATTTACCAGGTGTTCAAGTATTTCGAAAGCCGTAACGGCGTCGTAGCCGCCCTGTGCAACTGTCTCTGGCACCTCATCAAGGTCTTCCCCTTTTGTATTCGATACCTGATAGCCTTTCTCTTCAAGAAATCTCGAAAGATCGTTTGGGATGCCTAGATCTAGAATTTTAGCGGGCGGGTTGAGCCCGTGCGACATAAAGGCCAGGGTTTTCTTAAATCGATCTTTTTTGGCCAGCTCTTTCTCTCTCGCCTTAATTCTCTGAAACATTTTTCAAGCAATTGATTGGTAATAGTTAACAAGGGTTCTGGCATCGGTATCCCAATTGTATTTGCCCTCTAATGTAGCTCCGAGTCCGTTTTTTGCCAACTTTTCTGTTAAAATACGATTATTATAAAGTTCTCTCACTTTCGAGGCGAAACCCTCCGCATTGCCCGCCTGAAATACTTTGCCAGCCTCAACGGATTCGACGACACGCTTTAGTGGTTTGCATGAGCTAACGATGACCGGCCTTCCCACCATCATGCATTGGAAAAGCTTGTGAGGTATGGTGTGGTCGGTATGGGGGTTACTGTTGTGAGGAATCACATTGATACTAGCATTTTTCATAAAAGAGAAAAATTTAGAAAATGGCTGATATCCTAATAGCCTCACGTTTTTTTCAATGCCAAGCTCTGTGCAAAGGCCAATCAAGTAGTTTCTAACAGCGTCATTCATGGAACCCGCTACTACCAGCTTGCAGTCTTTGATGTCCTTGAGGTATTGCATTCCCTTCACGACGGTGTCTACTCCACGGTGTGGCCCGACATTTCCGGTATAAGTGATAATGAATTCCTTTTTCCAGTCTTCATACACTTCTGGATCGTTGACTTGTTGAATGAAACCTGATTGCTCAGTATTGGAAACTACCGAGAATTTTTCATCTCTTTCTCCACTCACTTCAATCATTCTATCTCTCATTTCTTCTACGACCGTAATCACATGATCGGCTCGTTTGATAGCATTGATCTCATAGCCTGACCATTTCTTATAGTTGAAGAAGATATTGTTTTTAAGTCGAATAAACGGGTTTTTTCTCCATTGGAACCAGACAGCCAGCGCTTCCGGATAGTTTTCATGCAAATCAAGCACTTTCGCTGCACCGAACTCTTCCGCAAGACTAAATGCTGTGTAGGCAAGCGGCAGGTCGTGAACATGTACCGCTTCAAAAGCGTGCTGGCCGCACAGCTTTCTGGCCCTGCGATAAAATAGTGGGTGCTTCCAAAAGGTAGCAATCACGATATCCCATATGCCTTTTTGGAAGGTGCTGGAGTCCGTCGTTACCCTGTGAATGAAAAACCCGTTTTCAAGCCTTTCTTCTAAGGGCTGGGTGGCATTCTTCCTGAGACATAGCAAATGTACTTCAAATCCCGCCTTCATCAGGGCGTCTGACTCTTTGAAAACCCTTATGTCGCCAGGATAGGGATCGTTTAGAAACATTAAGATTTTTTTTACAGGCATTTCCTTCTTACTTCGTGTCAAAATTCAGTTTAATTTTTTCAATAACCCAATCCTTTTCAGCAAACATGAGACTGGTATTAGTGGCAGGGGCCAGGCCCATCTTTATGAAGATTGCTCCCTTATCAAGGCAATCAAGAAATTTCAAGCTGAAGGCAGGGAGTTGGCTTTTCAACTAGTTTATACAGGCCAGCACTACGACACGCCATGAGCAAGTCTTTTTTTGACTAGCTGGAAATTACAGAGTCAGATGCCAACCTGCATGTAGGTTCCGGCTCAGAGGCTTCCCAAACCGGCAAGATCATCACGGCATTTCAAGAATATTTGACAATCCATCCATGCGATCTGGTGATGGTTGTTGGAGACGTCACTTCCACCATGGCTTGTACGTTAGTTGCCAAAAAGATGATGATCAAAGTGGCTCACATGGAAGCAGGCCTAAGGTCTTATGATATGACGATGCCAGAGGAAATAAACAGAATCGTGACCGATTCTTTCGCCGACTACCTTTTCACAACCACCGAATAGGCTTCTACCAACCTGGTGAAGATGGGCGCTGTTAATTGGGAACATACTTTTTGTGGGGAACAGAATGATCTATAACCTGATTCAGCACCTGGATAGGCTCAAAGCGCAAGGAATAGAGAGGGGTTATCAGTCAAAAACTACTTCTTGTTTACTTTACATTGGTATCGAATGTTGATGACCGACAAATCTGACCATATTTTATCTTTTTTGACTAGAAGTATCAAAGAACGAAAAATTATTTTTCCTGTACAGCCCTTGATCGGGATAAAACCCGAGCAAGTCGAATTTACCGAGGCGTCGATCGTTTATGAACTACCTTTTTCTTATTTCGGATTTATGTTTCTGGTGAAGAATGCAATTGTGGTGATTACTTCGTCGGGAGATATCGGAGGAAACCACATACCCAAAGGTGTTCTGAATTACACAATGAGAAAACACTGAAAGGACAAAAACAATAGATATCGGAACCAATTAGATGTTAGGCTCTGATCGAAAGAAGCTGATTGAGAGCCAGGGAAAGATTGAAGTAGGAAATCCAAAAGCAGGCAATTCCGGAATTGCTTTGCGGAAAAGCTTTAGAAAGAATTATAAGTAAAATTTTACTTTTAAATTAGCCGATGTTGTGTACTTTTATTTATGTTAAAAAGTATTTTGCTTGTCGGCGTTAATTTTTTTACTGTAAGCCTATGTTTCGGTCAGGATGTTTCCATACATACGCTAAACTCAGGGGGGGCGTCCAGTGTCGTCAATTCTGGGAGACTTATGGTCGAATGGTCAGTAGGAGAGCCATTTACCAATGTGTATTCTGCCGGGAGTTTTGTCGTTAGTGAAGGATTTCAGCAATTCCAATTCGTAGAAATTCCAGCAGGTACAGGCCGTGTTTTACCGAAGGCTATAAAGGCTTACCCAAATCCGTTTACAGATTTTATTGTCTTAAAGACCACCGCAGGGGATTTGCTCAAGCAGCACCCCGTGAGTGCCAGAGTTTATAGCACCTCCGGTAATATTGTGCTTCAAAGGACTTTTTTGCAAGATGAAGTCACGCTGGAAGCATCCGCCCTTTTGCCAGGAATGTACCTGTTAATACTAGAGCAAAATGGTAACCTTCTTTCAATTGAAAAAATAACGAAAGTAAAATGAGAACACCTATCCTTTCAAAACTTATTGTTATCCTCCTTTTCACGCTACTCATTAATCGAGCGAATGCCCAGGATTTTTTTAATTATCAGGCTGTGATTCGAGATTCAGATGGCAAGCCTATGGGCAACGCAAGTTTGTCTATTCAATTGGGGATTCTAAAAGGCGATTTCTCAGGCGATATAGTTTACCAGGAAATCCATTCCACATCAAGCAGCGAATTCGGAACTGTAAGCCTGCCTGTTGGCAATGGAGAAATTCTTTCGGGGGAGTTTTCATCCATTGAATGGGGAGACGATCTTTTCTTTTTAAAGGTTGAGATCAAGCTGTCTGGCGATTCAGATTTTGTCGAAATAGGAACCACTCAGATTTTGTCGGTTCCTATTGCGTTGTATGCCAAGAGGTCGGGAGATAATATTTGGAGAGCAGGAGCTGGAGGTATTTCAACCGATGAGAACGTGGGTGTTGGAACTGATAGCCCGACATCTAGGCTAACTGTTGCAGGTCAGATTGAGACTACCGAAGGAGGATTAAAATTTGCGGATGGAACTGTTCAAACTTCTGCAGCGATGCCTGACAATTTGATTAATACAACGGAGGGGCCAATATACACTGAAGGAGGTAATGTGGGGGTTGGCACCAACAGCCCGTCGTCAAGACTCTCGGTGCAAGGAGTTGTGGAATCAACCGAGGGAGGTGTTAAATTCCCGGATGGAAGTATACAAACGTCAGCGGCTACTGTTGCAAGTTTTGGTAGTGAGTATTTTAACAGAAATTATGGGCCGGTATATGCGACTGATGGGGGTTATATTGGGATAGGAACTGCGGCACCTCAAACAAATTTTGAATTGGCCGGAGAAGGCAGTGGAAACTATGAACCTGTTATATTCCGCAACGACTATACAATGAATCTTTTGGCTCATGCTTCTGGTGATGTTGATTTCCTCAATGCATCTTTTGTGGCCAATAGATCCAGAGGCACCTATGGAGCGCCTCAAAGCGTTATTGGAGGTGATCGCATCGGCGGTGTATATGGGAGAGCCTATCTGGATGGTCAATATCAACGTACAGCCGGAATACAAATGTTTGTAGGTGTCGGCGCTGGTGCCGGAAATTACCCGTCGAATATTCGCTTTGAGACCACATCTACAAATAGTGTTGTAAGATCTGAAAGGATGAGGATTGCCGACAATGGTTACGTTGGTATTGGCACACCTAACCCCGGGGCCCCTTTGACAGTCAATGGCACTATTCACTCAACTTCAGGCGGCATTAAATTTCCTGATGGAACTATGCAAACAAGCGCTGCCACTGCTATTAATTCCAACTATTTCAACAAAACTGACGGCCCCATTTACGCCGTTAACGACCAAATTGGCATTGGGACATCCACACCTGAAACCAATTTTGAGGTTGCGGGTGTGGGTAGTGGCAATTACAAGCCAATAATCTTTAGAAATAACTATACGATGAACCTGATGGCACATGCATCGGGAGAAATAGATTACCTGAATGCATCTTTTGTATCTCACAGATCGAGAGGCACTTACGAAATTCCCACCAACGTGCAAGATGGTGATCGTGTCGGTGGGTTTTATGCCAGGTATTACTTTGATGGTGACTATAGGCGGGCTGCCGGGATACAGATGTATGTAGGCAGCGGCGCCGGTGCAAACAGTTATCCCTCGCTCATCAAATTTGAGACAACCGATGCTGGAGAAATTGAAAGAAGTGAGCGTATGAGGTTGACGGAAAAAGGTTTTTTGGGTATTGGTACCGAAAACCCTGGATCAATGCTTTCTGTCAACGGTACAATCGAAAGCCTTGATGGTGGTATCAAGTACCCAGACGGAACTATTCAATCATCTGCATTTATCAATGGTAATTACTTTAATAAGGCAGGCGGTCCAATTTATGCCAATGGCAACAACGTCGGCATAGGGGCATTGGCACCTCAAACCAATTTTGAGGTTGCGGGTGTGGGTAGTTCCAATTACGAGCCAATAATCTTTAGAAATAACTATACGATGAACCTGATGGCGCATGCGTCAGGTGAGATAGATTACCTCAATGCATCTTTTGTATCTCACAGATCGAGAGGTACTTATCAGAGTCCAACCAACGTGCAAGATGGAGACCGTGTTGGCGGGTTTTATGCCAGGTATTACTTTGATGGTGACTACAGACGGGCTGCGGGGATTCAGATGTATGTAGGTAGCGGTGCTGGTACTAACAGCTATCCTTCACTCATCAAATTTGAAACAACCGACGCTGGAGAAGTTGAAAGGAGCGAGCGTATGAGGCTGACGGAAAAAGGTTTTTTGGGTATTGGTACGGAAAACCCAGAATCAATGCTTTCTGTTAATGGCACAATCGAAAGCCTTGATGGTGGCATCAAGTTTCCCGATGGATCGATACAAACCTCTGCCGCAATTAACAGTTCGTTAGTGATTGAAAGTGGCGGAAACGTGGTTATTGAAAATGCAAATTTGGGAGTTGGCTTGTCGAACCCATTGTATAAAGTTCACGTTACTTCGCCCTTTGTTGAATCTTCTAATGAACAGGATCGATCCTTTAGTAAATTCGAAATAAGCTCTGGACTTGATGAAGGTGCTTTTGTGAAAATTGGTTCAAATGATTATCGAGGAGCGCTCATTTTTGGAGGCACGCAATTTACGGCTCCTGATAACAAGGCAAAACTGTGGCATACTACTGGAGGATGGCAGTGGAGTGAGGGACTGAACATAATTGGCACAATCGGTATCCAGACTGATAACCCCAAAAGTGCACTACACGTTTCAGACGGCGACGTCTATATTGATAACGCTTCCAATGGAGTGATTATGAAATCGCCTAATGGAACATGCTGGAGAATGACTGTTGACAACGCCGGAGCACCTGTTTTTACCACCATAGTTTGCCCGGAAAATGAATAGAGTTAAAACCCGAAAATACCTTGGGGTTCTGATCGTTGTCGTTTTTTATCAGCAGATTTTTTCCTGCACACAAAAAACTACCAAAAGCATTAGTCGTTCAGATGGATTGTTGTTGAACTTTAGTTTCGATGGAAGAGATTCTTTCTCAAACTTCCAAGGTCTTCGAACGATAAATTGGGGCGAGGTTACAAATGCCGATGATAGATTTGGGAAGGAGCAGTCATCAATGTTTTTCGAATCAAATAACGCCAGAATTGATGTCACTTCGGATTTATCTCTCAAAAGCCAGCTCTCTATTTTTTGCTGGGTTAAACTAGCGAGAAGACCTGACGACCGAACTCAGCACATCATTAATAATGGGGATAAGTTGGGGTTTTTGGTCAGAGACAAAGTCGGCCTAAGGGTTGTTTTGGCGGATGAAGGAGGGGGTAAAAGTGCATGCCAGACGAATTCTGCAAGTATGTTGACTGACAATAAGTGGCACATGGTGGGATTTACTTACGATGGCATATTCCTAAAACTATATATAGATGATGAGCTTAACGCTGTATCCCGAGGGGAAGTGAATGTTGCAGATCTCATGAAAAGCTTTACTATCGGAAACCATATTAATCAGGTTCGGCCTTTTGGCGGTTACATAGACGACATGAAAGTCTATAACTTGGTTGTTTCTGAACAGGAAATAGGAAGATTAGTAAACGTTGGACGATGACGGGGATTTGTTCTAATATTGTTCTTCTCTAATAAAACAATGGCTGTGGGCAAAGTGAGAGGAGGGCTACTAACACTAATTGGTCTGACATTTGGGTTTATTTGCAACGCCCAGTTTGAACTCCCGTCAAATTTCAAGATTATTTCCAAGGGCCAGGAAAATTTTAGTGGAGACCTCCGTCCTGGTGATCTTTTTGGCATTTCCGTTGCCAGTCTCGGAGATTTTGATCACGACGGAATTGAGGATATTATTGTAGGAGCTAGCAGTACAGATGATGGAGGTGCTCAATCTGGAGCCATTTGGATTGTCCTGTTGAATCGTGATAACAGCGTTAAAAACCAACATAAAATTTCAAACTCTCAAGGTGGTTTAGCTGTCATAATTCCTTCGAATTCCCGGTTTGGTTATTCAGTATCAAATATTGGAGACTTGAATGGTGATGGTACAACCGATGTGGCGGTAGGTGCTGTCTACGATCAAGATGGAGGATATCAGCATGGGGCAGTCTGGATACTTTTTTTGAATGAAAATGGCACGGTAAAAACTCACCAGAAGATTAACGAAACGGCAGGAGGCTTCACAGGTTCACTAGCTGACCTGGCGTCATTTGGGAGTTCTGTGACACCTTTGGGAGATATCGATGGGGACGGTGTGATAGACTTGGCTGTGGGGGCGTATCGGGACAATGGGGCGAATGCCAAAACCGGAGCTGTTTACCTTTTGCTTATGAACCCCGACGGCTCTGTTAAGTCAAATAGAAAAATAAGCGGAGGAAATTCTGGTTTCCCGAACGTTTTGGGCTATGAAGACTATTTTGGATGCTCTGTTGCAAATGCCGGAGATTCTGACGGAGATGGTATTGCTGAACTTATTGTAGGGAGTCAGCGGGATGATGATGCGGGATTTGATGCAGGTGCAATTTGGATCCTTTTCCTGAATGGTGATGGTAGTGTCAAGAATCAAAAAAAAATTACTCAAAATCAGTCTGGCTTTAACTATGAGCTTAATTCAGGAGAGCTGTTCGGTACTTCTATCTCAGTGGTGGAAAATATCAATGAGCAGGGTGATTACGGCTTCTTGGTCGGCTCTACAAGGGACAACGCAGGTGGAGCAGATGCGGGGGCGGTTTGGACTTTTGAGACGGAAAGAAACTTCGATGTTACTAACGCCAGAAAGCTAAGTTATACATTGGGAGGAAGCAATATTGATATAAAGCCTGGAAGCAGATTTGGTCAATCAGTACTAGCTTACGAAGCAGGAGGTGGTTACAATTTCGTAATCGGAGCTCCATACTACGATGAACTGGGACAGGATTTGGGAGGGTTGTGGGTGTTGGGTACAGAAGATTGCGGTATTGAAATAACCGGCGTAAGCGCTGGTGCTGACCAGGCTGTTTGTGGTTACAGTACCAGCCTTTCGGCATCACTAGGCGATGGCGAGGAAGGCCTTTGGAGCGCACTGGGGTTCGGTGTGTTTGAAAATATTGGCAGTCCAAGTACTGTTGTCACGAACATGCAAACCGGGCTTAATACTTTTATTTGGACTGTTTCGAACCCTTGTGGGCAAGAAAGTGACACAGTTGTCGTTCTTGTAAGCGATTCCTTAGAGGGGGTTTTTGCTGGCAAAGACCTTAGATATTGCTCATTGGACTTGCCCGTCAGCATGGACGCAGTGGACGCCGGTGGTGATGGGGTGTGGGCCTCCGAAGATGCTGGGGTTAGCTTTTCCGATAAATCTTCACCTCAAACGAAAGTGAATTTTGATTCACCAGGGGCTTACAACCTAATCTGGACAGTATCAGTTGGTGAGTGCACGGCGTCGGACACAGCGACCATAACCATACAGGAGCAGACTCTTGCCTATGCTGGAGAGGACGTTGATCAATGCTTTGCTGCGGCAAGCCAACTCCAAGCTCAAAACCCTGCTACAGGGAATGGCCAATGGGAGGTTATAGAAGGAAATGTGCACGTTCTTTCACCGGAAAGCTCTTCGTCCGGCTTTGAGTCTGATGCGGCTGGGCTGAGCAAGTTAATCTGGACAGTTTCAGACGGAATATGTCCTGCTTCGGTCGATACTGTTCTGGTAAATATTTATAGTCCTCGAGAGCTTCTTGCGGACGAAGTTCCTACCGCTTTTTCACCCAATAACGACAACAGGAATGACAGGTTAGAAATTTTGAGTAATAGGGGGCTGTTTGGCAATCAACTGGAGATTTTTTCAAGGGATGGGCAAATGATCTATCATGCCTCAAACTACCAAAATGATTGGAGCGGAGATCACTTTCCCTCGGGCATTTATTATTACACAATCAAGTTTATAGCTTGCCCTGCGAGCTATAAGGGATACTTTCATTTGGTCAGATAGTGCCCTCAATTAAATAACTTCTGCCAACCTATCAATCTCCCCCTCCTCATTATAAAAATGCACAGCCGCCCGCAGGTAATTTGGCCGGTAGGTAGTGATGATTTTTTCATCAGTCAGCTTCTGGTGAACCGATTTGTCGCATTCAAAAGACACAATACCCGACCAGCTTTTCCCGTCTCTGGGTGCCATAGGAGTAAATCCGGCCTCCGTAATAGCGGTGTGTAGCTTTGCAGAAAGCACTTTCACCTCTTCGTAAACGTTTTGCCAACCGATTGCTTTCAGCTCTTTCAACGCCTGGCCCTGCATCAGTATCAGTAGCGGCTTGGGGTGGCCAGCTTCAAGACTTTGTGGCGGTTGTTTGAGGTTTTCGGCCGGGATCGGATCCTTTAGAAAATCTGTCATACTGCCTGGGCCTAGCGATCCTTGTGTCAATTTTTTTCTGGAGTTTTTGTTTATGTACAACACACCAGCTCCGTAGCCGGAGGTCAGCCATTTGTAGCTGCTTGCTGCCAATACGTCAACACGCACTTTTTGCAGGTCGATGGGGATCACACCAAGGCTTTGAATAGCATCCACAATGAGAAACGCTCCGTGCTTTTGGCACATGGCAGAAATGGCTTCGAGGTCTACCCGGTATCCATTGGTGTACTGCACATGGCTTATCGCCAATATCTTTGGTTTGCCGGATAGTGCTTTTTCTATGGTCTCCAGATCAATGTGGCTTTTCATGTCCCAGTCAATCCAGTGAATTTTTCGGTTGTGGTGAATCCATGGCAGTGTCACCGAGGGAAAATCGTGCGTTACCAGCACCAGTTCAAGGTCAGATGGCAACATTTGCTGCACCCAGGAAATGCCGTACGAGGTATCCCATGTCAATCCTATTTCTTCGCTTGAGGCATTCAGAAGTTCTGCAAACAGTTTCCTTGTTTCTTCCATCTCGCCCATCCACAACGGAAGCTTTTGGCTGGCATACTGTGCGAATTCTGTAAGGTAGTCGGTTCCCTTTCGGAGTGCTGCCTGGCTCATAGCACCAGCATTGGCAGTAT
Organism: Imperialibacter sp.; assembly: GCF_040222815.1. Lineage (GTDB taxonomy): Bacteria > Bacteroidota > Bacteroidia > Cytophagales > Cyclobacteriaceae > Imperialibacter. Next base: position 139,339 of record NZ_JAVKCH010000040.1, on the reverse strand, counting down.
TCAGGTAGGTACAGTTTTGAAGAAGAGGGTATTCGGAGCGAATGCCTTTTTTGTCTGCGATCATTTTTTTCAGGTAAAAAACCAAAGTTTAATGGCTAATGCAATTACGGTAATCACCAGGAAGATCCGAATCACTTTGTCGCCTTTCTCCACTGACCATCGGCTCGCAATCCAGCCACCGGCGCTGTTGCCGACAGCAAGCACCAGCCCTAGTGTCCAGTTTACCTTGTCTTCTATAATGAAAACCAACAGGGCTGATCCTGTGTAGATCAATGCCGCAAATACTTTTACAAAGTTGGCTTTTACTAACGAAAACCCATTGATGTGTGTTAGTGCGGCGATAGTGAGAAAGCCAACCCCGGCCTGAATGAACCCACCGTAGATGCCAATGAAAAAGAATGCGATAACACCCCAGAGCTGGTGAATGAAATCCAGTTTTTCTCCAGTTGATTTTTTCTTGAAAACAGAGTCGAAAATGATTGAGAGCACCACGAGCACCATGATGATGGCTAAAATGCGATTAAAAAGATCGGCATCAATTTCTACCGCAAACCAGGCACCAATGGCACCACCGATGAGGGAAGATCCAGCCAGCCACCAGGAATAGGGTCTGGCGGATACGCCCTTGCTTTGAAAGCCAGCCACCGAAAAGATGTTTTGCCCCATGATGGCTACCCGATTGGTAGCATTGGCGACTGCCGGTGGTAGTCCAAGAAAAATAAGCACTGGCAGCGACAGCAGTGAGCCTCCACCGGCCACTGTGTTAACAAAGCCAGCTATAAACCCGACTGCCACAATGAGTAGATATTCGTAATATTCCATGCGTCCTCGTTACCCGCTGAAGTTAGAAGAAAAATGTATCAGACGGTATTTATTTTATGTGGCGGCAGTGGCGTCTGATATTCTTATTACATCCAGCGTGTCGACGCATTCACTAAGTAGTTGCTTTTGGCTTTTGCCTAAAACAGGGTGAATAAAGTTGGGTGCTACCTCGGCCAATGGCGCAAGCGTGAACCTTCTGAACTGAATTTGAGGATGCGGTACGACCAACTCATCGGTTTTGATTATTTCATCGCCGACGTACAAAATATCGATATCGATCACCCTTGGGCCCCACTTTTCCACTCGCCGTCTGCCCAGGTGGTTTTCAATTTTAAGTGCATGATTTAAGGCCTCCTTAGCTGTTAAACCACTCTCAATCTCGATCACCTGGTTAAGGAAATCAGCCTGATCAGTCTGGCCCCATGCCTGGGTGGTGTAAATAGACGAACTTCGAACCATCTGCCCTATTCGCTCGTTTATCATTCGGCCTGCCTCCAAAAGGGTAGCCAAACGATCGCCCTGGTTGGAACCGAGTAAAAGGAAAATGCCCATGGAGGTGAATAATTTTAGCGGTGCTCTTAACTTAGGTGAATCTTGTTAGATTTGCAAAGAACAAAATTAAATCAAAAACTGTCTCAATGGCCTTTCTTCGAAATTTGTTAGCCACCATCCTTGGCCTTTTTATCTTCAGTTTTCTGGGCATACTGATCCTTGTCGGCATTGCTTCGAGCAGTTCGGAAGAAACGGTAGAAGTGAAAGATAATTCTGTGCTCTACCTGCCTTTAGGTGGTATTTTAAGTGAACGTACTCCCGAAGATCCATTTCAGGAATTTTTCCCAAATAGTGGGCCAAGCTACCTCGGCGTACTTGATCTGTTGAAAGTTATACAGAATGCAAAAACAGATGATAAAATTAAAGGCATATATATCGAACATGGCTACCTGTCGGGTGGCTTTGCCAGCCTGAAAGAGGTAAGAGATGCTCTTTTGGATTTCAAAACATCAGGGAAGTTCATCTACTCATACGGAAACTACATTTCTGAAGGCGACTACTATATCGGGTCAGTGGCTGACGAACTCTACGTTAATCCACAAGGTTCACTTGAATTTAATGGCTTCAGCGCCAATATTTCGTTTTTTAAGGGAACACTTGACAAGTTGGAAATTGAGCCACTTGTGTTCAGAGTAGGAGAGTTTAAGTCGGCGATAGAGCCCTTCATCCGCAAAGACATGAGTCCTGAGAATGAGCTTCAGATCAATTCTTTCCTGAATTCTGCTCACGATACTTTTCTGGCAGATATTGCCGAAGCGAGAAACATCCCGGCTGAAAAACTGAAAGAAATTTCATCGGAAATGAAGGTGCGAAGAGTGGCTGATGCTGTCGACTACGGCCTGGCTACGAAAGTAGCTTACGAAGATGAAATGAAGACCCTGCTCAAGATAAAACTTGGAATAGAAGAGAATGCTGACATCACATTTATTTCGTGGAAGAAGTATAAGAAGTCGATTTCGCCGGACGAAATATCCAAGAACAGGATTGCGGTAATAGTGGCCGAAGGTGAAATTTTGATGGGAGAAGGTGAAGATGGCCAAATTGGAGCTGAGAAATTTGCCAGGGAAATAAGAAATGCCCGGGAAAGCGATAGAATAAAGGCCGTAGTGCTGCGAATTAATTCTCCGGGAGGAAGCCTTACCGGTTCCGATATTATTTGGAGGGAAATAATGCTTACCAAAGAAAAGAAGCCAGTTATTGCCTCCATGGGCGACTACGCAGCATCAGGCGGTTACTATCTTTCCATGCCGTGCGACACCATCGTGGCTCAGCCCAATACTATCACCGGGTCGATAGGCATTTTCGGCATGATGTTCAATATGGAGAAATTCCTTGAGAATAAGCTGGGTATTACTTTCGATGTAGTAAAAACAGGCGAATATTCAGATATAATGACTGTAACAAGGTCGTTGAGTGACTTTGAGAAACAAATTATCCAGGACGGTGTAAACGAAGGCTATGAAACCTTTACCTCGAAGGCAGCGGAAGCGAGGCACTTACCTATAGAAAAGCTGAAGGAGTTGGCTGGCGGCAGAGTTTGGACGGGCGTTCAAGCCCATGAGCTTGGCCTGGTTGATCTGCTGGGAAGTTTTGACGACGCAGTTAAGATTGCGGCCAACAAGGCTGAGCTCGGTGACGATTATCTGTTGAGTTTCTATCCGAAGCAAAAGAACTTCTTTGAAGAGATGTTTTCAAGTGCTTCTAACGAGCTGGAAGCCAGATCAATCAAAAATAACTATGGTATGCTTGCCCCTTATTTGAAAGAAATTAGAAATTTGCAGCACTATGAGGGTATTCAGGCTCGCATGCCTTATTCATTTGACATCAAATAACTGAACCTACGCTATCAGGGAATGACCGAACTAAGAAACAACTGGACAAGAGGAGAAATTGACGAGATTTACAACTCTCCCATGTTAGACTTGATTTACAGGGCGGCTACCGTCCACAGAGAGTACAGCGACCCACAGGAAGTCCAGGTTTGTACTTTGTTGTCGGTGAAAACTGGCGGATGTCCGGAGGACTGTTCGTATTGCCCGCAGGCGGCACGATACCACACTGACGTGAAGGTGCAGAAATTAATGGACGTTGACGAGGTTCTTTCCAATGCAAAAGCCGCCAAGGAGAATGGAAGCACAAGGTTTTGTATGGGTGCTGCCTGGAGAGAGGTGCGAGACAACAAAGACTTCGACAAGGTGATTGAGATGGTGAAAGGTGTGAACCAAATAGGCATGGAAGTGTGCTGCACCCTTGGTATGATCACAGAGTCGCAGGCGAAGCGACTGAAGGAAGCTGGTTTGTATGCCTACAACCACAATCTCGACACCAGCGAAGAAGCTTACGAAGATATTATTACAACACGTACTTATAAGGATCGGCTCGACACGCTGGAAAACGTGCGGACTGCCAAAATTTCTGTGTGCTCAGGCGGCATCATTGGCATGGGCGAATCTCACCTCGACCGGGTGGGGATGCTCCATACATTGTCTACTTTGCCGGAGCATCCTGAGAGTGTACCTGTGAATGCGTTAGTGGCCGTTGAGGGCACACCCCTGGAAGACCAGGAGCGAGTGCCTGTTTGGGACATGATCCGAATGATAGCCACGGCAAGAATTATTATGCCCAGGGCCATGGTAAGGCTTTCAGCTGGCAGGGTAAATATGACTATGGAGGAGCAAGCACTTTGCTTTCTCGCTGGAGCTAATTCTATATTTGCCGGCGACAAGTTACTTACCACTCCCAATCCGGAAGTGGACGCAGACAAACAGATGTTTCAGATGCTGAACCTTAAGCCCAGGGCATCTTTTAAAGGAGCCGCTGCAGAGAAATATTCGATGGTATAAAATCGAGCAGTAGCAAGAACGAGCGCATCACTTGCTACTCATTTTCTTCTCTTTTTAGCTTCCACCTGTTATGTGACCAGAGCCACAGGTGAGGGACTTCCACAATGGCCTTCTCAAGTATGGCAGCATACCGTTCAATTATTTCTTCGGCCGTCGCTTCGTTGGGGTTTTCAATCACTTTTACGAATTCAAGGGTGTAGTGCCCTCTGGAAGTTTTCTTCATTAAAGGGAAGAAGACGGGATAGTTTGTTTTGCGGGCGATCCTGTCGGCACCTATCAGAAATGGAGTATCCTGGTTCAGGAACTTTACCCAATGACGACTGCTGTTTCTTTTTGGTCTTTGGTCACCAATAATGCAGGTGACTGAAAGTGCACCTTGAGACCCAAGTTCAACCACTGTTTTGTAGCCTTTTTTTGAGGGCACAGCCATCGCTCCAAAACGCTCCCTGGTGTCCTTCATCAATGCCTCGTAGTAGGCCGACCGTAGCGGCTGATAAAAAGTGACCACCTTGTGCGATAGTGAGAGTGGTATAGCTGCAAGCCATTCCCAGTTGCCATAGTGTGCCGTGTACATAATCAGGTTTCTGCCTTGGTTGAAGAAACCTTCGAAAACCTCTGGATTCAGTACTTTGAACCGCTGCCTGATCGTCTTTTCGCTAACCGAGAGGAATTTGCCCGACTCGAAAATAAGATCGGTGAAGTGCCTGTAGAAGGCTTTTTCTATTGCTTTGATTTCGGAAATAGCCTTTTCAGGGAACGAAGCAGTAAGGTTTTTTCTTACAATCGCCTTTCTGTATCCAACGAGGTAGTAAAGGAACAAAAAGGAAATGTCTGACAAAATGTAAATCAGCCAGAAAGGTAGTTGTGATAATAAAAGTACGGGGGTGTATTTTAGTTTTCTAAGCAAGGTATACGAAAATAGTTGATGCCTGTAGATGTTCGGAGTCTTACAGACTCACTTCAATGAAAGAAACGGATTTTAGGTGACAGTAAGTTCTTTTGCGCTGTGAATATTGGCAGGCAAACTCACAGACAGACTTCTCGTCAAATGCATTATACTTCGAAATAAAAAAATGGTTGTCGTCTGTTCCATGACAAGTGCTCATATTTATTAACATCAAAAGTTTGCAGGTTCACAAAAGTTTGCTGAAATTCATGTAGTTACGAATATTCTGCAAAAGGATTATCCAATATCAATACAATTAATTGCGAGACGTATGAAATCAATCTTACTATTTGCTGGCACAATTATCTTATTTTCCCTGGGCTCCTGTGTTTCTCAAAAAGACTTTATCATTGAATCGGACTATAGCTACCTGGGAAGGTTCAATAAATACAAGACCTTTGATTTTGTGAATATTGACAGGCGTGACAGTTCCAGTCACAATCCTGATTTAGAGAAGTGGATTATTAACAGAATGGAATCGCAGGGTTACAGTTACTCCAATAGAAAGCCCGATATATATGTTAACTACAAAATTTACTTCTCTGACCTGAAATACCGTGGCTACAATCAGGAGGATCTAAATGCCTATCTCAACAAGGAAGTATCGCTTGCCTCCAATGACGAATTTGAGGATGAGGTCTACCTGAGCGACTCAGAACTTACAGAGCTTGAAAATGCTGAAGCAGCTTCAAGAAGGAAGGAATATGACTCAAGGTACTACACCATGGACTCAGGCACTCTGTTGATCATCCTTGTCGACAGAAGAAAGCACAGTGCAGTGTGGCAGGGATATGCCTCAGGAGTGTTTGCTCTTGGTGCCGACAACCTTGATCGCCAACTGCGCAGAGCTGCGGGCGTTATTTTCGACAAGTACAAAGTGGTGGCCGATGGCTACCTTATCAACGACTAAGCATTTCTGTAACACCGGTTCCGTAATGAGCGTCTAAGAAAAAAGATGTGATAGCCTGTGCAACCTTTGCAATTAAATCACATCTTTGGTTTAAGGACAAACTCATTATATCATGAACAGACTAAGCAAATTTTTGCCGCTACTTGTTTTGACATTAGTGGTTCAGCAGGCTGTCGCTCAGCGGGTAAAGGAGGAAAGAAAGGTTTCTTCCTACGATGCCGTGAGCGTAAGCACAGGAATTGACGTTTATATTCGTCAGGGCAACCGCCAGGAAGTTACCGTGGAAGTTGACCGGGATGACCTCGACGATTTGATGACAGAGGTAAGAGGCGGGGAACTCAAAATCTATTTTGAAAACAACAATAGCTTCTGGAGTTGGAAAGATCGTGAAGCTACTGTTTATGTAACCGTCACCAATGTCAAGTCCATCAAAAGCTCCAGTGGTTCGGATGTAACCGGGGAAACGATTATTGTTTCCGACTATTTGGAAGTAGAGTCGTCCTCAGGGGCTGATTTGAAACTTCAGGTAAGAGCCAGAACACTGAGGGCTGAGTCGAGCAGCGGGTCAGATATGGAGCTTTCAGGGGAGGCCGAGTACTTCGAAGGCCGATCTTCTTCGGGCAGTGATTTGGATGCCATGGACTTAGTGGCTAAGAAAGCTAAAGTGAGAGCGTCCAGTGGTTCAGATTTGGCTATTACCGTCACCGACGACATTGAAGCCGACGCCAGCAGTGGCAGCGATATTTCTTATTCCGGCAGGCCGCAATATGTCAATATCGACGAGTCTTCAGGAGGCGATGTTCGTAGACGGAATTATTAAAACCGACATTAAATATAAAAAGGAAAAGGCTTCACCTCGGTGAAGCCTTTCTGTTTGCATCCAATAAAATGCTGTTTTGATACAGCGACTGGTGGATATATTTCAGTTGTTAGAATGTAAAAGGTACGTCTACAACCGTCTTGTCCCAACCAAGGCTCATAGTGGCGCCATTTGTCCCACTTTTGGCAAATACAATCGAGAAGTATTCAATCGTATCGGCAACTTTTTTTGATGGAACAGTTACACGCAATACATCTTTGTCTTCTTTGTAGCTGTAGGCTCCCCAATAGTCAAGAGCTGAGCTAAAAATGATCGTCCACTCAGACTCACCTGGAATAGTAAAGAGTGAATAGGTGCCGGCTTTCAATTTTTTACCAGCCACAGTAGCGTCTTTATAGAGTTTGATCTCAGTGTTTTCATTGGCTCCTGTTCTCCATACCTTTCCGTACGACTCAAGTTTCCCAAAAATCTCCCGGTCATTCTTTTTAGGTCTGCTATAAATTACCCGTACCAGTGCCTCATCGCTTCCTTTTCTGTCGTGGGCAAAGTTGTCGGGATAGTAAGCCATGTCCATTGAGCTTTTGTCAGGCCCCCTAAAATCCTGCGCCTGCGAAGAAAGGGCTACCAGAGAAATGAATGAAATGAATAGTAATGTTTTTTTCATGTTGTTAATGTTTTAAGTGTTGAAGATCCGTCGTTTTCAGTTTTGGCTTTGTCGGTTGGTTTACCAATTGCTCATTTATAAAGAGAGAAAATATTCTTAAAAACGTAATGACTGGCCTCTATTCGGAAACGATCCGGATCAAACTGACCGCTGTTGTCATCGGTATTGGTAATGGAGATACATGCGGTGCCTGATCCTGGGTGAATATAGAAAAAGGAGTAAAATGCTTTTTGAGTGCCGGTGTGGCCTATCACCTGCATGCCGTTGAAGTCTTCCAGAAAAAAGGAGGACGCAATCGACCCGGTAATACCATCAACCTCTGCTATGGGTAATTGTTTCTTCCAAAGCTCTTCCAAGGTTGACCTCTTCAACACTTCGAACCCATCGTGATAGCCAGTGAGGAAGCTCAGGTATTTCAGCATATCGCTGATGGGAGCATTGAGTCCACCATTGCTGGTGGTGATGCCCGTATCGAAATCGAGACCATTGGCTACCGGCCGTCCATTTAAAAGTATATAGTTGTTGGCCCGGTATTTCAGCAAATGGTAAGGTGTTACGTCAAAGTAGCTATTGTACATCCCAAGCGGCTTCAGCACGTTTTTGTCGATGTACACTTCATAGTCATCACCAGTGATGATCTCTATAATTCGACCAAGAAAAATGAGCGCAGGGTTGGAATAGCTGTACTTGCTTCCTGGTTCAAACAAAATTTCCGTGTAAGGAAGCATGGCTACTATCTGGCTCCATTCCGTCGGTTCAAATGGGTGCCAGTCTTTGTTGCCACCCCAGGGCCACGTGGGATCACGAAAGCCTGCGGAGTGGCTCAATACCATTTGAATAGTAATATCGTCCATGCTGCCGAAAGGATTGTGTACCATCCGAAGCTCTGGCAGGTACTTGGTTAGCGGATCACTGAGTTGCAGAAGTCCTCTGTCCCTAAGCTGCATGATTCCGATGCTTGTAAATGTTTTGGTGATCGAAGCCCAATGGAAAATAGTATTTGCATCCACGTTTCGGTCGCTTGTCAGGTCAGCTTTGCCAACATAGGTGCTGCCAATGACCTTTCCTTTTTCAACGAAAACCAAAGCGCCACCTACTACACGATTGTTCTCCAGGGAGCTTCTGAAATAATCGTCAGCGGCTTTCCATGCTTTTTCAAAACCTTTCGGAGTTTGCCCAATGGCAGAGCCAGAGATTAGGAAAACACACAGCAGAGCGAGTGTTACGTGGCTAAAGACTGAATCAAACTTTAAGCTCATCCCGGTTCTGTTTGAGTACTTCGATAATGAAGGCGATATGCTCTTCTGGCGTCACGCCAAATAATTCCATGCCTTTGTTTACTTCGTCTCTGTCGACTGTGGCAGCGAAGCTTTTCTGTTTCAGCTTTTTCAACACTGACTTCACTTCCAGCGACTCAATGCCATCGGGCCTTACCTGGCAGCAGGCCACGATAAATCCGGTGATTTCATCGCAGGCAATAAGCCCTTTGTCGAGCAGCGTGTCGTAGGGTACTCCCCAGTGGGTGTAATGCGCTGAAATAGCATGGGCGATTTTCCCCAGTCCCTTTTCATTTAGCATCGACACAATGCGGTTGGGATGCTCAGTGGGCCAGGCTTCATAGTCGGCATCATGTAGCAGGCCTGCAATGGCCCATTCCTCAGCATCTTCTCCCAGTTTGGTGGCGTAGGCTTCCATGACCAACTCCACGGTGCGGGCATGCCTGCGGAGGCCGTCTCCCTTCGTCATTTCAAATAGCAGTGCTCTGGCTTTTTCTGTTGTCATAATGGGTAAAGAAAAAGCACCCAAAGGTGCTTTTAAAAAGTTTATAAGAACGATCAACTATGTTAATCAATCTCGCCGATAAATCGAAGTTATTTTACAAGAGTGACGCCTCCCCGTTGCTCGAAAGTTTCGTTGGTAGCGTCAAGATTGCTTTTGTACCTCATCACATAGGCATAGGTGCCAACCGGTAGAGGGGAGCCATTGAAATAGCCGTTCCATCTGAAGTCAATGCTGTTGCTCTGGTAAACCAGCACACCCCATCTGTTGTAGATGAAAATAGTGAAGTCAGTTACGTACGGATTTGGGAACACGTAGAAAGCTTCGTTTTGAGGAAGTCCCCGGCCATCTGGTGAAAAGGCATTCGGTGCAAAAATCCTCGGGCGACAATCGTCGGTTACCACTACCCGGGCAGTTCGGCAGATGCTACCATTGGAGAAGGTAACTTCGTAGGTGCCAGGCTCTGAGGCAGCGTAAGTGGGCAGCACTGAAATGATGTCGAGGCTGGGAAGCTTCCTCCACTCGTAAGTGTTGAAAATTCCCGGATCCAGTACGACGGTGCCGTTGGCGGGGTCTTCTGAGCAAAATGTCAGTGTAGCCGGAAGCGATATTTCGGAATCGAATATGGGCACCACACTCACGTTGAGATCTGCTGATGCCTCACAGCTATTGTCTATTCCTCTCACCGTTACCTGGTAAAACCCGCCAAGCCCTGTGCTGATGGAGGCCGTTGTTTCTGGCAGTATTGTGCCATCAGGACCAGTCCACTCAAAAGTTACCTGGGCTGGGATATTCGACTGTGCTGTCAATATCACCTGTGTCTCATTGTCGCAATCAGGCTCCTGAATGAGGGTGACTTCCAGCACGTTTTCCACCTGCACTGTAGTGTCGACGGTGACAAAGCAGCCGGAGTTGCGGTTGCGGATGGTTACGGCATATGAGCCGGATCGGTTCACAACCGTAGAAGCAGAAGAAGCGCCATTGCTCCAGCCAAAGATGTAATCATTAGGGTTCTCGCCGCTTGTAAGAGCGGCGGTAAGCGTTAGCTCGCCATTGCAAGGGTCGCCTGAAACGGCGATACTGCCCTCAGGGTCTTCGCTAAGGAAGAATTGGATTTGTTCAGTTTGAGGACAAAGACCAGTGCCAGAACTTGTGACGGTGTAAACACCACTCTGAGAAATGCTTACTGAAGAAGTGGTGTCGGTCAGAATTGCCCCGTTTGGATCTGTCCAGGTGTACTTTACATTCCCAGTTACTGGCCTTACCGATATTGTGCCAGATGTACCACAATCTGTTTGAATAGGATCGAAATTGAACTCTGCCGTTGGCGCTTGTTCCACCACGACATTTTGCCGGGTTTGAAGGCAACCATCTGCTGTATTCGTCATCTCAATGGTGTATGTTCCAAAAGGAATATTGCCAGTCACCGTGCTTGTGCTGGCGGTAAACGACCCAGTTGTGGCATCAATTCCAGTCGAAAAGTCAATTACCCGGTAAGAATAATTGCCCGGAGCGCTGGCGGTAATGGTGATGTTGCCATCGTCGCAACCATTGTTGGGCTCGGCCGATGTGATTGTGAACGAGGGGTTGTTACTATTGATTCCCACGGCACCAAGTGTGGTAGTACATCCGTTCACCGTATTACTCACCGTTACCCTGTATGATCCTGCCGGAAGATTTGGGATGCTGTCAGTAAAAGGCCCATCAATTGGCCGGTTTTGAATAATATTTGTTCCGTTGTTACTCGAAATGGTGTAACTATAGCTGAATGAACCCGGAACGTCTATTTTTAATGCACCGTCTGCAACAGAACACCCGGAGGCGTTGAAAGGCGTCACTGTCGGTTGTGGCGCTTCCAAAATCGTATAAGTTATTCGATTCGTCGTTTGACAACCATTCACGTCGAAAATGCTCACGGCGTACTCGAAGTCACCAGCCACTGAGGTGTCGATATCCTGAAAACGACCTGTATTACCCGTACCTGCACCGTTGATGGCCCAGGTGTAAGTCGCTCCTGGGTTCTGTGCATCCAGTGGATCCAGCTCTTCGCCCGCACAGATGATCTGGTCGGGGCCAAAGTCCACAATCGGTCGTTGGTCGCCCACCAGGGTGGTCAGCGTATCGGAACGACAGCCAGCAGCATTGGTAATGAATATCGTGATGGTGCTGGGTTGAAGCACGGTAATCTCTCTGGTAGTCTCGCCGGTTGACCAGGTATATGTGAGCCCCGGATCGTCTTGAGGCCAGGCAGTAAGCACTACGCCATTGTCGTCGCAAATGGCAACCGCACTAGGCACGATGGGCTGCTCTGGTGTAGGGTTAATTACTACTGTTTGAACCAGCGTTGTATCCAGGCCGCAGCGATTGGTGATGTTCAATGTGACATTGAATGTTCCTACTTGCTGGTATACGTGAGTTGTGTCTGGGCCAAGCGCCTGTGCACCATCGCCAAAGTTCCAGGCAAATTCGTCAATATCAGAAGTGCCTGTTGCCGTAAACCTTGTGGGCTGGCCTACGCACCCACCGTCAACAGTAATGGACGGATCCTGTGGTGGATTGAGGATGTTTTGAGCAAAGTTGGGAAGGCCAAGCCTCGATATTCTGCCGTCAAGATCAAAGCCCTGGTCATTATAACCTGCCTGCACTTCATCACCGTTAGAATTGGCAATGGTGCTGAGATTGCCACTATTGTCTTTTGCCATGTAAATAACCTGATCCGGACCGATTTGAAGAGAACCATACCCAGTTCCCGAGGACAACTCAAACTTACTTTGCTCGATAAACTGAACCACAGAATCGTCGGAGTAAGTAACACTGGCGTTGAGAAGACTGTCCAGGTTGTACTGGAATAGTTTGGAGTTAGCTCCAGTGGTAGTAACATACACTCTTGCACCGCCAGATGAGAATTCAAGACCATAAGCTTCGCTCGGCGCCGGTTCTTCCAGGTCGATAAGCAGTGGGGAGGTAAATGTTCCGTTGGCAGCATCAAAATTGACCAGCTCAAGGAAGTTTTCAGCGCCTGGAATTACCGAGCCAATCAGTGATCCGGTGGGCGATACTTTCATGGTACCTCTGCCGTTAAGTTCTTCAGCGAAGGAGAGTGTTTTTCCGACGGAGGTAACCCTCGCATTGCCGATGCCTGTAGTGGTGATAGGGTAGGCCCTGTAGTTGTTGTTGCCATACTCATGCCCAAAAAGCCAGGTAGTTCCTCCCCCAACGCCGGTTGCTGCCAGCTTTTCCGAGCTATTGGTAAACAGTGGCCTGTCCTTAATAATCACAGCTCCTCGGGCCAGGTCCTGTTTCATGTCGACGACGGAAAAACGCATGTTATAGGAACGATCACCGTACACCTGATCGGTGGTAATTATATAGAACAGCGTCTCGTTGTCGGGGATCGGCAGTATGATGGAAGACTGAGCCGACGTGCTATCTCCACCGATCAGCATGCCATTGAGCATAATTTCGTGGTCTTTGTTCCAGACCGTTCGTCCATTGGTATAGAAAAGGAGGTCGCCGTTTCGATCCGAAATGGCCGCACAACCTTCTGGCGAACTCATCAGGTTTTCGTCAGTCAGTGCTACTGGAGGGGCCTCATTGAAGTCGATACCCGCCTGCTCACCAAAATACCAGATATTGGCTTTTTGCTCGTCGTTGCCATATACGGTTACCTCGAAAGACGCAAAGGCAGGGCAACCAGTGGTAAGATCAGTTACCTGTGCCCAATAAGTGCCCGCAGAATCAATCTCAATAAGCTGGGTTGTTTCACCCGTTGACCATAGGAACGAATAATTTCCCTGCTGTCCACTCGGTAGTGCATTCCTTTGCAGTGTTTCTCCCGGGCAAATCGTGGTGTCGGTGAGGTGGGTTAGCTCAAGTTGATTATCAATAATGTTCAACACCTGGGTCGTAGACTGGCTTTGCCCGTTCAGGAAAGCTGTTAAGGTAACGGTGTAAGGCCCCGGGTTCTGATATGTATAAATGGGCGCATATTCCTGCGACCCACCACCATCTCCGTAGTCCCAGGTAACGAACTGGGGAGTGGGCTCCACGCTTGGAGAAAACATGGTCGGTGTGTTCTGGCAAAAGCCGAAGATATTGAAGCTCATATTGAACACAATGGGTGCCGATGTGCTGGTGGCAGGGAATTGTCTTCCCAGAGCGTCACCGAAATCAGGTATCTGGGCCTGGTAGGCTGTAGAGTCGGGCAGGCTATCGGGTTGGTTGACCCTACCGATGGAAAATGGCCCGCTATTGGCTGCCTGGTACAAATGGTAGATTCTCTGATCCGGCCCTTTTTTTAACCCGAAGCTTCGGAAGTAGCCTCCGGCGATGCTGTTGGACCTCTGGAGAGAATCAAAATCAAACTGATGCAGCTGACCGGTGAGTGCATTGTTGCCTCCATGTCTTGAGTAATAAAGCTTGGTGCCATCGTTCGACCATTCTACGTCATAAATCGACTGCCCAGAGCCGTCGTTTACTCCGGTGTTGAGTATCTGGCGTTCAAAAGTTAACGTGCCCAGATTAGCGTCGAAACGAAGGAGTTGAATATTTCTGTTGCCAGTTTTAGGAGCTACAGCGATGATGATCGAATCTGGTGCGAAGATGTGTACGCCAAAAGCTGCGGCCTCTGCGGTAGGATTTGACGCATTGAAAAAATTAAATGTATTGGTCGTACCAAAGCCGGCGGTGGAGACTTCGTACACTACATAGTCGCCTGTCGTTCGGTTTTGAGACAGCAGCCAAAACCTTTGCCTGTTGGGCCCAGGAATGACTACCATGGCTTCAGCTGGTGTGGTAAGACCGGTAGCCTGATTCAGTTGGCTTATATCGCCGAGGGTGGGTGCTGCTGCCGAGGCATTTCCTGTGAGGTTTTTATCGGCCACGGAAAACCGAATTTCGTTTGCTCCACCACTACCAGGGTTGGTGAAAATGTAGAACTGGCTGGTTGTGCCGGGCACGGGGCAGGCCACTGCTGCTTGATTGAGTGATGGGTCGCCGCCCAACCCTGCGCCGCCGGGAGTGATTCTGTTCGAGCCGTCGTAAACATTGGCACCGTCAGTATAGAACCATAAATCGCCTGTTATTGGATCCGAAATTGTCACGCCACCACCAAGGCCGAAGGGTGTGGCCTGGTCGTCAATAACGATAGGCTGAAAATCACCTTTGTTGAAATCAAGAGCCTGAGAGGTGTTTCCGAAGCGCCAGTGCAGGTCAGTGAGATCCTGGGCCAGCGTAACAAAATTCACCTGAAGTAAAATAAAGCAACTTAAAACTAATTTTCTCACACACCTATCGTTAATCATGTTGTTTTAGTTTTGCTAAGTAAAGTTAGAATGATCCATTGATTAATGGATGATTATTCCAGGTTAAACTGCAAGTTTGCAGTTGAAAAATAGAACGTCGGATAGGTGAGTTAGTGTATGATAGTTGTCTGTAATGTGAAATTGTCATTTCATTTCAAGGTATAATCATTGACCAGGCCGAAACGGCAACCTAATTTTTGCTAAATATATTGAATGCAGATTGAGATGATTAGTCATGTCTTATATCGTGTCTATTTCATAAATGATTTTAAATTTAATATTTTGCGGGAGATGTTAAACAGGAACATGGGTATTTTAAAGTCAATCAATTGGGCTATAGTCATACCCATTTGGTTTGTAGTCATCTCTTTATTTCCAAACAACGGACAGGCGCAAGACCCTCAGTTCTCGCAGTACTATGCTGCCCCATTGTATCTTAATCCCGGTTTGGCAGGCATTAACCAGAGGGGAAGGGCCGGTATTAACTACCGTAACCAATGGCCCAGTATCAGTGCCGGTTTCGAAACTTATTCAGCCTTTTTCGATTACAATTTAGAAGATTACAATAGCAGTGTCGGTATGATTGTTACTACCGACAAAGAAGGCATTGAAGGGCTGAGGTCGACTTCGGTAGGTCTTCAGTATGCTTATGAGGTGCGGCTGAACTACAAATGGACGTTTCGTCCGGCCATTCAGGGCTCTTATACTTTCAGGGATGTCAACTTCGATAATTTGACTTTTGGGGATCAATTCGACGAAAATGGCCTAGTGCGACCGGTGACTCAAGAAGCTTTTCCGCCAGGAGTCAACGTCAGGTATTTTGACCTTGGCCTGGGTGGGATCATGTACAATGACCGTATTTGGTTAGGTGCTTCTCTGTTTAACATCACTCAACCAGATCAAAGTTTTTTTGGTACAGGTGAGAGCATTTTGCAACGCAGATTCTCAGTACATGGGGGGTACAAATTTGATTTGCCCATTGGGCCATTTAAACGAGGAAAAACCGATGCGGGGCAGGAGAGAAGTATTTCTCCTACATTCAACTACAAAAAACAAGGGTTATATGACCAGCTGGATTTGGGGGCTTATGTAACGATTGAACCACTCATTACGGGCTTGTGGTATCGTGGCATTCCAATCAAACAGTTCAACGGCTTTCCCAACAACGAAGCCCTGATTGCGATGGTGGGATTGATGCACAATAATTTCACCTTTGGATACAGTTTCGATTACACGCTCTCCCGGCTTGGGATAGGTAGCGGTGGTGCGCATGAAATCAGTATTATCTATTCGTTTAGCTGGAATGATCCCCGCAAGCCACCCCGAAGTGTAAGGGAGCTTAGCTGCCCGATACCATTTATTTTCTAAATGGGATTTGATCTCTTACATTAGGATTGAAAAACTCAAAGACTTAGCAGGCGAAAGCCGGTTTATTCCAAACTATTAGTTCGATATTGGAGCCGCCGACGTTTGCTGATTATTTGTTCTTATACGAGCTGTCACCATGGAAAAACAGACAATATTATGGATCCTTCTAGGGATCATTCTGCTTGATTTTATTGTAGAAGAAGTGCTTTCTTACCTCAATAGAAAAAGCAGCTACCGGCCTTTGCCTAATCAGTTTAAGGACATTTACGACGAAGAAAAGTACCAGAAGTCCCTAGCCTATCAGAGAGACAAAGAAAAGTTTTCGTCGATTACGACAGTCATTTCGTTCGTTGCCACACTTGCTTTGTTACTCACAGGAGGGTTTGGCATGATTGACGGATGGTTGCGGGCCTACACAGACAACGAGGTTACGCTGGCGCTTTCTTTTTTTGCTGTGCTTTACTTTGCTTCCGACCTGTTGACCTTACCCTTTCAGCTGTATAACGTTTTTGTCATCGAGGAGAAATACGGTTTTAATAAAACTACCCCGAAGACCTTCGTGCTCGATAAGTTAAAAGGATATTTGCTCACCATCATATTCGGTGGCTTGCTTGTAGGGATACTTATCGTTCTTATCCTCTTCTTAGGGAAGGACTTCTGGATATACTTCTGGGGGGTAATGGTGGTATTCATGCTTTTGGCAAACCTTTTCTATACCTCAGTTATCGTGCCTCTGTTCAATAAGCTGACTCCGCTGGCCGATGGAACCCTTCGGGAGGCCATTACCAAATACAGCCAGGGGGTCAATTTCCCATTGACCAATATTTTTGTGATCGATGGATCCAAAAGATCGTCTAAGGCCAACGCTTATTTTTCGGGCCTCGGCAAAAAGAAGAAGATTGTATTGTTCGATACACTGTTGGAAAAGCATACTGAGGAGGAGCTGGTGGCAGTACTGGCACATGAGGTGGGGCACTACAAAAAGAAGCACATTATCGGCTCGCTGGTGCTTGGGGTGTTGCAAACTGGTGTTATGCTTTATCTTTTGTCTCTGCTGATTTTTAATTCACAAGTCAGTTTTGCTATGGGTGGGAATATCACTGCCATCCACTTGAACTTACTGGCTTTCGGTATTTTGTACAGCCCGGTGTCCAGAATCCTTGGCATTTTGATGAATGTGCTAAGCAGGAAGAATGAGTTCGAAGCTGACGCTTATGCGGCAGAGACTTATGAAGCTCAGCCGCTGGCTACTGCACTAAAAAAGCTGTCGGTTGACAGCTTGAGCAACTTGTTTCCACATCCCTGGTATGTGTTTGTGCATTATTCGCACCCACCCATGCTGAAGAGGTTGGAGCGGCTGGAAAGCGGATCTAATGCTTGATGACTCTGAACGTTTTTGTTTTCATCCCGTCTATTCGGATCAGGTATACACCTGGTTTTAAATCAGCAATATCAATAGTGGCATTTTGTCCAATAGTTACTCGTCGCAGTACTGACCCAGCAAGATCCACGATGGATACCTCTGAGGAAAAAACCATGGTTTTAAGCTGCAATAATCCTGAAGTAGGGTTGGGGAAAATTTGAATTTCGTCCAGCTCTGAATCAGTACCCAGTACGGTTGATTCAATATTCAGCACGTTGGAGCTTATTCTCGAATAAGTCTCCAATATCCTTCCCAAGCTAACTGGTTGCAAAAGAACAACATCAACCCGGTAAGAGGTGTTCACTGTATTACTATAGTTTTTATCGGTGTAAGATGTAGTTGAGCTGGAAAGGGCTTCTAGTAACGTCCATTCTCCCTCACCTTCCTTCTTATAAAGCTCAACACTGCTATACGAAATGCCAATGTATTGGTTCCAGATAAGATTAACGTCATTGTCAATTCCCAGGCTGCTAGTTAGGTGGATGGTTTTATGAAAGTCGCTTAAACCACTCTCTACGCCGCATTGATCTATTACAGTTATTTTATACTTGAATGATTTAACAGCAGCATCCGATTCGTTGTCGACAAATTCAAGTGATTGGCCGGGTGTCACAAATCCTGTCAGTGAGTACACGTCTTCGTTGGATCCTTCTTTATAGATGTTGTATCTATCAATATTGTAACCTGCTCCTTTTTGCCATACCACTTTGTTTTTTCCCGTATTGCTATCATTGGTCACCAGGGCAATCTGCTGACCAGAAAAAACGGGGATGGTGAGGCTTGCGCTACTTCCTCCGGTCGCCGATATCGTGTTGTTGCAATAGTCGAGCGTAATGACGAATTGCTTTTCGAAAGAGGCTCCGGCTGCATCGGTCGTCGCCAACCGTACTAAGAAGTTGTTCTCTTTGTCCTGAAAGGCGGAGTTGTTGGTATACAGGTTGCCTCCGGCTAGATCAAAAAGGGCGTTATCACCATCTCCTTCACCTGCCACTTTCGAATAGGTAAAAGTATCTGCATCCACATCTGTGGTGGCAAGGGTCAGTCCAATTTGAAGTGGCCCGCCTGTATTAGTAACCGAAGTTGGTGCCATGGTGACATCCGTAGGAGCATCATTGACAGAGGCTATGGCAATGGTCATAGTTGCAGCCTCCGATGCGAGCTCTGAGTCGCTGGCCACGAAGGTAAACGAATCTGAGCCATTGAAATTTTGCGACGGAGTATAAGTAAATGCGCCGGTTGTCTCGTCGACGCTCACTGACCCATGGGAAGGGTTTTCTGCGACTGAGAATGACAGATCACTTTGTTCAGGATCTGATCCGGTGAGTATGCCTGATACTGCGGTGTCCTCGGAAGTTTCGGAGGTGCTGCTGTTGGCCACCGGTGGCTCGTTGACATCAGTCAAAGTAATAGTAAATATTTTGCTAAATATATTTTCGCCAGCATCGGTAGAAGTAACTTCAATTTCGAAGGAAGATCGATCTTCGAAGTTAAAGAATCCGTTGGCAAGCAGTTGGTCGCCATCAACCAGGAAAAGGTGGTTATCTGGCATTTCTTCACTGTCGGACAGGGAGTAAGAGAAGGAGTCTTCCAAATCGGGGTCGGTAGTTGAAAGAGATCCGATAACGGCATTCAATGCACTATTTTCAGCAAAGCTCGATGATGACAGAGAGATATTTGTGGGAGCCTCATTAACGTCTGCGACAGTGATAGTCACAGCTTTGGAAAACGTTTCTCCTTCTGCATCCTCTGTTTGCAGCCGTATATTGAAGCTCGACTTTGTTTCAAAATCAAATGTTTCTGCCGTCAGTAGCTTGTCAGCATCAATAGTAAACGAGGCGTTGTCTTCTGCACCCTCGCCTTCAATCAGAGTATAGGTGTGGGTGTCATCGCCATCTTGATCTGCCGATGTTAGCAGGCCCAACAGCGTATTGGCTTCAAGGTTTTCCGAAACTTCAAGCGAAGAAACTTCCATGTCTGTTGGAGCTTCATTGACATCTTCGACGGTAATTGTCATAACAGCAGCAGATGAATGCTTTCCGTCGGAAACCTCGATGGTAAGATTATACGTTGCGGTAGTTTCAAAGTCCAATTCCTTTGCAAGGGTCAGTACTCCGTTAGTTGAAAGTTGAAATGCTTCGCCGCTATTGCCTGACTGGATGGAGAAGGTGAGGGGGTCGTTGTCTGGGTCGTGGGCAGACAACGCTGTTAGTTCTGAACTAATTTGCTCGCTTTCTATAATACTTACACCATTAAAGTCTAGCTCAGGTAAGGAGTTCAGAGCAATGCTAACTACAAATGTAGTCGGGCCAATATCAGAAAAACCGGCCAACAGTATGCTGGTTTCATCAATAAGTAAAGACGTAGAAAGCCGGCTGATTCCAGATTTATCAGAACTATAAGATTGCTCCCAAAGGATTTCCCCGTCTGGGCTAACTTCAACTATCCAATAGTTGTCGCTTCGTCGGTTAGAGTTTGATTGAACATCAAAGTCCCATGAATCGGTCATTCCTGAAAGAATCATATTTCCACTCCCCTTTATATGCAGTTGGTTAATAACATCTGAGTTGCTGCCTCCGTAGGCTCTTTCCCACTGTATTTCGCCATCTTGATTTATAGCTATCAGCCAAATATCATTCTGCCCATGTGTATTCGATTGAATGTCACCATCCCGGGAAAGGGTATTTCCTGCTAAAACTATGTTGCCATTGGCTAGTGTTTTCATCTTCGAAAGGTTGTCGTACTCACTTCCTCCGAAGTTCTTTTCCCATAACACGTCACCGTTTGAATCAACGTTTAATATCCAGTAGTCTGCTTTCAAATTAGCCGAGAAACTGTTACTCCAGCCGGATACAACAAAACCGTTACAGCAGTTGGCTTCGACAGCGACCAGACGATCACCTCTATTTCCCCCATAAGTTTTTTCCCAAAGTATATTGCCAGACAAATCAGTTTTTATTAGCCAGCCATCTGATGATCCGAGGTTGTCAGACTGAACGTCTCCGTCGCTGGATTCTGTTGATCCGACTAGTAGGAATCCTTCATCAGGTAGAAGCATAATATCTGCCACTTCATCTTTTTTGGATCCACCGTATGACTCTTCCCAAATCAAATCACCATTTTCGTTGGTCTTAATAAGTAGTATGTCGCCAGTGTTCCTCGAATTTCCTGCCATGACATAAGAGTTGTCAGGTAGGGTAATTATACAACAGATTGAACTTTGCTCTGTAATATTATATTTCTTCTCCCACTCAACCTGTCCTAGGGTATTAATTTTAAGGGCCCAAAACTTGTCTTTACCATCGTCATTGCCCGGCACTCCTTCATTGTCAGATGTGGTTAAACCACCCATCAAAATTTCGCTGGAATTACTTTGAATCAAAGAAGTGATATTATCCTCATAACCACTCCCGTAGTTATTCGTCCACTCAACTTGAGACAGACGTTGATTACGGGAAGAGGTTAAGATGGTCAAAAAAACGTTCGACTCATTAGAATCATCGGCCCCATCATTCACCTTATATTTAAATAAATCCTTCCCAAAATAGTCGGCTTCCGGCGTGTAGGTAAAGGAGCCATCCTCTTCAACGAGCAGAGTGCCGTGTGCTGGCTGCAAGGTTATTTCAATTGATAATGGATCATTCTCTTCGTCGCTGGCTTTGGACAAAAGCCCATCTTCGGCAGATGTCGACAGTGTCGAATTGACCAGCGTGGTGAAGTAATAATAGGACGATACAGGCGCAGTATTCACCCAAGTGTAGTGGCCTTCGTGAACTGACCTCACAGTGTGGTCAAGTGAAAATGCCTTGTGGTTGCCTAAAATTGCTGTAGCAGTAATTGCACAGAGAAGCACATTTTTCATTTGTCAAATATTGATAAAACATAAACTGAAGCTCAATATATTGATAAATGACGAATGATAGTGATTAATTACATGTTAACTTCTTGGGGATTATTATAACAAAAGTAAAGTTGTCACTAGTGAGTGGTTCTTGCCGTTGTACTCCGATAATATGTTTACCCTCTTAGTGCCACACCCCCACAATGCCTCCCATCACGGTGAACGACACCACATGGTAGCCTGCGTTGATGGCCCAGAGGCGGAACGATTTGCGTTCGAAAAGATAGGTGACGCCCATGCCGAGGGCTACCCAGCCAAAGCCTGCCAGGAAGCCTGCGATCAAGCCAAAAATAATGTCGGATTCAGCTCCGATGAAGGCCGCGAGGTTGAAGGCCATGATGAGTTCCAGCACAAAGGCAGTTCCGAAGATTTTGCCCTGCCCACTTTTTAGATCATCATCTGTGAAATTGTTTTCTTTCATCCATGCTTTGGCGAAAAGAATGGGGGAGTACCAAACGCCACCTACAAGGAAAGCGCTGAAAGCTGCCACAAATATGGCCAGATAGTTTAGTTGCGATAAATCAGTCATATTGGTCAAGATTTGATAGTAAGTGTTGTAACAAGCTAAATCCTTAATTTTAAGGATGAAAACTGGATTTACTGAAGCCGAATCCCACCATTCCGAAACAGGAAAATGAAGCACTCAAGCCACTTATCCCGCATCGACGACCGCACTATCCGTTGGATAGGGATTCCTGCTTTCGGTATTTTCATTCCCAATTTCACGGGCCTGTTTGGCGATCTTTGTCTGTCGGACTGGATGTATTGGTTTGGCTACATCTATTTCATTTTTATTTCATGGAGTATCTGGCAAGGGAATCGTTGGTTGCTGTTCAAGCAACGTGAAAACATGGATTGGTTCAGTAGCCCTGTCAGGAAGCTGATCATTCTAGTGGCAGCCAATGTGTTTTATACCGCCCCGGTTACCGTGGCGCTGATCGTTGGCTGGTATAGGTTCTCGGGTGTGGGCCCTGTCGACTGGGATGCCGTGCAGCTGGTATCGCTGGCCAATGTGATCTGCGTTATTTTCGTTACTCATGCCTACGAAACGGTCTTTCTGATCAAGGAACGCCAGACCGATCTTTTGGCTTTTGAGCAGCTGGAGCGAGCCAGAGTGGAGGCTGAGCTCGAGATTTTGAAAAGCCAGATCGACCCGCATTTCATGTTCAACTCGCTCAATACACTCGCCTACCTGATTGAAAACGACAGAGACAGGGCACTACAGTTTAATGAGAGCTTGTCGGATGTTTACAGGTACATCCTAATGAACAAACAAAAAGAACTGGTGTCGTTAGAAGAAGAGATTGCCTTCGCTAACAGCTATTTTACACTGGTACGGATCAGGTTTGGCGACGGGGTGCATTTTGATGTGGACATTGCTGATGAGTCCAACAAATTGATGGCACCAATTAGCCTCCAACTGCTTTTGGAAAATGCGGTGAAGCACAACGAATTTAGCGAAAAGGAGCCTTTGGTTATTCGTCTGCGCCTCATTAATGGTTGGGTGGAAGTGGTCAACAACCTGCAAGCCAAACGCCTCAAAGGCACCTCCAGAATTGGACTGAGAAATCTAACAGAACGTTACAGATTGCTAACGGGCAAGGAAGTACTTGTGGAGGAAACAGAAAAGGAGTTTAAAGTGAAATTGCCTTATCTTGAAGTATGAAAGTCGCCATAATAGAGGACGAAATACCTGCCAGACAGCAACTGATTTCCCTTCTGAAAAAGTTGAGAAGTGACATTGAGATTGTTAATGAATCAACAAGTGTGAAAGAGGCTGTGGCCTTCCTTCAGAGGGCGCCTGTGGTCGACTTGCTGTTCATGGATATCCAGCTAAACGATGGCCTTTCTTTTGACATTTTTAAGAAAGTGAGCGTGAGTTGTCCTGTGATTTTTACTACCGCATTTGATCAGTATATGCTCGACGCATTCAGGCAGAATGGTATTGACTACCTGCTGAAGCCACTTAAAAAAGCCGATTTAGCTCAGGCTTTTACCAAGCTGGAGAAACTGAAAAGCCATTTCTCTTCTGATATAGTGGATGCCCTTCGATCGGTTCAGGAGGGACAAAGTGGATTGAGGAAAAGGTTTGTTGCAAAAAAGGGGGTCAGTTTTAAGTCGGTGCCTGTGGATGAAATTCAATACTTTTTTTCTGAGCACAAAGTAAGTTTTCTTGTCAACAGAGAAGGCGAAAAGTTGATACTTGATAAGCCGCTGACTGACCTTGAAAATGAACTTGACCCGGACGTTTTTTTTCGAATTAACCGAAAGTACATAGCGTCTATTTCAGGCATTGAGAGTTATCGGAGCTTTGAGAAAGGCAAGCTGTTAGTGCAGTTGATACCCGCACCAAGGGAGGAAATTATTGTGAGTCAGGAGAAGGCGAGTGTCTTTAAGGAGTGGATGGAAAAATAGCGTTGTAAGGTGGTCAAAACTGGTAGAGTGCGCCCAACATGTAGTCAAGCTTATCTTCTACGTTTATATTAGTCACCTGATCACCAAAGTCCACTCTGAGTCCTCCTATGCGGGCGTACAGATGGAGCCCTTTGAACAGGGTTGCTTCATAGCCCACGCCATATTTTAGCATTCCTTGTTGATCTTGCTGTTTATAGGTTTCTCCATACTGAGTGATGGTTACATCAAAGTTTCGGGTAGTTTCATTTAAGTATATGAGAAGAAAGTGGCTTTTTTTCTTTCCCACGGTAATACCAGCAGTGCCTCCGATCCCATGCTGCGAATTGTTTTCGTACGATATTTCCAGTTGAGTTGCGTTGTCGGTATGGCTGAGGTCACCGTCCGTAAACCCGATTTGCCCTTCCAATCCAACAACCAGCCTGTTTTTTAGGAATTGTTTTCTAAAGCCGCCGTAAAGGTCGAGTACAAACTTTGATTGCTGTGCCAATACATCCATATTGTTGACATAGGAGCCTCCAAAAAGGTTTTGGAAGCCAGCAGCCGAGCCTAAATAGAAACCGTCGAAATATTTGACCGACAACGGGGCAGTTTTTTCGGTAAGCAAACTGTCCTGGGCTTGCAGGACCCCCGCATAGCAGGCGAGGGCAATGAAAATTGATTTTAGTATCGTCATTTGAACAAATAAAGACGATAATATACAACTCCTGATTTAAGGAGCTGATTTTTAGTAGGTTAAAAAATGTTAAGAGAAACTACAAAAAATCGATTTCGGCCCTGAAAGGGAATTTCATCAGGTAGGTGGTGGCATCTCCCACGGTCATTTCTTCATTAATAATGTTGTGTAGCGCTTCCGTTATGGGACAGCGTACTTTGTAGAATTCCGAAAGACTTTTGACGATTTCAATGGTTCGCACCCCTTCAGCAGTTTCTTCCATGCTTTCGATGATGTCGCTTATTTTTTCGCCTTTCGCCAATCTTGTACCCACAGTAAAGTTACGGCTATGCTGGCTGGAGCAGGTGGCGATCAGGTCTCCAACACCTGCCAGGCCTATAAACGCTTTGGTGTTGCCGCCTAGTGCCTGACCAATGTAGATCATTTCTACCATGCCGCGGCTTATGAGCAGGGCCTTGGCATTCTCGCCCAGGCCAAGCCCGTGGATAACACCGGCGCCAATAGCGATGATGTTTTTTAGTACGCCACACAATTCGACGCCTATGAGGTCACTGTTGCCATAAATGAGAAAACGCTCATTTTTCAGCAGCTGCTGGCCGGCATTGATCACCTCGTCAAAATGGCTGGCTACTACTGATGCCGCTGGTTGTTTGGCTGCCATTTCACCAGCGAGATTAGGGCCTGCCAGGCAACCAACTCTCACCACGGAACTTTCCTCCATGATCACCTCGCTCATGGTTTTTACATAGTCCCGGCTAAGCGGTCTGTTGGCATTAAGCTGCTTGTTGTCCGGCAGGCTCACATCAAAGCCCTTCGTGCCATGGATGAGGATATGATAGGGGCGGAGATAGGGCGACATGCGACGGATAAGCTCCCGCAGGTTAGCAGAGGGCACCACCGGGAAAATGACGTTGCACGACTTCGCAACAAGTTCCAGGTCGTTGGTCACGGTGATTCTTTCATGAAGGGCTTGTCCGGAACTTTCTCTCTTGTCGTTGATGTTTTTGGCCCTTTCAGGCGTGCGGGCGTAAAGTATCACGTCGGTCTTTTCCGCCAGCATATTGGCAATCACAGTGCCGAAACTGCCAGCGCCTAATACGCCTACGGGATCCTTAGATGAATTTTTCGAGGTCATATCCATCCATCCGGTTATAGTAATAATAGAGTCTGTTCATGTCCTGCGTTGTCACATTTCCCTTTTTGTTCTTCAAAATAGGTCTCAGGGCGTGGTACATGCCGCAGTTGTCAATTCCGTATTTGATCACGTCGTCTACAGGCCCTTCGAGGTGACTCGCAAAATTAATTTTCCCCATCTCCTTCATGCGAAATATTTCCTCTCTCAGCTTGCTGAAAGTCTCTCTGAATTCAGCGTAGTCAATTTCGGTGTCTTCGTCGGGTAGTCGGAGAAGGTTATAAAGATCGAGTGCAGGGTTTCTCCTTTTGATCATTTCAAAAGCTGTGAAAGCTGCCAGGTGACTACTGAATACCCGATTGTATTTGTGATACTCTTCCACGATCCTTTTGGCGAGAATACGGGTATATTCCTGCTCCCGCTGTGCATCGAAAGTAATTACTCCATCGGTGGTGAAGTAGTCCTTTATTTCCATCGGGTTCCCCTGCTTGTCAAGGCTGTTTCCGTGGTTGTCGACATAGTTACCAAACACATCCATGGCCCTGCCAATACTTACCGAGATGTCGGAGCCTCTGGTGAAAAATTTCAAAAGAAACTTAATGATTTTGTATGAGGTAGAGTACTCATCATTTTCTACATAGTATCGCTCCTGTCCCTTTCTTTCGAGATAATCGTTGATGAGGCTAGGTGCCTCAAGAACGAAGTGATAGTTGAGCACCACTGGCACGATGAAAATTTTTTTAGCCTTCAATTCGTCTTCCTCAAAATGTTCCCGTTGAGCGGCTACTGTTGTGCTAAGCAAGCCAAGCTTGAGTTGTGTTTCAATGGCACCCGATCTTGACCTGGTGCCGCCGGGGAAGAACAGACTATGACAGCCATATTTCAAAGCTTCCTGTGAATAGGTCTTGAGCGTTTCCAGGTAGAGTAAGTTCTTCTTTCGCCTGTCAACTTTATAAGCCCCAAGGCTGTTCATAAAGTAGGCAAAAATCCTGATATTAAAGAGGTTAAGCCCAGCACCATAGATGAATGGAGGTAAGCCCATGTGCTGAATTACCCAGCCAATGAGTATTGAATCGAGGTTGCTGAAGTGCGTGGGCACCATAACGATCGTACCTCTTCTTGCCAGCCGACGGAGCTGCTCTACTTGCCCCACCACATGGATTTTATCATCGAGGTCCAGCTGCTTACTCCAAAGGGACTTGATGCCTTTTACCCGGGTAGCATTGAGCAGGCGAGCAAAGCCGAAGGTAATAATGGTACGGGCAAACCTGTAGTGCGAATTTTTGAAATTACCTGAGATTTCGTTGGCGTAGCGCTTGATGATTTCCCGTAGAATGGCCTCTTCAGTTTCCTTCTTTTTTGCCTCGTCGTCATTGGGGATTTCAATGAGCCTTTTCTGTATCTGGTTCCAAAAGTCCTTTTCGTCTTTCGGATCAACTTTCCACGGGTTCTGCTTCATTCGCAGCCTCTCCCGGTAAACAGTTGACTCCAACTCTTCTTTCAGCGACCGTCCCGATGTGAGCGTGATCAGGTTTTTCAGGCTCTCATTGGTGACAGTTTCAATGAAGGCTTTCTTGTTTTTGTTCAGCTGTACAATAGGCCAGTAACGGGTCCTTGGCAGGACTGGCTTATATCTCTTCTTTTCTCCTTTTATTTTTTCCGTCTCAACTTCCATTCACAATCGGGCTTCTTGGGGGGCCAATATACTAATTTAAAGACATCACACAGAAAGTGTTTGTGACAATGTACCAGATTCCTTATCTGGCATCAGAACGCTCAATGAATGCGTCAGGGGGAACAGATCCATCAACTTTTGCCCGGTAGTGGCTAATACCGTCGAACTCAAAATGAAGCTCCGTCGATAGTTTCATCAAATCTACCACGTCGTAATCGATTTGGTTTGGAGGCAAGTCTGACAAAACGAGGTAGAGGTAAAGCCCGGTCTGGTTATTTATGGTGTCTTGTAGCAGATACACTGGAAAGACGTGGGATTCCCCGAGCGCCATACGGGGTATGAGATGATTATAGAAGCTAATGAATGCCGACAACGCTTCTCCAATTCCGGGTATCATAATGTCGTAACGAATTTTGTCCTCTTTCAGGGTGAGTACTTTAACGCCGACTAGCCCATAGTACATCAATCCCACTCCGCCAATACCCAGCACAAGCAGAAGTACTGCCCATTTGTTCCATGAGAAAAGTGTAATAAATGCTATGCAGCTCAAAAGTCCGCCGCCAATAAGTGGGCCGAGCAGTTGTCTGTGGTTGATTTCCAGCCGCATGATGGGAGTGAGTGCATACTTTTTGGATTTCCCTTTCCTGACCACCTCCAGATAGGAAGCGAACAGGTGGAGATGATTTTTCTGGTCATCAAGGTCGGCCAGGGGGCACGAAGCAATGGGTCTGCTCATGGCAACTTGATGGAGGTGATGCGGTCTCCCACTTCAATTTTGTTGACCACTTCCATCCCTTTGGTTACTCTTCCGAAAATAGTATAAGCGCCGTCGAGGTGGGGGGTTGGGGAGTGCGTGATAAACCACTGCGAGCCTTCGGTGTCTTTGCCTGCACTTGCCATGCCTACGTAGCCAGTGCCGTATTTTTGGGTTGAAAACTCCGACCTGATGACGCCATCCGAACTGCCGTAACCATCGCCCCTTGGGCAACCGGCTTGAATCACGAAGTTTGGCACTACCCGGTGAAATGTGAGGTTTTCGTAGAAACCGCTGCGTGCCAGACTAACAAAATTCTCAACCGAGCCGGGTGCCTCTTCTATCAGTAGCTCAATTTCTATTAACCCCCTCGATGTTTCTATCATCGTTTTTGCTCCCTTGCTAATTTCTGTCACCACGTCCCAGGCAATTGGGTTTTGGTAGAGTTGCCCGGGGCTAACGCCCTCTCGTCCTTCATAGGCACTAATGGTGCTTTCCAGCGCCTGGTAGGGCTCCACATCCTCCGGAAGATGCAGACTGTCGAGTCCCTGATACATAAACTGGATATTGCCGAGGTAAGGCTGGAGCCTCGACCTCAGTCTTGTGAGTGTGGACGCTGCCACGGTTACCTGCCCAGCATCGCCCGAAAGAATGGCTTGTCTGAAATAGCCAATCAGTTCAGGTTGCTTGAAAGCAGGGAACTGCGTCGACTGGTTCATGGCACTTAGGGCCTCCATGGCACTGGTTCGAACAAACGGGTGGGGATCATCCAGCTGATTCCCGAGAAAGGCGCTGGCGTTGGGATAGTTTCCAAGTGCCTGCAAAATAAATCCTTTGTCATATGGATTGCTCACCCCGCCATACATTTCCGAAAGCTCTCTATATGCATTGTAGCCGTACAGATTGCTTTCCAGCAGATTGCCTAAAACAATGGCCCTTGTTCTGGGGATCACAATCTGATCATTAACATCCCATATCCATCGCTCCACTTCCCGGCCTTGCCATGTACTTATTGTTTCACCAGCACTCACCGACGTTTGATAATCTGTGCTTTTAAGTATTTCGAGGAGTGTTGATTCCACGATAGAGAAATGCTCCTGCTTAAGCGCTCTGATGAGGTTTACCCTGACCAGGGAGTTACTTTCACTGTTGAGTTGGTCGTCGATAAAAAAAGCTATCGAGTCGTTGTTGGATTTTGCTAAAGCTCTTGCTGTAGCCATTCTCACCGCTGGAAGAGAGTCGTTGGCGGCACTGTTTTTTAGTACGCTTTCAAAATGTGCTATGCTTATACCTCTCATTCTTCCAAAATAGTTGGCGGCAGCCAGCCTTGCCTGATCAGGTAGGGTGTCGGCCAGGATGGCGCTGGCAGCCACTGTCAGCACTGAGTCACTAATGCCTCCAAGGCCAGCACGATAAATGCCCCATGCCTTTCCGATAATGGTGAGATCGTCGGTGGCTTCATAGTCAGCCAAAAAATGCATGTAGTCGGTGCTGAGGCATTTGCCCAGCGCTTCCAGAAGATAGTATCTCACCAATGGCTCGGTTTCAAGCGGTAGCCTGTTGGCCAGGGCCGACTGTGAACTTTTTCTTTTCATCTGGCCAATGGCAAAAGCGGCCGCTTTTCTCACTTCAATTTTGGGGTCTGACAAAAGCGGAAACAAGTAGGGAAGCCCAACAGTGTCTTGAGTGGAGGCGAAAGCCATTGCCGCTTCTTCACGGTACACGCTCTGCTGATGAGTGAGATAGGGAATTAGAGCCTCCGACTGCCTTCTGTCTTTAAAATCGTATAGCTTCACCAGCTCCTGGTCAGCAAACTTATTGGGGAAGGTTTTGATGCGCTCTGACTCATTCTCGGAACACGAAACAACCAGAGCAGCAACGGCAATCAGGAGCAGTACAAGGTAATTTTTCATGAGTTGGATTTGATCCTCATGGCAAAAATAGTTGACCCTGGCCCATAAACACGCAGTAGCCACCAACTTTTACCTGAGTGATGGCATGTTCTGACCTTTCTATTTCGAGATACAGCTTGCTGGCTCTACCCATTTCGTAACCCTGCTCGCTGATGATCTTGGTTTTTTTTCCGGTATTCCTAAGCTTATGCTGTACCAGGTAGCAGCCCAGTGGCCCATTGGCCGAGCCCGTAGCCGGGTCTTCCACAATGCCCGCTTCAGGGGCAAACATACGGCCGTGCACGTGTGACTCGATATCATCTCCTCCCATAGCGAAGGGGTAAATCCACCCCGGATTGTATTTTTCTACCACCTTTTCCCAAACATCTGTCCTGAACTTGATTTTTCTCACGGCTTCCAGCGATTTCAAAGGTGTGATCAGATAGGGCACACCACATGAAATAGTTTGCGGGAAATAATTCGGCAGGAAGTCACTTTCCCGGAGCGATAAAAGCTCGGCAAGGAGTGGGATATCGTTTAACATTTCTCCAAAAGTGGGAAGCGGCTGTGTCATCACGAGCATTTCAGGTGCTCCGTTCTGAATATCAATATCCACCCGGATCGTACCTACCTTCTCCTCAAGAAACACCGTGAGGATTTTATCCTCCGGTTTGTAGTCAATGTCTCTTGCGATGACGAAGGCAGTACCCAGCGTAGGGTGCCCAGCAAATGGCAGTTCCTGACCAGGGGTAAATATGCGCACCCGGGCATTATTGTCTTCATTTTCAGGAGAGTAGATGAAAGTGGTTTCTGAAAGGTTAAACTCTCTGGCAATCTGCGTCATTTCTTCTTCTCTAACGAGGTCGCCTTTGGATATCACTGCCAGCTGATTGCCACCAAAGGGTGACTGCGTAAATACATCCACCAGGAAATAAGGTATTCGACGCATAGGTATTGTTTATTTTAAGGGCTAAGGAGGAAAATATCACCTAACCTCGAAGTTTTTGCTGAATTGATCAAATCAAACTTTCCGGGTGGCAAATAAAAGGTGAATTTTGTTGCCCTGGCCGAAACTATAGCCTTTATCAGAGGGTTTACCGCCTGGTATTGCTTTTGCAAAGCAGGTTTAACCTGTTATTATTGTGCCGCAAACATATGAAGCTTCAACTAGAAGATATCCAGGCGCCCATTGCGCAAGAAATGACTGAATTCGAGAAGAAATTCCGACACTCCATGAAGAGTAATGTCATGTTGCTGGATAAAATAATGACCTACATAGTGAAGCGAAAGGGCAAGCAAATGCGGCCCATGTTTGTATTCCTTAGCGCTGGTGTTTATGGGCCTATTACCGACGCTACTTACAGAGGGGCGTCGTTGATAGAGCTGCTTCATACGGCTACGCTGGTGCATGACGATGTGGTGGATGACGCCAACTACCGGAGAGGTTTCTTTTCCATTAATGCGCTCTGGAAAAACAAAATTGCAGTGTTGGTGGGTGATTTTTTGCTATCGAGGGGGCTGTTACTCTCGGTTGACAATGGTGATTTCGACTTGCTGAAAATTGTGTCCGAGGCGGTGAAGGAAATGAGTGAGGGCGAGCTGCTCCAAATGGAAAAGGCCAGAAAGCTGGATATCTCAGAAGAAGTTTACTATGATATCATCAGGCAAAAGACAGCCAGCTTAATTACCAGCTGCTGCAAGGTGGGCGTGGCTTCCGTCGGGGCCGATAAGGCTTCTATTGACAGGATGGGCATGTTCGGAGAAAAGATAGGCTTGGCTTTTCAGATCAAGGACGACCTTTTTGACTATGGCGCTGACGAAATTGGCAAGCCACTGGGCATTGATATCAAAGAAAAGAAGCTGACACTGCCGCTGATTTATGCGTTGCGTGAGGCCAGTCCCGCTGATAGAAAGCGCATCCTCAGCATTATCCGACACGACAGCGACAAGCCCAAAAAGCGGACTGAGGTAATCGACTACGTGAAGCAATCCGGCGGGCTTGATTACGCCAGAGACGCTATGGAGCGCCACTATCAGGAGGCACTCGTTATTCTTGATGAATTTAAAGATTCGGTTTACAAAACTTCTCTGAAGCAGTTGGTGCAGTACACCATTGAAAGGACGAAGTAAGGGAGCCGTGTACTCGTTCTCCTTGATTAGAAGCGTCGCCGAATTGCTCGCCTTTGCAATTAATTCTTTAACTTTATTAAGCTGAAACAAGTCTTAAAAGATGGCTTACGAGCTCAATACACAATTGTCAAGCGGAGTCACTGAGGAGGAATTCCTGAAACTTTGCGTAGACAATCGAGATTTAAGGATTGAAAAAGATGATCAGGGAAATGTCTTAGCGAGTTCTCCAGCTTGCAGTGAAATTGGCTGCTTCAATGCTTCCCTTACAGCGGAATTGGGCACATGGAACAAAAAGTCAAAAGCGGGCTATGTCTTTGACTCTTCCACGGGTTTTACCTTACCCAACTCAGCTGTTCGCTCTCCTGATGTCAGCCTTATTTTAAAAGACAAGTGGGAGGCACTGCCAAAGGCTGAGAAAAAGAAATTCGCTCGTGTGTGTCCCGATTTTGTTATCGAGATTGTTTCTGCCTCTGACAACCTGAAGCAAGTCCAATCAAAAATGTCCGAATGGATCAGCCAGGGAGCTTCCCTTGGGTGGCTTATCGATTTTGATCATCAAAAGGTTTGGATTTACACAGCCGACGGGAGAATTGAAGAGCATCCGTTCGATCAACAGTTGAATGGAACCGGGCCGATTGATGGCTTCACTGTGACTTTGCCTGAAGTAGTGAAAGGCTGATTGACTAGCAGATACTCCTTCGTTGTACTCCATAGTATGAACCTAGAATATAAAGACATATTGATTAAAAGGTATGAAGACTTCGAATCGGAAGAAAATCCTGAAAGGAAAAAACTCTTGCGATCCGAGGTGTTTAATATTCTTAAGGAACTAGAGGGTCCAGACACAAATGATTTTCACATTTGGGGACTAACTTATTATATGTCTGATGGTGATAAAGAATATCATACGAATTTAGCCTTGGAGAAATTCTTAGAAGCCTATGAACTTGATTCAACCAATTTTCTTGCATGTCTCTATGTTGCTCATTGCTTTCACGATAAAGGTGAACTTGACAGTGCGTTAAAATATTATGAACGAGTAAACAAAGAAGAGTTAAAAGAATTTCAAATTTGGAGATATGTAAAACTGATTGAACAAATTGGATTCTGCAACTATAAATTAGGAGACAAAGAACTAGGTCGCAAACAATTTCAAGAAGTTCTAGAATGGTATAGAAAATTACCGATGGAAGATAGATCGGTTCCAACTGAAATGATACAATGTCTTCCTGAATCTGATGAAATCGTAATCGAGATGAAGGAAATTGAAGATTATTTAAATTAAAGACGGTGTACAACGCTATGTAAAAATGCATGAAACGCATTTTTCATTAACAGTTCACTCGTCAATTCCCACTTTTTACCGCCTTCCTACTTATCCACCCCAAAATATGCCATCATCAAAATAGCGCCAGCCGTACCATCCATGGTGGGTTCGTTGGTGGAGTAGTCGCCAATGTCGTCGTGGTAGACGACAAAAGGATTTTGAAAAGCAGCGAATTCATCTGGTTCTGAGAGCTCCACAGCTAGCATTTTGTAATAGATGCTTCCAAACAATGGCCCATCTACCAATCCTCCGGGCACTTCTTTTTTTGTCATCGCCCACACGCTGGTGTGGACGTCCACCGGATATTCACCACCTTCGGGCATGCCGGTAAACATGGTGGTACCCCACGGGTTACGACCAAAAAGCCAGTCTCGCTGCGCCACCAGGTAGGAGTGGTACTGCATGTCGCCGGTCATTTTTTCGTAAAGAATGATTTGGGCTGCAAGGCTAGTTAACAGATTGTTGGAACACCAGATAAAAGGGATGCCGATATTGTAAGAGTTGCGTGCAGCTTTTTTGAGCGTAAAGTCAATCCCTGCCCGATAGTAGCTAGCCAGTGTATCCTGAAATGCCGGTTCCACCACATCATAAAGGGCATAGTGTCCCAGGTTAATGAATGGGTAATATTGGTAGTGGGCCGCCGTATCGAGTACTGTCCAGCCCTCGGTGCCAGCCAGGCGAGCATATTTTTTAGCGTCTTCCAGATATGTCCTTTCCCCCGTGGTTTTATACAGTTCGGCTGCTCCCCACTCCATGTCGTCAGTCCAGGTTTGTTCGGTGTAGCGGTAGGGAGCACCATACGAATTGCCTTGCTGAAAGCCCTCCTTTGTTTTTCCAAGAGCGTACAGCGTTTTGGCTGCTTCCAGACAGTCGGAGGCGAACGACGCATCTTTCAGGTCGTTTTTCCAGATGCGGGCGCCCAGTGCCAGCGCAGCGGCCGATCGTCCAGCCAGATTGGCGACCCCGGTGGCTTCACTTTTATACTTCATCAGGCCCTGAGGTTCTCCGGTAGCGAAATAAGCCACCCGGTAGCTATTGGATCCCCAGCCATAATCCGAAGGGTCATTGTCCGGCATTTTCCAGCCTTTATGGTCCCGGTCGTCGGCTACCTGATGGATGAGCTGGTCGGGTGCTGGATGCATTTTGAGGATCCAGTCGAGTCCCCATTTGGCTTCATCGAGCACGTCGGCAAGCCCATTGCCACCTGGCTGGCCAAGGGCGTTGGCTTCGTCAGCAAATCGCTTGGGAAAGAGCTCGTAGGCCAATAGCATATGCCCTGTGGCATAACTGCCCGTAATCAAATACTTTAGCTGATCCCCGGCGTCGTGCCAGCCGCCGCTCACATCCACATAGGTGGAGTCGGGCATGGGGCCAAACATGCTGCGCCCGTCACGCTGGTGGCAGACCATGTCGAGGAACGGATTGTAGCCGCAGCGCTGCTGACGCATGAAGGTGAGCAGGGGCTCGGTCTGGCCGCCGTAGGCATTGTCCGAAATGGTAAACTGGCGGGAGGCGGATTGGCTCTTCTGACCAACCAGCTTGTAAGTACCTTCTTGGGTGATGGAGGTAAAGTCCAACTCATAGAAATAGCTGAAAGTGCCCCAACCTTTGGCTTTAGATTTGATCGGTTTTACTGTCCCGGCGGTTGATCCGGTGTTAGTATCAACTAATTGAAAAGCTTCTTTTACCGGCGAATTGGAAAAGACGATGGCCACTTTGCTTTCATTTGGTAAGTAGCCGATTTGGTTGATGCGAATATTCAAAGCATCAGCTTTGGCCTCCGTGGGGTCGGAGAGTGGGAGGAGGAAGGAAACCAGAAATTGCAGGTAGAGTAGGGTCATGAAGCAAACGTTTCGTGTCAAGGAAATCAAAAATCAGCTAAAGATAAATTCAACCAGCCGTAATAGTATATAGAAGATCAAATTGTTTGAACTTCTAAGCTATTTTGTACGTATATTTTCCGTACATTTGATATGGAGGCAATACAGTCATGAGTGTTTCAGAAAAAGCAAGATTTGATACAAGGCTTTCAAGGGAGCAAAAAGAATTGTTTGAGTACGCAGCTAGTTTGGGTGGGTTTCGAACCCTCACTGAGTTTGTTATACACTCTGCCCAGCAGGAGGCACAGAAGATTGTAGAAAAACACGATAGGATCATAGCGTCTAGCAAGGACAAAGGAATTTTTTTCGACGCACTGATGAATCCGCCCGCACCTAATAAGGCTTTGAAGAATGCTTTGAACAGGCACAAAGATTCTTTGAAGCAGTGAAGAACTATGCCATAGTACCCCTCGACACCTCTCACCACAAGAGTGAGTTCAGCTGTGGTCAGCCCATGCTGGATAATTATCTTATCAAGCAGGCGAAGCAGGATGTTAAACGGAAGCTGTCTGTTTGTTTCGTACTTGCCGATAGTGAGGGCGTGGTTTTGGGGTTTTATACCTTATCAAGCACATCCATAAGCCAAAAACTGCTCCTTGAGGAAATCAGAAAAAAATTGCCTCCTAATTATAAAGATTTACCCGCCACACTCCTCGGAAGGCTGGCCATTGATAAGAAAATGGCTGGTAATGGTTTTGGTGAGCTCTTGTTAGTTGACGCTTTGAAGAAAAGTTTTGAGACTGCCAGTAGCAGCATTGGCTCGATGGCGGTGATTGTTGATCCGATTGATGACAATGTAGTCCGTTTCTATCAAAAGTATGGGTTTATTCTGTTGCCCGACAGTGGCAAGATGTTCTTACCTATGGCCACCATATCACTCCTCTTTGACGCCTGAAGCGCCAGCATTGAGCAGGTCAACAAGGGGTTTGAACTCATACCCTTTCGCTCTCAACTCAACAATCAGCTCCTCCAGTCTTATATAGAACTTGTCGGTTCTTTCTGGCGCAGTGCCAATGTGAACGAGCAGTAAAAATCCATTGAGCCCTGCCGAATCTTTTTGCTCATAGTTCAGGATGCTGTTGTAGATGACCTCGCTGCTTCGGTAGTTCGGCATGTCTGGCGTGGTGTAGTCGGCGTTGGATCTGGTGCCGCTAGTGAAGTTGATCAGTTGGAGGCCGAAGTCATGTGTCCATATGCTGATGCTGTCGTTGTACCACTCATAAGGCGGCAGAAAGTAAGAAGCTTCCTGCTTTTTGATGCCGAAACGAGACATTTTCAGGTAGTTTTCCTCAAGGTCTTGCGTGAACTCCTGTTTTGTGACCAGTAAGCTATCACGGTTTTCCCAGGAGCAATACAACAGGTGTTTGTTAGAATGTGCGCCCAGGTAATGACCGTTTTGTTTGAGCTGATGGATGATTTTTTCAAATGCCGGGTTGCCGTAAAAATTACCCGTGAAAAAGAAGGCTGCTTTCACCTTTTGTCTGGTCAGTACATCAATGATGTGCGCAGCACCATCAGCAAATTCATCGCCTGTGAAAACAAGAGTCATTGCCTTCTTGGTGGTATCGGCACGAACTACTCCACCCTGGTTGCATTGAAACGTTTCGCAAATGCCTCGCACAGCTTCTCCCTTTCGTTGACCAGCACATCCCAACACTAACCACACCACAAGGATGATGGTAATAAATAGCAGGGATCGCTTGAGTTTACTCTTGTCTCGTAAATTATCGGACATGTGTTTTTCGTGTAAAAGCTGCCGCTGATTCCTTCAAATCTACATTTCTGCTTTCATAATGGGAAATATCCTTTTAGCTTAGACAGAGATACATACCTACTCCATTATGACTACCAACAGACGCACCTTCGTGAAGCACACCACCCTTGGGCTGGGCGCTTTGACTATTCTCCCGTCAGCAGTTTTAGCAGGTCGCAGAAAGGCCGCTCCCAGCGACGTTGTAAATGTCGGCCTTATAGGCTGCCGGGGCCAGGGCTATTGGATTCTTGAGAATCACATGAACAATGCAGACGCACAGTGTGTGGCGCTTTGCGATGTGGATGAAAATGTGCTGAACGACAAAGCGGCGCAAGTCGAGAAAAAGCAAGGCAAAAAGCCGAAACTATACAACGACTATCGTGACCTGCTTGCCGACAAGGACATCGATGCGGTAATCATTGGAACGCCCGATCATTGGCATTGCTTGCCTTTTGTAGAGGCGCTGCAAGCCGGGAAAGATGTGTATGTTGAAAAACCCCTGGCCAATAGTATCGGCGAAATAGAAGTAATGCAATCAGCAGCCAAAAGATATTCAAAGCAAGTGGTGCAGGTGGGTCAGCAGCAGCGGAGTGGCACGCACTGGGCGGACATCATGGCTATGGTGCACAGTGGAAAGCTGGGCAAACTTCGCAAGATCAAAGTATGGGGCAACTTTGGCTATGGCATTGGTCAACTCATGAAGCCTGACGAGTCGGTACCAGCTAGTGTTGACTTCAATACCTGGCTTGGGCCAGCACCTGACCGGACTTTCAATCCAACTCGTTTTCATGGTTCCTGGAGGATGTTTTGGGACTACGGTGGCGGGCTCATGACCGACTGGGGCGTGCATTTGGTCGACATGGCCCTTTGGGCAGGCAAGGTCGACTACATGCCAGCAACGGTGAGTTCGGTTGGAGGCAATCTTTCCTTTGCCGATTACAACCACGAAACACCCGACACCCTTTCTGTGGTGTACCAAATGAAAGACTTTGTACTGACCTGGGATCACACGGCGGGCATACAGAGCGGGCCGTACAACAAGCCCTATGGCCTGGCCATTCAGGGTGACGATGCCACGATTGTTGCCAATAGAGAATTCTGGGAGCTAAAGCCCGAAAACAGAAACGGAAGCCCAACCATGGAGCCGATACTTTTCGAAAAAGGAAAAAATTACCATCCAGAGCATGTGCGTAATTTTCTCGATTGCATCAAAAGCCGGGGAACAACGAATTGTACGATTGATATGGGCCGAATGGCAGGCATTTACGCTCACTTGGGTAACCTGTCGCAACGAGGGGCCGGGCCAGTGGTTTACGATGAAACCAAGCGCCAGATTGTGAATAACAAGGCTGCGAATGCGCTGGTGTTTCCGAGCTACAGGAAGCCGTGGGTGTTGCCGAAAATTTAAGCTGGCCTATTTCTTCCTTGCATAAACCTGAATCACCGACGACTTTCCGTTGTGATACTCACCTTCGTTGATTTCTCTTTCGGTCTGGTGTAAAACTTTAAAATCCCACGATGGCCCCAGCATGGTTTCAAGCTCACTGAGCGTGTACAGCATGGATAGTTCTTTTGGCCCACCTGTACCATAGCCGAGCTGGTCTGTGCTATAAACTTCCATTAATAGAAAGCCACCGGGCTTCAGACCGCTATTTAGTTGACTTAACACATGGGTTCTCACTGAAGGAGGGAAGTGACCAAAAACGCAGACGATGCCATCCCATGCTTCGCTGGCTATCTGGTATTCGCCTAAGTCAACTTGCAGCGTGGTGACTGCAACACCCTTTTCTTTTGCCAATTCCATAGTGCGCTCTAAACCCACAGAAGAGAGATCGGTTGCTGTGACCTCATAGCCCAAGCTAGCCAGATATACAGCATTTCGCCCCTGTCCTTCAGCGAGGCAAAGTACCTTGCCTGACGCTTTCTCCGCTATTTGTTGTTTCAAGAAATCGTTTGGTTCTTTGCCGTAAGCAAATTCAGTTTTGGCGTACCTTTCGTTCCACATAGTTTTTATTTTTTC
Organism: Imperialibacter sp.; assembly: GCF_040222815.1. Classification (GTDB taxonomy): domain Bacteria; phylum Bacteroidota; class Bacteroidia; order Cytophagales; family Cyclobacteriaceae; genus Imperialibacter. The sequence goes on along the minus strand of NZ_JAVKCH010000040.1, from coordinate 100,360 downwards.
GGGTAACTCTTCCGTCAACCAGAAGTCGCCTTATTAAGCATTTTCTGAAGCGGTTAGTTCTTGCAGAAGCTCCCTTTCCTTAAAGAAATGCTGTGCTACTGACAAGGGCCTGAATAGGTGCCTTCGTTTGGTGCGGTGCCCACCGCTTCGGCTCAAGATGTCTTTCAGGAACCTGATCACCTCTACGGTATGCAATCCTTTGTTGATCATCACACATTCGGCCATAGACGACCTGGCAGCATCGGTCGCCTCCGAACGGGTAGCTATGCCTGTCTTATTAAGTGTTTCCAGCACCTGGGTGGCCCAAATGACCGGGACATGGGCCGCCTCACAAATCCAAAGGATTTCTTCCTGCAACTCACTCATCCTCTCAAACCCAACTTCCACTGCCAGGTCGCCCCGGGCAATCATTACGCCCATGGTGTTTTTTGTCATTCCCTGCAATAGCAACTCGGGCAGATTGACAAACGCTTCAGGTGTTTCTATTTTCACGATGATGTGAGGAGGGGTGTCGCTTAGGTCTGCCAGGCTGCTTTGAAGTACCTTTAAGTCGTCAACTGTTCGCACAAAAGAGTAACCTACCATGTCGGCCTCCTGGCAAATATAGGGCAGTGCCTGTTTGTCCTCCTTTGTTAAACTGACAATCTCAAGCTGAGCGTTGGGAAAGTTAATGCCTTTGCCGACCTTGAGATGGGGTTTAGTGCCAGAGACCCTGTCAATGGCGAGGTGAGCCTGGTTGCCTTTTACTTTTACGACAGTTGTGCTGATAAGACCATCATCAAAAAGCACTTTCTGCCCGGGCTTCAGCTGTGCGATAATGCCCCTCACGCTACAGCTCACAACCCGCTCTTTTTCGCCTGCCTCGTACTCGGGCTCCACAAGTTTCAGTGTTTGCCCTTCAGCTATTTTCAACCGCTTTTTATCTTTTCCTTTGCCAGGAATGCCTGTGCGCAATTTGGGCCCGGCAAGATCCATGTAAATCCGACAGCTTTTTCCCGTCGCAACGACTGCCTGTTTTAAGGTAGAAACCAGTACCCTCCATATTGCTTCATCATCATGGGCGCAATTGATTCTGGCTATATCCATTCCCTGCTCTAAAAACTGAGAAACCAATCCAACGTCGCCGACCATTCGGGCATCCAGCGTGACCATGATAAATGGTGTCTCGTTGCTGGAGCGCTGACCAAACAAATGCATGGATTGCCTCTGCGCAATAGCCCGGGCGGTCGCCGGATCGATATCATCGGGGTGGCCGTGGTAAGGTTGATGATTCAACCACTGAATGACCGAGCGAACCTGGTGCAGGGTGTGACTTTCGGAATTGGAAAGTGAAGAAAGCCCCAAATAGTGCAGTTTGTCCTGTAAGGGCCGGAGATCGGCTTTCCGAAGGGTCAGGTAGTGGATAAGGTTCAGTGCTGAGGCTTTGTTGGCGGCGTGAACCTGCTCAATCCGGTCGTTGTAAACTCTTGCCTCATGTGCGAGTGCAGTTTCCAGGTTTTGAAGCTGAGCCAGTATTACATCATTTACTTCGGGTATCATGGCTGTTTTTTTTGTACCCGAAGGTATCCTACAAAAAAACCTTAAATCATGATCACCTCCGACCTGTCAGTGTGACTTTTGTCAGCGATTTCCCTGCACACTTTGAACCACCGCTTCAAAGTCTTCTTTGAAGACTTCGTAGTACTCTCCCGTGGCAGGGCCGTTGAAAAAGCCATAGGTTCTCACAGGCTTGTGATCCTTGTCGAGAATAATGAGGGTAGGGTAGGCATTTACCCGACTGAGGGTAGGGAACATCATCGAAGCGGAGGTTTTGTCCGCTTTGCCGCCGAAGGCCAATTTTGCATCCGTATCCATAAAAGTCCGCCAATTTTCCAGGCGCTGCCTACCATAAGCCAGGTCTTCATTCGTTTCAAAACTCAGGCCCACCCATTCAAACCCGGAATCAGGATGGGCCTGGAGCCAATCGTCGATAAAGTTGGACAAGTCCATGCTATTGGAGCACCAGGTGCCAAAAATTTGCAGAAGGACGGGTTTTCCCTTCAGTGCGGGGTCATTATGAGTAATTGTTCTCCCATCAAGTCCTTTCAAAGAAAACTCAAATGGCTGGTCTTTTTTACTGTAGGCGACGTTGGTAAAATCTGGGATTTCGGCGGAGGGATCCTTTGTGGCTGACCAGCCCTCTTTATAATTTTTGCCATATAGCCAAAGCCCGACCAGCTTGCCGGGGCCGAGGAGGCTGGCCTGAAAGATGAAGTCGTGGGCCCCATCGAAAGTGCTGAGGTAGAGGTTTTTCCCTTTCACATTGCCCTGTAGATAGCGGAAATCCCCGGTGGCAGTAAGGATGGTGCCCCATATGCGGTTGGCTTCCTGCTTAAAAAGTCCAATTGACGTTATACTGTCGTCCTCCGATGTAAAGTTGATGGCCCACCTGCCTGAAAAGTCGGTAACCGGCTCATCGCTGTCAGGAAAAAAGCGATACTCAAGACCATAGTCAGCTTTGAAGGTTTCTTTGTAATCTTCAGAGTAGTTTTTTACAAATACCCCCTCCAGGTGGTCGCCCTGAAAGGCAGCGACAATGTAGGAATCGAAAAGGTTCATGGGAAGGTAAATGGAATCTTCCTTCACTTTGCTGTCTCTGATGAGGAGGCGTTCTTCGGCATTCAACAGGTATACCCTCCAAATATTGTTCTCCAGCTTCATTTCAAAGTTGAACGGCAACTGCATACCCTGCATGTCGAGCGTACCCCTCCAGATGCCTTCCTGTGGCTGTGCATTTGCCGCCAGGCAAGAAAATAGGGTAACCATCAGTATGCTCAAAAACCTGTCTATCTTTGCCATCGTCTTATTTTTACTCATAACGTGCAAAGTACAGCAATCTTTTCCGACCTCAAAGTTATTGAGCTGGCCTCAGTACTGGCTGGCCCCAGCGTGGGACAATTTTTCGCAGAATTGGGTGCAGAAGTAATCAAAGTAGAGAATCCCGAAACTGGCGGCGACGTCACACGCAGCTGGAAGCTGGCTTCTGAGCCAGCCGATTCGGATATGTCGGCGTACTTCATGTCGGTGAATGCAGGGAAGGCCTCGGTGTTGCTCAACCTGAAGAAGAGAGAAGACCTTGAAAGGCTTTATGACCTGGTGAAAACAGCTGACATCGTTATTGCCAGCTACAAACCGGGCGATGCGGAAAAGCTGGGCGTCTGCTATGCCGATTTGAAGGCATTTAAGCCTGATCTTATTTATGGACACATTACCGGCTTTGGTGCTGAAGAGAATAGGGTAGGCTACGACGCCATTGTGCAAGCGGAGAGCGGGTTTGTCTTCCTGAACGGGGAAAAGGACGGCAAGCCACAAAAAATGCCCGTGGCACTGACTGACGTGCTGGCCGGTCACCAGCTAAAGGAGGGATTGCTGCTGGCGTTGATCAAAAGGATGAAGAACGGCGAGGGGAGCTATGTTACCGTGTCTTTGATGGAAGCTGCCATTTCTTCATTGGTCAACCAGGCCACCAACTGGCTCGTGGCTGGGCAGGTCCCGCAGCGGCTTGGGTCGGAGCACCCCAATATTGCACCCTATGGCAACATCTTCAAAACAGCCGATGATCAATGGTTAATGATCGCCGTGGGTTCCGATAGGCAATTCAGGGCACTCTGCGACATACTGGAATTGCGTGACCTGCCCCAAAGACCGGAGTTCACCACCAACGCCACTCGGGTGAAAAACAGGGAGTTGCTTAAACCAATACTTGAGAGTGCTTTTTCGTTGGTTGATATTGATCGATTATGCTCCGCCTTCCTTACTGCTGATATCCCCTATGGCCGGGTAAACACCATGGATCAGGTATTTGCCACACCACAGGGCAAAGCCATGGTGCTGCAAACGCTGCGAAACGGGCTGGTGCAAAATGGGCTGCGGCAAGTGGCTTTCAGAATGGGAGAGGGGCTGGTGGCTGGCGGGGTGAAGGCGGCACCACGGTTGGGGGAGAATGAGCGTGCCTGAGTTACCACGTGCAAATAGATAAACTGTGTGCGGTATTTGGCGCCCTTACCTAGTTTATGGAGCTTCGTCAGTGTTTGAAGAATGCTTTTTAGAACAAGGGGTTGGCCTCGTTCCAAAGAGCTTATGCTTTTTCCCTACCGACCTATGAGGCTTCAAAAAATGGCTTTCACTTCTTGATATCTACCGCATATATTGTGCCTGCCATCATATCAGGAACGAGCAAACGCTCCTTGTCTTCTTCCAAATAAAAGTCTGCAGCCGACTGTAGCCCATCAATCAATACCATTGATTCTTCAGTTTGACCGTCGATTTTCCATACTGTGCCCAATGCCCAACTGCTAATGTAATAATCGCCATTGCTGTCTTGCTCTACGGCATCGGCACCTCTAAATTGGCCTTTCAGAGGCGTTAATTCACCATCCCGCTTCACCAAAAAATTGCCCAGGAAAAACGCTCCTACCATGATGTCGCCATTGTTGTCAACTCCTACACCATTTGGGTTCAACATTAATGGAGAAGTGTCTTGTGTTACCGATACCTGACCTTCCAAATCAACGTGATAAATACGCCCCAATTGCGGAACCAGTTTCGCTTGTTCGCTATCGAGCGGCCACAGCTTATTGTTTTCATCACGCATGTATTTCGTTGCTCCCATGTCCACTACATAGATACCTTTGCCCTCCGCATCTACGGCAACGTCATTTAAGTACAACACTTCGTAGGGAAAACTCTCGTTGTCAACAAAGATGCTCGCAGTACCCTCTTTATCAACCTGCCAGATGCGGGTCAAATCCGAAAAGTACAAACGATCCCCTATGTAGACAATGCCTTTGGGCTCATCAAAACCTTTTGCAAAAACCTTTACACCACTTTTGGAAATTTCAACTATCTCACCATCGCCAGGTTCACTACCATTCATTACTGAAACATAGTAGTTGCCGTTGAACCCTTTCGTGATACTTTCTGGCTTCACACCTACTTTCACCGGAAATTGAATCTCAGGCAGTGAAGTACAGCCAGCCGACAGAACCATGGCTATGATTGTTATGCCAACGATCATCTGTCTAAGGCTGTAGTCGGCCACATCCAATGATTTTTTCATTTTCTATTCTTTTTAAATGTGTGGTTGCTCTTTTCATACATACTCAGTGTATGATGATTCAATCAAATTTAAACAATTTCAACAGATGCGTGGTTGCCAACGGCTGTGTTGTGGTTGGGATTAGAAAAAGCACTGTCTTTTCCATTCGCTTATAACCACGCCTTATTTTGATCCATCAACTGTGGTGGGTTTTTTTAGTCACCACGAAGGTATCCTGGCAGATAAGACCAGATTCATTCATAGCCGTTGCTTTCCTCTTTTATTTCTTTATTCTTGATCACAATAAATGTCAGTATGGATCCAATGGGGATTCCGAATACCACCATAGTCTCGTCAATTCCCGTTGCACTGAAACCAACACCAAACAGTATTTGGAACGAGAAATCAATGCTAAGATGACCAAGTGCTGTTAAGGTTATTGCAGGCACATTAAAGACCAAAACGCCAATTATTCTTAACCACTTTCGTTTAAGTTTACTCTTACGGATTCTGTTAATGGCCATGATGTTCACAGCTACGACACCAATCGCAATTAGTCCTGCAATGTAAAGTAGAAGGTATGAAGGAATTTCCTTTTTGTAGTTCAATAAATTGATGTATTGAATCTTGTCGTTTTGTTCGCTAATTGTTGCTTCTATTATTCCGAAGTGCGTATCGTTTTCTATTTGAATTTTGACTTTTAGTGGCTTAACTACAGCTTCATGCTCGGTGGAAAAGGAGAATTTCTTGCCAGACTTTGAAAAGGATAAATCAAATTCAGTTCCGAAGTTTTCAGTGATGGCATTTTGCAGGTTGGGCAGTGCTGTCTTTAGCTGATTTACTTGAGCCGTATCTGATAGGTCAACATCAAAATACGAAACAGCTTCATTGAAGTCTCCCTTAGCGATAGCATTAACCTGATTAACTGCGTTTTCATAACCTTCTGACGTTGAACTCAAAAATGAGCAGCTTGCTGCGAAACCTAAGAGTATAAAAGAGTAAATTATTCGATTCATATACTTGTCAAAATTGAGGACAAGGCCTGGTGATCGTGCGGAGAGGGGAATGCAGTTCCCTTTACACTAACACTTAGCCACGCCTTGCCAACCGTAGCTTTAGCGAAGGCTGGCCGATGAATAAAATTATACTTTGTAGCGGAAATTCCAAGCCCACCGAATTTCAGGTGAGTATCCAACTCGCCCGAAAGAGCTTCTTCAAGAGCTTCCTTAGTTAATGGAGTGAAGACACCTTCTTAGCCTAACATGCTGTCTTCGTAATTACCTCAGTAATGATCTTACGCCCACCACACAGGAATTACACATACTTTTTAATGAGCCTGGGGGCTCTCACCGCTGTGCAAAACGAATGCCTTGTATGTTTTGCCATCTTTTAATTCATGCAGCACCCAGCTATCTTCGTTTTCGCCTTCCTGTAATGTCCAATTTCTTTCTGGGTCAGCCAGTAGTTTTTTCACACTCCGGGGAAATGCATTGGAGGCACGGGCATCTTCCCAGGTTCTGACTGCTTTGAAAATAGCCTCTTTTTGAGGGCAGCTTTCAACATCTTTCTGGTTCAGGACCAGGCTGTATGTTGTTCCAACACCAACAGAAATAGCTTGTATATGTTCGTAATGCTCCACCGTTGATTGAGCATTAATGGGGAAATTGACCCCCATACCCACCGGGAAGAAGTTGGCGTACGTAACATCCCGCAAATCTTTCCCCTGGCTCGTAGTGCTGCCCCACTCTCTGGTGTCGACATCATACAGGTTTTTTCCACCACCAACATTCCAGATACTTTGATAATGCCATGAGCCTTCTGATAGTGTGGCCCCCGTAAAACGAATAGGGGGAATACCGAGAGTTGCAGCCCTTTCAAACATCTTGCGAAAAAAGCGCTTCGCAGAATAGTAGCCATGCCCGTTGTTAAACAGAAACTCCTGTCCGTCAAAATCATAGTAGCCTAAACCGTTTATAAGGCAAACGTCGGCATAGTACTCGGCAATTTTGTCCTGAAGCTGCATATTGGGAATCAAACCATCATAGCCATAATTCAGTGTAACCTGTAGTTTATAAATGGTGTCGTTGGATGGATGACTCGTAGCCGTGGTTTCCCAGTACTCACGTTTTACATTCAGGAGCCTGTAGGGTTCTTCTTCAGAAACACCGAGATAATAGATCAACTCCTTTCCGATTTTTATCATGTTCAGGTTTTTGGCATGCCCTTCCCAGCTAGCAATTTCCTCAAGATGAGCTGGGTTGTCCACGATAATGACGGTGTCGGTGGGGCTGATGCTTTTTGACAGCAAACGCTTCTGTTGATAACACAAACTATCACTTGGCAGGGGACTGGCGTCTTTGGTTCCGGGAGCCAGCGAATTGGTGATCGGGGTCCTTCCAATGCTAATTCCATACTTTGCCGCCATCTCGGAAAACTCCTTGTGAGATTTATTGCCGGAAGTTAATTTTATCGGTTTGTGCTCAAAATTTTTCCCGTCTAGGTAGCCTTCATCCCCTCTGTCTGGCTTTAAAAATCCCTGGTCGTACAAACTGATTGTCGTAAAGCCTAACCTCGATGTGTACGATATGATACTGTCATTCAAGTTTCCGCTGGTAAAAGCATCGGGGACAAAAGCGGTCGGATCTTTCACCCATTTCCCGTTGATTGTTGGAAACGGCAAGCCTTCCTGCAACACAATGTCCTGAATCACATCCATCAATGCAGTGCTGTCGGGGCTGCCCCACAAAGCAATGGATGAGCCTATATAATCGACCCCCGGCAATGGCTGAACCTCCAGATGGTTTGGCGTATTGGCTGCCATATTCGGTATGAGTGAATAGTATACTTCTCTTTCAAATGTTCTGTCTCTGGAGTGGTAATTAATGGAAATCCTTCCATTTTCGTCGACGAGTGCGGAGTTGCCGTACATAATTCTGTAGTACGGCTCTTTGTGTGCGTAAAAGGCGACATCGCTGATTCCGTTTCCTCCCAGGGTAAAAATTTGTCCTTCGTGCAATGAGTCGGGGAGGGGTTAAAGCTCTGGATCGGGAGAATGGATGATGTACTGAAAGGGTGCTGCGTCGGCTACAGTTTCAGAAGTGCCACCCAGGGTATTGTCGTCGAGGGCAAGCACGCCAATGGCATAATTGACCGTCTCGCTCGTGTCTCTGGCAACGCCAACAATTTCCCCAAACAGGTTCGTGATATTCGTATGATAGGGGCCCCATTGAATGCCATCAATTCCGTTGCGTGGTGCAAGGGACCGAAGCGTAAATTTCAAATACTTTTCCTGCGTCGTCACGCTGACTTGAGCGACCGAGCCGTTGGAATAGCTTAGTGTGATGGCCTGATCTTCCTCGCTGAATTTTGCGCTGACAGGTTCATAATATACTTTCCTTTTGCCATCGTAAAGCTGCATTAAGGGCGATGGCTTATCAAGCGGACTAAATTCCCGGTAGGGCTCTTCCCCGATATTTTGCATACTGGTAATAAAGCCTCCCTTGCTGATCTGTATTTTAAGGTAGTCGGTACTGAAATCGATCTTTCCTGCGTTTGTGCAATTGCAAAGTAAGACCGTAAGTATTAGCAACGTGATGTTGCTTCCAAGCTTTTCAAGAGAGTGGATGTATTGACCATCATGATATCATATGTGAGATGTGGGGCATTCTGGCTTCTTTTGTTTTTTGAAAGTTAGCAGGTGCGTTTTTCATTTGGCTAACAGTTTAGGTTTTGTTAGCAACTGGCTTTATTTCTTCATTTAAACCGTTTGTCCAATACAAATCACCACTGTATTTGTCAAGCAAGTAACAATACCGATTTTCTACTTCTTCCGAGGATAATATTTGTTTCTCTTTTAAAATCCGTAGAGCCTGAATTGAAGCACCATCTTTGTCAGCCCTTAAAATTAATTCTATCAAATCCGCTTTCATTTCTAGAATCAGTTCTTTTTCAAAATATTGAACGATCCCTAGCAATATCCAATAATGCCATATTTGGTCATTATTGACTTCTTGAAAAACCCTTCTTATTTCTGGAATAATGACCTTTCCAGCTTTTGTCAACATCTTTGAGGCGCCACCTGCGGCCGGCCAGTTCATATCTTGAAGAAATTCAAGGAATAGATGTAAATATGGCATTAACCTTTCATGTCCCAAATACTCAAGAAGAATTCCTGCTTCCGTTGACTTATGGCATGTTTGAGCTAACTCTTCAATCTCTTCGTTAGTGATATTGTCAAACTCTGCCAAACGTTCTAACTGAAGTTCAACGGGTTCATTCCAATCAATTCTATTTTTAAGTTTTTGATAGAGTTTCATTTCACTTGTTGCTAACCTCGATAAAATGAGTGTGGGAGTTTTATGCGGTTTAGTTTCCGTTAGTGCTTAGCTTCTCTTTGTTTAAATTTATTAATAGTGGTGGACTTTCAAGAACCGCCAAAGTATCTTGACTGATAAAACCCCATTCATTCATAGGTGTTGTTATCAGCTTTCTTTTTTAGGAAGATTTCCGTTAGTCCGTTAACAGAGTTCCTTCCAAATATTCTGGGATTTGCAGATTCATAGGAAACGATAAAATCTATATTCTTTGGTTTTAGTTCGTTCACTAAAGTTCGAGCTTCATACATTCCTATAGGTGTTCCGTCCACAACTACCTGCTTACAACTTTCACATATGTAGTCCCGAATTACAAGTTCCGGTAAATTCTTATTCAGGTTCGAACGAATCGAATCAAGTTCTTTAAGTTTTGACTCTTTAGATTGATTATATTCTCCAGCACCTACCAAAATCACATAGTCACAGTTCTGGTGGAAAAATGTAGTTTTTGACAAGTCAGCAATAGCTGTGAATTTGATTTCGAATTTTCTATACTTTCGAAGTTCAGACCTGAAATCTTCTTCCGTATATGGTATTCCGTTTAGAATGTATGAATCACATAGATTTACTGTATCAAGTTTCATGTTAAATCTAATCTCAACAGAAGTGTAAATAGATTCTAAATCAACTTTCTGAGCTTTCAGAGTTAGTCCGAAAATGCTAAGAGTTGATAGGAGTAGAATGTTCTTCATGTAGGTGATTACTTAAAACGTTAGTTGTTATCAGCTTTTATTCTTTCTTAGGAATTTTATTTCACGCTGAGCTCTTCGCTGATTCTTGTTGAAATCACGCTGAGCTAGTCTTCGATACCTGTCCTTATAAGGATTTTCAGGAATTGTCCTGTCCGTTAGTTGTGCACTGCGACTGCATAGTCCTGACCAGTGTTTGTCTTCATACAAGTTTGGGAAAACATACCATCTCTCACCAGATATGAAATGCGGTTCACAATCACGTCCTGACCATATTGTGACAGTATCACTAAGTTCCATGTACGTTAAGTTCTCTTCCAACTCAAATGTAGTTTTCATAGTGTAGTCATCGATGTAACTCACCTCAATGACACGACCAATAAAAACAATCTGTTCCTCTGTTAGCATCTTTTTTGAAAGCCTGTCCGGCTTGCTGCAACTACAGGCAATGACAGAGTAGGTTCCTAGTTGAATTAGGACGATAAGAAGGGGAAGTTTTTTCATCATGTATGCATATATTGCTGATAACATTCGAACAATTCCTTGCTGCGCTCAGCCTGCGGCATTTTATTAAGCCCTAGTGATAAAAGTGGTGTCGCCTACCTCTTCACCCACCTCCCCACACTATTGTACTTCCCCTCTATCACCACTTTGTAAAAATTGGAAGGGTATTTCTTCAGGTCTATTTCAAAGCCTTCTTTGCCTGCTTTCACTGACCCTATTTCGGTGTAAGTGTCGGTTCCGCCAGTTTCAAAGTTGTTGGTTGTGGCCAGCAGAATTTTCACTTCCCCGGCTTTGTCAATGGCCTTCCAGGTCAGCTTGATTTTGTTGTCTGCCAATGTTGCACCCGGGTTGTAAACCGACACCGATCCTGAAAGTGGCACTCCATCCAGCTCATACATCCTTTCTTTTGTCCGCTCAATTCCCATAAAACGCAACGCTGTTGGCAGTATGTCCACAATGGCGTTCTGCTCTTTAGTGAAATAGGCATTGGGCTGTCCGCCACCCATCACCATCCAGGTGGTGCGCTCCCTGTCCGATTGCCCGCCATGGTCTTTGCCGCCTGATTCTGCACTTCGCCCATGGTCAGTGGTAATGAACATCATCCATTGCTCGCCTTTCTCCTTTTGCCGATACTGAATGGCTTCCCAGATTCTACCCATTTGGTCGTCTGCCATGCGAATGGCCTCATCCGTTTTTTCAGTGTTGCCGTGGGCGTGTCCCATGTCGTCGGTGTATTCCAGATATACCCACGAAAAGTCCGGGCCTTTTTCTTTGATGTAGCGGCTGGCTTCATTCACAACATGCTCGTCAATGCTGTGCATGAAAAGCCTTTCCTTGTCATGTGGAAAGGCTTTTTCATCTAACTCAAAACCATCGAAATGGTAGTCAATCATTACTTTTCCGGCAGCTTCCAGCCCTTCACCTACCAGCTTGGTACGGTTGTCGAGCCAGGTAGAGAAGATGGCCGTTTCTTTTTCTGGTGCGAGCTCTTCGATAAATCGATACACTGACCAATAATTGTAGTTGGGCTTTTTGATGCTGTTGCCCCACACGTTGTGTTTGTTGCCCCAGGTGCCGGTTATCAGGTTGTTGTAGCCAGGAGCTGAAATGGTGGGCGTTTCTGAATAGCCACCTCTTTCGCCTCCCACATAGGCACGGGTATAGCCGCCGGTTTTGGCGATGGCATCCATATTGGGAGTGGCAACTCTTTCAAAGACTTCTGCCTCTACGCCGTCGATAATGACGAACACCACTTTTTGAGAAAAGGCATCGGCGGAAGCCACGATGAACACAAGACAGACCAGCAAATTTTTCATATCAACTCAGCGAATAGTGGAGTGACAAGGTAAGGAGAGTAACGGTGAATTGCTTCAATAATTGACCATCGGTTAGCGGCTAAACGCCAATTTTTTAGTCGATGATCGCCGGTGCCTCCCACTTTCTCCCACCACTTTCTTCCCCATTTCTCGTGGCCCGGCAGTAGGCACAAACCTGCGTTTGCTCCTCCCGCATTTCAATTATTTAGGTCATATCTGGCTGGTTAATAGGCATTTGATTTTCTGTTTCCCGCCTTTTTTATCGCTTTGACGCCCATTCATTACATGCGCATGGTGGTAAACTGTGTGGCCGATAGTGGGTAAAAGTGGGAATTTTTCTACTTTTTGCTAGAAAAGTGTAAGAAAGTGGGAGAGAGTGGTTGGAAGTGTCATAATTTTATTACATTTGTTGAAAGTGTTGCTGTAGTTTTTCCTGTAATCCATTATGTCATTCTTTACTAGCGAATTCGAATGTAAGATTGATGCCAAGGGCAGGCTGGTTCTTCCAGCCCGCATTAAGGTCAATCTTCCCGAAGCTCCCGGAGCGTCTGCTCCCGGTCAGCCGGCGAATGAGCTTGTGCTGAGGATGGGATTTGAGCCTAACCTGATCTTGTACCCAATGGGTGAATTCAAAAAGATCCAGTCGAAGATTTCTTCGCTCAACGAATTCCTTCCTGAGAACAGGGCCCTGAAACGGAATTTTTTCCGAAGCATCGCCCAGATAGAGATGGACAGCGCTGGCCGAATACTAATCCCTAAGACCTTTATGAAATTCGCTTCTCTTGAAAAGGAGGCGATGGTGGTAGGAGTAGGTTCCAGCATTGAGATTTGGGATCCTGGGGTATATCAAAAGCATTTGATCAACAATCCCGAAGAGTATTCCCAATTGGCGCAAAAGCTGCTGGACGAATAATCCACATGCCTATGGCCCAGGAAAACTACCACATACCGGTGATGCTCAAAGAATGCCTGGATGGTTTGGCTATTCAACCTGATGGTATTTATGTCGATGTGACTTTTGGCGGCGGCGGACATTCGAGAGCGATAGTGGAAAAGCTGACCACCGGACACTTATATGGATTTGATCAGGATGCTGATGCCAAAGTCAATGCCGAAGGGTTTGACAAACGTTCTTTCACATTTGTGCCGAGCAATTTCCGCAACCTGAAGAAATACCTCAGGTTCTACGGCGTAACGGCGGTGGATGGTATTCTGGCCGATTTGGGCATTTCGTCGCACCAGATCGACGTGCCGGAAAGAGGTTTCAGTACCCGCTTTCAGGGCCCACTCGACATGCGAATGAACGTGAACAGCGAGGTGTCGGCCAAAGAGGTCCTGAATGAATACGGAGAAAGGGATTTGGCTAAGATCTTCGGCATGTACGGAGAACTGAACCAGCCGATGAAGATAGCAAGGGCCATTACGGCCTACAGGGTGAACAAGCCCCTGGAAACGATAGAGCAGTTGAAGGAGGCGGTAGCCAGGTTCGCACCCAGAGGCAAGGAGGCCAAGTTTTTTGCGCAGCTGTTCCAGGCCATCAGGCTGGAGGTGAATGAGGAGATGCAGGTGCTGGAGGAAATGCTGGGGCAATGTGCTGAAGTATTGAAGCCCGGCGGAAGGCTGGTGGTGATGTCGTACCACTCGCTGGAAGACAGGTTGGCCAAGAACTTCATCAACAAGGGCAACTTTGAAGGCACCGATGAAAAAGATTTTTATGGCAATGTGGTCAGGCCGTTGGAGCCAATTAACCGCAAGCCAATTGTCGCAGACGAAGAAGAAATAGCCAGGAACAGCAGGGCACGAAGTGCCAAGCTGAGAATAGCAGAAAAGAAGTAGTTGGAAAATGGAAAATAGAGTAAGAAACAGTAAAAATGAGCCCGGTGGCAAAGGACCCTTTGCGGTGCTTAGCCGTTGGCTCAAACTGGAAGGTGTGCTGGACGATACGCTTCCGGCACGTTTTACGCCCTATGCCCTTTTCATTACTGTAATGGGCATTATCTACATTGGCAACAGGCATTTTTCTGACAGAACGATCAGAAAGATCGACAACATGGAAGCTGAAGTAGAGGACTTGAGAGCAGACTTCACTACGCTGAAATCTGAATACATGTTTGCGAGCAAACAATCAGAAGTGGCCAGAAAAGTGAAGAAAGTAGGATTGCAGGAGACAAGAATACCTCCTTATAAGATAGTAGTAAAAGAAGATGAGTATAAACGCCGAATAGATTGAATATTAAGAGCTCCATATTGCTGAGAGTCCGGGTGGCCTTTTTATTGGTCGTTCTTTTCGCAGGAGCGGTGGTATACCGTATTTTCTATTTACAGCGTATTCAAGGCGACAAGTGGAATAAGATGGCAGAGCAAATCAGCCTTCGCTATTTGCCGGTGAAAGCCACCAGAGGCAATATCTATTCCGACAATGGCAGCTTGCTTGCCACCTCTTTGCCTTTTTTCAAGGTGGCTTTCGACCCTTCGCAGCCAAGCGACGAGTTGCTGAAGAAAAACCTTGACTCACTGGCCTATTTACTGTCAAAGACTTTTAAAGACAACTCTGCGAAGGAATATCGCAGAAGAATACTTGAGGCCAGAAAAGACAAAAGACAATACCTGTTGCTGAGTAGGGCTGAGATCAACTATCAGCAGAAGAAGAAAATTCAGGAGTGGCCTATTTTCCGGGAAGGACGGAACAGAGGCGGAATCATTTTTGAAAAAGTAGAAAAGAGATACCATCCATTTTCTACCCTGGGCTACAGAACCATCGGTAGTGTGGATGAAACCGAAAAAGGCACTGTTGGTTTGGAGTACAGCTTCAATAACCAGCTCGGTGGCATTGATGGGAAAGCACTTTTCCAGAAGATGGCAGGTAGCTGGAGGCCCGTATTCGACGGCACTGAAGTGAAAGCCAAAGACGGTCTGGATATTGAAACGACCATAGATGTCAATTTGCAGGACATGGCCGAGTCGGCACTTTTGGCCGCATTGACCGACCACAATGCCGATTATGGCAGCGTGGTGCTGATGGAGGTGAAAACAGGCGAGATCAAGGCCATGTCGAACCTCAGCAAGAACCCTGAGGGCAACTACTGGGAGCGCTACAACTATGCCGTAGGTAGCCAGGGGGCTGTGGAGCCTGGTTCAACCTTCAAGCTGGCCTCTATGATGGCGCTGCTGGAAGAAACCGATCTGAAGCTGACCGACACCGTGCAGACAGGCAACGGCGAGTATAAGTTTTACAACCAGGTAATGAAGGATCACAAGCCGGGTGGATATGGCACCATTACCGTGAAGCAGGTGTTCGAATCTTCTTCCAATATCGGTATTGCTAAACTGGTAGTAGAACATTTCGGAAAGAAGCCATCAGAGTTTATCGATTTTGTAAAGGAAATGGGCGTTGGCCAGCCTCTCGGCTTCCAAATGGCCGGTGAAGGTAAGCCCTACATTAAATCACCCTCCGACTCTTCCTGGAGTGGTATTTCATTGCCCTGGATTTCGCATGGCTATGAGCTCAAGCTTACGCCCCTGCAAACACTCACCATGTTCAATGCCGTAGCCAACGATGGAAAAATGATCACACCTATTATAGTAAGGTCGGTGCGCAAGGCCGACAAGGTGGTGGAAGAATTTGAACCAAGGGTCATCAATAAAAGGATTTGTTCTAAAGAAACGCTGGCGAATTTGAGAGAGCTCCTTGAGGGGGTTGTGGAAAGAGGCACCGCTTCCAATATCAACGGAACCCACTATAAGATCGCCGGCAAAACAGGCACAGCCAAGAAGTACGTCAACGGGAAATACGTCAACCAGTACTACGCATCGTTTGCTGGCTATTTCCCGGCCGATGCGCCCAAATACAGCTGCATAGTGGTGATTGACAACCCTAAGAACTACCGGATTTATGGTAGCGACGTGGCCGCTCCAGTTTTCAAGGAAATTGCTGACAAAATCTACTCGCAGGACATAGACGTGCACAAAGAATACCGGCCTGCAGTTGCCTATCAAACGGAAGTGTTTCCGGTCGTTAGAGCAGGTTTTTTGCCAGAGCTGTCGATGATCTGCAACGAATTTGGCGTTTCGAACCACGAAATGGCCGATGACGAAGAATGGGTGAAGACGAGACTTGTGGGCAAGAGCATTGGCTGGACAGCCAACAAGGTAAAAGAGGGCCTTGTGCCTGACGTGGCCGGAATGACTTTGAGGGATGCTCTTTTTGTTTTAGAAAATGCGGGTCTTAAGGTGCGGATAGAAGGAGATGGAAGGGTCGAAAGCCAGTCGAGAATGGCCGGAACAAGGGTTTCGGAAGGAAGTGAAATTAAAATCAAGCTAGGCTAAATGGCCCTGTTAAAAGACATATTATACAAGACTAACCTAATCTCAGTTGCAGGTGATATGAATACTGACTTAGGCGGCATCTGCTTCGACTCAAGAGAGTCGAAGCAGGGCTGCTTATTTATTGCTGTTCGTGGAACCCAAACTGATGGTCATCAATATATAGATCAGGCGATAGCCAAAGGAGCCAGTGTGGTGGTTTGTGAAGACCTGCCAACGAAGCTGCTCGACACAGTTACGTATGTTAAGGTCGACAACTCGGCCAGGGCGCTGGGTTTTATCGCCTCCAATTTTTATGGGAGCCCGTCTTCCAGACTCAAGCTGGTTGCAGTAACTGGCACTAATGGAAAAACGACGACAGTCACCCTTCTTCACCAATTGTTTGGCAAGCTGGGTTACAAATCGGGACTGCTATCGACCGTAGAAAACAAGATCGGGGAAGAAGTGCTTCCGGCTACACATACAACACCTGATGCCATTGCGCTAAACAGCCTGTTGAAAGACATGGCCGATCAGGGCTGCACACACTGCTTCATGGAAGCCAGTTCTCATGCCATTGTGCAACACAGGGTGGCTGGATTGCAGTTCGCTGGTGCAGTGTTTACCAATATCAGCCACGATCACCTCGACTACCACGGCACTTTTGATGAGTATATCAAAGCCAAGAAAATGCTGTTTGATGGGCTTCCGTCTTCAGCGTTTGCCCTGGTGAACGAAGACGATAAGCGGGGAGCTATCATGCTCCAAAACACAAAAGCTGCGAAGAAGAGCTACTCACTGAAGCACATGAGTGATTTCAGAGCGAAGGTTTTGAGCAATTCCATTCAGGGCCTTGAGCTGCAAATCGACAATATAGACGTATGGTTCAAGCTGGTAGGCGACTTCAATGCCTACAACCTGCTGGCTGTGTATGGAACGGCAGTGTTGCTCGATGAGCCGACGGAGGAAGTGCTCACACAACTCTCTGATGTGGATCCGGCTAGAGGGAGGTTCCAGCTTGTGCCATCAACTACTGGCATTGTTGCAATAGTCGACTACGCACACACACCTGATGCGCTGGAAAACGTGTTGAAGACGATCAAAAGTTTCCGCACAGGCAACGAAACAGTGGTAACGGTAGTAGGCTGCGGCGGCAACCGTGACAGGACGAAGCGGCCGCTCATGGCCGCCATTTCTTGCCAGCTTAGCGATAAGGTGATCCTTACATCGGACAACCCAAGGTTTGAGGATCCAATGGAGATCATTAAAGATATGCAAACGGGCGTAGGCCCAAGCAACTACCGAAAAACGTTGGTAGTGCCAGACCGGAAAGAGGCTATCAAAACAGCGATTAGCATCTCACATCCGGGAGACATTGTGCTGGTGGCTGGCAAGGGGCATGAAACGTACCAAGAGATTCAGGGTGTGAAGCACCCTTTTGACGATAAAAAAGTAGTGACCGAAGTTTTAAAAGCTTTTAGTGAATAGCCAAGTATGCTGTATTACTTGTTTGATTATCTGGAAAGTGAGTTCAACCTGATGGGTGCAAGCGTTTTTCGCTTCATTTCCTTCAGGGCCGGCATGGCTGCGCTCATTTCTCTGCTAATCACGGTCACCTTTGGCAAGTATCTCATCGGCATGCTCCGCAAATACCAGCTTGGCGAAGAAATCAGGGACCTGGGCCTCCAGGGACAAATGGAGAAGAAAGGCACTCCAACGATGGGGGGCATCATCATCATCATGGCCATCGTTATTCCTACGTTGCTGTTTGCTCAGCTGGAAAATATTTACATCATACTTATGCTGGTCACAGCCATCAGCATGGGATCGATTGGCTTTTTGGACGACTACCTTAAGCTCAAAAAGAAAAACAAAGACGGGCTGGCCGGAAAATTCAAAATCATCGGTCAAGTAAGTGTGGGCCTGCTTGTAGGCCTGGTTTTGGTGTTTAACGACGACGTAACAGTCCGTGAGTTCACCTACAAATCAGTGAACGGTCAAATCATTTCCTCGTTCAGCGATGTGAAGGCATTGATAACGACCATTCCATTCATCAAGGACAACGAGCTCGACTATCACTCGCTTTTCGGATTCCTTGGCCAGTTCGATTGGGTACTTTATGTGCTGTTGGTAGTGTTCATCTTCACGTCCGTTTCCAACGGCGCCAACATCACCGATGGTGTCGATGGTCTTGCAGCTGGCACTTCTGCCATTATCGCATTAACGCTGGCGATTTTCGCTTACGTTTCCGGTAACGTCACTTTCTCTCAGTACCTGAACGTGATGTTCATCCCCAACTCGGGCGAGCTGGTGATTTTCTGTACCGCCCTGGTCGGAGCGTGCATCGGCTTTTTGTGGTACAATGCCTATCCCGCTCAAGTATTTATGGGTGACACGGGTAGCCTGAGCCTTGGTGGTATCATCGCTGTGTTGGCCATTATTGTGAGAAAAGAGCTGCTGATCCCTTTCATGTGCGGCATTTTCGTAGTGGAAAACCTATCGGTGGTTATTCAGGTAAGCTATTTCAAGTATACCAAAAAGAAATTCGGAGAAGGAAAGAGAGTTTTCCTGATGTCTCCATTGCATCATCACTACCAAAAGAAAGGTATTCACGAGGCCAAGATTGTGGCCCGCTTCTGGACCATCGGCATTTTGCTGGCCATTTTCTCACTTGTAACCCTCAAACTACGCTAAGATGGAAGCAGTGAAAAATATCGTCATTTTGGGGGCTGGTGAAAGCGGTGTGGGCGCAGCATTGCTGGCGCAGCACAAAGGATTCCATGTGTTTGTGTCTGACGGCGGCGTGCTGAAAGAACGCTATCGTAAGGATCTCAACGCTGCCGGAATTGAGTTTGAAGAAGGGAAGCACACAGTCAAGCAAATCCTGGAAGCTGACCTGATCATCAAGAGCCCCGGCATCGCCGACAAGGTGGACATCGTAAAGAAAGCCAGAGAAAAGGGTATTGAAATCATCGACGAGATAGAATTCGCCTCGAGATACACAAAAGCGAAGACAATAGCCATTACCGGCACCAACGGAAAAACAACAACAACCCTGCTTACTTACCATTTACTGAAGGAAGCAGGCTATAACGTGGGCTTGGCCGGCAATGTAGGCCACAGCTTTGCCCGTCAGGTAATTAAAGACAGTTTTGACATCTACGTGCTGGAGGTTAGCAGCTTCCAGATCGACGGTATGAATACGTTCAAGCCTGACGTGGCCATTCTGCTCAACATCACGCCTGACCACCTCGATAGGTACGACTATAGCTTCCAAAAATATGTCAATAGCAAATTCAGGATCATCGAGAAAATGACCCATGAAGAGTGCTTCATCTATTTCGCTGACAAAGGGCCTATTGAGGAGGAGCTGGCCAGAAGAAATGTGGAAGCGTCTATTTTCGCTATCTCTTTGGTTGAGAATGTGAAAAACGGGGCTTTCCTCGACGAAGACCATCTGGTGTTCAATATAGAGTCGAAGAAAAAAGCGCACAAAATTCCTGTTAACCAGGTGTCGCTCATCGGCAAGCATAATATGGTCAACTCCATGGCGGCGGTTTTGACAACGCTAACCATGGAAGCCCCCATGGAAAAAGTGGTGAAGGCACTCAAAACATTCAAAAATGCACCTCACCGCCTGGAGAAAGTGGCGACAATAGACGATGTGCTGTTCATCAACGACTCCAAAGCCACCAATGTAGACTCTGTTTACTATGCTCTGGAAGGCATCGAGGCTCCCATCGTGTGGATTGCTGGA
Source organism: Imperialibacter sp. (assembly GCF_040222815.1). Lineage (GTDB taxonomy): Bacteria > Bacteroidota > Bacteroidia > Cytophagales > Cyclobacteriaceae > Imperialibacter. The sequence continues at coordinate 80,342 of NZ_JAVKCH010000040.1, read as the reverse complement.
GGCCTCGACAAAGGCAACGACTACGATAGGATAGAGGCCTTGGTAAAAGACAAGGTAAAAGCCCTGATCTGTTTGGGAAAAGACAATACCAAGCTGACGGACTACTTCACTGGCAAGGTGGCTGTCATCAGGCAGACACAATCGGTAAATGACGCCGCCCGTTGGGGGGCAGATTTGTCGGCACCGGGCGATGTGGTGCTGCTGTCTCCGGCTTGCGCCAGCTTCGATCTGTTCAGAAACTACGAGGATCGTGGCGAGCAGTTCAAAGATGCGGTTGTCGAGTTAAAAAATCATGTAGGAAGGGGGCAAGGCATATGATAAAGGAATGGATAGAGAACAACCTTAAAGGCGACCCAATCATTTGGGCGATCGTTCTTGCTTTGTCAGTACTGAGCATCCTGGTAGTGTACAGCGCTACCGGCACGCTCGCCTATGCCAAAATGGGTGGCGATACCGAGTATTACCTCGTGAAGCACTCCGTTTTAACCATTCTTAGTTTGGTGGCCATTTGGGGTGCGCATAAAATTGACTACAGATACTATTCCAAGCTTTCAAAGCTCGCCCTATGGGTGTCGGTGCCTTTGCTGATGTTTACCTACCTGTTTGGAAACACAATGAATGAAGCTTCCAGGTGGTTAACCATTCCCGTTATTAATCAGGCTTTCCAGCCTTCGGATCTGGCCAAGCTGGCCTTGTTTGTGACTATAGCCAGCATCCTGTCGAAGAGGCAACAAAGCGAAGAAGAACTCAAAGAGTCGTTGATCCCCATCCTGTTGTGGTGTGGTGTCATTTGCGGGCTGATTGCCATGTCCAACTTCTCCACGGCGGTTCTCATTTTTGCCACTTGTATGCTGCTTATGTTCATTGGCCGTGTGCCTGTGAAATACCTGGCCATGCTGGTCATGATCGGAGCGCTCTCCGGAGCCGTGGCATTAACGCTGGGGCAACGGGGGCAAACTGTGATTAGCAGGGTGCAGGCATTCGTTTCGGCTGACGAATCGACGCTGCCTTTCCAGGCCCAGCAGTCTTACATCGCTGTGGCAAGCGGAGGCATTGTTGGCAAAGGCCCGGGACAGAGTGACCAAAGAAATTTTCTCCCCCACCCATATTCTGACTTTATCTATGCCATCATCATCGAGGAATATGGCATGATAGGAGGGGTGACAGTGATCCTGCTCTATCTGGCGCTGCTCTATAGGGGCATGATTGTGTTCATGCAAAGTGAACGAGCCTATGGAGGATTGTTAAGTGCGGCACTGAGTTTTGCACTGGTCATGCAGGCCTTCATCAATATGGGCGTTGCCGTGGGGCTGGGGCCAATTACCGGGCTACCGTTACCGCTGGTGAGCATGGGAGGTACATCGCAGCTGTTTATGGGAATTTCAATAGGCATCATCTTGAGTGTGAGCAGGGGAGAGCTGGATGAGTTCCCCAGCGACGTGAAAGGAAACGGAAAAAGAAAAGTCGCCGCAATGGCATAATATGACAAAGACAGGAGCATATCGGATCATTATCAGTGGAGGAGGCACCGGAGGACATATCTTCCCGGCAGTCGCTATTGGTACTGCCTTCAGGGAGCGATTCCCCGATGCTGATATCCTCTTTGTGGGTGCTGAAGGGAAAATGGAAATGCAGCGGGTGCCAGAAGCGGGCTTCAAGATCATTGGTCTTTGGATCAGTGGATTGCAGCGCAGCCTGTCGCTCAGCAACCTCATGTTTCCTTTCAAGGTCATTTCCAGCGTATGGAAATCCAGGAAAATAATCAACGACTTCAAGCCTGACGTAGTCGTAGGCGTAGGCGGTTATGCCAGCGGGCCCTTGTTGTACGCTGCCACTTCCAAAGGCATTCCATCACTGATTCAGGAGCAGAATTCATACGCAGGACTCACCAATAAGTGGTTGGCCAAACGGGTGCAGAAAATATGCGTCGCTTATGAAGGCATGGAGAAGTTCTTTCCAAAGGACAACCTTGTCATTACCGGCAACCCGATCAGAAAAGATATTACAGCCGGAAATATTACAAAAACAACAGCCACTTCTTTCTACGGACTTGATGCTACAAAACCGGTGGTGCTGGTGTTTGGAGGCAGCCTTGGTGCTAAAACTTTGAATGAGAGCGTGCTTGCAGGCCTGGCCGAATTCCAAAAGGCGGGCGTTCAGGTACTGTGGCAGTGTGGCCGTTTTTACTATGAGCAGATGAAGCAGCAAACTGCCACGCTCGACATGACCGGCATTGTGCTGCTTGAGTTCATCAAAGAAATGGACAAGGCTTATGCTGCTGCCGATGTGGTGATTTCCAGGGCAGGGGCGCTGTCAATTTCAGAACTCTGCGTGGTAGGTAAGCCTGTCATTTTTGTGCCTTCGCCAAATGTTGCGGAAGATCACCAAACAAGCAATGCCATGGCGCTTGTGAAGAAAGATGCTGCCATTGCCATTAAAGATATAGACGCCAGGGAACAACTGGTGCAGGGAGTACTGGCCCTTTTGAAAGACAAAGAAAAACAACTAACGCTTTCAGCAAACATCAAAGCAATGGCCAGGCCTGCGGCTACGGAAGACATCGTGGATCAGCTGGCGGAGCTACTGGGTGCAACCGAAAGCCGCCCGTTTGGGAATATAGACAATGTTTACTTCCTCGGTATTGGCGGTATCGGCATGAGTGCCTTGGCTCGATGGTTCAACAACCAGGGCAAAAAGGTAGTGGGCTACGATCTTACCTCCACGGCACTGACCGACGAGCTGAAGAAAGAGGGCATCGATATTCATTTTACGGATGATGTCTCTTTGATTCCTGAGAGCTTCAAGGCCGACAAAGCAAAGACCCTGGTGGTGCTGACCCCAGCCATTCCAGTTGATCATACCGAGTGGGGTTACTTCAAGGCAGAGAGCTTTGACATCAAGAAGCGCTCTGAAGTGCTTGGAATAATCTCCAAAAGCAAATTCACCATAGCGGTGGCTGGCACACACGGAAAGACCACTACGTCGTCCATGATCGCTCACCTGCTGAAGTCGGCTGGCAAGCCGGTCGAAGCATTTATTGGAGGTATCACAACCAATTACAACAGCAACTTGCTGCTTTCTGACGATCCTGAATCGCTTTTGGTGGCAGAGGCAGATGAATTTGATAGATCCTTTTTACGCCTACATCCTAACATAGCCGTCATAACCTCAGTCGATCCCGATCACCTTGATATTTATGGATCTGCTGAAGAAATGATAAAGACATACAGCGCTTTTGCCGGGCAGGTAATCCCTTCTGGAAGCATCTTCCTCCAGGGTAAGCTGCAGCAAACACTTATTTTGCCTGCCCGCAGAGCGTCTGTAAATCATTACGGTGAGTCATTTGATTACCGTCCTGAAAATGTCAAAGTAGTCGAAGGGCAGTTTGCCTTTGATATGGTATATCCTGAAGGCAAAATGACTGATCTGAGGCTTCAGGTGCCTGGTTTCCACAACGTCGAGAACATGACCGCAGCCATAGGTGTGGCCTTACAACTAGGCATCGATGAAAAGGCGATCAGACAGGGTGTGGCCAGCTACAAAGGAGTGAAGCGCCGGTTTGAAAGCATTCTGAAAGACGATCATCATATTTTTATCGATGACTATGCGCATCACCCTGAGGAAATCCGGCAGTTTCTTCGCTCAGTAAGGGAGTTGTATCCTTCCAAAGAGCTAACGGCCATTTTTCAGCCGCATTTGTACACCCGCACCAGAGATTTTGCTGATGGGTTTGCTGAAAGCCTTTCCATGGCCGATGAGGTGATTCTGCTGCCGATTTACCCTGCAAGGGAGAAGCCTATTCCCGGTGTAGATGCCGAAATGATTGCTTCCAAAATTTCGCATGCAAGGAAGCAGGTGATCAGCAAGGACGAGTTGCTGGCGTGGACGAAGAGCCACGATCCGGAAGTACTGCTCACGATAGGAGCAGGTGATATTGATAAAATGGTGAAGCCGCTGGCGGAAATTTTAAAGACGAAGAGCTATGCTGCATAAGATAAAAATAAAAAGAGGCGTGTATTTTGTGGCAGGAGGCATCCTGTTGTTCGTGCTGATTGGCTTTGTGAGCAAAAAGCAAAAGGACAAGCCTTTCAGCGAAGTCTATATTGACATTGACTACAGCCAGGGAAATTATTTCATCCACGAGAACGATATCAGGAAGCTGGTCAATGCCCCGGGCAACGAAGTGCTGACCGGATCATTCGCTAGTGACATCAATCTGAGGAATATTGAAACGAAGATTGAGAAGCATCCTTTTGTGAAAGAAGCCGAGGTGTTCAGGGATCTGAGAGGCAATATCAAAGCCAAAATTACCCAGAAGCGACCAATTGCACGCATCATCAACAACGGAGGTTTTGGTGCCTATATCACCGATGCAGGAGAAGTGATTCCTCTTTCGGATAACTACACAGCCAGGGTGGTGTTGGTGAAAATTCCTTCTTCCAAAAAGTACAAAGCATTGATCGAGGAAGACGAGCAAGGCAAGGGACTTTTTGAAATGGTGAGCTACCTGGAGGGCAGCAAGTTCTGGAAAGCTCAGATAGCAGAAATTTCGATGGACAAAGGGGGTGAAATGATACTCTACCCTCAGGTGACCAAGCAATATATTGAATTCGGAAAAGCGGAGGACATTGAAACCAAGTTCAGTAAACTCCATATTTTCTATACCAAAATCCTGCCTGAGAAAGGCTGGAATACCTACGAAAAAGTGAACGTGAAATATAAAGACCAAATCGTCTGTGAATAATACTCCTATGCAAAACGATAAAATTATTGTTGGCCTCGACATAGGCACCACCAAGATATGTGCCATAGTGGGCCGTAAAAATGAATATGGAAAGCTCGAAGTGATGGGCATGGGCAAAGCCGTTTCTGACGGGGTGATCCGTGGTATTGTGACCAACATCGATAAAACGGTGAGCGCCATTGAAAAGGCCGTGGCTGAAGCAGAGGAGCAGTCGGGCATCGACATCCGGGTGGTGAATGTGGGCATTGCCGGTCAGCACATCCGCAGCTCTATCCACCATGGCTCGATCACCCGCCAGTCCAACGACGATGAGATCACCGTGGAGGATGTGAACCGCCTGACCAACGACATGTACAAGATCGTGATTCCACCGGGGAGTGAGATCATCCACGTCATGCCCCAGGACTACATCGTCGATTATGAGGAAGGCATCAAAGATCCCGTGGGTATGTCAGGCGTGAAGCTCGAAGCAGATTTCCATGTGATCACGGCACAGACGAACGCTATTAACAACATCAACAAGTGCGTGCGCAGAGCAGGCCTTGAAATAGAAAACCTCATCCTTGAGCCGCTGGCGTCAAGCCTGGCGGTGCTTAGCGAAGAAGAGAAGGAAGCCGGCGTTTGCCTGGTCGACATAGGTGGCGGTACCACAGACATTGCCATCTTCTACGACAATATCATTCGCCACACGGCTGTGATTCCTTTTGGAGGCAACATACTGACGACCGACATCAAGCAGGGCTGCATGGTGATGGAACACCAGGCTGAGTTATTGAAAACCAAGTTTGGCAAGGCTATCGCTGAAGAGGCAAATCCTAACGAAATCATATCTATTCCCGGCCTTAGAAATCGTGCCCCCAAGGAGATTTCTGTAAAGAACCTGGCGCATGTGATCGAAGCCCGCATGGAGGAGATCATAGAAATGGTACACACCGAAATCATTACCTCAGGCTTCCAGCACAAGCTGGCAGGAGGCATTGTGGTTACCGGTGGTGGTAGCCAGCTGGCGTGTGTGCAGCAGTTGTTTGAGTACATGTCGGGCATGGATAGCAGAATAGGCTACCCCAACGAGCACCTCGGCAAAGGCAAGCTGGAGACAGTGAAAAGCCCAATGTACGCCACAACTGTTGGCCTTGTATTGAGTGGCTTCCGGGCCCTCGATGAGCGTGAAAACCGGTACAATGAGAAATCGTTGCACAAGCCAGTGGCAGGCAAGTCAATCACCCGCAGGGATTTGACGGTGCCTAAGAACTTCTTCAACAATATGCTGGAGAAGACAAAGAAAATGTTGATTGATGATTTTGACGATAAAATGGAATAGGTCGCTTTTTTCGGATGGCTTCTTTGGGCCATCTGACAAAAGGACTACACCTCAACTTCTATAGTTATGACAGGAAACGCATACAAGTTCGATCTACCCCAGCATCATAAGTCGATCATTAAGGTGATCGGCGTTGGGGGCGGTGGCAGCAACGCTGTCAACCACATGTTTAATCAAGGTATCAAAGACGTCGAGTTCGTCATTTGTAATACCGATTCTCAGGCGCTCAATAGCAGCCCTGTACCCATTAAGCTGCAGATAGGTGCCAACCTAACCAGCGGTCTTGGGGCAGGAGCCAACCCCGAAAAGGGAAAGAATGCGGCGCTGGAGAGTAAAGAAGATATTCGGGAGCTTCTGAGTGAAGACACCCGCATGATATTTATTACCGCAGGCATGGGCGGCGGCACAGGTACTGGTGCAGCGCCTGTTATCGCCAAGGTAGCCCGGGAACTGGATATCCTCACGGTGGGCATTGTGACGGCTCCTTTTGCTTTCGAAGGCAAAAAGAAGACGCAGCAAGCCGAAGAAGGCATCAGGGCTCTGAAGGAAAACTGCGACACCGTGCTGGTGATCCTCAACGACAAGCTGAGAGAGATTTATGGCAATCAGTCCATATCTGAAGCTTTCTCCAAAGCCGACAATGTGTTGACCACCGCTGCCAAGGGCATTGCGGAAATTATCACCGTGCCGGGCTATGTCAACGTCGATTTTGAGGATGTAAAAACAGTAATGAAGAACAGCGGCGCTGCCGTGATGGGATCGGCTGTTACCAGTGGCGACAACAGGGCCATTCGTGCCGCTGAGGAGGCCATTTCTTCACCGCTGTTGAACAACACCAACATTCTTGGTGCGCAGAAAATTTTGCTTTCCATCATTTCCGGTGAGCAGGCTGAGCTGCAAATGGACGAGCTGACTGCCATTACTGAGTACATGCAGGAGGCCGCCGGCGACGATGCTGAAGTGATCTTTGGCCACGGTGTCGATCCTGAGCTAGGCGACTGTATAAGGGTAACGATCATCGCTACAGGCTTTGACCAGGAGTCCATTTCGAAGATACTGGAAGAGAAATCAGAGAAGAAAATACACGATCTGGAGAAAGCCAAGCAGATCGATCTTTTTGAGCACCAGCCCAAAAAACCTGAAAGGCCAATTACCGAGCCGGTCATCAAGAAGCTGAAGGATGAAATAAGAGAAGAGGACGAAGCTGAAGCCGAAGAAAGGTCTTATGTTTTTGACTTCAAGAAGAAGGACACCCCTCCGTCAACTCCTAAGAAAAAGGACGACGATGATAAAGGGCTGTTTGAATTCGGAGAAGAGTACGAGGTAGTGGAAGGCAGCGACCTTGACCCGGGCGACGCCTTTCTTGAGGAGCTGGAAGGTTCGGCGCATCAAATGAGCAAGAAAGTGGAGTTGATGGAGCAGGCAAGGGAAAGAGAGCGCAAGCTGGCTAACCTGAAGAGCCCGTCTACTTTAGATAGTGATTCTTTCAAAGAGAAGCTTGAAGTACCGGCTTATATGAGAAAGAAAGTGAAACTACAGGACGTGCCCCATTCATCTGAAAGGAAGATTTCAAAGTTCAACCTGAATGACGACAACCAGATTTTGGGTAATAATCGCTTCCTGCACGACAACGTAGATTAGTTTTTTTGTTTTACAGTTAATAATTGCAAAGGTTTTATTCCTGTCTAACTTTTGTGAGCTGTCTCATGCCCCGACTTTGTCGGGGCTGAGCACGGCGGATTTTCTACCGAATACCGTCCCCTTGAGCGCTTTCCAAGCCCTGAAAGTGCGGTATCCAACTGCGAAGGGTAAAGCCCTTCGCAATACGAAGCCCCCTAAAACCCAATCAGCTGCTCTGCCTGCAATTCCAAATCCCTCAGGTAGACACTGTTTGTGATCTTCTGCCCCTCAAGGTGTTTCTCAATAAAGGGCATCTTTGGTTTAAACGCTAATACGTGCGTACCGCAGTAATTCAACACATCAGTGAAATGGGAAACGGCCAGTCCACCGCCTTGTCCTCCTGAGCTGAGACCGATGAGCGCCGCTTTTTTGCCTCGGAAGGTGCCCGGATACTCCATACCGTCAATGAATGCCTTCAAAACACCGGGGTAAGATCCGTTGTATTCCGGCACCAGGAACACAAACTTCTGCGAGTCTTTCATTTGCTGGCGGAACCGGTTGAACGCCTCGTTTTTGCCATTGTTTTTGTACAGCGCTGAGAAAATAAAGTCTTCAGGCAGGTCGGCCAGATCGATGATCTCTGACGATACGCCTTTGGTGGTCAAAATATCGGTGTATATCTGAGCGATGTGCCTGGAGTTGGCTGGCTCCCTGTTGGTGCCGACGATAATGGTGATGGGGTTGGACAATGGTTTATTCGTTTTCCTTACAACAGTTGATTGAGGCAAAAGTTTCTGGAGCTAAGGTAGGAAATCAGAGATAGAAGTCCGATTGCGATTTTCACCCCCATGATTGGCTAAGTGTTTAGTGGATTGTTCTTTGGGCTTTCCAGCTAAATCCAAAAACAGTTTCCTTTTTGGAAACTTTTGTCTATTTTCAGGTGGCTATTCCGAAGCAAATAGCAAACAATCTTATTGCAAATAATGAGGATAATAGCCTTGAGTACGTTAAAAGCGTATTACCTGAAGCACCCCGAAACAGAAACCGGGATAAAGCTATGGATCGAAAAGGTGAAGGGCGCATTGTGGACAAAACCGGAAGATATATTGAATAGTTTTACTCACGCCCGACCAATTGGAAAGGGAAGAGTGATATTTAACATCAATAAAAATGATTACAGATTGGTTGTACAAATTAACTATGAGCGACAGTCTGTATACATATGTTTTATTGGAACACATAGCTGTTTTATTGGAACACATAGCCAGTACGACAGGATTGACCCTGAAACAGTTTGGGAGTACTAGACTTAAACTAAAGAAGTATGAATGATCTGCAAATGCAAGTTAGGCCAATAAGAAGTGATGCAGAATATCATCGGGCATTGGAGGAATTGAGAGGTATTTTTGATCAACCAAAAGGCTCGCTGGCTTTCGATCGTGCTGAAGTGCTAGAGATTCTCATTGAGGACTATGAGAACAAGCATTTTCACATCGAAGTACCTGACCCTATCGAGGCAATCAAATATTCAATGGAAGAAATTGGGATGAACCAAACCGAGCTGGGGCAAATCATTGGTGATAAAGCAAAAGCTTCTCTGGTGCTTAATAGAAAGCGTAAATTGAGCGTTTCAATGATACGGCGCTTGCACGAGCATCTGAAAATCCCCCTGGAGATTTTGATTAAGGAATACAGACTGGCGAATAAGTAATACGATATTATCTTTTATACTGCCACGCAGGGCTAATAGGAAACTTCACGCCAAACAGCATATTATAGAAGTCGCCGTTTGATCTGATTTTGGCAGTTTGTTCCGGCCCAATACCTATCTGGTAAGTACCGTCGATTTCTGTCATTTTCTTAAAGCCTTTGGTAGAGCTGCCACTGATGTAGAGAACAAAGCTGTTTTTGAATTGCCAGCTGACAGATACACCGGCCTCAATCAAACTATAGTTTTTCCTCAGACCAGGGGTTGCCACCACTGTTAGCCGACTTTCGTCACCGGCATGAAATGAACTACTATGCCCTCCAATATTGGTTGATCCTCTGTCTATTTCATACCGCATATTGTGCACAAACGAATAGCCAATAAATGGTGAAGCTTTTAACCTTTCCCTGAAAAAACCGAAGTTGGATTTTAACCTCAAAGGTATTTGGATGGCCGCATAAGACTGACCTGAAATCAAGCCAACGTTAGGACTTTTCAGCCTGAAGCCCACTCCGTATTTGTAGGCATTAAGCCCGGTCTCAAATAGGAGCCCCTGGCTGATTTCCTGCCCTACGATAAATCCGCCTGCAGGACTGTAGTAAATCGGCTTTTCTCCAACCAGTCCACCAGGGTCGTCAACAGAAATCTTCTCATACTTAGGTCCAAACTCAAAGCCGAGGTAGGTCTTGTGCTGTCCAACAACATAGTTCGTATTGAAGACAAAAAACGATATTAGTACACTGCACAACAGAGATTTCGTTGACAGGAAGCTTTTTTGTGAGTTAGTCAACATACAGGTTCGTTAATTATTTAGGCTAGCGAGAAGAGTTAAGAGGGAATTTGATGCCAATCATTGAGTTAAGATAGTCGCCAGTAGAGCTTACGTTTGTTGACCGGGAGGGTTGATTATCCACCCAGTACTCTACTTCCAAGTTTATGACTTGGTTATCCCCTTTCAGGTAATTGCCCGTTAGGTAGACTATCAACTGATTTTTGAATTGCCATCCTAATAAAATGCCGACCTCGAGCAAAAGCGTGTTTCTGCCAGGGCCGTTGGTCGCATTGTACCGGAGACCAGTGGATCCATCGTCGGTTTCGAAACCATGATACCCAGCCGTATTTACGTAGTTTGGACTTGTGCTGACAATCAACGCTACACCGGCAGATGGAGCGATCTGTAATCTATCGGAAAGGAAATAAAACCTCTGCTTTGCCCGAAGAGGCACTTGAATCACAGAAAAGGAAGGAGCAGAGGCATACGCCGTACCTTTGACACCTATACCATGGTGGTACTTGTAGCCATACAATCCCGTTTCAAGTGTCCATCGTTTGCCAAAGTCCCAGCCGAAAGAAAGCCCTCCCGTCACACTATTATTATAAGGTGTTGAGTAAAGCTGGTCATCGTGCGCTGGAACCTGCATGATCTCATACTTGGGCCCAAACTCAAAACCGAGATAAGTCTTACGCTGCCCAGTCACTTCTTTAGAGAGAGTGACGACAGCTAATGTAACTAAGGCGAGTTTAGATATTTGCATTTCCTGTTGACATTAGGAGCCTTTCTTATACTGCCAAATCGGGCTGATGGGGAATTTTACCCCGAGTATTTTTGCAAAGTAGCTGCCGTTGGAGTAGAGCTGTCCATATTCGAGCGGCTCACTACCCGTTTTGGATGTCAGGTCCGACTCAATTACTCTTTGAGGTCCTCCAAAATAGTTGCCAGAAAGATAAACGATAAAAGTGCTTTTGAATTCCCATTCAAGAGAAAGACCGGCATCAAGTAACACAAATACTTTTCTAAAGTTTGTTGGCGCACCAACACTCACATAGTCACCATCCGGATAATAGCCGAGTGACGTGCCACTGCTAGTAAAATCATTACCATAGTTGTTCTGAAACACGACGGAAAAACCTGCTGCTGGCGTAAGCCTTAGCCTGGTGCCAAAAAGGGGGATCGGCGCTTTGAGGTGGAACGGAATTTGAGAAGCACCATACGCTCTGATCCCTGCTGAGCCGTAGTTGTCCAAACTAACTCTTGCTGTGTACCTGTATGCATAGAAACCTGTTTCAAGGAGAATTTTTTCTCCAATTTCCTGCCCAAATAGTACTCCTCCCACTATTCCATCATCCTCTTTATATTCTTTGACTGAATCACCACCTCCTATGATTCTGGATACCTCGTGCTTGGGACCAAACTCAAAACCAAGGTAGGTCTTGCGCTGAGCCTCCGCTTGCAGAGCCGTGGCAACAAGAACAGTCAAAACGATAAATTGACTCAGTATCTTCATTCAAAAGTTTGTTGAGGGTTCAAAAAATACCTGCAACTGTGATAGTTAAATAGCTAAAAATGCATCTATATACACGAATATAGTAATTTCACTTATTAAATGTGATAATTATATCATGCCTCAACCTATTTTGTTTACGGTGCCGTGTGCAGGGGAATAAGAAACATTACAAAATCGACTTCGGCATCACTCCCCTCAGCCACACCTTGAACTGCTTGGCCCGGCCGGCTTCAGCGTCGGGGTTGAAGTCTAATGTGGTTTCCCAGGCATTCTCCGGCCGGATGTCAACCTCCATGGCGTGACGCAAATCTCCAGCGACTTTGAGGTCATAGACAACCACGATGCACTCGGTGTTGAGGTTGGCGCTGCGGGGGTCGAGGTTGAACGTGCCAATCACAGCAACGTCGTCGTCGATCACCATCGATTTGGCATGAAGGCCAAAAATAGGGGCGAAGTTCATTTTCTTTTGCAGGGCGCCTGTCATCACCTCAAAGCGGATGGCGGCGTCGGGTTTGAATTCGTAGATTTTGATACCGATGTTCAGGAGCTTTTCCCTGTCTCGCTGATAGCCGCTGAACGCCTCCAGGTTGTCAGTCGACGAGAGACTGTTGGTGAGAATCTTAACTGATACACCCCTGTCCACAGCTGCTTTGAAGAGCTGCTGGCTGACCTCGGTTGTAATCAGGTAAGGTGACTGGATGAGGATGGACGACTTTGCCCGCCTGATCAGGCTGACCAGCGAATCGGTAGCCACGCCGCCACCTGCCAGCCCCTGACTGCCGTCGTTTTTACCGGGCAGGTCGGAGATGAACTGCACGCTGTCTGTCCATACCAAAGAGCCGGAGGCCTGCGCCTTCTGAAATTCCGTTGGCACCTGCTTCACTTTTTCCCTCACCTCAGGCCAGAAGTTTTCGGGGTTGCAGGCATACTGGTGCAGGTAGGCGTACTTTACATCGAGGTTGAGTTCTTCGTCGGTTACCTGAGCAAGCTTGCCCACTGGCACACTGAGCTCACTTTCCCAAAACAGGTTAAACGACTGCTGCACATCCTGCACTTGCTTGCCCACCAGCAGCACATCACGGTCCCGGAAGTTGTACTCATGGTCGTAATCGAAGTACTCATCGGCAATATTTCTGCCGCCGGTGATCACCACCTGCTGGTCGACGATGAAGGTTTTGTTGTGCATGCGCTGGTTGAAGCCCTGAAAGTCGGTGGCGAGGGACAGCAGCTTGCCCGGCAGGTTCTTGCCGATATTGGCATTGGGATTGTAAATTTTTACTTCCAGGTTGGGGTGGGCATCCATGGCAAGCAGATCATCTTCCTCTGCTTCCACCATGATATCGTCCACAATGATCCTGATCTTCACGCCCCGGTCGGCAGCGCCCAGCAGAAAGTCTGCGGCAATCAACCCGACATTGTCCGTAGAAAAGATGAAGTACTGAATGTCGATGGTATGCTCAGCGGCCTCCGTCAGCCAGGCCCGGATGATCATAGAAGCGTCTCCTTCTTCCAGAGAATGCACGCCGGTTTTGGTGGCCAGCAGCTCAGCGTACAGCGCCAGGTAGTCCGACAGTTTCACTGGTGCTGCTTCAGGAAGCTGAGAGCAGAAGTCTTCGGTGATGGGAGGGTATTTGAGTTCTTCTGGCCTGCAGGCTACTAGTGTCAAAAGAAGAAAAATATAGAAGGTTTTGTACGCCTTAAGTTTCATTTGTAGCCTGACTTCGTTTGATTTTTAACTGCTCCAAAGGGGCAATTTACGTTTTTTCCAGGAAGACTAATTTATTGAGGAAAATTGGTAGATTGAGGGGTGTAGTGAGGGTAAACAACTATTTGTTAATATTTCTGATATGCCTCCGTCAGAAGGTGTGCAACAAGACACTTAAATGACAGAAAGAGAAATACGAAAATATATTGACCGACTTAATAGTGAAAAGGCAGACGAATTAATTTTCACTCGACCAATAAGTAAAACTGTTGATGTTGCAAAAGTGTGGACAGAACAACCCAAAATGACTGATAACATTGTTGGAAATTTCAGGTCCTTTAGATTCTTCTTTATTAGAGATGACTCAGGCCAGTACATTGGCGCTGTACTTGATATGTATCAAGACTTGCACTGGTATGTTGTGCCTAAGAGTAGAAAACGAGGTCATCTGACAACTGCATTGAAAGAGTCAATTCTCCCGTACTTATTTTGTGACGGAAGAGAAAGCCAGACTATAACCATTGAAAAAGATGCAATAGGAGAGAAAAATTACTTAAGCTCTAAAGGCGTAGCTATTAAACTTGGGTTTGAGCCAAGGAATGAAGAAGAGACTGAATTTGAGTTAAAGCCGACCGACCTCAATTGGGACAATGTAAATTTAGAAGAGGATAATGTGAGGATTAGCTCAGAAAGATTTGAAATATTAAGAAAGAGGGTGTTTTATGCTTACAAGATGCTTTGCAAAATCAGTGATGAGCTTCTAATTAAGGTGGACAACGATGAGGGGCTAAGAGAAGTTGCCGATGAAGTCAGGAACTATACATGGAGAATAGATGACATCGAATGGAAAAGTAAAAGAACGAAAAGATAACATTTTCTAAAGCACCTATCGCCCTCGTTTGAGCGATAGCGGAAACGGCTACCCACCTGGGAGGACGTATGAGACAGGCGATTGTATCGCCGATACCCCATTTACCATTCGAGACCATTTTCATCCTCTTCGCAATTTCAATTTCTTGCACCATTGGCTACTTTCCAAACCAAAGATTATCTTTAACTATCATAAACATCAAGGAAAAGATCATAGAAAGGTAGAAAGGGTGAATGACATCAATGACCCCAACTGTTGGACGAACTCCTTCAAGCGATGGAGCTGGAGCATGAAATAGAACATTTTCATCAGCTAACCGGCGAAGAGAAAATGGCTATTGACGAGGGGATTAACGATGCTGAAGCAGGTAACCTACACTCGAATGCAGCGGCCAGTCAACTCGTTAAAGAATGCCTATAAAAGTAAGTTGCACCATCTGGCTCTTCGAAATTTCAATCGCTGAGCGAGAAAACCGAAGGCAGTTCGCCGGGTTTCAAACCCGGTTTACGGAATTCCTCCACCGACCTTATTTGAGCATCAGCCGAAACAGCTACCCGCCCGGGAGGGCGTATGAGACTGGCGATTGTATCGCCGATATCCAATGGTAATTATTTTTGGTCAGAAAAAACCACCGAAACTCTCCAGCCCGGTGGTTCTTCAAATGCATTTGACTACGCCCTTAAAGCGAGCGGCTTACCTTAAACTTGGCGGTGATTTTTACGTTGCTTTCGTTAGCCGTTGCATTGCTGACTTCGAGCAGCCTCGCATTAGTGACTTCGAATGTGCCCTCAACCAACCCATCAACGGCCCCAAATTTTTCAATGACCAGGCTTCCCGTGCTGTTGCCAGTGATTTCTCCGTCTTCTGCCTTGTAGCTGTAGTATGACTTAGTCATATCACCATTAGCCATCAGCAGCCAAGTGCCTGCCACGTTGCTTTCGAAGTTGGCATTCCATGCGAACGTGCCTTTGGGCTCTTCGCCTTCCCATAAAATAGTGAAGGAAAGACCGCTGTCGTCGCTAGCGTTGCCAGTGAGTTGATACGTGTTGTCCGACAGCTTCATAGATGATCCGGAAAAGATAACGGGGTCGGCGTTGCCTATCGTCAACTCAATCTTTTCGTTGCCAATGGGGTCGCCTGCGTCGTCAGAACTGCAAGCACAAAAAAATAGAACCATCCCTGCCAGCAGGGATCCAGTGAACACCTTTTTCATAGTTATTTGACCTTTACTAATTGTTAAAAAATCTGCCATCTGAAACTGATAGCAGGTGCCAGGCGGTCAACAGTCTAAAAAGTTTGGGGAAGTTGGATCGCCTGAACCTCATCTACAGACGTAAACTTTAAAAGAAGGTTTGGGAGGAGGCTGAAAAAATTTAGTACTCGTTTGTGCCTCTGCTTTTGCCTTCCCCAACTTCCTCCGAGGCCGTGAAGAAACAGGCCTGGGCATAGGAAGTTTGGGTTGAAAGATTACAAAAGTTTGCCAGGTTCTACTTGGTCTGGTGCTGATCTTTACCTTGGCAAGCGCACATAGTTCGCCGTCATTCCTAAACTTTTGTAATCTGTTGACTTTACCCGGCTTTTGCCTCCAAAGAGCTCTCAATCCTTCCTTTCTGTCTTTCATGGTGCCGGAAATGCATGTGGGCATATTGCAGCCATTCATCTGCGTTGAAGTATTGGTGGCCTGGGTGTTTGGTCTTTCCTTTCTTTGTACTGTTTGAATGGCCGAGTGCCAAAATTCTCTCTTTTAACTTTTCGAATTCTCTGACGATCTCTTCCTTAGAAGCAGGCTGGGGGGTAGCGGCATTCGACGGAGGCCCTTCAATCATTTTGTCGGGAAACTCGTCGTTGGCAAACATGGCTTTTGCCACTTCCGACATCTCGCCTTCGGCATGATCATTGGTTTGCAAGCAGGCTTCCACTTGGCTCAGAAAGAACCCCGTGGCGTCGATCAGATGCATGTACACCTGCCCCAGCGACCACTTTTCCGGCTGTGGTTTTTCAAGCATTTGCTCAAATTCATACCTGTTCAACTCGTCCAGCCAGTAGTTGATGGTTTTGATAAATGAGTCTGTTTTCATCTTCAATCAAAGCTCAGTCAATTCAATATCCTTGTAGCTCACTTTCACCTTTCCGCCTCCGTGCACTTGCAAGCCGATAAGGCCCACTTGTTGGATGGCACCGTCCGCTTCCGTGTAATCTACGGTTTGAACGCCATTGAGGAAGATTTGGATTCGTTTTCCCTCGGCAATAATCTGGTAGTCGTTCCATTCATCGGGTTTGAAGAGCTGGACACCTGCCAGTGAGTCGATGCCTGCCAGCACTTTGTCTCGTCTGGACTCGTCGTACAGCGAACCAAAGTAGCCATTGCCGATATCCGCCTGGTAGCCGATCATTTCGTAGGAGGGTTCGGTGGCACGCACGCTCCTGAACTGCACACCTGCGTTGGTGAAGCCGCCAGCTGTTTCGAGTTTGTATTTAAGGGTGAGTTTAAAGTCGCCGTATGGTTGAAGTGTGCAGAGGAATTCGTTGTGAGGGACAGTTTCGGTCAGTGAACCACCCTCGATGGCCCCGTTTTCTACACGCCAGGTCTTGGCGTCACCTTCCCAGCCGGTGAGGGTGCTGCCGTCGAAGAGGAGGGTGGGAGATGGGGAGGTGCAGGAGAAAATTATCACCAGAGCCGGAAATATTGTAGATGTAGGCAAGCGCACTTTCATTGCTATAAGGTTATCGCAGAACCAAAATACGAAAGTTATGCGGACTTAAGATTACAAAAGTTTGGCAGGCTCTACCAACTCTCTTTTTCCTTCTGGCTTTGACAGAAGTAGACAACCCGGAGCTATTTCTAAACTTTTGTAATCTAGAAAGCGTCACCAATCGCTGGCCATTTATTTTGAAATACATAGAGCCTTGTTTATAGAAGCAGGTCAGCTAAATTTATTTACTAAGTTCATAAGAGTTGGCGGTACTCAGATTACAAAAGTTTGATATCCTTTAGCAATTTTCTTGCTCGTTCTGGCCTTGGAAGAAACAGACAGCCCGGAGCTATTTCTAAACTTTTGTAATCTATGCTATCTTAACCCCATGGAAGCGGGCAAGTTTTATCACATCTATAACCGTGGAGTCAATAGACAACCAATATTTTTCAATACAGAGAATTATTGGTTTTTTCTGAGGAAATTCAAGCAATATCTCACTGGGTTAGTCGAAGTGTATGCGTATTGTTTGATGCCGAATCATTTTCATTTTTTTATTAAAGTCAAGGATGACACAGATGAAAAGTCCGCCGATAAGGCTTTATCGAGGGTGGAAAAGGCATTTAAGGATTTCTTTATCTCATATGCAAAGTCTGTCAACGTTGAACAGGGCAGAACTGGAGCTTTGTTTCAATATAAGTTCAAGAGAAAAGAAGTTGAGGAACCAGACTACTATAGTTCATTGATTGGATACATTCACTTTAACCCGGTCAGGGCCAAGCTATGTGAAGAAGTTTCACATTGGCAGTTTAGCTCTTACAATGCTTTTTTGAGTGACAAGCCGACACTCGTGAGCCGGAGCGAAGTTTTGGAGTGGTTTGGTGGACCAGGTGGGTTTTTGGCATTTCACCGATCAAATATCGAGTTTGCCACAAAGCGGGATTGGGAGATTGACTAGACTACAAAAGTTTGGTGAAAAGGCGTTGGACGGCTGGTTCGGCGAGGGAGGCGATGGTATCCAAGTGCGAGGTCTGTCAAAACTTTTGTAGTCTGCTAAAAGCTCGTCTTTATTTTAAACCATCCTGGACGCCAGCTTTCCCCCTATATAGAGCAGTATTTTCTCAACCAACACCAAGTTCAGCACGTGCTGCTTGATTTCCTCTTTGTTAATCATCGGCTTATTATACTGCAAGGCGAGCCCTACAGCCGGATAGGCCCCTACATGGATATTTGGTCCAACAACTGATATGTTGAGCGACGTCATCAACGATTTTGATTCAACCATTACATTCATGATCGAATCGTCAAGAAACCGTTCCACCAACTTGTTCTCGTTGGGCACCACATAAAACAGATCGTGGAACTTGTGTTGTATTTCGTTTTGGCTCAGCACTTTCTCGCTCGAAAATAGCTTATCAACTTTTTTGGAGAGGCTTGCGCCCAGCAGGCCATCAATAGCTTTGTCTATCAAAACGCTACCTGCGATCTTATCTTTAGATCCGATCACCACTGGCTGGGGAAAATAAGATTGCTCCATCTCCAGTGTGCCAACGGGTCCGTGAAATTGAATAACGCCCCTGTTGCTGCTTGACTGTGACCGGGAAGTTGTGCTCGCTCCGGTGACTTTGGTTTCGACGATTGTTATTGGCCGTTCGTTGGCAATACCTTCCAGCCGCAACGCAGTTTCCACCTTCATATACCGTCGGTCTCGCAGTAGATATGTTTCTTCGAAAAAGTCTGGCGACATAGGTTCAGTCCTCGTATGGAATCCACGGGCTTTACCATACGCCTCGTAAATACCCGCTTTAAGCAAAGACTGAAGTTTTTTGAATTCCACATTTCGGTGATAGCTGATGTAAAGAGGATAACCCATGGCAAAGAGCCCTGTCAGTGGCATAATAGCGATGAAGACTTTGGGGAGCACAGGAAAAGAGATAAGTAAGATAATGGTACTCACGCATAAAATACCGAGCACAGCCATTGTCCTCTTGTAGACTCGATAATTGTAGCGCTGCATGATCTCCAGGCGTTGCTCCTCCAGGTAGGCCAGGTCAGTCGCTACTTTGTCGGTGATAGATTCGATTGGTGATGTGAGGCTATTCATTGTCGCAAGGGGCTTCTTCCACAATGGGGTAATTGTCGGAGTGAACGGCGTAGGTATTGCCTTCGAACTCTATGGTTTCATTGTCAGGGTGATAAACGAAGTCCAGCTTTGGAATTGCTTCATTGTCTGTTGAAATGGTGTATGTGTTGTCTACAGCCGAAATCGCCTTTATCTGATAATCAAAAGCATCCTGGTACCAGACGGTTGTCATCACCCAGCCGTTGTCGCCATTGTAGAAAGTCAGCCTGGGCACACCTCCGCCACAAATCAAAAACCTTACAAGCTGCCCCTCTTTTTCCGTAAGCATTTCGATTTCCAGCCCTTCGAGGTCAACCAGTAAATCCACAGGGCTTTCCGCATCCGGGTCAATTTCCATTACCTCTCCTGAGGCTTCCAATTCGTCTTCCGGTGCCATTCGGTCAGCCAGGAAGATGAAGTCAATGCCATTTTCGGAGTCGCCCAGCCATTGATAAACTCTTGCCGACGTCACGTTTCCCCAGTTGTTGCATCGGGCGTCAGCTAAAATGTTTGTTGTGGTGACGACTACCTGGGGCATTGTACCATCGCCGCCCCCTTCAATTGAATAGGTTGTGACTGACCCGATGCAGTCGCCGGTATACTCCTTACGTTCTCCCTCTTCTTCCGGGCAACTTGCTACACATTTCGTCACCAGCTGAGGCTCGGTAGCCCAAATTAGCCTGGCTGCTTCAGTTCTTATCAGAAAAACCGATTCCTTGATGAGGTCTCCGTTCACTCTGTGGTCAAAGGTCAATTCAAAGTCGCCCAGCCCTTCACCGGAAAGATCTGGAATTTCCTTGATTGCGCCAGGAATAACCTTTACGGCATTGGCAATTGATACTAGCTGGGATTCCACCTGGAGGAATTGATCAGGCATTACAATCTTCACTTCTAATTCAGCACCGAAAAGAACTGTGTAGTAGCTGCTGGAGTCATTGATGCTTTCTTTTATGCCGTAAAAAGTCAACCCGTTGGCCGTTACGGAATCAATTATAGATATGGAGTTACCAGAGTCAGCAAAGCTTCCCTTTCGAAGCGAGATGAATTCGCTAACGATGGTGTGACTGGCTTGTTCGCTCGTTTGGCCACTATTGCAGGCAGTAATCCCCACGCCGATGAGGCCAAGGAAAGGCAGATAAAATGATTTTTTCATATGAATGGAACGGTTCAGTTGTGGTCGGTGCTATTGCGTAGCGTTGCCTATAAAGAGTTTTGTGTCAATGACAGCATTGGATTGCCTTGCCAACAACAAAATAAATTGCCATGCCAAATAGGCTGGCTGTTATAAAAAATAAAGGCTAGTCTGCTTGAGGCAGTACGGGAAACTGAGGGAAATCTAGTCGAAAGTATCAAATGATACAACAGGCACCTCAACAAACTTTTTTGCTGGCAAGCTACAGTATTCTTTTACCAGATCACTCCTCCGGCACCTCAATCTCCTCACCCCAGATGTACTTGCCAAACCACTGCCAGTTGTGCCATACGGCGGCCAGCCTTTCTTTGGGTTTGGTGATGCCATGTCCGAAGCCTTTGTACACAACCAGCCTTGTTTCAACGCCCACATCCTGCAAGCCCTGATACAACTCGTAGGCGTTGGGAATAGGCACCCGCTTGTCGAACTCGCCATGCTGGATCAGCGTGGGAGTTTTGGCGTTGTTGATATTGGTCATGGGCGAGGTCTTCAGGTAGATGTCCATATTGGACCAGGGGGTAGCGTTGAGGTACTGACGGGTGAAAGGGTGGATATCGGTATTCACATAGTAGGTCACCCAGTTGGAGATGCCGGCGCCCACCGAAATGGCTTTGAACTTGTCGGAGTTGGTCGTAAGGAAAGCAGAAATGTAGCCACCCTGGCTCCAGCCCATACAGCCAATTTTATTGCTATCGATCAAGCCCTTTTTCTCCAGCGATTCCACACCTGACAGCACATCCCAGGCATCGCCCACACCCAGGTTCTCCACATTAAGCGAGCGGAAGGACTCGCCGTAACCAGCAGAGCCCCGGTAGTTGGGCTGCAAAATCAGGGCGCCTTTGTTGACCCACTGATTAAGGGGGTACACGTAGCTGGCGACTGGCGATGGGGTAGAAATGCCCGTTGGCCCGCCGTGAATGATGACTAGCAATGGATACTTCTTTTTGGGGTCGTAGTCCTTCGGCTTGCTGAGCACTCCCTCAATGGTAGCGCCGTCCTTGCTTTTCCAACTGATCACTTCGCTGTCGGCAGTGGCCCAATCGGAAAGCTGCCCGCTAAAGTTTGTGAGCTTCTTTTGCGCCACGGCTTTGATAGGGCTTGTATAGATCTCTGTCAGGGAATTGTCTTCAGTTCCAGAGAACGCTACCACCTCGCCGTCTCCGGTGAACGACATGCCGTAAATTCTTGCAGGTGAAGTGAAGATGGGCTTGAACTTTCCATTGTCGGGGTCGATAAAGAAAATCCGACGCACGGTTTTTTGGTAAGCGATGCCAAATATTCCCTGTGGATTCCATACCAGGGAACCCAGGTTTTCATCAAATGATTTGGCCAGCTGTGTGTTTTCTGACCCGTCCAGTTTTATTCTAAACAACTTTTCATTTTTGTAAAAATTAGAAGTGGTGTCGCTTAGGTAGCTGCTGTAGAGAATCCACTGGCCGTCGGGAGACCACGCCTCTAGCCCGTCAGCGCTTTTGTTTTTAACAAGAGGCGTTACCTTCTTAGTAGCCACATCCAGAATAGAAATGTCCGACTTCATGAATGAAGTGATATTGGGATCTGGCTGGTGGTTGAAGGCAATTTTGAGGCCGTCGGGCGACCATAGAAAATTGGTGACCGTGTAATTCACGCTGTCCAGTAAAATTTTGGTCGTCTCGTCTTTTTTCGTGGTGTCTTTTTTGTCTTTCGGCAACTCTCGCTTAAATAGTTTATCGGCATCAAAGGAAGTCAACCACAACCTGCTGAGGTTGTATTCCGCATCTTCCACCTCAAAGCCACCAAACTTTTCTTTTCTGGCCTTCTCAGCTTTCTCTTTGTCTTCTGCCTGAGTGAATGCTATTTGTTTGCCGTCGGGTGCCCATTCAAAGTCGGAAATGCTTCCTTTCGTATCGGTGAGTTGCACCGATTCTCCACCCTCCAGGCGGATCACCTGGATTTGCGTTTTCCCTGTTTTGTCGGAAAGAAAGGCAATCCACTGCCCGTCGGGTGACCACTTGGGGCTGGTACTGCTGCTTTTGACATTGTTGGTGAGCTGAAAGGGGGTGCCTCCATTTTTTGACAGCCAAATTTCCGTATCAAACCTGTTTTCTTCCCAGTCGGTGGAATTAACGGTGAAGGCGACATTTTTCCCGTCGGGAGATATTTCGGGGCTGCCCGCAGATTGCAGCGACAACACTTCTTCAAAGGAAGGGTTTTTTAGCGATTGGCTGTGCAAAGCGATGGAGGGAGCTGTTAAAAGGAAAAAAAGAAGGAGCTTTTTCATAGAAGGAGAGAGTATAAAGTAACATGCCTGGGCATTAGAACAGTAGGCTAATATAGCGCTGTGCGTGATGAAATCCGATGCTTTTATTTCAAATACGATTTGACAGAATTAGATTGACCAAAAATTCTATCTATCACTGTTTCTGATGTCCATTAATCTCAATCAAATTCAGGAAGCTGCTCATTTTATTCAGAGCAAAACCTCCGTTGTTCCGGAAACGGGAATCATCCTGGGTACTGGCCTTCATAGCCTGGTAGATGAGGTGACAATTGCCGATGTGATTGACTATAAAGACATTCCGCACTTTCCTGTTTCAACAGTTGAGTTTCACAAAGGCAAGTTGATATTTGGGCACATTGGGAAAGTGCCTGTAGTGGTGATGCAGGGCCGGTTTCATTTTTACGAAGGCTACAGCATGCAGCAGGTGACCCTGCCGGTGAGGGTGATGAAGCTGCTGGGCATTAAGCGCCTGTTCGTGTCGAATGCTTCAGGCGGACTCAACCCTGGCTTCCAAAACAGCGACATGATGATGGTGACCGACCACATTAACCTGTTTACAGAAAACCCGCTTCGAGGCAAAAACCTGGATGCTCTGGGTGACCGCTTTCCGGACATGAGCGAGGCTTATGACAGGAGCATGCTAAAGCTGGCGAGACAGATTGCGAAAGAGGAAGGTATCGATTTGAAAGAGGGGGTGTATGCCGGAGTTGAGGGGCCGAACCTGGAAACGCCAGCAGAATACAAATACCTCAGAATTATTGGTGCCGATGCGGTGGGCATGTCCACCGTGCCTGAGGTGATTGTAGCCCGGCACATGGACATTCCGGTGTTTGCCCTTTCCATCATCACCGACATGGGCGTGCCAGGAATGATTAAGAAGGTAAACCTTCAGGAAATAGTGGATGCCGCTCAAAAAGCAGAGCCACTGCTGAAGAAAATGGTGAGTAGGATGGTAACGGCAACGTCTGCATAAAGGCTGAACCTTTGCTTGGGGCCGGCACCAATTTTTAGCATGGCCTCTAAGCAGTGCCGTGCTACAAATCCAAATTGAGCGTTAAATGCCCGCCTAGTCCATCTTTTATGATCCTCATTAGGGTAGACAGACGTATGTCGCTTGCGTCGTTCTCGATCCTTGAGATGTAGTTTTTTGTTGTTCCTGCTTTGATGGCGAGCTCTTCCTGTGTGAGGTTCTTTCTCTTCCGGGCTTCTTGTATCAGTATGCCTATTTTGAAAGTTTCAAACCCCTCTTCATATTTCTTACGAGAAACAGTGCCCGGTTTGCCATACTTCTCATTGATATGATCGTCCCAGGATACCAGCTTACTTTTTTCGTTCTTCATGATATTTTTGCTTTAATCGCTCAGCTTTTTCAATCTCATTTCTAGGTGTCTTTTGTGACTTCTTTTGAAACCCGTTGAGCAAAATCACCAGTTTACCTTCGTCGAAAAAGCAAAATACTCGGAAGATATTGCTGCCTACTTTGATTCTAATTTCAAACAATCCATCCGTACCTTCCAGATGCTTAAAGAATCTCTCGGGAATCATTGGTAGCGTCCGAACCAAATCAATTACCCAATCTATTTTGGCTTGTACTTTTGTTGTCTGTCCATTATAGAATTCCCAAAAGTCAGTGCCATAGACAAAAATGTCCCGGAGGTACCTTTCACTCATAATACAAAGTTACCTATTTAGACAACTCTTAACAATAGTATGGGTGAAGAATTAAATTACCATCACTGAAAAAGCTAACCTAAACCTGCAACAAAAACATCATCGCTATAAAGTGGGTGATGGTGCCTCCCAGCACAAACAAATGCCAGATTGCGTGGGCATACATCATTTTCTTTTGCACAAAAAAGATGGTGCCAAGGGTATAACTCACGCCGCCGCCAAGAATCAATGACAAAACGGTGGCGTCGAGCGAAGCGAAAAGTGGTTTGATGAGAAAAACACCCATCCATCCCATGCCCAGGTAAAATATCAGCGATGCCTTGGGAAAACGGTACTGGTAGTACACCTTGAAAATGATGCCCAGCACGGCCAGCAGCCAGATGATGCCGAAAAACACCCATCCGAGTGCTCCGCCTACTCCTAAAAGCAAGAAGGGTGTGTATGTGCCGGCAATCAGAATATAAATGCTGATGTGGTCGAACGTGCGGAGGAGTCTTTTCACCTGCTGGTGCTGAAAGGCATGATAGAGGGTCGAAAAGGTGTAGAGCAAGAGAAACGACCCTGCAAAAATGCTGCTGCTCACCACATGAATGGCTGAGCCATTTAAGACCGAGAAAGTGACTAACAGGGAGATGGCCACCACGCTAAAAAGGATGCCTATTCCGTGGGTGAGGCTGTTGGCAATTTCCTCCTTGAGGGTCTGTGGTCGGTGTGCTGAAGCTTCCATAGTTTTTAAATGACTTGATGCGCAGAAAAGTGCCCGAAGTTGAGGGCAATTTACGGTTTATTAAACAATAGTTTTCCTGTCCCGGTTTGCTCCACACTGAGGGCCTTTGGCTCATTAAAATAGATAAGGTTTCCGTAGCCGCTCATTGTGCCTCTCAACGTATCTGTTGGAAACACTTTCATCTCGTTCAGTCCTTCGTGCTCCACCACCACCACCTTTGCCTTAAGCTGGCTGCAGTCAACCAACGACACCTGCTGGTTGACAAACAGGTCGGCGTAGTCGCTGGTGCCACTAATTTTTACGTTGGACTTGCCGTAGTTTCTCAGCACAAATCCACCTGTTTTTATGGTGAGGTTAATCTCAGTATAGCTGAGATGGATAGCCAGCCAAAGCCGGTTGAGCTGTATGGTGTCTTTGCTGTACATCGGACTGGTGCTTCGGTGAACAATGAAGTTCAGATCAGGCGAAGAAATCGTCAGCTTTGGGCTCTTATAGTGGCTGTTCCAAAGGCAAGTCGTTGCGTTCTCCACCTGATAACCCTGGTCAATTTCTGTAAACACCACGTTGGGCAGCAACCCTTCATAAGTAGTAAGTACTACCTGTTGAAAGGCGCCGCTTACCAGCTCTACTTCAATGTCATCCATGATTTCCAGGCTGGTGAACTTCTTCAATTCTATCTCCTCTACTATCTCCCTGCCATATTTTTCAAAGCACCGATCAACAAACCCATCCTGACAGGCTGAACCGGTTAGTCCACCAAGCGTCATCATTAGTGACTGCAAGATGTGTCTACTACTAAAACGCATAGGCACCTCCCCAAATTACTGCGTAAGATCCCTTGAAATTCCTGACAATCAGGTGACTGGCCACCGAGAACTTGTCGTTGATATGGAATTTCAGCCCTGCCTTCTGGTACCAGTCGGGATCAGCGGTTTGCTTCACCACATGATAGCCAAGCCCTGCCTGCAAACCCATTCGCCCAAATAGCCACTCCTGTTGAGCGAGGAGCCCGATTCTATGATGAAGGCTGTTTCCTACCACAATGCCTGTGTTCACCTCATACTTCGTCGCCCAATCATAGAAGTAGTCGACGCCTATGCCAAGATAGACTTTTTCAAAAAACAGCCTTTCTCTCAGAACCCCGAGGTAAACCATCGCATACTTTTTTGCGAGAAGCCACTCCGGTTGCCTCAGCCCCCCACCAAACTGAAGAAGCCAGTGGCCTTTTTTTGTCAGGTGCATCCCGGCCCTGGGTGCTTCAAGTATTTTTTCCTTTTGTGAGAAGATGTAGCCAGCCCCAACGGCCATCTGCGCACTATTGAGTCCCAGGTTAGGCACTCTTATGCCTCCGTTCGAAATGTGCATGAAGGACAGTTCAGTCCGGCTGTACCACCTCTGGCCCCAGTGTCTTTTAAACCCGACACCAAAATTGATTTTGTAGCTAAGTGGAGCGCCAATGGCAAAGTTGAGGTTGCTTTCTTTTATGCTGAAATGAGAGCCGGAGTAGAGCAGCCCTACGCCCGTGTTGGCGTAAATGGTCGATTTTGCACTCTGAACGACAGGTATATCGAGGAAGGCCTGCAGGCCCACGGCCTTCCCCAGGTTTTTGTTGCGGAAGTCGAGGTAAGTCAACTTCGCATGGAAAGCAAATACTTTGGAAGTGTTGGCCCAATTGTATAGAGGAATGGGTGTTTTTTGATATCCGACACTAAAACCAGTGAGGGAGGTGTTGGTCAGGTGGGGGATTTTTTCATTGAAAAAGAAGGCACCATGCTCACCCGTCAATTCTATACTTTGTGATGCTGCAATGGAACTAATGCTTTGCCCGAAAACATTTGATAGTAGATTGAAAATAAAGATTATTGCAAGCGTATAGCGCATCGAACAAGTGAAAGACTCAAAAGTATGGTTTTGAAAGGTAAAACGGCAATTGTAACAGGAGCGAGCAAGGGAATAGGTCTTGCCATTGTAGAGGAACTTTTAGAGAGGGGAGTGAAGGTGGCTGGCTGGAGCAGAACAGACCCCGGAATTTCAGACAACGATTTTCAGTTTGTTAAAGCCGATGTGCAGTCGGTTGAGTCGATTGAAGCTGCTTACAAGGCCACAGTAGCAAAGTTTGGTACCACCATCGACTTTCTGATCAATAATGCCGGACTCGGCATTCCTTCGGCTTTTGAAGACACCAAGCCGGAAGACTGGCAAACGATGTTTCGCACCAATGTGGACAGCATTTTCTACATATCCAGGCTGCTGGTGCCGCAAATGAAGCAAAACGACTTTGGCCATATTGTGAACATCTCGTCGATTGCCGGACTCAATGGGGTGAAAGGCTACGCAGCCTACAGCGCCACCAAGCATGCGGTAACCGGGCTTACCCATTCCATGATGATGGAGCTCAGAGACTTTGGCATCAAAGTCACCGGGGTGTATCCGGGCTCGACCAATACACATTTCTTCGAAGGCAGGCACACGTCGACACCGCCTGAAAACATGATGCGGCCGGAGGATATTGCCAAGTCGGTAGTTGAGTTATTGGACACCCACCCAAATTACTTACCAGGCGATATTGAATTAAGACCTTTAAGACCACAAGGAAAGCCTAAAAAATAATATTTTTGGGGTTGCATTCAAGATATGTCGCTAGAGGTACAAAATGTAAGCAAGGTTTTCGGTGCTCAGAGAGCGGTGGATCATCTTTCTTTTTCGGCTAAGAAAGGAGAAATTCTCGGATTTTTAGGCCCCAATGGTGCTGGCAAGTCTACCACCATGAAAATGGCTACCACCTACTTTGTTCCTACAGAAGGAACGATTTCCGTGGCTGGCTACGATGTAGAAACCCAATCGGCTGAAGTGCGCAACCACGTGGGCTACCTGCCCGAGCACAACCCGCTCTACCTCGACATGTACGTACATGAGTACCTTGCTTTCATTGGCCAGGTGCACAAAATCAAAGGCAATGCCCTCGCCAACCGGGTAAGGGAGATGATTGACCTGTGCGGACTTGGCGTAGAGCAAAACAAACTGATTGGCCAGCTGTCGAAAGGCTACCGCCAGCGGGTGGGCTTAGCGCAGGCGCTGATCCACAATCCGCCGGTGCTTATCCTTGATGAACCGACCACCGGCCTTGATCCTAACCAAATCCTGGAAATCCGCCAGGTGATCAAAGAGATAGGAAAAGAAAAGACAGTCGTGTTTTCTACCCACATCATGCAGGAGGTGACTGCCATTTGCGAAAGGGTCATCATCATCAATAAAGGGAAAAAAGTGGCCGACAGTACGGTGAAAGAGCTGGGTAAACAGGCCAAAGGCCAAACCTATGTGGTGCTGGAGTTTTCGGAAGAAATGAGCAGCTTTGCCGGGTTGGATAAAGTGAAAGAAGTAGTCAATATAGAGACCATCGACGCCAGGAAAATCCGGCTTACAATCGATGCTGACAAGGACATCAGACCGTCGCTGCTCAAGCTGGCGGGTGAAAATAGTTGGCCGCTGTTGGGCATCCAGCAAGAGGAGAACTCGCTGGAGAATATATTTAAGGAACTTACACAAGAACCAGTTTCTTAGCCTATGTGGACAGTTTTCAGCAAAGAAGTCAATAGCTTCCTCAATTCCCTCATCGCCTACGTGGTCATTGCAGTGTTCTTAACGGGCATTGGTCTACTGATGTGGGTGTTTCCCGAAACCGGTGTGCTCGACTATGGCTATGCCGATATGGAGACCCTATTCAGCCTTGGGCCATATGTGTTGATGTTTCTTATTCCTGCTATTACCATGCGGCTTTTTGCTGAGGAGAAAAAGGGCGGAACACTGGAGCTCCTACTTACCCGGCCACTTTCCGAAGTGCAGATCATTGGTGGCAAATATCTGGCGGGCCTGTTCCTTGTCGTGTTTACGTTGTTGCCAACGGCCCTGTATTATTTCTCTATTTCGTCTTTGGGCAATCCTCCGGGCAATCTCGATACCGCTGGCATCCTGGGTTCTTATGTCGGCCTGGTATTATTGGGAGCTGCTTTCACGGCTATTGGGTTAATGGCCTCATCACTTTCGGAGAACCAGATCATTGCCTTTATACTGGCCGTGTTTCTGTGCTTTTTCCTTTTTACTGGCTTCACATCTATCGCCGCCATCAACGTTTGGGGCAGCTATTCACTGTTCCTAGAGCAGCTGGGCATGCTTACGCATTACAACTCATTGAGCAAGGGTTTGCTCGACTCCCGGGATATCGTTTATTTCCTGAGCGTGATTTTCATTTTTCTGCTTATTACCAGGCTTAAACTCAACCAAAGGATATGAACTGGAAAAGCAGACAGGTGACCCGATGGTTGATATTGCTCAATGGCCTTTTTCTGGTCGTTTGGGTAAATATGCTGGCTGAAACCTGGCCGGTGCGCATCGACCTGACCGAGGAAGGAAGATATTCCATTTCTGAGCCCACTAAAGAACTGTTGCACAACCTGGATGAGGTGGTGTATGTGGAGGTGTATCTCGAAGGAGAGCTGCCTTCCAACCTGAAAAGGCTTCAGAAATCGATCAGGGAGACGTTGGAAGAGTTCAGCGTGTATGGTGGCAAAAACCTGGAGTTCACTTTCAAGAATCCGGTAGCTGGAGGATCTCGTCAGGCGCAGGAAAAAATGATGATGGAGCTAAGTGCCAAAGGCATTCAGCCCACAGACCTGAGCTACACCAAAGATGGCAATACTGTCCGCCGCCGGTTGTATCCCGGAGCACTGATTTCCTATGGTGGTCGGGAAGCTGGCGTGATGCTGCTCAAAGGCAACAAAGGCGACGGCAACGAGGAACTGCTCAATCAGTCGATAGAAGGAGTGGAATACAACCTGGCCTATGCCATCAAACAGTTGGTAAACAACGACAGAAAGAGGGTAGGGGTGGTCGTTGACCATTACTCGATTGACACATTGGCGTTGGCCGGGTTTCAGTCGTTGCTAATGGAAAAATACGAGGTGAGTGCCATACAGCTCGCCAGGCAGGTGCAGCCACTGGCTGGCTTCGATGCCATTGTTGTGGCAAAACCCTCAGTAGAGTTTAGCGAAAATGAAAAATACCTGCTCGATCAGTTTGTCATGAACGGGGGCAGGCTGCTGTTTTTCATTGATGCGCTCAGCGTCGACATGGCAGGGGCAGAGGGTGCAGGCACCATTGCCTTTCCAATTGAGCATAACCTGACTGACCTTTTATTCAACTACGGCGCACGCATCAACCAGAACTTTGTGCAAGACCTAAGCTGCGGAGAATTTCTCGTCATCGACGGCATGGTGGGCGATCAACCGCAGATGAAATTGATTCCATGGCCATTTTTCCCGGAGGTCAATCGCTTCTCGGATCACCCTGTGGTCAAAAACCTCGATGCGGTCATTTTCCGATTCACCTCTACCATCGACACAGTAAAGGCCGACGGCATAGTGAAGACGCCTTTGATGTTTACTTCCGAAAGATCGAGGGTGCTGTCATCACCCGTCAGGGTCAACCTCAACGATATCCGGGGAGGCATCAATCCTGAAACTTTCAATCAGGGTAGTCAGCCTGTGGCCTATTTGCTGGAGGGGCCATTTAGCTCGCTTTACAGAAACAGAACACTGCCCAGAGGAGTCAATAAAACCGGTTTCAGGGAAAAAGGTGTACCCTCAAAAATAGTAGTGGTAGCAGATGGCGATTTTATCCGCAATGAACTGAACCCTGAAAACGGGCAGCCAATGGAGCTGGGTATCGACCCCATTTCTCAAAAAGTGTATGCCAACAAAGACTTCATTGTGAATGCCCTCGAGTACCTCATGGACGATGATGGATTGATTTTGGCCAGAAACCGGGAGGTGAAGATACGACCGCTCGATAAGCAGAAGATAGATGAAAGCCGCACATTCTGGCAGGTGCTGAATCTGGCAGGTCCTTTGGTGCTCTTGCTGCTCTTCGGTATCGCTAAAATGTTCCTAAGAAAGAGAAAATACACCAGGTTCTAAGGCTATGCATAAAAACACCACACTACTTATCTCTCTGGGCGTTTTGTTGCTGCTAATTGCCGGCACATGGTGGGCTGGGCGTCCATCGGAAACATCCATTGTTGGATACGATTTACTGGAGCTATCCGACACGACCAAAATCTCACGCATTGAGATGATTTCCGGTGAGAGTAGCGTGGTATTGAGCAAAGCAAACAACAATTGGCTGGTCAATGACAATTACAAAGTTGATCGATCTATCCGAAATTTCCTGGTGGGAGTGCTGAAGCTGGTGAGGGTGAAAAGAGAAGTGGGGCCAAGTCAGCTGGCTGAAGTAAGGCAGTGGATGGCCACAGGCAGAAAAGTAATTGTTAGCGGGGAGCAGGGTGTGCTCGCAGAGTTCACCGCTACAGGCAACCCCTCGAAAACCGAATCTTACTTCACTTTGGCTGGTGATAGCAAGGTGTATCAGGTAGAGCTGCCCGGCTATCCGAACTACGTCTCCGGCATCTTTGAATTTACCGAAAATCAGTGGCGCAACAGGCTGCTGTTTTCCAGCGACTGGCGCTCAATCCAGTCTTTAACAGTCGACTATGCCGATGATCAAAAGGAAGATGTGACCATTGCCTTTGATAAGACCACCCTTAAGGTGAATGGCGTGCCTGAGGCAGATACTGTCGTGCTGGAAAACTACATTCAGCAGTATGAATCTTTCTTCACCAACGAGTTCATCAGTAAGGGGCAAATCCCTGTTTATGACAGTTTGATGAACGCAACACCTGTAGCAACCATCAGATTGAGGGATATAGATTCTGCGAAGAATACGGAGCTTGATGTCTACCCCGGCCCAGCAGATCAACCCTATGTGCTGCTGAAGGATGCGGAGGGAAACTACTCTGTTTGCGATGCCGGTCGGGTCCGCTCACTATTGATTTCGATGGAAGACTTGAGGCCTAAAAATTAGGTTAGTTTGGCTCTTTCGTTGTTTAAAATTGGAATAGCATTTTATTACCCTCAAATCTAATTTTTGTTATAACTTTGCCGGGTTAACAATCTTACCTTACAATACAGAAATTCTATGAAATTCATTGTTTCGTCATCATATCTACTCAAACAACTATCAGCTATCAAGGGAGTGATTACCACTAATCCGGTAGTACCTATCCTTGAAAACTTTCTATTTGAGATTACCGACGGAACCTTGAAAGTGACTGCTTCGGATCTGCAAACTTCTATGATCACCGAAATAGAAGTAGAGGCCAAAGAAAATGGCAGCATCGCCGTTCCTGCCAAGATTTTGCTGGAAACCCTTTCTAACCTTCCTGAGCAGCCAGTGACCATTTCTGTTGACGAAGACACCTACAGCATCGAGATCAGTTCCGACAACGGGCGCTACAAGCTTTCAGGCGAAAACGCCACCGACTTCCCCAAGGTGCCGGAAGTAACCAATGGTTTTTCGGTGAATATATCTTCTGACGTGCTTTCAACAGCCATTAACAATACCTTCTTCGCTACCAGCAACGACGAGCTTCGTCCTGCCATGACGGGTGTATACATTAAGCTTGACGAAACCAACACCACTTTTGTAGCCACTGATGGTCACCGCCTGGTGCGCTACCGCAGGGTGGATGTGGCTGCCGATGTAACCAACTCGATGATCATCCCGAGAAAGGCTTTGAACCTGCTGAAAACAACTTTGCCGGTAGCAAACACCAACGTAAGTGTGGAGTTCAACGTGTCAAACGCCTACTTCAAGTTTGATCATGTTAAGATGATTTGCCGACTCATTGATGAGCGCTTCCCAGACTACGACAATGTGATCCCGGCGGAAAACAATAACATCATGACCATCGACCGCCTGGAGTTCCTTAGCTCCATGAAGCGGATTGCGATTTATGCCAACAAAACCACTCACCAGGTAAGGATTAAAATCACAGGCAGTGAGCTGATGATTTCAGCTGAAGATCTTGACTTTTCCAATGAAGCCAACGAAAGACTTTCATGTGAGCACGACGGAGAAGATATTGAAATCGGATTCAATGCTCAGTTCCTCATTCAGATGTTGAGTAACCTCGAGTCGAAAAAGATTTCGTTTAAACTTCAGGCTGCCAACAAAGCAGGCTTATTGGTGCCGGTCGACAAAGATGAGAATGAAGACCTCCTTATGCTGGTAATGCCTGTGATGCTTAACAACTACGTGTAAGCGAACTTTGTTTTAAACCGATCATGTCATTTCCTGCCGGTAGCCGCTACTGAGGCTTTAGTGTGTCATTGTTTTTCATTAATTTGAGTAATAAACTCAAACAAATACCCATGAAAAGACGCACTTTACTCGTAATGGCTTGCATAGGTTTGGCGGGCACTATCAATCTTTCATTTACCAAGGCTGACTCATTTCGAAAGCTGGATCTTTCAGGAGCCTGGAGCAGCACTGCTACCGTTAGTGGCAAGCCTGCGAAACATATGCTTGTCATGACCGACGGATACTTTTCCATGGCTACCTATGCCGAAGCTGACGGTTCATTTATCACCACGCTGGGAGGTAGCTATTCTAACACTGACAACTCACTATCAGTCACTTTGGAGTTCAATAGCTCAGACCCTTCTTCTGTTGGCCAGCCAACAACGCTGAATTTGAAAGAAACCAAAGAAGGTTTTACAGTGAGCAGCTCAGACGGCTCGATTTATTATGCCTTTACCAATGTAGATAAGGGAAAGCCAGGTGCGCTGGCAGGCCCGTGGCTGATGTCAGGCCGCAAGGCGGATGATGGCAGCATCGCCAACAGAGACACCAGTGGCCCTCGTAAAACCATGAAAATCCTTTCAGGTACACGTTTCCAGTGGATCGCCTTCAACACTTCTACTGGAGAGTTTTTCGGCACCGGTGGAGGCAATTACACCACCAAAGGTGGAAAGTACACTGAAAACATAGAGTTTTTCTCCAGAGACAATACAAGGGTAGGAGCAGCTTTGCAGTTCGATTATTCGCTGAAGGAGGGTGCCTGGCACCACAGTGGACTCAGCAGCAAAGGCGACCCGATTTACGAGGTGTGGTCTAAGAGGTGATTGCTCTCCGATGCAGTTTTTGAGCATCTTATATTGGCTGGTTTTGCCGGGAGGTTTTTTTACCTGGCAAAGCTCGCCTGATGCGCCCACTCGAATCCTGGCCAATGAAGAATATGTTGGTGCCTGGATGAGCGAAAGTGTCGACAAAGGGAGGCCTGTTACTCAGATTTTGATTGCTAGCGACACGTATTTCACAACAGCCTCTTTTCTGACAAAAGACCATCATTTCCTTTCTACTTCAGGAGGCACTTACAAGATGGAAGACGGCAAAATGTCGGTGACCATCGAGTATCATTCTCCTGATCACTACCAGGTAGGGAAACAGCATGTGTTGCATGCAAAACCCACTGAGACTGGCTATAAGCTGGTGGCCCGGGACGGCATGGTGCTGGGCGATTGGAAGCGAATCGACCCAGGCAGCAAAAGCAAAATGGCTGGCCTTTGGTACGCCGCAGCTTATAGGAATGCAGCAGGTGACACAATCAGAACTGACTATAAAGTAAAGACCATCAAGATATTATCCGACACCCGTTTCCAGTGGGTGGCCTTTGACACAATTTCCCGGAAGTTTATGGCAACGGCGGGTGGCACTTATTCTGTCACGCAGGCAGGTTACGTGGAGAGTCTGGAATTTTATGCGAATGCAGACGATAGGATCGGTAAATCGCTTGGATTCAGGTATAAGCTGGAGGGAAGTAACTGGACACACACAGGAAAAAGCAGCCAGGGGGTGCCGCTTTACGAGCTTTGGAGTAAAAAATAGTGCGGATGAGAAGACTCGAACTTCCATACCTTGCGGCACCAGACTCTGAATCTGGCGTGTCTACCAATTTCACCACATCCGCATTTAAGAATACAATATTAATACAACGACATGAAAACCGTACTATGGCGTCTATAGAATATCAATCACGATAAACTCAACCCGTCGGTTTTTTTGCTTGTTCTCCTCGGTGGTATTAGGCAGGAGCGGTTTCATTTCGCCATATCCTTTGGCTGCGAGCATTTTTTCGGGCACGCCCTTGTCCTTTAGCACTTCAACAATGGCTTGTGCACGTCGACCGGAAAGCTCCATGTTATCATCGTGAGTGCCAGAATTGTCCGTATGTGCTGCAATTTGAACGACCAGATTCGGGTGCTCCCACAGCAACTCATAAACCTCTTGTATCTCTGCCAGAGACTCTTCCAGCATTTTCGCTGAGTTGGTTTCAAAAAAAACTTCTTTTAGTTGGAGCTTCATGCCAACCTTAATTGGGCTTAGTTCCAGCGTTATTTTGATGTCAGGCTCCAGGTTTTCTTTCGCCAGATTGAATTCTACTTCATTGAAGAGGTGGCTGTCGGCTTTGCTAACAATGCGATAGTCTCCGCCTGCAACAAGGTTTAGCTTGAGCGTGTCGCCGAGCTCTTTGGCAAGGAGCACCTTTTTATTCAGCATGTCGAGTACTTTAACCTTGGCAGTGATTTTTTGCTTCGTCTCGCTGTCGACTACTACCAGAGTTAACCTGGGGTTTTGCTTGCGGTTTTCGGGAGGTGTTTCTTCAGAATTGTCGGTGGATGTTTTTATTGCTTCTGAGCTAACTTTAGCCGTAGCAATTTGCGAAACGCTCAGTGTAAACATAAGGTACACGGCTACCCGAGCGAGTAGTTGGAACATTGGTTTCATACAAGAACAGGTCGATGGAAAAATCGAATATAGAAAAAAATATTTCTATGACCCAAAGTCAGGTATTAACGCCTCCTTAACGGGGTTAAAACCTCTCTATTTGTGCACCAATGGCATTTAAACGTTTTTCTATGTATTGATATCCACGGTCGATTTGCTCCACGTTGTGGATGGTGCTGGTGCCCTCGGCAGACAGCGCAGCGATGAGCAGCGATACTCCTGCACGGATGTCCGGGGATGTCATTTGTATGCTACGCAATGGAAATGCTCTGTCCAGTCCAATCACCGTCGCCCTGTGAGGGTCACAAAGGATGATTTGAGCGCCCATGTCGATGAGCTTATCTACGAAGAAAAGGCGTGATTCGAACATTTTTTGATGGACAAGCACCGTTCCTCTGGCTTGGGTGGCGGTCACCAGGATGATACTGATGAGGTCGGGTGTGAAGCCAGGCCAAATAGCATCTGCAATGGTAAGGATGGAGCCATCAATAAAGGAATCAATCACGTAATGATCCTGAGCAGGTATAAAGATGTCGTCGCCTCTGAATTCCAGGTTGATGCCCAGTCTTCTAAAGGTGTCAGGGATGATGCCCAGCTGATCAATGCGGGCATCTTTGATGGTGATTTCGCTTTGAGTCATGGCAGCAAGCCCAATAAAGCTGCCTATTTCAATCATATCGGGCAGCATGGTGTGCTCGGTACCCCCCAGGCTCTCAACACCCTCAATCACAAGCAGGTTGGAGCCAACGCCGGATATTTTGCCACCCATCCGGTTAATCATTTTACACAACTGCTGGATATAGGGCTCGCAGGCCGCATTGTAAACAGTAGTGGTGCCTTTGGCCATTGAGGCTGCCATAATGATATTGGCGGTGCCTGTAACGGAAGCTTCATCCAAATGAAGATAGGTGCCGGTAAGCTCTTTGGCTGACACGTTGTAGAAGCCGGTGCCAATATGGTAGTCGAATTTAGCTCCCAGCTTTTGAAAACCAATAAAGTGCGTATCGAGCCTTCTGCGGCCTATTTTGTCTCCTCCAGGCTTCGGTATTTTTCCTTTCCCAAACCGGGCTAAAAGGGGGCCGAGGATCATGATAGATCCACGCAGCGATGCAGCCTTTTCCTTGAACTGATCGGACTCAAGGAAGTCCAGGTTAACGTCCTTGGCAGTAAAAATGTAGGATTCAGGGCCCGTTTTTTCAATTTGCACACCAAAGTCAGCCAATAACTCTATGAGTTTGTTCACATCCCTGATATCAGGAATTTTCTTGATGTGTACTGGCTCTGCTGTAAGTAAAACTGCCGAAATTATCTGAAGAGCTTCGTTTTTAGCACCCTGAGGTTGTATTTCCCCCTTAAGGCGCTGCCCTCCCTTTACCCTGAAAGAGGCCATCTAGTTTCTCCTGCGCTTTTGGAAATTACGTTTGTTTCTGTTGTTGTTGCCGCCTCTGTTGTTATTTTCTCGTTGTTGGCGGGGTTGGTTGGTGGCAAATTCTCTTTCTTTCACCAACGGGTCGAAAAGGTTTTGTTCCTTTACTTTCTCAATGCCAATCGTAAGATCCCCCTTAGAAAGCTGCTCAATGTTTTGAAGAATTACTTCATCATCAACATTGTCACGGTTCCAGGCCAGCTGGAAAGTTTTCATCAGCTTACCAATGGAAATGACAGCAGCTTCACGCTCTTCTGCATCCTCCAAAGCCAGCGCCTTCTGAATCATGAGCTCCACGTTTTTTCCGTAGTGCTTAAACCGCACATTGTGAGTATTGTAGTCCATTTTTCTTGGCTTGCGACCAAGTATGCTCTTTTCAGGCATAGGAAAAGGACCGTCCACTTCAAGCTCGAAGCCAGCCATGATATACAGGTCGTCCCAAACTTTCTGTGTGTACTCCGGATAATCTTTGGTGTTAGGATTGATCATCTTCATCAAATCCACAAGGGTCTCCGCAAAGCGGGTCCTTTTTTCTTTGTCCTCAATGGTCTTCACATAGTTGACCAGCTTTTGGACATTTCTTCCGTATTCTCTCAAAACTAAAGGGCTTTTATCTTCATCGAAGTCATTCATAGGAACGCCGTTTTGGTGCTACTCTAACAGGGTTCCTAGCAATTTACAAAAATCGCAATGAAAAGTTTCATCTAAAGGTAGAGTCTTCTTACTCCGAAATGAAACTTTTGGCGAAACTATTCTACTATTCTCAATTTGGCAAAGCTTAAAAGCAAAGTTTTTTCGCCAAACTGTTCAAAATCAATGATGGCCTTCCTGTTGGCACCGTCCACGTCCATCCTTATTACCTTCCCAAACCCGAATTTGGGATGTTCCACCCTGTTGCCTACTATTAAATTGCTGGTGTCGCTTGGTTTGAAATTGGAAGAGGGTTGGTGAGCAGTTTGTTTTACAAAATGTCTTGGTGCTTGTGGTTTTTGCTCGGGGAAGCCGGCGATGAGCGAGCGCTTTCCAAAGTGCTGCGCCTGCACTCCCGGTAGTGGTTCGTGGTTGCCAATAGATTTGCTCACCTGCAGATAAGTCGTGTCGATGTCGGACAAAAAGCGGCTGGGTTCGCAGGTTTTTAGTCTGCCATAACGATAGCGGTTGAGCGCATAGCTAAGGAACAGATGCTGTTCCGCCCGGGTAATGGCCACATAGAATAACCTGCGCTCTTCTTCCAGATCGGCCCGGCTGCTGAGCATCATTTGGGAGGGGAAAAGGTCTTCTTCCATGCCCACCACAAATACGTTTTTAAACTCCAGCCCCTTCGCCATGTGGATGGTCATCAGTGTCACGGCGTCGTCGAGCTCTTTGTTTTTGTCGTCGGCATCAGTAAGGAGTGATACCTCCTGCAGGAAGGCACCAAGCGTTTTGTCGTTCGTTTCCGGATTGTCAACAAACTCTTTGATGGCGTTGAGTAGTTCCTGCACGTTTTCGTACCGGTTCAGTCCTTCCACCGTTTTGTCTTCGTAAAGCTCCTTGAGCAAGCCGGAGTTTTTTGCGACCAGTTGAGCAGTGTCGTAAGCATCACTTTTTTCCATCGTGATGCGAAAGCTCTTGATCATGGTGACAAAGTTTTTGATGGCTTCACCGGCACGTCCACCCACAAAATGGCGGATGTTCTCAAGAATCTCCCAAAGAGAAACACCCTGCTCATCGGCGGCAACGATAACTTTATCTACACTGGAGTCGCCAATGCCACGCTTTGGCAGATTGATAATACGGCGAAGTGCCTGTTCGTCATTTTGATTGACAGCGAAACGCAGGTACCCAAGCAGGTCTTTGATCTCCTTCCTTTGGTAGAACGACAATCCACCGACTACCTTGTACTTGATGTTCATTCGTCTGAGTGCTTCTTCCATCGCCCTCGACTGGCTGTTGGTGCGGTACAGTACAGCAAAATCGCTATTATGGTACTGGTGGTTCATTTTTTGCTCAAAAATGGTAGAGGCCACCAGCTTGCCTTCCTCGTTGTCACTCACGGCTTTAATGAGCTCTATCAAACGGCCTTCCTGATTCGACGTCCAAACGTTTTTGTGCAGCTGCGCTTTGTTCTTCACAATCACCGAGTTGGCAGCATTCACGATGTTCTGCGTCGACCGGTAGTTCTGCTCCAGCTTGATGATCCTCAGGTCGGGATAGTCTTTTTCGAAATTGAGAATGTTCTGAATATTGG
This sequence comes from Imperialibacter sp., assembly GCF_040222815.1. Taxonomy (GTDB): domain Bacteria; phylum Bacteroidota; class Bacteroidia; order Cytophagales; family Cyclobacteriaceae; genus Imperialibacter. Next base: position 41,087 of record NZ_JAVKCH010000040.1, on the reverse strand, counting down.
CCCCCCGGAAGGCGTAAATACTCTGTGCATCGTCGCCTACCACAGCTATGTTTTGTCGGACGGATGCGAGCCTTTTTGTGATCAGGTACTGTGAAATATTGGTGTCCTGAAACTCGTCCACCAGCACATATTGAAACCGTTGCTGGTATTTGTTGAGCACATCGGGGTGTTCCTTGAAAAGCAGGTTGGTATTAAAAAGCAGGTCGTCGAAATCCATGGCGTCGGCCTTGAAACAGCGCTGCACATAAAGCTGGTAGAGTTTGCCAATATGTGGCCGCATCTGGCTTTCGTCGTCGGCCTGATACAGAGGATTGTTGATGTAGTCTTTCCAGGAAACCAGGTTGTTTTTGGCCCCGGAAATACGGCTAAATACAGCGTTGGCTTTGTAAACTTTATCATCCAGGCCCTGTTCTTTTACTATTGCTTTGATGAGCGACTTGGAGTCGTCGGCATCGTAGATGGTGAAGTTGCTTGGATAGCCAATATGGTGCGCTTCCGAACGAAGGAGCCGGGCAAACACGGAGTGAAAAGTGCCCATCCAAATGTTTCGGGCATCATTGTCCACTACTTTTTCTATCCGGTTGCGCATTTCTCTGGCCGCCTTATTGGTAAAGGTGAGTGCCATTATTGAGAAAGGATCAACATGCTTGTACTTGATCAGGTAGGCGATTCTGTAGGTGAGTACCCTGGTTTTTCCCGATCCAGCGCCCGCAATGATCATGGTGGGGCCTTCCGTATTAATCACCCCTTCTCGCTGAGGTTCGTTTAGTTCTTTTAGAAATTCCTCTTCCGCATCTAGACTCATGACCGCAAGTTAACAAATGACGGGCTTCACATGCGAGTAAACTTTTGGAGGAATTTTTGATATCTGGAAAATTAAGGACACGAAGGCGGTGGAATCTGCGTCTGGCAGGAAGGCTAATGCGGGAATGTGTTGATAATGCTTCAAATACTGTCCGATTATTCTACTCGTTTATTAATTTGCCAGCCTTCTATCAAAGAACAGTGTATGAATTTGATTATCCGTGAGGCATCATTGGGAGATGCCAAGATTATTATCGACTTCCAGATAAAAATGGCCTGGGAAACTGAAAAACTGAACCTGGACAGAGCTGTGGTTGAAAAAGGCGTCATTTCTGTTTTCAATGATCCAAATAAGGGCACGTATTTTGTAGCTGAAGAGGAGGGTAAGGTTGTTGCCTCATTGCTAATCACCTTTGAGTGGTCCGACTGGAGAAACAGCACCATGTGGTGGATTCAGTCGGTGTTTGTGATAGAAGAGTCCCGGGGAAAAGGTGTTTTTAAGAAAATGTATCAGTTTCTCTCCGACAAAGTAAAAAGGATTCCTTCTCTGGCAGGTCTGAGATTGTATGTGGATAAAACCAACACATCAGCTCAGGGCGTGTACAGCAAACTTGGTATGAATGGAGACCATTACCAGTTGTACGAATGGTTAAAGTAGAAGGAAATGAAAAAGGTATTATTTGTACTGGGTTTCGCATTGCTAGTCTATGGTGGCTACACGGCTTACGAATTCTATAATTCTCTGGGACTGAGTCCACGTGGGCAGGCAACCTACCAAACGCAGGACATTACCATTGACCTTGACTACGGCAGACCTTACAAAAGGGGGAGAAAGGTTTTTGGTGGGCTGGTGCCCTACGGCGAGTATTGGAGAACAGGAGCCAACGAAGCTACTGAAATTGAGTTTAGCAGAGACGTTGTTTTTGGTGGCAAACCGGTAAAAAAAGGAAGATACAGACTCTATACTATTCCTGAATCTGCCCGCTGGACAATAGTACTCAACAGCGAGTTAGCCCAGTGGGGAAAGTTCGAACCCAACTACGACCTCGATGTGCTGAGGGTAGAAGTGCCGGTGCTTAACCCAAAAAATGAAGCAGAACAGTTGACGATAGAGTTTCAACCCGATGAAAACGGGGCTCAACTTCTTTTCAAATGGAACAGAACACTGACAAAAGTGCCTATAAAGTGGGAGAACCCGCCAGTCAGTTCGCTCAAATGAATAACCTGTTCAATCCCTCATTTATTCATTTCAATACAATAGGTCTACTGGCAGGGTAACTGAAAGCGTAAAGTAATAGTCTAAAGCTCATAACTTAAAAAAGGACTATTATGCTTAAGAACTACCTCAAGATTGCTCTAAGGAGCATGGCTCGCCAAAAGCTGTTCAGCTTTGTTAATATCGCCGGATTGTCATTGGCGATGTCGGTTTCGTTGCTGCTTATCACCATCATTTATAATCAGTACAACTACGACAGGTTTCATGCCGACGCTGATCGTATATACCGGGTAGAGAGTTTTAACCCCAATGCGCCACGTATTTTCGCAGGCACGGCCAGCAGCCCTTTGCCTTTCAGGAAGGCGATGGTTGACCAATATGCCTATTTTGAGGCATACACCAATTTAAGATCTGATTTTCGGAGAGAGGCACAAACAGCCGACAAGGTATTGGATATCAATGGCCTTTTGGCTGATGAAAGTTTCTTTAAGGTTTTTTCATTTCCACTGATGGAAGGCAATAAAGAAACTGCGTTAAGAGACCCTTTTTCAGTGGTAGTGACGAAGGAAACAGCTGAAAAGTTTTTTGGAAAAAGGGATTCCTATCTGGGGTTGGTGCTTGATTATACAGGCGTAGGCCCTTTCAAAATCACAGGCGTACTTGATATGGACGGAGTTAGTACGCACATGAAATTTGAGGCCCTCGGTTCCATGAGTACACTCAATTCGATGGCTGACGATGGCCCTTTTTCGGATAGGAAGAACGACAACTGGTCGAACTTGTGGGTAGGTTATAATTACTTCAAGTTGAACCCGGGTGTAGATCCTCAGCAGGTGGCAGCTACTGTCACCACTCTTGCTGAAGAAAACATCGAATGGGCGGCGGACAGGCAACCTTACACATTTGGCGTGGCATCGGTGACAAAAATTGCCATGGGCAATATGTATGGTAATGAACTTGGGTTTTACATACCCAGCATTGTGCTGGTATTCTTCGGGTTTCTGGCCCTTGTGGTAATGGTGACTGCGTTGTTCAACTACACCAACCTGTCGCTGGCAAAATCGCTGACCCGGGCACGGGAGATTGGTATTCGCAAAGTGTCAGGTGCCACCCGTCGTCAGGTGATTCATCAGTTTGTGATTGAATCGGTCATCATGGCCATGCTGTCACTAGTCCTTTCAGTGGGTATTCTTAAAATGATGATCCCCGCCTTCAATGGACTGGAGATATTTACTCTGGCAGAACTGAGTGTTGATTTCTCCTACGGCGCTTTTCCTTACTTCATCGCATTTAGTATACTGGTTGGACTTTTTGCGGGTGTTTTTCCTGCTCTTTTCCTTTCAAAGTTTAGCCCCATTCAGGCATTGAAGGGCTACCATGGGGTTTCCGGTGATGCAGGCAGGAAAGGATTCATGTCCAACTTCTCTTTCAAAAAAGTGCTCATGATTGTTCAGTTTGGCCTGTCCATCTTTATGATCATCTCCATCCTCGTGATGAGGGAGCAAACCAGCCTGATGGTAAACTCCGAGTACGGGTTCGATGAAGAGAACTTGCTCGTGGTGGAATTGCAGGGCAGTAAACCGGAGGTAGTGGCAGATGAGCTTAGCAAGAATCCGGCTGTAACTGCCTACACGTTTTCATCGCACAATCCGGCTGTTGGCCGTTCGCATGGTGCCGATTTTCAAAGAAACGAAGACGACGAACGGCTTGGGCTCAACCACTTCTCTGTTGATAACAAATACATTTCCACTTTTGGCATCACGCTGTTGGCAGGCAGGGACTTTGAACCAGGCGATGGCGATGGTAAAGAAAAATTCATCATTCTCAATGAAACTGCTGTGAAGGCAGTTGGCTTTGAAACACCCCATGAAGCCATAGGGCAGGAAGTCATTTTGAACAAAGAAAACCGGGTGCAGATAATTGGCGTGGTGAAAGACTATCATTTCGAGCCGTTGATGAAATCCATAGAGCCGATGGCCCTGCGGTTTATGCCGGATAGTTATGAGAACATTAACCTTAAAATTAGTTCTGCCAATGTGCCATCGGCGATAAGTGACCTACAGGAAACGTGGAAGACGATAGACAGCAAAAGAGATTTGAAGTACAGCTTTTTGGATCAGGAAATGGATCATTTTTACTTCTTTCTGGGCGATATCACCTCAATCGTAACGGCAGTATCACTCTTCGCTATTTTTATTTCCTGCCTTGGGCTGTTGGGCATGGTGAGCTTCCAACTTCAAACAAAGGTAAAAGAGATCGGTATCAAAAAAGTGCTGGGTGCCACCACTCAATACCTTGTCATGTCACTCACCCGCCAGTTTTCTATGGTAATTATCATATCAGTGGTGGTGTTTGTGCCCATTGCGGTGCTTGTCAGCGATTTGTGGCTGAACCTGATGGCAACCAGGGTGTCTATTGGTTTTGGCGTGATAGCGATGGCTTTGCTGATTGTTGGTTGTCTTGGCCTGGTGACGATTGTTTCTCAGGTGATAAAAGCAGCTACAGCCAATCCTGTGAATGCGCTTCGAAATGAATAGATTTTCTTAAGCATAGCGATAAAGCTCTGACCGTTGGCCAGGGCTTTTTTTGGCTCCAACCCATAGCAAGTACTTTCAATCAATAGTTTCATTAAATTGTGCTAATTACTCAGTGGACTAACCAGGCATTTATATGAAACCTTTGAAATTCACCTTTCTGTTATCGTTTGTTGTTATCATTTCAGGCTGCGTTAGCGACCCTAATGTGGGCGACGGCTATGACTTTGCCATTACCAATGCAAACCTCGTCACTATGACCTCCGACAAGGTGCTAACCGGGCAGGTTGTGTATGTGAAAGATGGTGTGATTCAAAAAATAGTGAATGAAAAGCATTTCATGCCTAGCCAGGCAGCCACTATTATAGATGCGAAAGAAGCATATCTGGTGCCAGGTCTTACCGAAATGCATGCACACATACCCCAGCCAGGTCCAGGCCCTGATAAAACCCTTGAAACGCTGTTTCTTTATCTTTCTCAGGGTGTCACCACCATCAGGGGCATGCTTGGGCATCCCGAACATTTGAAACTCAGGGAGCAGGTAATGGCCGGCGAAATACTTGGGCCCAGGATTTTCACCTCAGGCCCTTCTTTCAATGGAAATAGTGTGCCCACCGGAGAGTCGGCCGTGAAACTGGTGAAAGAACAAAAGGAGATGGGCTACGATTTTATGAAGCTGCATCCCGGCATTAAGTTGTCGGTTTTTGATTCAATGGTAACCGCAGCAAAAGAGGTTGGTCAGACGTACAGCGGCCACGTGTCGGTGTTTGTTGGCATACGTCATGCGCTGGAGGCGGGGTATGGAACGGTAGATCATGTCGACGGCTATGTCGAGGGGCTGGTGCCTGACACTTTGGGGCTGGATCCGGAAAGCAATGGCTTCTTTGGTGTCGACTGGGTGCCGTATACAGACATGGGCCTTCTGGATGGGCTTATTCAAAAAACGCTGGATAACAAGGTGGCAATAGTGCCAACTCAGTCGCTGTTTGATCGCTGGATATCAACCAAATCGGCTGATGCATTGCTGGCCGAACCAGAAATGATTTACATGTCGCAGCAGACCAGAGCCAACTGGAAAAGGTCGAAGGAAAACTTTTTGAGTGGCCCAACTTTTAGCGCAGCCAATGCCAACAGGCTTAATGAGATCAGGAAAGTAATGATCAAAAAGATGCACGAGGCTGGTGTGCCCATCATTCTGGGGTCGGATGCTCCGCAGGTGTTTAATGTCCCGGGGTTTTCCGCTCACCACGAGCTCAAGTCCATGATCGACTGCGGGCTAACGCCTTATGAAGCTTTGAAAGCAGGAACGGTTAACAGTGCGACATTTTTTGATCAAAAAGGAAAGTTTGGTGAAGTAAGTGAAGGTGCCTCGGCCGACCTGGTGCTGGTGAAGGCCAATCCGCTGGATGACATTACTAATATGAGCAAGATTCAGTGGGTGATGGTGAGGGGTAAACTGCTGGACAGACAGTTTATTGACGGCGAGCTGGCGAAAATTGCCGCTTTGTATAAGGAATAGGCTTTTGGCGCTTGGACGAAATCAAAAGGAGGGTGCAGGGAGTAATACTCTGCTACTTTAGGGTAGCTTCAACTGTTCTTTCTAACTCGGTATAGTCGATAATTCTCGTCTTCTCAAAAGTGCCCATGGTGAGTAAATCTTTGTCTCCTGTGACAAGAAAGTCTGCACCGCCGTCAACAGCTAAGGCGAGAAGGTAGTTGTCCTTAGCGTCCCTGCAGGCTTCGATTTGCGAGATTGGTTGAACTGCGGTTGATCGTTCTTCTACCAGAACCAGAAGTTCTCGGACAATCTCTTCAGAAAAGTACCTGCTGAACTTCGGCCTTGAAGTAACTTCGATAAGTTCGCTGATCAATTCATCCGATACAACTAGCTCAACAGCACTTGAGTGAAGGTATTTTGGCAGATCCTTCAAAACTTTGCCAATCAGGAAGGAAATAAAGATGTTAGTATCGACTACTACTTTGTACTTGATGCTTCCCTTCATCGTACCTTTTTTGTCTTACTAATTCAACCTCCTGGGAGATTTCTTCCATTGTTAGCTCGTCTGTGCGGAATTTCTGAAGTAAATCTTCGAAGCGCTCCAAATAGGTTCTGTCCTGAAGAGCTTTCAGTAGCTCTCCCTGATCTTTTTTACTCATTTTGCTAACTAAATCGAATAGCTGAGCTCGGCTTATTTTAAGGTTAAATGTATCGTTGGAAGCCATATCTTAGGTAAACAGTTAATTTGGACGCAGCGTTTCTGTAGCCAGATCTTCTTCTCTGTTATTTACAAATAACGATATTTTTTGAATTTGATATGCATATCTCGTTTTAAACTGTTGGCTTAGAGCTCTGACAGGTTGAAGATAATATGGAAATGGCAAGCGTCTTAGGATGAATCGTTGTTTTACTCCGTAAATAGCCAGAACTTTGCACCATGATACTGGTAGAAAACGCCGTCATCTCCGACGATATTAAAGAGCAGTTGTTTGTTTGTGACCTTACTAAGTGCAAAGGGGCTTGCTGTGTAGAGGGTGACCTTGGGGCGCCTTTAGAGGAGGATGAGTTGCAGGAAATTGACAGCATATTGGAAGATGTGAAACCTTTTATGTCCGATGCTGGTGTAAAGGCCATTGAAAAAAGTGGCGCTTACCTGCTCGACGAGGAGGGTGACTTCTCTACCACAACTATCAATAATAAGGAATGTGCCTTCGCTATATACGACGACAGAGGCATTTTAAAATGCGCCATTGAGCAAGCCTGGCTGGCAGGAAAAACAAAATGGAGAAAGCCTATTTCATGCCATTTGTACCCTATCAGAGTGTCGAAATACGATAACTACGATGCCCTCAACTACCACCGCTGGCAAATATGTGCTCCTGCTTGTGACCATGGAAAGGAGCTGGGTGTGCCTGTTTACAAGTTCTTAAAAGAAGCGCTGATCCGTAAATATGGGGAAGCCTGGTATCAGCAGCTGGTGGAAGAAATTGAAGGCTGAGTGTTTGCCCTAGAAGTGAACAGGCACCAGCAGTGATACCTGATGTGCCAATACATTGTCGCCACCGGTGACACTTCCCAGTTGTGAAATATTGTCCAGGTAGTCGGTGGCTGTGTTCAATAGCGTGAACTTGTAGCTTAGGCCAAAGTTGTTTCGAAAGCGGTAGGCCGTACCGATGCTGGTAGGCAGGAGCAAGGCAATATTGCCTGCCGATTCATTAGCGGCCCGGGTGTTTGTTTGATTAGCCAGACTGGCACCCTGCTCATCTTTGGCATTGTACCTCATCAAACCGATTCCCTGGCCGAGAAAAACCCTTAGCCTATTTCCCAGGTACACATTCCAGTGAAGTTGGTAGTAGGCAGCCACAAAGGAATTGTTGAAATAGGTATTGGGCTGTCTGCCACTTTCAGGGCTGACATTAAAAACCGGATTGAGGTCTTGCCCGGCAATGTTGCCGATGACGAGGTTCACACTACCATGCCATTTCTTCTGGGTCTTAAACTGCAGGCTGCCATAGAAACCACCAGTCCATTTGCTGTAATTATCTCCCAGGTCTCCTTTGTATGCCTGGGCATTAAATCCTACTGAGAGCCACTTCAGCGAGTCCTGAGCGACTGCACTTTTGAAAGAAACCAGAAGAAATAGAAGAAAAGCGATGCGCATAGAACGAAGATAATGGTTTAAAGCGACTTGGCGGCATCCCTTATCCATGACCAAACTTCCTCGACATGCCTCTGCTCCAGTCTGGTATTTCCGAGCACCATTCTTATGCAGTAAACGCCATTTACTTTGGTGTGTGAGATAAAGACTTTTCCGGAAGCATTCAGGGTTTTTATCAGTTGCTCATTCAGCTGATTTAGCGTCTCTAAATTGTCTTCGCCGGCTGGCTTAAATCGGAAGACCACTACATTCAAAGATCGTGGCAGGATGAGCTCAAAATCTGGGTGACTTACAACCTTAGCTTCAAAATCTTCAGCACTGGCTATGTGTGCTCTTAACGTCTTTTGTAATCCATCGATGCCAAAGGAGCGAATGACAAACCACAGTTTCAAAGCCCTGAAACGGCGACCCAGTTGCACGCCCCAGTCCCGGTAGTCGTTCACCTGCCCACGGGTGGCGGTTTTGAGGTATTCGGGTAGTATTTCAAATGTGCGGATAAGGGCCTCCTTGTCCTTTACAAAGTAAGCTGTGCAGTCGAAATGCGTAAACATCCATTTGTGCGGGTTGAACACAAAGCTGTCGGCCAGCTCCTGACCTTCCATCATCCAGCGGCACTCTGGCAGCAGCAGGGCTGTGCCGGCATAAGCCGCATCCACATGCAGCCACACATTATATTTGCTGCAAATGGCACCAATCGCCTTTAATGGGTCAACGGCCACCGTACTGGTCGTGCCTAAGGCAGCCACCACTGCTAATGGCGTATACCCGGCCTGGATATCCTTTTTAATGGCTTCCTCTAGCAGATCGGGCTTCATTGCGAGTAGCTCATCTACAGGCACCTTCACAACGTTTTTCTTTCCTATGCCGGCTACTTTGGCACCCTTTTCAATTGAGGAGTGGGTTTCGCTGGAACAATATACACGGTACTTTTCTGTCCCGCTGAAGCCTTCGTCGTTCACACGGAAGCCACTTTGCTTTTCCCTGGCGGTGAGGAGCGCCACAAGGGTGGCCGTGGAAGCGGTGTCCTGAATAACGCCGTGCCATGTGGAGGGTAGAGCCATCATTTCTTTGAGCCAGTTCATTACCATCTCCTCCAGCTCTGCCGCTGCTGGCGACGTTTCCCAGATCATACACTGAGCACCGAGCGTGGTGGTTAACATTTCGGCCAAAATAGAAGGGTAGCTCCCATTGGCGGGGAAATAGGCATGAAAATGGGGATGCTGCCAATGCGTAATACCTGGCATAATGATGCTCTGAAAATCTTTGAAGAGGCTGTCAAAGCTTTCGCCTTGAAGAGGAGGAGAAACAGGTAGCTGCTTGATAATGTCGCCGGGCTTTGTGGCGGGTTTTACGGGATATTCCTCGATGTTTTCGAGAAAATCTGCCATCCAGTCGACGAGGCGGTGGGCTTCCACTCTAAAGGTTTCTGGTGTCATCATACTCAACTCGCTGAGGCGTTTATAATACTACTTCAAAGAAGCATAGTATTCCATCAATTTTATGAAATCAGCTGATTCATTTAGCTGAACATGCTCTTCTTTCATAAAGGACTTTATCTCTGGTTTTTTGTCTGACGTAAGCTTGAAAAATTCTTTTTTAGTCATTTCGTGTAACCTGGCGGTGGCCATATCTATGAAGTATCTTTCATAGCCCTTGATAACGTTTTTCTGAGTTATCACAGCATTGGCATTGAAGCCATAGCCAGGCTTCAGTCCAGTCGTTTTCCTCCCAACCAGTGAAATGAATTGCGTTTCGTGAAGTATCTCCATGAAGATCTCATTTGTCATCTCAGTCACTTCGCTGTATACCGGAAACGACTGGAACTTGCGGTAGGTGCCACGCTCTTCATCAAAAAAGCCAAAGGAAGATATTTTGCTTGGGCCAGCCGTGTAGTTGACGCCCTCGTAGCTGAATTGTAGCAGACCTTCTATTGTAAGCGGGTTATAGGCAAAATCACATTCGATCACATCTCCCGATGTCATCACGATGGTGCCAAAATACCAATCCTCAATTTTTTCGTTAAGCTTTTCTGCATTTTGAGACCAGGATACCTGGGAGCCTAGCGAAAAGATGCAGAAAAAAAGCGCTCTGTTTTTCATTTCATGCGAACTTCACAATGAGAGCCCAAAGTAATAGAATTCGACTGTAAGCATGGCTAATTTCATAGATAGATTTCGGTTTGGTTGCCACTTTCGGTGCTGACCTGGCGCTGTTTTCATACGGATTCACAGAAGTAGGTGGCTGCAAAAAATTGGATTGAAGGCTGGGCTACGAAAAGGGCTCAGCCAAAATCACGCTGACGGAGGGCTTCATAAATAAGAATGGCTGCGGCATTCGACACGTTCATAGAGTCAATTTTCCCTTTCATCGGAATAATCACCTGCTGATTAGCTTCTGTCAACCAAAAATCGGATAGACCAGTGGCTTCCGTGCCCAGTAGCACGGCAGAGGGCGCTTTGTAATCAAAGGTGTGATAGGGCCTGGCTTTGTCGGTGAGGGTCGCTGCATAGGTGGTGATGCCCTGGTTGGTAAGCCAATCCCTGGCTTCCTGATTGCTGGCGGAGGCGACCGGCACAGTAAAAAGGCAACCTACGCTCGACCTCACTACGTTGGGGTTGAAAAAGTCGGTGTTGGGGTCGCAAACAATTACCCCGCTAAGCCCGGCGGCATCCGCCGTCCGAAGCATCGCTCCAATGTTACCAGGCTTTTCCACATTTTCCAGCACCAGATAAAGGGGGTTGTCCTTTTTTGGTAAATCAGCAAGGCTAAGCGACCTGGTAGCAGCAATGGCGATTACCCCGCCTGTACTTTCTCTGTAGGCAACTTTTGAGAAAACTACGTTGCTCAGGTGGTAGGTAGTAGAATGCTCGAAGGAGATAGGGTAGTGGGGGTCTTCTCTGAAGATGTTTGGGTTGATGTAAATTTCCTGTAGTTCGTAGCCACTTTGCTGAGCGAGCGAAATCTCACGGACTCCTTCAATAACAAACGCCTGCTGCTCTTTGCGCTCCCTGGGCTTCTGAAGGGCGATCAGGTTTTTAATGCGTTGGTTCTGCGGACTTGATATTTCAAGAATCATGGAAAGCAAAAGTACAGGGTATTGTGCAAAGTTCATCTCATGGTCACAACTAAATCGCCTGGTGCGCTGCGATGAGTAATGTGAAACCAGAAAGCACCCAATTCCAACAATTCCGTTACTTTTGCACCTTACTTCCCCGTGCTACCTATGCAGTTGCTGTTCCCCCGACATTGGCAAGATTACGAACTGATCGATTCTGGCGACTTTCAGAAGCTGGAGCGGTTTGGAAAGTATACGCTCATCCGGCCCGAGCCTCAGGCTATTTGGAAAAAGAAGTTGTTGGACGACGAATGGAAAAAGCAGGCATCTGCGGTATTTGTGCGGGACTCGGCGAAGGCCAGGAAGAGCAGCAGAGAAGATGAAGGCTGGACTTATTCGCAAAAACTCAATCATCGCTGGCCTTTAAAGTATCAGTACAAAGACATGCAACTCACCATGTCGCTACAGTTCACTTCCTTCGGGCATGTGGGTGTTTTTCCTGAGCAGGCTGAGAACTGGGACTTCATATACGATACGGTGAAAGCGTGGCCTGAGCCGGGAAAGGTGCTCAATCTGTTTGCCTACACAGGTGGCTCATCGCTGGCAGCCAGGGCTGCAGGTAGCGAAGTCACACACGTGGATGCTGTAAAAAACATGATCACCTGGTCTAATGATAACCAGCAAGCGAGTGGTTTGAAGGACATCAGGTGGGTGGTGGAAGACGCCCTGAAGTTTGTAAAAAGGGAAGTAAAGCGGGGTAAGCAATACAATGGTATCATACTCGACCCACCCGCCTATGGCAGAGGCCCCGATGGTGAGAAATGGGTGATTGAAGAGAGTTTGACGGAGCTGATGGAGCTATGCAGCCAACTGCTGGCATCCCGGCAGGCCTTTCTTGTCCTTAATATGTACAGCATGGGGCTTTCGGCATTGGTTTCAGCCAATCTGGTCGAATCATTCTTTCAGCCGGATAATATGCAGTTCGGGGAGTTCTACCTGCCGTCCACGTCAGGGCAAAGGCTGCCTTTGGGAACGTTTTTAAGATTTACACGATAATTATGAAGCATTTAGCCAAAAGAGACGGCACCATCCTGGAAATATTGGGCGATGCCTATGCAGGCACTTCCACAACCAAGCTGCGCAAAATGCTCAAGTTTGCCAACGTCACTCTCGACGGGGAGCAGGTTCGAATGGCTGACACACCTGTCAAGACTGGCCAGCTTGTTAATATTGAAAAGCAAGAGAAGCCCTCTCTTAATGTAAAGGCACCGTTTCGTGTCATCTGGCAGGATCAATATATCATTGTTTGCGATAAGCCCGTAGGCCTCATTACGGCTGGCGAAGGCATCACACGGCGGCCCACCATGCACAAACTGGTGGACGACTACGTAAAGGACGCTACAAAAGGTGCACAGAGCGCCTTCCCAGTGCACAGGCTTGACAAAGAAGTAAGCGGCCTGGTTGTTTTTGCAAAAAGCGAAGAGATACAGGAGAAATTAAAATCTGACTGGCATCAGTTTTCTAAAAAGTACATTGCCATTACAGAAAAGGAGCCCAATCCCAAAAAAGGTACCATTAGCACGCTGCTGGAGGAACGAGGCCTGAAGATGTTTGTAGCCAGCACGCCAGGCCCCAATACCAAGGAAGCTATCACCTATTATACCTATAAAGAGAGGATAGGGAGATATCACATGGTAGAAGTGGAGTTGGCCACGGGCAAGAAAAATCAGATTAGGGTTCACCTTGGTCATATTGGCTGCCCTATAGTAGGCGACTACAAATATGGAGCGAGCAATGCCTTTAAAAGGCAGATTCGATTAATGGCCACCCAGCTTTACATAAAACATCCGATAACGGGCAAAGATTTGGCTTTCAAAATAGAGCCGTCCACGATCTTTACTCACCCAAAGGAGAAAAGTGAAGACTATAGATAGGTAATCTGTCCTACCAATTCCTTCCCCCATTTCTTTTGTTCCGATCTTTTGGTTTCGCCTTGTCAGAACGAAATTCCCACCGCAAGCGATTCCGGGATTTATGCAATCAGTTTAGAGGCGATTAAACCAGAATAATATTCTGTTAATAGGCTATTATTTGAAATGAATCGGAATAAACTACATGGAGAAAAATATTTTATGTAAAAATTATAAAAATCAGACGTTTGCATTAGCGTAACTGCCAGCGCAAACGGTTACGAAAAAGTGATATTTTAATGAATTCGTAAATTTTTATATATTAGCCATATATTCATTTAAAATTAATGCCTATTATTTGAACAAAATCATAACTATTACGTCTTTTGATATATAATTGATAAGCTCAAAAACGAAAAGTTATGAAAAAGACAAAGAACTTTATTGCTGTACTCCTAGTAGCTATGGGTACTTCTAGTGTTGCATTTGCCGGAGGAGACTCACTTAAGGCTTCATCTGCTGTGAAGGTGATATCTTACAATAAGAACGACTCTTACAAACTTATATATAAGAGTGAAGGCAAGCAGAATGTAACGGTTAATGTTTTGGATGAAAAAGGCGTATCTGTTCACAAAGGATCCGTTAGAGTGGCTGATGGTTTTGCACAAAACTTCGACCTTTCAAACGTTCCTACAGGTTACTACACTTTTGAGGTAGTTTCAAAAGGTGAAAAAGTAGCTCAAACTGTACACCACGTCTCTGAAGTTGACAAATTGACTGAGCAGGTAGCTCTTAGCTCTAATGCCAGCACAAAGAAAATGGTACTTAGATCAAGTGCGTCAGTAAGCTCACCTCTTTCAGTGGCTATCTACGGTGGCCAGGATGAACTTTTGTTCTCCGAGGATGTGAAATCAGCTGATTTCTTCACAAGAGTGTACGACTTAAGCCAAATAAAAGGAGCGGGTGTTCGTTTCACTGTATCATACAATAACACTGTAGTTAAAGACCAAAAATTCGATTTTTAAGCACAAAGCAGACTGTAAATTATACTGAAAACATTCATTAATCCGCTTATCAATCTGGCTAGCCGCTCTTTCAAAGGGCGGCTAGTTTTTTTTGTGCTTTCTTTCACTTACAACGGTTTGATTGGCCCAATTCCCGATAAGTATAGACATGAAAAAAGGGCCGAAGCCCTTTTTTAAAATACATTCTATCAATTCTTAATACCTCGAAAACCGTGAAGGCATGGCAGTTGATTGAGAAGAGTCACGCTGCGGCCGATCCGAGGATCTGTTTCCGTTGTTGTTTGGCCTTCCGTTGTTGTTCCACTTCTTTTTGAACGACGCCGAATTGCCGCTAGAGCCAGACTTTGGTCTTGACGAGTACACTTCGCTGGAAGTTGGTACTGGTGTAGCATTTACGTATGGGTGTTCCTCTATTACAGGAATCGTTTTTCCTATCAGCTTTTGGATGTCCTTCAAATAAGGTCTCTCTTCTCTCTCGCAAAAAGAAATTGCTTTTCCATCCGCTCCGGCACGTCCTGTTCGCCCAATTCTGTGAACATAAGTTTCAGGGATATTGGGTAGCTCGTAGTTGAATACATGGGTCAGCTCATCGATATCGATACCTCTGGCTGCAATGTCGGTAGCAACCAACACCCTTGTTTTACGGGTTTTGAAGTTTGAGAGGGCACGCTGACGTGCATTCTGCGATTTGTTGCCATGAATGGCTTCGGCAGTAATTCCCTCCTTGTTAAGGTCTTTCACTACCCGGTCGGCACCATGTTTTGTTCTTGTGAAAACCAGCGCCGTCTCAATACTCTTGTTTTCCAGGATATGGTTGAGCAAATGCTTCTTGTCTCTTTTCTCCACATAGAACAGCGACTGCTCTATCTTTTCGGCTGTTGAAGATACAGGTGTCACCTCTACTTTCACAGGATTTGTAAGAAGGCTGTCAGACAGCTTTACAATTTCGGGCGGCATGGTGGCTGAGAAGAAAAGCGTCTGCCTTTTAGCGGGTATTTTGGCAATCACTTTCTTTACATCGTGCACAAACCCCATGTCGAGCATGCGATCCGCTTCGTCCAATACGAAAAACTGAATGGTGTCGAGGCGAACAAAACCCTGGTTCATCAGGTCAAGTAAGCGACCTGGAGTAGCAATAAGCACGTCAACACCCCTACGGAGGGCATTGGTTTGCGCATTTTGCGACACGCCACCAAATATTACTGTATGGCTGATTCTGGTATACTTGCCATAGGCGGCAAAGCTTTCGTCAATTTGTATCGCCAATTCCCTCGTTGGGGTAAGAATAAGGGCTTTGATACCTCTTTGTTCGGTTCTGGCGGTGTAAATGTTTTGTAAAATGGGAATGGCAAAGGCAGCAGTTTTTCCGGTGCCTGTTTGTGCGCAACCCAGTAAGTCTCTACCTTCAAGAAGATGTGGGATGGCTTGGGCCTGAATAGGCGTAGGCGTAGTGTAGCCTTCAGCCTTCAGGGCTTTCTGAATGGGCTCAATAAGCCCTAGATTTTCAAATGTCATTAATGTTTTTTGTTTAAATATGGCTGATAACGAGCCGGGAAGGGTCACAATCAGCAGTCTGTCCTTAAAAGATCCTTGGTTGAATGGCAGACATCGACTTGAAGCGTGCGGCAGGCTGAGTATGTGAAATAATTGGCCTGTCAACTGAGAACCTGGCGCAAAGGTACGTTAAATAGTTGACAATAGCTCCTGGTCTCTCTTTATTAATAAATAACGAGTGCCAACGGTATTCTCAGAAACTTCAATTTCAACTGGCTTATATTCGAAATAGCAAACTGCTCGTATATTTGAGCACTTTTTTAAGAGGGAGAAGAGCCTTCCTGGCGAAAGCTGTTCCCGTTGATTAAACCTAAACTACAGTGATGTTTGAGGAACTTGATTACCAGTCACTAATATCGAGAACATTTACGGAGCTTTACGGCTCAAGTCCCGCCATTGTTGTGCGGGCACCTGGCCGGATCAACCTGATTGGCGAGCACACCGACTACAATAATGGCTTTGTGTTTCCTGCTGCTATTAACAGGGAGATTATTTTTGCTATGTCACCTTCTACCCGGCCCGATACCTCCCTTTTTGCTTTGAATATCAATAAGGGAGCGCTGGTCAACCACAAGAAGTTGGTGCCAAAGTCCAATCCGGCGTGGACTAACTTTTTTACTGGCGTTGTGGCTGGTTTGCAACGGCGTGGTTTCGATATTCCTCCGGTCAATTGTGTGTTCGGTGGCGACATCCCAAATGGGGCCGGCTTGTCATCGTCAGCAGCGCTTGAGGTTGGTTTTGGAACAGCACTGACGCAATTGTTTGAGCTGTTTGTTGAGCCATGGGACATTATTCAGATAGCTCAAAAGGCGGAGCATGAGTTTGTCGGGGTCAAGTGTGGAATCATGGATATGTTTGCCAGCAAAATGGGAAAGAAAGACCACGCCATGTTGCTCGATTGTCGTGATCTTACATTCGACTACTATCCACTTCAGCTCCAGGATCACAGCCTTCTGCTTATCGACACACGGGTGAAGCACTCTCTGGCCAGCTCTGAGTACAATACGAGACGACTTGAGTGTGAGTTGGGGGTTACGGTTCTTAAAAAGCATAAACCTGAAGCAAATTCCCTCAGAGACTTTAATTCATTTGAAGTGGAAGAGCTGGCGGATGAACTTCCTGAGAATGTCTTTCGGAGGTGCAGGTTTGTGACGGGTGAAATAGAACGTACACGGGCCGCTGCCCGTGATTTAAAAAAGGGCGATTTGCTTGCGTTCGGAAAAAAAATGAATGACACGCACCGTGGGCTCTCGGCCGACTACGAGGTAAGCTGCCGGGAACTGGACTTTCTAGCTGCCGAAGCGGCCAGGTTTCCCGACGAAATACCAGGCGCAAGGATGATGGGAGGGGGATTTGGTGGATGCACCATTAACATCGTGAAAAAGGAGTTTGAGGAGGAATTCAAGCGTCACGTCGACCTCTCATTTACCAAGCAATTTCATACAGCGCCCAACTTCTACGACATTTCTATACAAGACGGAGCGTCAGTGATTTCCTGACTCCGTACCTCACCAGATCGTCTGTCAGGTGTTAACGAATGTTAATTTGTTGTACAAAAAATTATTAAATAGTTTATTTGTATCTTTGTACAATAAATATCTTGTGCAACTATGAAAAGAGAATCATTAGGCGAACTGGAGGAGCTTGTGCTTTTGACCGTGGGCTCACTAGCAGGGCAGGCCTATGCAGTAACTATCCTTGAGGAGATTGCCGAGCAAGCTGGTAGAAAGCCCGATGTTACTGCCATACACTCAGTGCTCCGACGGTTGGAGGCCAAGGGATTTGTCACGTCCTCGATGGGAGGTGCTACTGCCGACAGGGGAGGAAGAAGGAAACGTTTTTTTACGCTGACGGTGGCCGGCCGCAAGGTGATCGATGAAACGATGCTGGTAAGGATGGGCTTGTACAAAAAGTTACTAACGATTCAGGGCTCATGAGTTCCAATCCTCCAAGGTGGGCTGATCGGTTTCTGGAGTGGTATTGCCACCCCGACCTTCTGGAGGACCTGCAGGGTGATCTGTATGAGGTGTATCAAAAACGCCGGACTGAGATCGGAAAGCGAGCCGCTGATTTGACGTACGTATGGCTCGTTATTCGGTCGCTGAGAATTTCGGCCATAGGAAAATCGAAAAGACTCAAAAACTCAATATTTATGATGACAGCCAACAATTTCAAAATCGCTTTTAGGGTGCTGGCCAGGGACAAAGTCAACACAGCTATCAACCTGGTGGGCCTGACCATCGGCATTGCCTGCTTTCTGCTGATGGGGCTCTATGTGAAGCAGGAGCTAAGCTTCGATCATTTTCACTCAAAAAAGGACCGCATCTACCGAAGTTGGGTCAAAGAAGACTATGGCGAGGGGAAGATATTTTTTAACAGTGTTACGCCGCTTAGGTTTGAAGATTTGTTTGAGCAAAACTTTCCGGAAGTAGAAGCTGCTGTGCGAATAACTCAGGAGAACCATCTGGTGGGAAGAGGGGAGAATCGTATCGATGAGCAGGTGGCCGTCATTAGCCCTGATTTTTTCAAGGTCTTCGACTTTGAAGTAATAGCGGGGAACAGAGAGGTGCCATTTCAGGAGTTGAGAAGTGTGATCATCTCCGAGTCTTATGCCAGAAAGTATTTTGGCGACGATGATCCGATGGGGAAGGTGCTGAGCCTGCAAATCGCTGAAAATATAGAGGACTTTAAAGTGTCGGCGGTGATAGCCGATATGCCGCATGCCTCCAGCATACGGTTCGATATTGCTGTATCGGCGGAGAACAGCAGAAGATTTTATGGAGAAGGTGCCATGAATGCCTGGTTCAGCGTGCTTGCTGAAACATATGTGCTGATCAGAGAAAACGCTGATGTTCAAAACGTAAACGACAAGATGCAGGACGTGGTGATGGGGTATCTGAGCGAAGAGGTAGAAAGGGGGCAGTACAACATTGGTTTGCAGCCAATAACAGACATTCACCTCAACCCCGACGTACCGGCTGGCTTTGCTCCGGTAAGCAATCCTCAGTATGTGTATATACTTGGCGCTATTGGCTTACTGGTGCTCATAATTGCTTGCATCAACTACGCCACTCTCTCCATTGGGCAGTCTCTGCGCAGGGCCCGAGAGGTGGGTATGCGAAAAGTGCTGGGTGCCGGGCAAAGTACGCTGGTGGTGCAATACCTCAGCGAAAGCCTCTTGGTAGCGCTTATAGCTATGACGATCGGTACTGTGCTCACGGTATTGCTTGTTCCCACGTTCAACACGTTAACCGGAACCCAAATATTTTTCACCTTCAGGTGGTGGCATTTGTTCGCTTACCTGGGTGTTGGGTTAGCCATAGGCATCGCTGCTGGAATTTACCCGGCTTTTGTGCTGTCTGGCTTTCGTATCGTGGCTATTTTGAGAGGAGGAAGCCAGGGCGGTGGAAGGCACGTGGCGCAAAAGGGCATGCTGGTGTTTCAATTTCTTGTTACTGTTTTTCTCATCAGTACTACACTGATCATGAAAAAGCAGGTAAGCTTCATGCAAGAGAAAGACCTGGGGTTCAATTATGAGTCTGTTGTTTCCGTTACGCTTCAGCCGGATCCGGCTGCGCAGCGACTCACTCAGGTGATAGCTACGGGCATGGAAAATGGTAAGCTTCTGAAGGCTGCATTACAAAAACACCCCGATGTTACCGACATTGGTATGGCTACTCATGTTTTTGGCTCAAATGGATGGACGCAGCTTGCTTACACCGACGACAAGAATGTGTTCAGGCGGTTTGCCTTCCTGAATGTTGACGCCAACTACCTGAAGTCATTTGGGATAAAAGTAAAGGAGGGCAGGGATTTTGAGGAGGGAAACGGCCTTGACGAACGCCAGTCGATTATAATTAATCAGGCGGCGGCCGACTACTTTGGACTCGAAAACCCTGTCGACGACAAGCTGCCCGGTAAAGAGTTTGGCGAACACCGGATTATCGGAGTGACTGAAAATTTCAACTTCACTTCTCTTCATTCGCAGGTGGAGCCGCTCGTGATAGCGGAAAATGCTATGCCCATTTTGCAGGGGATTTCCGACTTCAATGTGGGGGATTCGCCGGTTCCCAAGCTTGTGTTTACTTACACTGGATTGAACCTAACGGCGGTGCAGGATATCCTTGACGAGGAGTGGGAGGCAGTTTTCCCAAATGAGGCCCTGGATTTCAGCTTCGTTGATGAAAAAATACAACAGCAATATGAAAACGAAGCAAGGCTAAACAAGCTAATTACCGTAGCAACAATCCTCTCCATAGTCATTGCAATTTTAGGTCTGCTTGGTCTTATGGTGCTGGTTGTGAACAGTCGCATCAAAGAAATTGGCATTCGGAAGGTGATGGGAGCCACTCCATTGACAATTTTCGCTTTGCTATCGAAAAGTTTCATTTCTCAGCTGCTTGTTGCTATTGTGTTGTCAGTGCCACTTACGCTTTGGTTGATGAATAAGTGGCTGGCCAATTTCGCCTATCGAACCGAAATCGGGGTGGGGCTGTTCGTTGTTAGTGGGCTGGCCGCACTTTTGGTGGCCGCCCTTGTCATTGTCTATCACACTTTGCGTGCGTCACGGATCAATCCTGTTGAAAGCTTGAGAGTGGAATAATTGAAATACCCAGGCGAAGGGTACTGTACAGCTAATTGGGTGCACAACCGTGATTGTCCCCAGGGATTATGTCGGAATAACGATTGCTATGATCCGAGTAGTCAGTTGATGTTGGGCTATGGAAATATGGCTTGTTAGCATATATCCATAGCTTTGATTTTCTCTGCTGTCAACGGCTTCTCTATGAAGCCTTTGACAAGCGGATGCTGCTGCGCTTTTTGTCTGTCTTCCGGATCTACCGAGGAGGTGGTGATGAATATAGAACAATCAGAATTTTGATATGGGGAGGCTGGGCTTCCCGAGAGTTTATCCAAAAACTCCCAGCCATTCATAACGGGCATATTAATATCCAGGAGAACTACATTTGGCTGGACGTTTTCGAATTGCGTCAACCCCTCTTCGCCATTGGTAGCTGTCAGTATTTCAACGCCGCTACACACCGTCTTCAAATTTACCGTGGAGATCATCAAAAAGATCTCGTCGTCATCGATCAAAAAAATTCTCCGACCTTCATGCATTGAAATAGACTTTAAAAGTTGCGCCTTTGCCTGGCTGACTCTCCACCTCTATGCTGCCGCCCATGGCTTCTATTTGCCTCTTTGACATGTACAAACCCAAACCCTGACCTTCACTGAAAGAATGGAACCGATTCCCAATTTTAAATAATTTATCCCTAAATCTATCTAAATCGAGACCTCTTCCATAATCTTTTACTTGCAATTCTATTTTGTTATCAATCTTTTGCCCCTTGATTTCAATGATGTTTGAATCTTCGGTAGTACCATATTTAATCGCATTTGTCACAAGATTTTGTAAGATACTATCCAGATAGGCAGGTATACATCTGACACTCAAATCCTTCTCTACATTGGTTTTAATATCCAACTCTTGCTCTTTAATAACCTGATTATTTTGCGCAAGAATGTTGTTGACTGAGTGAAGGATATTATACGCTACCTTGTCCTTCTCTCCAAGGTCATTTTCAAAATGAATCAGTTCGTTGATATTTCTGATGGTTGCATCCATTTTTTCGGTGCTGGTGCGCAGCATGCGGAGGTATTCAGCATTAGAGGGGTCATGCATCAGCAGGTCGGTAAGCCCCAGTATATTCGAAACCGACGACCTGATATTGTGTGAGGTAATAAACGAGAAATCCTTCAACCTGCTATTTTGGTTGGTAGTTGTTTCGAGAAGTTCTTTCATGGACAGTTCTGATCGAACTCTTTCTGAGATGTCAAGCATGGTACCTGTAATCAAAACTTCGCCCTCTAGTTCCATTGTCGACCCATGCACCTCAATCCATATTGTGGTGCCATCTTTCTTTTTTCCTTCTATTACATCGTGTAACGCTGTAAGTTTATTA
The DNA here is from genome assembly GCF_040222815.1 of Imperialibacter sp. Taxonomy (GTDB): domain Bacteria; phylum Bacteroidota; class Bacteroidia; order Cytophagales; family Cyclobacteriaceae; genus Imperialibacter. Next base: position 19,367 of record NZ_JAVKCH010000040.1, on the reverse strand, counting down.
TTGACACCTTTACTTATCAACTCATTTGCTGCTTTGGACTGACTAATTGATACAACATCGATTGGCTTGAGCGTTGAGAGGACTTCATTGACCGTGTACCCAAAAATGGAGGCAAACTGATTATTTACGTAGAGAAATTTTTCTTTGTTAAAAATGTAAATACCCGTGAGCGATTGCTCAGCTATTGCCTTGAATCTTTTTTCACTTGATTCAATAGCAATAGCGGCCAATTTTTTTTCGGTAATATTCTGGAACATCGAGACAAAGAGACCTTTCCCAGGACTGAACACAGAAGAAGATAACCAAACATTCAGCCCTTCCACTTTGGTCTCAAACCTTTCAGGAGTGCCAGTTTCGCATACCCTGCTCAATAACGCAATTTCTTCCTGGTTTACTTTTTCTACGCCCGGGATCAACTCCGACACTTTCTTTCCTATCGGGTTTTTCAGACCTGTAATACTTTCAAATGCTTTATTTACCTTTAAATACTTAAAGTCTACTGCCTTACCTTTCTCATAAATCATTTCGCAGAGAGCAAAACCTTCATTCATGTTCTCGAACAACGAGCGATACTGTTCCTCACTTTCTCGCAGAGCATCCAGCGCTTTTTTCTTTTCACTAGTGTCAATACCTACTCCCATAAGGCAGGTTTCACCATCGTAAGAAATGGCCTTGCCTGTGAAGTAGTAGGGGATCATCTGGCCGCTTTTGGTGAGAAAGTGTGCATCAACACTGTCTTCTCCAGCAACAAATACATTTCCTATTTTTTCTGCGAGCAGTTCCTTTTCGCTTTTGTGAAAGAACTGGATAGGATGCATGTTGGCTATTTCTTCCCCGCTGTAACCCGTCACCTTTTCAAAGTTTTTATTCCAGCGTAAAAATTTCCCTTCAGTGGTGTATAAATAAAATGCCCCCGGTAAACTGTTGATGATATTGTCGGAAAGTTCTTTTTCCAACAGAATACTGTCTTTGGCATTCTTAAGAGCTGTAATGTCCTGAAATGAGCCCCTAAGCTTCACCTTGCCATCGTCCATCAGTATGGGGATTCCGATCGTCCTCACCCATTTATGGTTGCCTTTGGCCGTCATAATATCAAGCTCAAGATCATAGGGCTTACCAAAGTTGATGGCATCGTTTACGACCTTTTCAATGACAGCCCTGGAGGAGGTTGTGTAGAACTGCATGCCTTGCACATACTGCCCGGTCGGGCTAATTTCAATTTCATGAATTGCCGCAATCTCATCTGTCCAGGTTTCGATGTCTGTTTCCGGATCCAGCTCCCAACCCCCAATCTTGGCTATCCTCCCGACTTCGTTCAGCAGGTATTCGCTGTCTCGAAGTGCTTGCTCTATTTTCTTCTGAGACGAAATGTCAAGCCCGTACAGGTTCACATAGTCACCATGAGGGCTTCTGGCTGACGTAAAAGAATAGGTAATACCGCCAACTGAGAATTCCGTTCGCAATACGTCAGAGCTGTTGAAGGTTTGTTTTACAAACTTCCAGAGATGTTCAGGCAGTTTTGGCGCTTTACCTGAAGTTTTGTTTTCCAGGATTGGTTGACTGGCTTTGTTGGAATAGCTAATCGTATAGTCTTTCAGCACTCTTAGCACTGGATTTGGGTTTTCGGAAGGAAAGGTTGAAAGCCTTAGAATTTCTTGTTCACGTTCTTTTCTTTCTGTGATGTCCCGAACCGTTCCTTCCAAGCCAATCACTTTGCCGCTGTCGTCAAGTAATGGAAGCGTTCTTACCATGAGGCTTCTGACGTCTCTTCCTATCAGAAATCGAAATTCGATAGTACTTTCTGACTTTTCGTTCGTTAGCTTTTCCCTGTAGGAGAGGAACCCTGGTCGATCATCGGGGTGGATGGCAGCAATAAGGGCTGCCTCAGAAGGTATTTTATCCGTTTTGCAGATGTTGTAAAGTTCATCAGACCAAAAAACCGAGTTGTCTTTCCAGTTCCACTCATAATACCCAAGCCCGGCAATTTTTTGAGCTGTTTTGAGCTGTTTGTTGATTTTCTTTAGAAGGTTTGAGTTTTCCAGTCGGTGGGTTACGTCATGAAAGTTATTAACAACGCCACCTATATGAGGGGTTTCTAAGAAGTTGGTCAGCGACCCTTCCATCCAGCGCCATTTCCCCTCCTTGTTCTTGACCCGGTAGAGCACATCGGCCACTGGTATTGATGGCTGCTCCATCGCCAGGTAAAAAGCCTTAGTAAGGCTATCTAAATCTTCCGGGTGAACCATATCGACCAAATTGGCTGCCTCCATCTCTTTATCACTGTAGCCCAGTATGCCCAAACTCGAGGGCGACATATAGTTAATTTCGCCTTCTGCCGACAGAATAGCCAGTCCATCCTTGCCATTTTCGACCAGTGACCTGAACCGCTCCTCTGAGGCTTTTATCTGATCCTGTATAGCCTTGTTCTCTGAGATGTCCTGAGTGGTGAAGAATATTGAGGACGGTTGTTTATTTTCATAAGTTATTTTCCCTTGAGTCTTCACCCAAATCACCACACCATCTTTCCTTATCAACCGATATTCCAATGGAGGGATGACTTTTTTGTTACTTGCTATGCATTCCCTGATCAGTAATTCCAATTTATGCCGGTCTTCGGGATACTGGGCCGCACGAAGCCATTCCAGATGATCTCCTTCGTCGTCTTTTGACAACTGCACAATATCAAGGAGACCTTCTGATACAATGAATTCACCTGTAAGAAGGTTGAGGCTTGAATCGCCAATTTTCGCAATTTTTTGTGCTTCTTTGAGTTTTTCTTCACTCGCTTTCAGCCCTAGTTCAATCTCCTTCTCGTGGGTGACGTCTTGAACGAGTGATATGACGGCGATAACCTCACCCTTTTCATTTTTTATGACAGAATTGTACCAGATACAGGTGACAATCTTACCGCTTTTTGTGTAGTTGCGATTCACTGACACATTGCCGTCAACCTTGCCAGACATGAGGTCGATGGCCACTTTGGTTGTGGCTTCAATATCGGCTTGGTATATCAAGTTGAAAGCTGAAATATTAGCGCTTAATATTTCCTCGGCTGTCCACTCAAATATTTCCTCACATTGCCTGGACCACTGCGTCACAATCAGGTCTTTTGTATATTCTACAGTCCCCAGCGGAGAGTTGTTGCGGTGAGAGTTGTACCGCTGAAGCGCTATTTCAAGCCTTTCATTAGTTTTTAACTGTTCAGTTACGTCACGCACAAAAGAGGCCAGCAATGGCTTTCCATTATGATCGATAAGGGTTGTCCTGATTTCGATATCTATCAAACGGCCATCTTTTGTCCTGGCCTTAGTAGATACTGTGCCACCGTTCTTGGCTAGAACTTTATTAATGAAATCCTGAACCTGATCAGGTGTGAGTTCTGCAGACAAATGACTTAGGTTCATTGTCAATAGCTCGTCCCTTGTGTAGCCAATCAGTTTGCAAAAGCTATCATTGGCATCTAGTATATTGCCTGTCGTGTCGGTAAGCTGATAGCTTTCATGAACAGAATAGAGCACCTGGCTGCAAAGATCATTGACGAAAAAAGGTATATCCTTGCTTTTGCAGTGAAGTGCGAGAAGCGTCGTTGCTTTTCCAGACTCGTCTCTGATAACTTTAGCATTTACCTCAAAGGAAAGCACCTGATTGTTTTTGTGGAGGTATCTGAGGGTAAGCAGGAAACTATCCTCTTTTGATAGATTTTCAATAGTTTGGAGGAGGCTTGTCAAATCATCTGACAAAAGGATTTCTTCCAGCGATGGGCCGGGTGCTTCGGTTTTCTGACTTGAAGACGAAAACCCTAAAGAATTCCAAAACCTCGGGTTGGCCCACCAATTAGTTTTGTTATCGAGATCTAAATACCAAAAGCCCTGATGGGCATGCTCTTCTATCGCCTCATAAATACTTTTATCGGTACTGATAAGCTTATACACTTCATTTTTCAAAGGGCTGCTAGCTGATTTTTCCATAGAAAAACAAAAAGGGCTTATATAACTTTAAGTTGGTCATTTTCAAGACCGCAATGGCATATGCTGACTGGAAAAAGGATTGTAAAATATTCGACCATGAAGTAGCCATAACAGAATCCCTTCGATCAGATGATCAGTACCAGATTATACTTAGCGGCTAATTATTAAGATGGATAGTGAAGCATTCTACCAAAAGAATTTGTTTTCAACAAATGATGGCTTAGAAATCTTTAATACCGTACAATTTTTTCTCTCCCGTGTCCATTTCTGTACATGCGTTTGATTTCTTTTGTGCGTAATTTGTTGAAAGTCAATAATATATGATTTTGGCACAGTTATTTGCTAGGTAGAGGTGAGGACAAACCACTACTACTATGCTTAGGAACTACTTTCTCACTGCTTTGCGTAATTTTTTCAGGAGCAAAACCTATACGGTACTGAGTCTTACAGGCCTTACTTTGGGCGCTTCCTGCGTAATAGCCATTTACTCATTTCTTACCCTGCAGCTCAGCTACGACAAGCACCAAAGCCACCTGGAGCAAGTATACAGGGTGGTGAGCCATTGGAAAAGTGGCGATGACGATGTGAAGTTTGCTACTGTGCCACATCCGTTGTCCGGTGCGTTAAAAAGTGAAATCCCCGGCATTGAAGCTGCCACAAATTTGTACTCACTTTCAGCTCAGGTGAACATACCCCTGGAAGGAGGAGCTCTAAAAAAGCTCAAGGAAGAAGATATTGGCTTTGCTTATCAGGATGTGTTTGAAATCCTTGATTTCGAGTGGGTGGCTGGCTCCTCTGCCAATGCACTGTCAGATATTAACTCGGTAGTTATTTCTGCAACAACCGCCCGAAAGTTTTTTGATATCATCAATGAGTACGATAGAGCGCTGGGCCGGATTATTAACCTTGGCAACAAGCACGACCTGGTGGTGAAAGCTGTCTATCAGGATTTCCCGAAGTCGACCGACTTCCCGTTCAACATGGTAGCGTATTATGAAGCCCAGGAGGGGGTGAACGCCTACTTTGGGGAAGCTAAGATGTGGGACAGACTCAATGGTAATACGCAGGCGCTGATCAAGTTGAATAGCCAGAGCGAAGCAGGCGTTGCCGAGTCGGGCATTAAGGGGGTTGTAGAAAAAAACAATACACTGGATGGCTATAGCGTTTTCCTTCAGCCATTGAGCCAGGTTCACACCACCGACTACGGCACCTATAGCGGCATGTCTCTCGAGCCAGCCACCATCAAGATTATCGTCGCTCTGGCTATATTGCTTATAGTGATTTCCAGCATCAATTTCATCAATATTTCTACGGCCAGGGCTGTTAAAAGAGCCAAAGAAGTAGGGATAAGAAAAGTGCTTGGGGGCCATCGTCCGGCGCTCATTCTCCAGTTTTTGTTAGAGTCCTTCATTATTGTGGCGTTGGCTCACGGCTTTAGCTTTCTTATAGCCGACGTGATGCTTGGTGCGGCTGGTGATCTTATTGATTACCCGATGACTATTAAGGATGTTCCGTTGACTAACTGGATCATCTTCTGTGCCATTTCGATCACAGCGGTCTCCTTATTGTCTGGTTTGTACCCTGCATTTGTGCTTTCAGGCTTTTCACCGCTTACAGCTATTAAGACGAAAATCTCCAACATTGACAGGCAAAGTAAGTTCCCGCTTCGCAAAGTGCTGGTAGGCTCTCAGTTTGCGGTTTCCATTGGGCTTATCATGGGTACTATCATAGTGATTTTCCAGCTCGATTATTTCCGGAGCCAGGACATGGGGTTCAGGAAAGATGGTGTAATAACCATCGAGTTTCCCGAGCCGGATTTAAAGCGATCAGAAGTGCTAAAGACTGAGCTCCTGAAGCACCCGGAAATTGCGCAGGCAAGCCTGAACCTGGGAGGTCCGCTTGCAAGCACCAACAACACCGGCCAGTATTTCAGCCCTGAAAAAGGGGAGGAAGAGGTATTTACTGTAAACGTGAAGGAGGTAGATGAAAACTACCTGAATCTGTTCGATATTAAATTGGTGGCTGGAAGGAATGTAAACTCGACTGATGCTTATCAAAGATCGCCGGAGGGTGAATCGATTATCAATCAAAGAGTTGTTGTTACTGAAACACTTATTCGGAAAATGGGGATTTTTAACCCACAGGAGGCACTTGGAAAGCTATTTCAGGCAACCTGGGGAGGTAAATTCCAGATAGTAGGAGTGGTGGAGGAGTTTAACGCCAATTCACTTCGTCAGGAGGCTGTGCCGGTGATGTTGAACTACGGGCCCGATGGTTTTTATGAGCTGTCTATTGCACTTGCTTCTACCGATCCAGAAGCGGGGCAAGGAGCTGTGGCAATTATCAGTGAAGAATGGGAGAAGGTGTTTCCTGAGTTGCTTGTTGAGTATAACTTTCTTGACCAGAAGGTAGCCAATCAGTACCGAATGGAAGACGTTATGGGCAAAGTGATGAGGTTTTTTGCCTTGATGGCCATGGTGATTTGCGCCATAGGGCTGTATGGTCTTACAGACTATATGGCAAATGCCAAGCGCAAGGAAATAGGCATTCGTAAGGTAGTAGGGGCTTCCGTAGGTCAGATTCTGAATATTTTCACAAAAGAGATTCTTGTTATCCTGTCTGTTGCCTTTGTAGTATCGGCAACGGGCACCTTCCTGGGCATGCAGAAGTGGCTCGAAAGCTATGCCTATCACATTACAATTGGCTGGGAAATCGTTGCCATTTCCCTCGGGGTCACCTTGCTCGTTACCGTAGTTACTATGGGCTACCGCTCTTACACTGCCGCCCGACTCAATATGGTGGAGGTGCTCAAAGATGAATAATTATTGGACTTGAAATAAATGGAAAGGAGGGTGCGCAGCCCAGGGCAAACGCATTTAAAACTATTTAGCTTTGAAATTCTTCTTTTTTACCCTGACCCTAAAGGGAAAGGAGAATTTCAAAGCTGTTTCACCCTTAAGGGCAGGGGTAGAAAAACAGCTTTGATAATAATTTGTCCAATTTGTTTTAAATGCGTTTGCCCTATGCACAGCCCTCTTTTTTTGTTTTATAGGTTTAATACCTACAGACCTGGACAGGGATACCACCTTTCCACCCCTCTAAAATACCGTCCGGCACGGATGTCCCGCAGGCTACATCAAGTCTAACTTTGGCATCAAAAAATGATATGAAGAACCTTAGTTGGATGCTGCTCACATTATTGGTGCTGGCGGGCTGCGGCAAAGATGACGACCAGGAAGGGGATCTTACCTCTACGACCGGTGCTTTCAATATCACTGTGCCTCAATTTGGTCAGTTTCCCGTGCAATACATAGCGGTAAGCCCCAACAAGCAGTACATGGCAGCTAAGGTTAGTTTTGTCACAAACACTACCGTTGAGTTTTACTACAGCAAGGACGCAGGAGCCACCTGGAGCAGGGTTTCAAGTGCTGCCAATAATTTTAACCGGAGCGTACCGCAAAAGGTAAGCAATGATGGCCAGGTATTGCTTAAGTACGACAACACTTTCTATCTGTGGGACGGTACTTCATTAGGCATGGTGCAGCACCCTGAAGGGGGCTACTATGATGTGGCCTATCTGGATGATGCCGGTAATCTTTACTATTTCATTGGCTGTAATTGCAGCGTTTCCAGTCTTAATAAGTTTTCGGTAAAGAAGAAAGGTGCTTCGGCGTTTGAGGTGGTAGAAATTCCTTCCAATAGCGCTTATTTTGATGTGGCACCCGGAGGTGGCATCTATTTTATCAACTCCCAGTCCGGTGATATGTCGAAGCACGATCCCTCAACGAATCAATGGACGTTTAGCCAGGGAATAGCCAGGGGTCTGCCTAATAAAAAGCAAGCGGCTGGAGCAGATGGCAATTTTTACTTTGCCAACCCTACTGGTGTCACTAAAGTAACTCCCGGCGGATCGATAACACAAATGACCTTTAAGGGAGAAATGACTAACTACCAAAATCCACTGGATCTGAGGGTCTCGCCGTCCGGAAGGGTGTTTGTATTGCTGGCTGCACCAAACGGCATCTACGAATATACCGGTGGAGCATGGGAGTCGGCGGGCAAAGCCGGCTACCACAACAATATTAGCGGAGGCATTTTTTCCATGGCAATGGCTGGTGAAACTATCTACTATGCAGGTGCAGCGGAGGGAGGGCTGGCTTATGGTCTGGTTGAACATAACCTGGATACCGATGAGAAGATAGTGATTGGCGAAGCGCTTGTTGGTCAGGAGGCGACCTTGTATGATGCGATTGAAGCATCGAACGGAAAAACTTTCGTGATTCTGAACGGAGGTCTCTATGAAATGCAGGCCGAAGCGAGCCTCGTTCCCGTTGACCTGAAGCAATCAACTACCCTTTCCACGCTTTATGAAGATGTTGATGGAAATCTTTACGTATTCGGCAACAATGTGTACAGAAGCAGCGACGGTGGTGCCAGCTGGAAGGAAGCTTCCATTGGCTTCCCAAGTTATAGTGGCCATTCTGTGCAGCAACTCAGTGACGGAAGCCTTATCGCCATTGCCGGTTATAATTACGACTACTACCTGGGCGGAACTGGCTTCAGTGTGCCAAAGTTCAACGCCTATGTGAGCAAGTCTACCGATGGAATCAGCTGGTCAGCTTCTTCTGTGCTTTTTGAAGGCGGTTCACAATATGTTACGTGTATTGACAGGGAGGGAATTTTGTTTGGCGTGAGTGTAAGTACCAACGGCAACTACCAGCAGTTCAATCAGGGCATCAGAAGCGACGATGGCGGGCAAACATGGAAAGAGATTGAGGGAAAGGTACCCGATCTGGTTGGTAGTGACGGATCATTGTTCAGTGTAAAAGCTGTTGGCGCTGTGGAGGGTCTTAGCGGCCAAAGGTTTATCTACAAATGGGATGGGAAGGAGTGGCTGGAGCTTCCAAGTGAAATTGAACAGTCAGGTCAACTGTATACCATCAAAAGGGTTCACCAATTAAAAGACAAACGCCTTTACTTTTCTACTTCTGCGGAGGCTTTTAAATCTTTGAAAACGTATTAGGGAGCATGAACTCATTGTTTTGAAACAGGAGAGACTTAATGTTGGCTTGTTTTTTGTTATTTAGATAGCTTTTCACCATTTTCCAACTAAAATAAGCTACCATGAAGTGTTTCTTTCTTGTTTTCTCCGCACTCTTTCTGATTTCTACTTCTCTACTTGCTCAAGAGAGGATAGCTGAAGAGGGGGAGTATGTTATGGTGTCTACTGATGGCGCCGAAGAGTACATTTCAATAAACAACATTGTCGGTTATTGGTACAATAAGAGCGCTCAGGGCACTTTTAATGCCATACAAAGCAAAAATGAGCCCAAATATTTGTGGGTGCAGCAGGGACAAACGGTCACGGTGAACGACGACTGGGCAAATGACTATGCTACAAAACTTCAGAATACAAGATGGCATGTAGTTGGAAATCAGCTCTACATATATCAGCCAGAGATAGGACTGAAGCCAGTTAGTATTGAAAGAGTAGGCAAGTCAAAGAATTATGTCCTTACAGTGAACAATGTTGAGTATTCTCGAAAAATCAGCCTGACAGGCGTGGCCTCCCTTCGGGACTAAGAGGATTCGGTTCATCAGAATGGTTAATTTTTTCTCGAGGAATGTGCTTTGAAGCACTGTCTGCATTCTGCCAGTCACGTAAATCTTGCCGACCATCGTGTAAAAACGACGTATTGTCTATTATACTTCCAAAAGCTTGCTGATTGCCATTTGCACAGCTAAATTCATGTATCTTAGTTCTCCTGGAATGTTTGCTGATGGCAAGTTGGCGCAAACCATGGAGAGTTAACTCTGTTTATCTTATACGTCGTGTCATTTTAACTACCTACTTCAATGAAAAATAACGAACAACACCTGGCTTCACGCCGGAGTTTTATAGGCAAGTCGGCAACAGCTGCGGCCGGTATTTTAGTCGCTCCATCCCTTTTAAGAGCAAGCGGTTTTCCCAACATAATCAAAAGTTATGGCAAGCCTGACTCCATGATTAACGGAGTACAGTTGGGTGTCATTACCTACTCGTTCCGCAGCCTGCCTGATCAAAGTGCTGAGGCTACACTAAAGTACATTGTAGACTGCGGCATCAGTGCGGTGGAGCTAATGGGCGATCCGGCTGAAAGTTTCGCAGGCAAGCCTGAAAGTACTATTGACCGCAGGGCAATGTTTGGCCTGTATGGTAAGCAAAGAAGAGGGGAAGAGCTTACCGACGATGAGAAGAAGCAAATGGCTGATATGCAGGCGCAGTCGGCTGCCTACAACAAAGAAGTGGCCGCCTGGAGGGCAACAGCTTCTATGGATAAGTTTGCACAGGTAAAGAAAATGTACAACGACGCCGGTGTGCAGATTTACGCTTTCAAACCTAATGCCTTTGGCAAAGACAATACCGATGCTGAAGTGATATACGGCCTTAAGGCAGCGAAGGCGCTTGGGGCCAGCCACGTGACCCTGGAGCATCCAAGCGACGATGCGCAGACACTCAGGCTGGGTGCCCTGGCAGCCAAGCAGAAGGTGTCAATTGGCTACCATGGGCACGAGCAGCAAACACCCACTTTATGGGATACTGCGCTTAAGCAGTCGAAGTACAATGGATTGAATCTTGACTTGGGCCACTTTGTTGCTGCTGGCAATGCCGATCCGCTGGGCATGGTGAAAGCAAAGGCTGATCGGATCCTTAGCATGCACATGAAGGATCGCCAAAACCCAGAGCATGGGAAAAAGAACCTGGTGTGGGGAACGGGCGACACACCGCTGACAGAGGTGCTTCAACTCATGAGTGAGCAGAAGTACAAGTTTCCTGGCACCATTGAGCTTGAGTACGAGATTCCTGAAGGTTCTGATGCCGTAAAAGAGGTGCAAAAATGTGTTGAATATTGCAGAAAGGCGCTGGCTTAGTTCATACAGCTAAATGAATTGTTAGCCCTTGTTGTTTGAAAGAACGGCAAGGGCTTTTTTTTAATCTCTCATTTTTCACTCTCCGGCTTCTCAATCTCTACTCATACCTGATCGCTTTCGAAGGGTTCATTTGCGCTTTTTTGTAGGTAACAAGACAAGTAGTGAGCACAATAAAAAAAGAGAAGACGATGCCAATGGCGGGGAAGAGCCAGATGGTCAACGAAGTCTGGTAAGGATACTGCTCCAGCCATTTACTCAGCGCCAGCCACGCCAGCGGAAGTGCCAGTATGTTTGCGGCAATCAGCAATTGAACAAAATCTTTTGAGAGCAGCACAAGAATGCCGGAAGCCGACGACCCCAGCACTTTGCGGATACCGATTTCTCTTGTTCTCTGATTGGCGATGTAGGTGGAAAGGCCAACTACGCCAATAAGGGCTATGCAAATGGCCAGTATGGAGAAAGTGGAAAACACCCTGCTGATTCGTTCTTCATTTTGGTAAAGAGCGTTGAATTCCTGATCGAGAAAGCTGTATTGAATGGGGCTGCCCTGCATCCATTTGCTCCAGGTGTTTTCTATGCTTTGCACCGTTGCCTTTGTGGATGCGCCCGAACCGATTCGAATTGATACAAGGTTGGGGCTGACCGTGGCTAGCTGCTGGGGCGAGATGCCAAAGACGACCAGCGGCCCGACCTTTTCATGCAGCGAAGCAAAATGGAAGTCGTCTACCACGCCAATGATGCGCTGGAGGGTGCCGGCGGTTGGTAGAATTTTCTGCTCAAACGGATTGTCCCAGCCCACCATGTCTACTGTGGCCTGGTTCACAAGAACAGCTGCCGTGTCGGAGGCCATATCTTTCGAAAAGAAGCGGCCTTCGTTTACTTTGATGCCGTAGGTGTCAGCAAAATCATAGTCGGCGTAAATCGCCGTAAAGAGATATCGTTCTGTGGCGGATACTCCCTGGGCATGAAAGCTGCCACCGCTCATTTGTCGGCCAGGTACATGAAAAGAGGCTGACGCTTTTTCCACACCGTTGACCTGCTGTAATTCGTCCATAAAAGCCCTGAGACTACCACCCAGCTGGTTGCTTCGCTCAATGACGAGCACCTGGTCCTTGTCGAAGCCCAGTTTCTTGTCCATCATGAAGTTCATTTGGCGGTAAATGAATAGCGTGGCCGCCATCAAAAAAATAGATACCATGAACTGTGCTACCACCAGGATGTTTCTGAAGCCCCATTTTTTGTGGCTTAGCTTGAGTTCCCCCTTGAAAATCTTGAGCGTGGGAAACGATGAAATGAAGAAAGCAGGATAAAGCCCTGACAGGGTGCCCAACAGCACGGTGAACACCAATAGCAGCCCGGCAACATTTGGCAGGCTAAAGTCCGTCAAGGCAATTTGCTTTTCTGCCAGCTGATTAAAGTAGGGCAGCAGCCAAATGAAGAGCAGACAAGAAATGACGACAGCTATCAGCGTGATAACAATGGACTCTGTAATGAACTGAATAACGAGCTGAAGCTTACTAGAGCCCACCACCTTTCTGACGGCTACTTCTTTGCCCCGTTTGACAGAGTTGGCTGTTGACAGGTTCACAAAATTGAAGCATGCCGTACACAGGATGAGCACTGAAACGACCATAAAAAGGTAGACATAGTTTTTATCACCGTTAGGCTTTATCTCATTCTGAAAGTTGCTTTCGAGGTGGATGCTTTGAATAGGCTGGAAGACATAGTTGTGCCGGTTGCCTGCTGCTTCATACTCGTCGAAAGTGATGTTGAGGAGAGACTCCACCTGCGGCCCCATATATTGCTTCACAACCGATGGGATTTTTGCTTTCACTTGCTCGGGGGTTACGCCGGGTTTTAGCAGGAAGTAGTTGAGGCATTGGTAAGACCCCCAAAAGGTACCATCGTGGGCGCCGGGGAAGGAGCGAAGCGAGAAGAGCAGGTCAAACTCAAGGTGACTTCTGTGCGGCACGTCTTCAGTAACGCCGGTTACCCGGTAAAGCGTGGAGTCACCCACCTTGATCATTTTGCCAAGCGCCTCCTGATTCCCAAAGTATTTTTTGCTGGTGCTTTCCGTTAGCACCACACTATTGGGATCTTTCAGGGCGTTGCGGGGATCCCCCTCTTTTAGCTGAACGCCGAACAGCCTGAAGAAAGTGGAGTCGGCAGCGAGCCTGTTGGTTTCATAAAATTCAATATCACCTATTCTTACCCTCGGCGGACTGGAGAAGGGTGTGAAAAGACGGCAATAGCTTTCTATTTCGGGGATGTCCTGTAGCAGGGTCGGCCCTGCCGGGAAAGGCGTAGTGGCGAATGACACATCACGGCCCGGAAAGCTGCGGTGAAGGGCCAGGCGGTAGAACCTGTCGTCGTTGGGGTGGAAGCGGTCGAAGTGGAGCTCGTCCCACACGAAGGCAAGGATAAGCAACGAACAGGTAATACCTATCGCAAAGCCAGACAGGTTGATGGCGGAATGCAACTTGTTCTTCAGCAAGCTTCTGATTCCGATAAGGAGAGCACTTTTAAACATGGTTGAGTTTTGGAACCTTTATTAAAGATGCAAAATCCTCAAATATTCAGAAATGGGATAGTAAAAAATGGACAGGGAAGGAAGTGAAGGGTAAGAAGTAAACAGTAGTTGGTAAGCAGCAGGCTTTGGGAGCCCAAAAGCGCTCCCGCACCCCTTTCTTACGCTTGATGAAGATAGTTGGCCCTACAAATATTTTTTGATAACCTTCTCCCAAATGTCGTAGCCTTTCGACGTCATGTGGAGGTTATCTTCTTTGAAGATATCATCCATTACCTCGCCGCTTGGTTGCAGCATGGGTGTCCAAACGTCTATGTACTCGACCCCCGTCTCGGTTTTGGCCCAGGCCTCCAGTTGCGTGTTGAAGTCGACATACTTGTCTTTAAGATTCCAGCGGGAAACGCTGGGCTTAGCGGAGATGAAGTAAACCTTTACATTCTTCGGTAGTTTTTCTCTTATCTGAGCAAGAATAGTCTCGGCGTCTGCCAGGATTTGCTCAGGTGTCTTTCCGGAGGCAATGTCGTTGTCGCCCTCATAAATAAAGATTTTCGAAGGGGAATATTTGAAGATTAGCTCATCTGTGTAGTACAGCAAATCCGACATAGAAGAACCTCCAAAGCCTCGGTTGACTACATTCTTTTTTGGGAATCTCTCCGCCATATCATCCCAAATTCTGATGGAAGAACTGCCTGTAAACAAAGCAAGCTTCTTGTTATTGACTGAAGCTGCTTCCTGAGCGTATTTGTCAATTTCTCCCTTAAAACGCTGGGGGTTTTGAGCAAGCAGCGTGAAGCCACCAAGGAAAAGAGCAGTGAGGAATGAAAGTCTTTTGTACATGTAGGTATCCTTTTTGGAATGAGCAATTAAGATAAATAAACCCGGACAAAATCATCGACTGATTTCTTTTCAACGGTATCGGACGAATGCTGATGAGGCGTCGAGGATGACGTCTGACGGCCCCAGCACAACCTGTCTGCTTGCCGTCCCGACGCCTGCTTCGGTCTTACCTAAGTCGTATACACTGAGTTAAACAACACGTAATCCGTTGTCAAATCAGTACCCCAGCCGGTAGCTTCTGCTTTGCCTTCGTTCAGGTCGAGGTTGATATATATGTGAGATTCCCGGAGCACCCGCTTCATATAGTTGCGGTCGTAGTCGAGCGGCTTGCCTTTTTCCAGCACCTGAATCATCTCTTTGTCGTCGCCCAGATACAGGTCGGCTTTTTCGAAGTTGAATGGTACGTCGGCATTGCCTGCTGCGCACACAATTCGACCCCAGTTGGGGTCACGGCCAAACATGGCGGTCTTTACCAGGGTGGAACTTGACACAGCCCGGCATATTTTTCTGGCCGTTACCTCGTCTGTTGCATTCTTAACCGTATATTCAAGAAACTTCGACGACCCTTCTCCATCCGAAACGATCAGCATACAAAGGTGCTTCATCATCTCCTCAAGCTTTGTTTTGAACACGTCATAGCCCTTGTCTTTTTCTGACTTCAGTATGTCGTTTTCAGCCTTGCCGTTGGCCATTACCACCACCATGTCGTTCGTGGAAGTGTCGCCATCTACAGTGATCATATTAAAGGTGCGGTCAACCACCTCTTTCAGGGTTTTCTGCAACAGCTTCGGTTCTATGGCTACGTCGGTGGCAATAAATGCAAGCATGGTGGCCATATTGGGATGGATCATCCCCGATCCCTTGGCAATGCCCCCCATGTTAATTTCATGGCCATCGAGTTCAAACTCCAGAAAGCCTTCTTTAGGGAAGGTGTCTGTAGTGAGTATGGCGTTGGCAGCGAATGAGCCTGCATTGGACTTGCTGCTTAACTTAGGTGCCGACTCGATGATGCCTTTTACCACGTCTTCGGTAGGGAATGGCTCGCCAATGATACCCGTCGAGGCTATAATGATCGTTTTTTGATCGATACCTAGTGCCTCGGCGGCAGTTTTCAGCATGGCCTGAGCGCCATCCGCACCCTGCTGGCCTGTACAGGCATTGGCGTTGCCTGCATTGATGACAATGGCCTGAACTACGCCCCCTTTGATGTTTTCTCTTGATAGTTTAACAGGCTCGGCAACCACCTTGTTTTGGGTGAAGACAGCTGCACCGCTGGCTGGCACTTCAGAGTAGATCATTGCGAGGTCTCTTCTAAGTGATTTCACGCCGGAGTGAGCACCCCAGCATTTTATGCCTCGTACGTTGGTGATGTTCTTGATCATGATTATGGATTGACAGGGATGTGGTTTAGACCTAAAGTTTCTTCGAAGCCCAGCATGATGTTCATATTCTGAACAGCCTGCCCGGCGGCACCTTTTACCAGGTTGTCGATGGTGCTTACTATGATAATATTGCCCGTTCTTTCGTCGAAGTCAACAAATATATTGCAATAGTTGCTGGCCCGCACGTCTTTGATCGCAGGTGGTGTGTCGCAGATTCTTACGAAGGGCTTGTCTCTGTAAAAGTCCTGATAAAGTCCTTTCAACTTAGCGCCCGTTGTTGGGCCTGTAGGTCTTGCATAAGTCGTTGAAAGGATGCCACGATCTACCGGCAGCAGGTGAGGGGTGAATTGAAGCGTGACGCCAGCTGTTATGCCATCCAGCACACCCTGAATCTCAATCGTATGGCGATGGTTCTTTAAACCATAAGCCCTGAAATTATCGTTCACATTCGAAAAGTGCGTAGTGGCGCTGGCCTTAATGCCAGCGCCGGTGATGCCTGACTTGGCATCGATGATGATACCTTTTGGCTCTATGAGCTTATTTTGGAGCAGTGGGGCCAGGGGCAAAATAGCACTGGTGGGGTAGCAGCCAGGATTAGCCACCAACTCAGCACCTTTGATTTTGTCGTAGAAAAGCTCTGGCAGACCATACACCGCTGTGTCGAAGCCTTTGACGAAAGTGTGCGGCTTTTTGTACCACTCCTCGTAGGTCTTGGCGGAGTCGAGACGGAAGTCGCCCGAAAAGTCAACGATCTTAAAGCCTTTGCCTGCAAACTGCTTCACATACTCCATGGAGACGCCGTGTGGCAATGCCAGGAAAACCAGGTCAAGGTCGAGTTCATTCACCTTGTCGGCCTTGTGCAAGGGCTGATCCACGATGCCTTTGAAAAACGGGTGGACATCTGAGAATTTTTCACCCGCCCGACTTTCGGACGTAATGACGGAAATTTCTACTTCCGGGTGGCTGACCAGGATGCGCACAAGCTCAGAGCCTGTATAACCAGTGGCGCCAACAACGCCTATCTTTTTCTTAGGCATGGGCCTTTATGTTTATTAGTGATTCCTTTAATACAGCAATGGCCTGCTCCATCTCATCATAGCCGATGGTAAGCGCTGGCACAAAACGAAGCACGTTGCCTGCGGTAGCGTTTGCAACCACACCATTTTTGAGCATTTCCACCACAAGAGGTTTAGTTTCAAAATCAAACTCAGCACCGAGCATGAGCCCCCTTCCCCTTACTTCCTTGAGGGAAGACTCGTTCATGTCCAGCAGAGCCTTTTTGAGCCAGATTCCTTTTTCTGCTACGGCCGTCAGTAAGTTCTCTTCTTCAATCACTTCCAACACCGCTATAGACGTAGCACACACCAATGGATTACCGCCAAACGTTGTGCCATGGTCGCCGGGCTTCATCACCGAGGCCATTTTCTCACTGCACAGGATGGCACCGATGGGGATGCCCCCGCCCAGCCCTTTGGCGAGGGTCATAATGTCCGGCTGCACACCGAAATGATCCTTAGCGAACCACTTACCCGTGCGGCCGATTCCAGATTGAATTTCGTCAAAAATCAACACAATTTCTTCTTCGTCGCACAATTGACGGAGCGCCTTGAGGAATTCAAGGTCAGCTACATTGATACCGCCTTCCCCCTGAATGGGCTCTACGATGATGGCGGATATTTGGTGAGTGCCGCCTTTCGGATTATTGCCCTGCAAGGACTTCTTCAGTGCGTCTATGTCGTTGAAGGGCACTTGCATAAAGCCCTGTGGGATGGGTTCAAAGCCATCTTGCATCGTTTTTTTGCCGGTGGCAATCGTGGCCAGCGTTCTGCCATGAAAGCAGTTTTTCATAGAGATGACGGTACCACCTTTTCCTTTGCTGTGCCCATACTTCCGGGCAATTTTTATGGCACCTTCAGCCGACTCAGCCCCACTGTTGCTGAAAAACACCCTATCCATACCAGAGATTTCGCATAGCTTTTTGGAGAGAAGGGCCTGGGGTTCGCTTAGAAAGAAGTTAGAGATGTGCATCAGCTTGCCTGCCTGTTCCCGGAGCGCTTTCACAACAGCGGGGTGACAATGCCCTACATTGCAAACAGCGATACCAGCCAGCATGTCGATATACTCTTTGCCGTCGGTGTCCCAGAGTTTGGAGCCTTTACCCCGCTCAAAAGTTACGGGAAACCTGCCGAAAGTTGGGAGGTAGTATTGTTTGTCAATGCTGTGAAGTTCCTGATTGTTATATGTACTCATGAATAATAAATAGCTATGGCATGCCCCAGGGCATGTCAGGTAATGTTAATAATCTTGCGTTGGTTAATGTTTATAAAAACAAGGAATCACCTATGCGGCCTCGGGTAGTAAAATGGAAGCGTTGGGCAGGAGATGAAACTGGCACTTGGGGCATTATGATAATTCATTGTTTTGGGTACTAAAGGGGTAAACCCTTTCAATATCTTTGATCGACTACCTCAAAGGTACACAGTTCAGCCCGGAAATGTTCCATTTAATTGACTTAAATGCAACTTTTGAAATTTGTTCGACAAGGAATGAAGTATATTTTGATCCGTTCAAATAGCAGAAGCCCCTTTAATTCACACATAACGCCACTTAGTTACTTTTGAGGAGTTTGAGTGATGAGAGACGCTTAGGTGCGGGTAAAAAGTTGAAAAACAAACCCAGAGGAGGAGAGAAGAGAGTTTGATTGGCAGACAAGAAAAAATCCGGTCAAACAGCCCGGATTAGTGTCAAAATGCCAGACTTAGCTTTAAAAGGACTCTGGTAGTTCTTCTGTCGTTTATTTATTCTTAAACTGGGCGAATGTCGCTTTGCTTGATCGATATCTACCCTTTTTTTTATCTGCCCAATCAGATTCTATTTTTTCAGAGAAGCCTTACTGAAAATATACTCAGGTATTTCAGGGTCAAGCTCTATGTCTGTCATAATAAAGTCTGTGCCATCACCATCTTTCAGCATGTCCTTATAGTTCATCCTCTTTGGGAACCATCTGTTGCCTATCCTGACTACATCACTAAGCACTGTTTTCTTCAAAAGCTGCCCACTTTTGGCAAAGAGCTCCTCCTTTAAAGGCACGAAGCGCTCCTGGTCAATCCATGTTTTGCGGCGGGCATACGAAGCATCATCCACATTCGCATTCAACTCCAGTACCCAGGTCTTCCTGCCATCAATCTCTTCCTCGCCAATCACTTTGGCGTCATAGATATCCGTAAGCTTCCTGTCGTCCATCATGTCCTCGTACGATAGATCGGAACCCATTACAGATTGCCTAAGCATATGCCCAGAGAGTTGAATGGTACGATCAGTAGATGGAGAGTAGATCCAAAGCCGGTCTTCCAGCTTTAGCATCTTGGTACCTTTTTCTCTTTCGGGGGAAAGATATTCCGTAAATGACTTATCGTTTCCCTCTGAGTAGCCTTTAGAAGTTACCACCCGATCATTTCTCCGACCGTGTATAACCATTTGCGACTCCACGATCCTTGACTTGGAGGTCATATTGTCGTCTACTTTCTGCAATATCTTTGTAGCATCCGGATAGTTGTTTTGGAAGAATCCGGGAAGTGCAATGAAAAATATAATTACGTATTTCATGTGTATATAATTTCGTTTCGATCAAGTAGTAAAGTATCAATAACAAGGTTAAGAGAGTAAATTTTCATGTTCGTGCTCCCTCCCGATGAATCGGGATTGGCTACATCGTTGGGTGCTTAACCTGTTTGTTAGACC
>NZ_JAVKCH010000039.1:0-190613 GCF_040222815.1 Imperialibacter sp. | reverse complement strand
ATTTAGAAGCCCAGGGCAAATGCATTTAAAACTATTTAGCTTTGAAATTCTTCCTTTTTACCCTGACCCTAAAGGGAAAGGAGAATTTCAAAGCTGTTTCACCCTTAAGGGCAGGGGTAGAAAAACAGCTTTGATAATAATTTGTCCAATTTGTTTTAAATGCGTTTGCCCTATTTAGAAGCCACCGCCATGTCCTGATCTACAAGCCCAAACTGTTCATTACTTTTTGGCCACGGTCAAAAACTACTTTTCCAATAGCGTAGTGGGTTCCAAATAGTTATGAAACGTGATTGTTATTGGAAGACGTTACCTTAAACAACACCGTGTCGATTGAGTCAGAGTCTGTTTTGCTTTTTGTTTGAGCTACGCCAAACTGAAACGTTAACAGCGAAACAGAGGCCACCGAATAAATATGTCTTTTTACTGTATGCTCCATACTACCCTCTGATCGTTTTGTTCATTCAGTAGGGTTAAGTGAGGTTTAGGGGTGCTTCCGTCAAAAATCAATTGCGATGAAAACAATAGTTTTTCTTTGTTCCAGAATGCCACCCAGTGAGGTGTCAATGGCTCAGTTTGTTGAAGAATAATTTGACGGTTTCCTTTTGCATCAATTAAATCAAAAGATCTTCTGCCCCAATAAGAAAGCAGTAATTCTCCATTAGAATAATCTGCGTCAAATAATTGATTTCGGTTCAATGGCGAATTTTGCACACTAGGATCAGTTAATTCATTCCATTGTTCAAGGATGCTTCCATTTTGTTGCACCAAATAGCAACCCTCATCATCCAAAAGAAGGATTTGGCTGTCCTCAACAGCCCGGATTCTTTTTATTGGAAGGTCAAATTCAAAATACTTTTTGGGCTGCTCTCCTTTTTTCGAGCTATATATTTCAGGGTATTTCCCGAAAACCATTTGATTGTCAGAAAGCATAAAAAATCCACCTTCTCCAATCCTGTAATCGTCTTTGAACCAATCCCAAATAACCTTTGGCTGCGAACCAATTGTTGATTTTAGAACCCTTATATGAAATTCATCGGATGCTTGCAAAAACCTCCTTTCTATAATGTAGATTTCATTTTGGTTATTGTAAAGCATAAAATCACTTGCTGCATACTCGGATTGAATAAACACTTTTGGTTGAGAACCTTTTTTCCAAATCATTACACAGGCATAATGGTTTAGGTCATTTATTGGGTTTATATATGACCATAGCACATTCTCACCAATAGTAATCATATTTCCTGTTGGGTGTGCAAATGCAAACGACGTGAGGAAAAACAGAACAGTTCCTAATATTGTGTTTTTGATGTTTAGTGTTTTCATTTTCCAAGTGAACGCCCAGAAGCAACTCTTGGGATAGGTAAGAGATACCGCTGCCCTCCGCAAATAGCCACGCTCCCGATAGCTATCGGGAAATAAAAATACATAATGTGTGCGGGGACTGCAATCCCTACTGCGATTTCCTTGCGGGTGAGGCCCGGTAATGTCTCGTGTTAGCGCACTATTTAACGGTGATTTTTTTGGACGCTACATAGGCATATTTATCAATCAGCATATTCGCCGCAAATAGCTCTAAAATCGTACAAGACTCTGTTACCGTTTTATCTTCGAACAACAGCCAGTTCACGTATAGGTCTTACACCCTTAGCAACCCAAGCTCTGCGAAAACTGGACTTTTCTGAAGAGGAGTTTACGACGTAGCATACGAAGGTGGGCTGTATTGCGAAGAATAAAGAGGCAAAAGGTGAAAGAATGAGACACAAACGCCTTCTACCAATAATATTCGAAAAAGAAGCCGAAATGGCTGCATTTCGCACTTTAACTGTACGCCTCCCCAAACGTGAGACAAGTACCGTTGGGGTCGGCGATGGCAAACTCCTTTTGCCCCCAGGGTTTCGACTCCAAACGGGTGATGATTTTTACCGCCGAACTGCCCTGCCTGCACTTTTCAAAAAGACTTTCAATGTCGCTGTCCACACGCAAATAAATCATAAAGTCGGACTTGGCCGGAACGATAGTGGGGAATGAAAAGAAATGCAACTCCACCCCGTCTTTGTCCATGATCAGGTAGTCGCCATAATCGGACCGCAGAGTAAAACCTAGCTGATTCACATAAAAATTGACGGTTTGCTGCTTATTGATAAAAGGAAGCTTGGGAACAACGGAAGTGAGCATATCTTTTTTTAGGCAATTTATACACTACCATGCGTATGAGCACTTGATTGGAATCAAGAAACGAGGCGCACAAGCCGCCACGCAGTTTTACAAATGATCAGGAAGCGCTTTAAATTCCTTTTTCTTTGCGTCAAACCAGGCTTTCATTTTCTCTGGCGATTTCATTAGCTCGCCCATGGCCTGCATCGCTTCGAGATGGGCCGTATCTCCTTTTTGAAACATTTCAGTGCCGTGGGCTTTGCTTAGCTGAGCTATTTCGTCGAACGTGGCAGCATGGAAGGCTTTGTCGCAAGCCCCTCCCAACTGTCGGCAGGTCATCGTTTTCATAGTAGGGTAGTTTGTGTAAATGTTTGGGATAAACAGCCTTATTCAGCATTTCTACAGTCGACACCTACTTAAAGGTAGTCAATTTGCCGATTAATCCACGACCAACATCACCCCACTTACCACTATTCACATTTCACCTTTGCCTACTTTTAGTTAAATAGTGCAAAAAAAGAGGATTCAAATGAACAACAGACAACTACTAATCACTTTATCGTTGACCCTTTTCCTGGCCTTGCCAGCATTGGCGCAGCGAAAAAAGGCTGCTCCCACCGAAATAGTACCCAAAGCAACACCCGCCGCAGAGCGCTGGCAGGGCTACCAGCAAAGGCTGGCTCTTCAGCAAAATTCTCTGGTGAAAAACATTCCCTTTCGCAATGTGGGGCCCACAGTAATGAGCGGCCGGGTGGATGACATAGAAGTAGACCCTTCCGACCCTACCCACTTTTATGTGGCCTATGCCTCTGGTGGCTTATGGGAAACAAAAAACAACGGCATCAGCTTCACCCCTATGTTCCAAAATGAGATTGTGATGTCGATAGGCGACATAGCTGTCGACTGGAACAGTGGAACGATCTATCTGGGCTCTGGCGAAAACAACTCCAGCCGTTCCTCCTACTCCGGCTATGGTGTGTTCAAAAGCACCGACAATGGCAAAACCTGGACCCACCTGGGCCTCGAAGAAAGCCATCACATTGGCAGGATCGTCCTGCACCCCACAAACCCCAACACCTTCTGGGTGGCAGCCCTGGGCCACCTTTATTCCGACAATGCCGAAAGAGGCGTTTACAAAACGATAGACGGTGGAAAAACCTACACAAAGACATTGTTCAGCAACGACAAGTCGGGTGCTATTGAGCTGGCAAAAGACCCCTCCAACGCCGACATCCTTTACGCAGCCCTTTGGCAGAAAGACCGCAAGGCATGGAACTTCGACGGCGCAGGTGAAGGCTCCGGCCTCTACAAAAGCACCGACGGTGGCAGCAACTGGACGAAAATCAATACGGAGGCCAGCGGCTTCCCTACTACCAAAGGTGTGGGGCGCATAGGCCTGGAGGTGTCGGTGTCCAATCCGTCCATTGTGTATGCCATGCTCGACAACCAGGACTTCCGTGACAAGGATGACAAGAAAAAAGAGGAAGACAAGGTCACCAAAGACCTGCTGAGATCTATTTCGAAAGCTGACTTTCTGGCACTCAACAACAAGGACATTAATGCCTACCTGGATGCCAACCGATTTCCTCAGAAATACAATGCACCCGATATTAAAAAAGACATGGAAGCCGGCAAAGTAAAGCCGCTCGACCTGGTGGAATACACTGAAGACGCCAATTCCCTCCTGTTTGACACCGAAGTGAAAGGCGGAGAAATGTACCGCTCCAACGACGGTGGGAAAACATGGTTCAAAACACACGCAGGTTACATCGAAGACCTGGTGTACAGCTACGGTTACTACTTTGGGCAGGTGCGCATCGACGCCCGGTACCCCGACCATATTTACACCATGGGCGTGCCCATCGTGCGTTCACTCGACGGCGGCAAAACCTGGGAGTCGATCGACAACGACAACGTACACAGCGATCACCATGCCCTGTGGGTGAACCCCAACCGCACTGGTCACCTCATCCTCGGCAACGACGGCGGCATCAACATTTCTTACGACGATGGCAAAACCTGGAACAAGTGTAACCCCATTCCGCTGGGTCAGTTCTACTCAGTGACCTACGACATGGCCAGCCCCTACAATGTGTACGGCGGCCTGCAGGACAACGGCGTGTGGATGGGGCCGAGCACCTACGAATTCAGTAATGGGTGGCAGGCAGAGGGCCAGTATCCTTACAAATCCATTTTCGGCGGCGACGGTATGCAGGTGCAGGTCGACTTCAGAGACAACCTGACTTACTACACCGGGCTGCAGTTTGGTAACTACGTAAGGGGCAACTCACAAACCGGCGACCGCAAGCGCATCACACCATCGCATGAGTTGGGCGAGCGGCCCTACCGTTGGAACTGGGAAACGCCCATTTTCCTCAGCCGCCACAACCAGGACGTGCTCTACATGGGCTCCAACCGCTTCCACCGCAGCATGGACAAAGGCGACAACTTCGAAACCTTGTCGGGCGACCTGACCAACGGCGGCAAAAAGGGCAACGTAAGCTACGGCACCCTGACAGTGATTGCTGAGTCCCCCACCCGCTTCGGACTACTCTACACCGGCAGCGACGACGGGCTGATCCACGTAAGCAAAGACGGCGGCTACAGCTGGACAAAGATGATGAACGGGCTGCCTCAGAACTACTGGGTGAGCAATGTGGAGCCTTCCAAACACAAAGAAAGCCGGGTGTACGCCTCGCTCAACGGCTACCGCTGGGATAATTTCGATGCGCTCATCTATGTTTCGGAGGACTATGGTGTTACCTGGAAAAAGATTGGCACCAACCTTCCCAAAGAGTCTGTAAACATCATCAGAGAAGATCCTGAAAATGAAAATGTGCTGTACGTAGGCACCGACCACGGCTTGTATGTATCGGTAGACAGAGGTGCCAGCTTCATGGCCTTTGATGGTGGCCTGCCCAACGTAGCCGTTCACGACCTGGCCATTCACCCACGGGAAAAAGACCTGATCGTAGGCACGCACGGTCGCTCGATCTACATCGGCAATGTGGCCCACCTGCAAATGCTGACTGGCGATGTGCTGGCCAAAACGCTGCACTTGTTCGACACCGACAAGGTGACGCACAGCGAGCGCTGGGGCATGCCAGGCTTCAGCCAATGGAGACCAGTGAATGAGCCAAGCCAAACGCTGCCGTTCTATGCGAAAGCTGGCGGCGACGTATCACTGACGCTTGCTTCTGACAAAGGCACCAAAGTATATGAGACAACAGTAAAAGCCGACAAAGGGCTCAACTACTACGCTTACGACCTCTCGGTAGCCGACGCACAAGTAGAAGCACTTAAAGTAGAGCTGGGAGAAGAAAAAGCCAAAGCAGTGAAAAAGGCCGACAATGGCAAAACCTACCTCGTACCCGGCACCTACACAGTTACCATTAGCCAGGGAGAAGAGACGTCCACCACCAAACTAAAAGTAGACGAACCAAGAAAACGGCCTGAAAGAAAGGGCTAAGCAATTATGTAGTTAAATAAAGAGAAAAACTGGTTCAAGTGTCTCACTTGGACCTTTTTCTCTTTATTTAACTTCCAGAAGCCCCTTTGAACAACTGATTAGCAAGTGAAAAGGCCGGAATGGAATCGGTGGGGGCATGCAGGAAAACTTCTACAAGTTGTGTATTTTCGTTTATGCCCAAAGAATACCAATTCCCCGAAGAGCGCATCGAAGACTTCACCCTCCTGGACCCGGAAGTCTCCTATTCCTATGCCGACTATCTCCGCTGGGCCTTTGTGGAAAGGGTCGAAATCATCAAAGGAAAAATCTTCAAGATGTCGGCTGGTCAATTGACACGGCATCAACTGATAAGCACCAATCTTATAAGCCATATAGGCCCCCATATTAGAAACAAATCATGCAAGCTATTCCATGCGCCTTTTGACGTCCGCCTGCCCAACAACCCGGGAGATGACGACAAAAAGATATTCACTGTGGTACAGCCCGACGTTTGCATTGTATGTGACAATGAAAAACTTGACGAAAAAGGATGTGTCGGAGCGCCTGACCTAATTATTGAAATCCTTTCCCCTTCGACAGCTTCCAGAGATCTCAAAGACAAGTTCGAGCTTTACAGGGAACACAAGGTCAACGAGTATTGGCTGGTCTTTCCTAACGACAACATCGTGGAGATTTTTCTTCTCAACGCAGAAGGCCATTACCTGTCTGCCGCCAGACTTTGCGGCAGCGATCATGTTCAATGCGGCATGCTTTCCGCAATCAACCTCACAGTAGGCGATATTTTCGAATAGTTTCTGCAAGCACATCTTTGCAGAAATATTTGTACCCATCCACCAACTCCACGCTGCTTCCTGGTGTCCTATCGCTCAAACATCAAATTAATTATGAGCATCAAACATTTTTTTATCTTACTTCTGAGCGGACTAACACTTGCAGGCTGCGGAGTAACCGACGACGACATTCCCAGAAACGAAACCACCGTCTTCTTTCTGGTCACTGAGTTTAGCACAGAAAAGGGCGACTCCTACATCCTGCCACTTTCCGGCGCTGAAGACATTGCAAAGGCAAGGGCCATCGTTGCTGATAGAAACAACGAAGCGCTGGACAGGCTGGTTGTGGCTAAAGTGGCGGCAACCAATGGCACCGAAACCTACCTGAACAAAGACTTGCTTCGAAATGTCACTTGGTCGTGGAAAGTGACGGAATTTAGCGGTTTCGCTGGCTCCACTATTGAAATTCTCGACGGCGGGCCCCAGGACGTAGAAAATGACATGGACTGGTGGTTCGAAAACACAGGCCAGGAAGAAGGCACTGGCAATATCGGTTTCTGGGGATACACCGTGCAGAGAGAAGTGTCACCAGAGGAAATAAAAAAATAAAAAGGAGGGCCAATGGCATGAAAAATGCCGGAGATCGCTCAAACACAAATTAAAGATGAACAACACAATCAAACTGACCGGCCTGGCGCTGGTGCTTTTATTCACGCAATGCGGCAACAACAACTCCGGCGGCCAACCCATGGGTTTCAGCAGCGAAATGGCCCCTGCTGCTGATCGCAAGATGGCTGCTACCGAAGAGGCTCCCCAGATGCACTCTGGCGACGCCCCCAATACCATAGAACGTAAGCTCATCAGGGAAGGCAACATGCGTTTCAAAACTGAAAACGTAAGCAAAACACGCACCTTCCTTGATTCGGCTGTAACGGCTTACTGCGGCTATGTTTTCAATGAAAACATGTACAAGAACGAAGGTATGATTGAGCAGAGCGTAGCCGTTCGCATTCCCGACGACAAGTTTGAGGTATTTATGGCCGCCATTTCTTCCTACGCCGGCAAGGTCGACAGTAAGAATGTGAATGCCATCGACGTGACAGAGGAGTATGTGGATGTGGAAACCCGGCTGAAAACCAAGAAAGAGCTGGAAGCCCGCTATATCGATTTGCTCAAACAAGCCAAAACGGTAACAGACATGGTAGCTATCGAGTCGCAGCTGGGGCAGGTGAGAACCGACATTGAATCGATGCAGGGCCGCATGAACTACCTGCAAAACCGGGTGAAGTTTGCCACACTTTGGATCAACTTTTACCAGACCGATGCCGAGGGGTTTGGCTTTTTCTACAAAATAGGAAGTGGCTTTGGAGTAGGCTGGGCAAAGTTCCTGGGCTTTATGGTATGGACGGTGGAGCTATGGCCTTTTGTGCTAATTATCCTCACAATCGTAATCATAGTGCGGATAAGAAGAAGGCGCAGAAATATTTAAAACCACAGGGGGAGCTTTTGCTCCCCTTCTTTTATCTTGTCTTTGCCCATGGTCAAACACCTGCTTGCCCTGCTTTTCATATTTTTCATTGCGTCAGAATGCCTTGCCCAGCAGCCATTTCTGTTGTTTCATAAAAGCAGGATAAGGGAAGCGAAGTATTACGCAGGAGAAGTGATCGCCTTTCGCATCAAAGACAACGATTTCAAGGTGACTGACCAGATCAAAGGCTTTAAAGACGGCCTGATACTCTTCGATGGTTATGAAGTCAATCCAAAAGACATCACCCACCTATATATGGACGACAAAACCATCATCTGGTTTGCCCTGCGGTTCAAGCTGTCGAGGCTCTGCTCCATTGCTGGCGCCGCCTACCTCGGACTCGATTTACTGAACAACTATGAAACCGACAGAAGCACCATCATCCTGGGCGGCTCCCTTATTGCTGCCGGTGTTTTAAGTCATGTCATCTTCAGAAGGGTCTTTAAAATCAAGGGGAAACTGAAGTTGGTGGTCATTGCTTGATATTCACGAGCAATTTGATCCCCTTCCCTAAGAATAGTTTTAGCCATTATTGCAAATCTACAGGAAGCAAAGTAAAAACACCATCATGGCCGCTAACGGCTGGCGATGTCTTTTTGGTGAGCGGGCGGAGTTTTAATGCCATTTCAATAAATATCTCTTGCTACATTGCTAACTATGCCGAAAACTCTGCTACTGCTCTCCCTCGTTGGTTTGATATCTTTCCCACTCCTGGCTCAGCAGCCTTACCTGCTGTTCCACAAAAGCAATACTCGTGAGGCTCAGTATTTTGCCGGTGAGGTCATCGCCTTCCGCATCAAAGACAACGACTTCAAAGTGACCGACCAAATCAAAGGATTCAGAGACGGCTTGGTATTGTTCGATGGCTATGAGGTGCACCCTAACAATTTCGAAGTGCTTTATACTGATCAAAAAACCAGGGCCTGGTTTGCCTTCGGCTACAAGTTTGTGAAGCTTACCATGATTGGCGGCGCTGGTTACCTGGCCCTCGATGTGATCAACACAGGCCGTTTTGACAAAAATACCATGATCATCAGCGGCTCACTGATTGGCGCAGGATTGATCGGCCGCCTATTCATCAGGGAAAAGTTCAAAATAAAGGGCAAAAAGAAGATGGTGGTGATTGAGTGACTTGCCTCAGCAAATAACTGATTTTCAAAAAAAGGAAACTCTTTACCGTTACTTCGTCGTTTTAAACCTGACATGTGAAGTGATAAATTTCTATCTTTACTAAAAGCAAGTAGATGACTCTGGTGATCGACAATACTATCTTAGACAACACAGGCCTAAGCAGCGAGGAACTCCAGCTGGAATTGGCTATTGCGCTGTACAAACACGGCAAGCTCTCAATTGGTCAGGCTTGTGAGCTTGTTTCATTAGATAAAATCGCTTTTCAAAGAGAACTCGCTTACAGAAACGAGTATCTTAACTATGATTTGAATGATCTTTCTGACGATTTGAAAACTATCAAATCTTTCAACTCCTGAAAACTTGGTAGTAGTAAGTGATAGTTCGGTTATTACTGGTCTGCTGGCAATTAACAAACTACACCTTCTCCAAAGCCTTTTTCACAACGTTCTTCTCACTCCTACAGTTTACTCAGAACTATCCACGCTCGAAAAATACAATTACTCTATAGAAGACATAAACACGCCCTGGATCAATGTAAAGATGATCAAGTGGAAAATCTGGGGAGTAAGACGCTGAAATAACGTTGTACCATTTGGCGAATGATAGACAATAAAGAAGCAAAACTGGTTCAATGCGTCCCGCTTGGACCTTTTGCTTCTTTATGTAATGACATAATACTCTTGTTAAAAAAATTAATCCCCCAGAAATATTGCTTGATCCGACTTTTGGGTATCCTTGTTCAGGCAAAAACTGTCGGCCTAATACCCCTCTTGAAGCCAGAAATAGAGATCCTCACCTCAAAAATTGAATTTAGATTGCACCAAAAACTTATCCAGGCAGCGCTTGACGCAGTTGGAGAGTAAAAGAATACTTCCTGCCGCAATCCCCCCTCGAATTTGCCGGTTTAAGCAAGCTTCTTCTTTGAAGCTTTCACCTAAATTTGTATCATTCATTCACTTAAACACAAAAGTCATGAGCGATAACAAAACCCTTGCACCTATCACCATAGAAGCCGTTGTCAATGCTCCTATTGAAAAAGTTTGGGCCTGCTGGAACGAGCCTGAGCACATTACCCAATGGTGCCATGCCTCCGACGACTGGCATGCTCCCTTTGCTGAAAACGACCCAAAAACCGGCGGCAAATTCAAAACTACCATGGCCGCCAAGGACGGCAGCTTCAGCTTCGATTTTGAAGGAGTCTACTCTCTCGTGAAAAAAAATGAGCAAATTGCCTATGGCCTGGCCGATGGCCGCCAGGTAAACATAACTTTCACTGCTCAGGGCAACAAAACCAAAGTGGTGGAGACCTTTGACCCTGAAAAAGAAAACCCAATCGAAATGCAGCGGGGTGGTTGGCAGGCAATTCTTGATAACTTTAAAAACCACACGGAAAGTGTCTAAGCAATGCACTAAACTATAACGATGGTCATCAGTCACGAAAAGTTTGACTATCGTAACAAATGCCTGATCGAAAAGGTTGTCATTAAGGCCCCTTTTCGATTTGCTGTTGACTTCCACGAAGAAGCCTGTTTTATACACTTTTCCGCTGGTGAAGCGAGGATCAATTCGCCCTCTGGTCAGCTGCCCGTTAAGCCGGAAGACTCTGTGCTGCTGAAGTGCGGCAGCCACTTTGCTGATTTGATTAAGCATGGGGCTTCCAATACATACGAGATTCTCGTTGTGCACCTTTATCCTGATATCCTCCGAAGCGTTTATAAGCATGAGATTCCGTCTTTTGTAAAGGCTTCGGAATCAAATTCATTTTTCAGAAAGGTAATTCCTGACCAGCTGATCGGGAAGTTTATTGAAAACCTTTACTTCTACTTCGACAACCCTGCTTTGGTCAGCGATGAGCTGCTTGAACTCAAAGTAAAGGAGCTTGTGCTGCTGCTCGTTCAGACTAAAAATGCCGACTCGATGCTTCAGCTGTTTTCTGACCTCTTCACCCCCCGACAGGTCAACATCAGGGACGTGGTCAACAATCACGTTTTTTCCGGCCTTTCCCTGGAAGACCTCGCCAGGCTTTCCAATATGAGTGTATCTACTTTCCAGCGCTCGTTTCGGGCCAGCTTCCATCAAAGTCCCGCCAATTACATCCGCACCAAAAGACTGGAACGGGCGAAGGAGTTGCTCGGCGTAAGTACCTTAAATGTGAGCGAAATAGCGTTCCAAACTGGTTTCAATGATGTAGCCCATTTTTCCAGGGCTTTCAAAGCCGCTTTTCAGTTGTCCCCGTCCGATTACCGGAGTTCTTTGAAGGCATAGACACCTCCCCGACCAGAATAGTCAACTCATTGACCTATTTGTACAAAGCAAATACGTGCAGAGCCCGGACTTTTGCTGTGGATATGATAATTCACAGTAACCATGAAAAAAATAGACAAAGAAAAGTTTGGCCCCTGGGCTTTGATTACGGGAGCTTCAGCTGGTATTGGAGAGGAGTTTGCCAGACAGCTTGCGAGCGAAGGGTTTGACCTGATCCTGGTAGCCAGACGAAAGCCGCTGATGGAGACCCTGGGACAAGAGCTGAGGCAAAAACACGGCATCAACTATACAGTGATCGAGGCCGATCTCTCCAAGCCAGCTGGCGTTGAAAAAGTGATTGAAAGCACGAGTGAGCTAAATATTGGCCTGCTGATATCAAACGCCGGTACCGGAAAACCCGGCAAATTCCTCAGCTTCAGTTTTGATCACCTTATGTCCACCATTCAACTGAATGCGGTTTCCCACATTGCGCTGACCCATCATTTTGGACGGAAAATGGCGGCTGCAGGTAAAGGTGGCATCCTGCTAACCGGAGCTATGGGTGCCATTGATGGGCTTCCCTACATGGCCAATGAGTCGGGCACAAAGGCGATGGTGCAGGCGCTGGCTAAAGCCCTCAACACCGAACTTAAAGCCAGTGGCATCCACATCACGGTGCTGGTCACCAGCCCAACGGAAACGCCGGTGCTGCCGCTGCTTGGCTTTACGAAAGACAACCTGCCCATGAAGCCGCTCTCGGTGCAACAATGCGTGAGTGAGGCACTTGAAGGGTTGAGGAAGAATCGGCCATCGGTATTGCCCGGCCTGAAATACAGAGTGATGAATACCGTGGTGCCAGCCTCGTTTTCACGGGCAATGATGGCCAAAGTGTTTAAAAAGAACAACAATATCGACTAGCATGAAAACCATCAGAACCAATTCCATTCTTCTCGGGTCCATGAGTCTTGCCTTTGGCCTGTTGAAGTTTACAGATCCCTTTCAAACGTGGTATGCCACTCAAATAGAAACTTCCGGAATGCCCTCTGTTGCCTATCCCATGGGCATTGGCGGTGAAATAGTCACCGGCTTGTTGCTGCTCATTCCGTGGCTCCTTTCATTTTCTGCTGCCTCAAAAAAGGTATCACTGCTAGCGGGTCATGGCTCACTAGGCATCATGATGCTGGTTGCTTGTTACGTCCACCTCCTGCCCAATGTGCCTACCGATGTGCTGCCGCTGAAGATCAAGCCGCCATTTATTCCGCTCGTAGTGTTGATCTATACACTATTCAATCTGCGTTTGATAGCAAAATCTCAATATCGATCAATCAGTTCATGAAAAAGCTTTCCTACTGGGCATCAACAATTCTAATTGCAGCAGCCTTTACCACCACTGGTCTGGGAAACCTTCTCCCAATTGATCACATAGCGCATGATATGGCCATGCTGGGCTACCCCGCTTACTTTCTCTACCTGCTTGGCACATGGAAGCTGTTGGGTGCTATCGCCATTATTCTCCCAGGCCTTGCACGCCTCAAGGAGTGGGCTTATGCCGGAATATTATTTGACCTTACCAGCGCTGCTTTTTCCAGATTAGCGACAGGTCACAGCCTGTTGATGGTGATAATTCCGCTGGCCATAGCTGCGCTGGCGATGGTCTCGTGGGCGCTAAGGCCTGAGGGGAGAAGGCTTCATGGCAAGGCCGTCAGCGTGAGCTGAGCAGAAGCTCCCCCCACCCAACAAGTATCTCTGTCACACTTTCAACTTTTTTGGTAGATTCCGACACCAAACAAATCTGCCATGTCAAACCAACCGAAACCAATAGCAGCCCTTTTGCTGGGCATATTTTGTCTACTGAACACTCAACTGTTCGCACAAATTTATCAGCCCGAAAAGTTCGGCGACATGAAGTGGCGCATGATAGGCCCGCACCGGGGTGGGCGCACCGTAGGCGCTGTGGGCGTGCCTCAGCAACCCAACGTGTTCTACATCGGCGTAAACAACGGCGGAGTATGGAAAACGACGGACTACGGTCGCACCTGGGTGCCGATTTTCGATGACCAGCCTACAGGCTCTGTGGGAGACATTGCCGTTTCGCCTTCCAACCCCAATGTGCTCTACGTAGCCTCTGGCGAGGGCTTGCAACGCCCCGACCTTTCTGTGGGCAACGGCATGTACAAAACCACCGATGGCGGTAAAACCTGGGAGCACCTCGGCCTGGAAGACAGCCAGCAAATCGGTCGTATCGATATTGATCCAAAAAATGAAAACAGGGTGTTTGCAGCAGTACTCGGTCACCCCTACGGCCCCAACGAAGTGCGTGGCGTATATCGCACGCTTGACGGCGGTGCTACCTGGGACAGGGTGCTGTACATGGACGAAAACACTGGTGCCATTCAGGTGCTGATTGACCCACAAGATCCAAATACAGTCTACGCCTCCATGTGGCAGGCTCGCCAGGGCCCATGGGAAAACGCAGCCTGGCAGGGCCCTAACAGCGGGCTTTACAAGTCAACCGACGGCGGCAATACCTGGAAAAAGCTGGCCAAAGGCTTGCCAACTTATGAGCAGGGCCTGGGCCGTATCGGCATTTCGGTAGCACCGAGCGACAACAAAAGATTGTATGCCAGCGTAAATGCTCCTGAAGTAGGGGGCATCTTCCGTTCCGATGATGCAGGGGAATCGTGGTACCTCATCAACAACGACCCAAGGCCCTGGGGCCGTGGCGATGACTTTGCAGAGATTCAGGTCGATCCCACCAACCCCGACGTTCTCTATTCAGCTAACGTGGTGACATGGAAGTCTGTGGATGGCGGGAAAACCTTTTCCGCATTTCGTGGAGCCCCGGGTGGCGACGATTACCACCGCATCTGGATCAATCCTGCCAACCCCGATGTCATTTTGATTGCAGCCGATCAGGGAGCCATCATCACCGTTAATGGTGGCGAAACCTTCAGCAGCTGGTATAACCAGCCTACGGCACAGTTTTACCACGTCAGCACCGACAACGACTTTCCTTACAATGTGTATGGTGGTCAGCAGGAAAGCGGTTCGGTGGGCATTGCCAGCCGTGGTAACGATGGGCAGATCACCTTCCGGGAATGGCATCCGGTGGGCGTAGAAGAATATGGCTATGTGGCCGCCGACCCCCTTGACCCCAACATCATTTACGGTGGCAGGGTAAGCAAATACAACAAAAAGACCGGTCAGGTGCAAAACATATCGCCAGATCCCGTGCGTGATGGCGGCTATCGCTACATCCGTACCATGCCTATTCTCTTTGCCCCTACAGATCCAAGAACATTGTACTCCGCCGCCAACGTAGTGTTCAAAACCCAAAACGGCGGCGACAGCTGGGACGTCATTAGCCCCGACCTGACAAGGGCCACCTGGGACATTCCAGAAAGTGTGGGTATCTATACTGAAGAAAGCATGAAAACCATGCCCCGCCGTGGTGTCATCTATACACTGGCTCCTTCTCACGTAGATGGTGATGTGATTTGGGTAGGCACCGACGATGGACTGATTCATGTAACCAAAGACGGAGGCAAAACCTGGACGGACGTTACACCACCCCAGGTCACGTCATGGGAAAAGGTTTCGCTGATGGACGCCGGTCACTTCGACAAGGAAACAGCCTATGCTGCCATCAACAGCATTCGCAACGACGACATGAAGCCACATATTTTCAAAACACATGACAGCGGCAAAACGTGGACGGAAATCGTGAACGGCTTGCTCAACGATCCTATCAATGTGGTGAGAGAAGACCCCATCAGAAAGGGTTTACTATACGCTGGATCGGAAACGCAGGTGCATGTGTCGTTCGACGATGGTGCTAACTGGCAGCCGCTGAGGCTCAACATGCCAGCCACCTCCATCCGTGACCTTGTGATCAAAGACGACGATGTGGTGGTGGGCACGCATGGACGTTCGTTTTGGATCCTGGACGACATCACCCCATTGCGCCAGTTGACGACGGCAGCTGTAACCCAGCCGGTGCTGTTCAAACCCCAGGATGCCTACCGGGTGCGGTGGAACATGAATACCGACACACCGCTGCCACAAGAGGAACCGGCAGGACAAAACCCTCCCGACGGGGCCATCATCAACTATTATTTACCTGGCGATGCGTCAGAAGTGTCGCTGGAAGTTTTTGACCTGAATGGCACTTTGATAAAAAAATACACCAGCAACGACAAACCTTATGAGGTGCCTCCGGTCAACTTTCCGCACTATTGGATAAGACCACAAAAAATCCTTTCCAGCAAAGCAGGCCTCAACCGCTTTGAATGGAACATGCACTACACCCAGCTCGAAACGCCAGGCCGTTTCTCCATTGCTGCCATTTATCAAAACTCAGCGCCAGAACCTGACGGGCCTTTTGTGCTGCCCGATACTTACAACGTGAAACTAACCGTGGACGGAAAATCGTACAGTCAGCCAATTACCATCAAAATGGATCCCAGGGTAAAAACTTCTAAGGTGGATCTGCAAAAGCAGTTCTTCCTTTCGATGGCCTGCTACGAAACGAGGAAAAAGAGTCACGCTCTGCTGGATGAAATGGAAAAGGTGAGTAAAAACCTGGAAGCTGGCAAGGGGAAAAGCAAATCGCAGGCAGCTGCGGCAAGCCAAATGCAGCGGGAGCTGATGGGAGCCGACAGAAGACTCAGCCGATTGATGTCGATCCTTCAGGAAAATGATATGACGCCCACTACTTCGACAGCGAAAGCAGTAAAACAGTATGTTGACGTGGTAGCCAAACAGGCAGATGAGTGGGCAGCATTTAAGAAAACAAATAAGATCAAATAGCAAAACACACCTGTACAAATGAAAAAATCTCAACTTATCGCTGTACTAATATTTTCTTTAGTCGCCACGAATCCGCTTTTCGCCCAGGACTGGCCCAACTTTGCCAAATACCGTGAACAAAATGCGGCCCTGGCACCACCGTCCAAAGGAGAAAACAGGGTTGTGTTCATGGGCAATTCCATCACCGAAGGCTGGAGCAAGGTAAACCCTGAGTTTTTTGAAGGAAAGCCCTACGTTAATCGGGGCATCAGCGGACAAACCACCCCACAAATGCTCGTTCGCTTTCGTGCTGACGTTATCAACCTGAAACCGGCTGTGGTGATCATCCTCGCAGGCACCAACGACATTGCTGGCAACACCGGCCCTTCCACGCTTGAAATGATTGCCGACAATATCCACTCCATGGTGGAGTTGGCCCAGGCCAATGGCATCAAAGTGGTGCTTTCGTCCACCCTTCCTGCCTATGATTACCCCTGGAAGCCAGGCATGGAGCCAGCGCCCAAAATCGTGGCCCTCAACAAAATGATCAAAGCCTATGCTGACAAAAACAAGATCGTATATGTCGACTATTTTTCAGCCATGGTCGACGATAGAGACGGACTACCTACGGAACTGGCTAAAGATGGCGTGCATCCCACTAAAGCGGGCTACAACGTGATGGAACCGCTGGCAGAGGCGGCGATTGCTAAGGCACTGAAAAGTAAGTAGCGGCACCATCAACTGTACCAGACCTGGGTTGTTTTGAAAGCTCTCTTCTATGGCATTTGCCGTTGTCACAGTAAGTCCCATCGGGACGACACATCGGTAACACAGCTATAGCGCCAGCCAAGTCCCATCGGGACGAGACACCGGTAACGTCCTCGATGCGGGCAAGCCCGTCCCATCGGGACGACACATCGGTCAGAGAGCTTAGGCACCAGTCCAGTCCCATAGGGACGGCATATCGGTAAGGAGACGGCCTCTAGCGCATGGCAAGTGCCGTAGGTACGAAACATAATAAAAAGAAGATGAACTGGAACAGCAAACTAATCAACAATCTCAACTTCGGCACCAACATCAACAACCGGGAGGCGAAGCTTGAGCTGGCGGCAATGGTGGCTGCCAATGCCAAAAACGGCGAAACGATAGGCTTTGGTTCCGGCTCCACCAGCTACCTCACCATCCTCGAAATAGGAAAACGAGTGGCCACCGAAGGCCTTCAGGTCAAAGCCATACCCACCTCCCATGAAGTAGAATTAACCTGCACTCAACAGCAAATCCCTACCGTTTCTTTCAACACCGTCCGACCCGACTGGTGCTTTGACGGGGCCGACGAAGTAGACGCTGCCAATAACCTCATCAAGGGGAGAGGTGGAGCCATGTTCAAAGAAAAACTCATCATGGCCGCTTCACCCAAAACTTTCATCCTTGCAGATTCCTCTAAATTGGTAAAAAGGCTTGGTGAGAAATTTCCGGTTCCGGTGGAAGTGATTCCGTTTGCGCTGAGCCGTGTCGAAAGCAGCCTTTTGACATTGGGTGCAACTAGCACCCAATTAAGGATGGCTGGCGGCAAAGACGGCCCAGTGATTACTGAAAACGGAAATTTCATTTTGGACGTACGCTTCAACGATATTGGCGAAGGGCTGGAAAGAGAGATCAAACTTATAACGGGCGTGCTGGAGAGTGGGCTGTTTATGGGATATAACATCGAGGTAGTGTCTTCCTGACAGCAATAGTTAACCGTTGGCCATCAAAGTAGTGGGTGATTGAATAAAAAGGCACCAATTTACATTCTCAATTTCCGAAACCGACCCTTTCTAACCCATGACTAAATCCCGCTTTCCAGCTATCTCCTTATTTTGCGCATGCATGCTCATCGCAGCTACCTTTCAACTGGCCGCCCAAAAAAACGTAGACGCCGCTATCGCCGAAGTGCTCCCCGGAACGCTCAAAAAACACCGGGAGTTCGTCAGCCTGCCCAATATTGCTTCCGACAAAGAAGGCATTCTCAAAAATTATGAGTGGGTGAAAAAGGAATTGGAACAGCAGAAGTTCTCAGTTAAAATGCTGGAATCTTCTACCCTTCCTTTGATGCTGGCAGAAAGAACGGTCAGCAAAAAAGCCAAGACCATCTTGTTCTATCTCCACATTGATGGCCAGCCAGTGAATGCTGCCAACTGGGACCAGGAAGATCCTTTTACGCCGGTTTTGAAACAGCTGGATAGTCAGGGCAACTGGTCGGCTATCGATTGGAAAAACCTGGATGGCGCCATTGACCCCGAGTGGCGCATCTTCGGCCGGGCCGCAGCTGATGACAAGGCACCGATCATGATGATGCTTACCGCCGTTGAGCTGCTCGACAAGGCCAAAACCAAATTAGGCGTCAACATTAAAATCATTCTCGACCCTCAGGAAGAAGCCGGTTCAGAGGCGTTTCTTTCCACCCTCGACCAATACAAGGCTGACTACGCCGCCGACTACATGATCATCATGGATGGCCCTGCTCACCCTACCAATGAACCCACACTTACGTTTGGTTGTCGGGGCAATGCCACCTACAGCATTACCACTTATGGTCCCAAGCTGCCTCAACACAGCGGCCACTATGGTAACTATGTGCCCAACCCCATTTTCACCCTGTCACATTTGCTAGCCAGTATGAAAGACCAAAATGGTAAAGTATTGGTAGACGGCTACTACGATGGGATCGAAATGACACCAGCAGTGAAAGCCCTCCTTAGCCAGGTACCCGACGACAACGATGACATCCGAAAAGGATTGGTCATCCACGAAGCTGAAAAAGTAGGCAACAACTACCAGGAAGCGCTTCAGTATCCTTCGCTGAACGTCCGCCACATCGACACCTCGTGGAAAGGGCCGGGTCTAAAAACGATCATCCCGGAACAAGTAACTGCCTACATCGACGTAAGGCTGGTGGCAGAAACAGACGGTGGTGAGCAGCTTGAAAAGATCAAAAAGCATATTGAAAAACAAGGCTTCCTTGTGCTGGACAGAGCGCCGACAGACGATGAGCGGCTCAGCAACCAAAAGATAGTGACTTTCAAAACCAACGGCTTTGTCAACGCTTTCAGAACGGACATGGAAGCACCTATTGGTCAAAAGCTAAGGGCAGCTATCACAAAAGAGTTCGGCACACCACCAGTAAGCATCCGAACCATGGGCGGCACGGTGCCTATCATTCCAGCCATCAACACCCTGGGCATTCCTGCCATTATTGTGCCGATGGTGAACATGGACAACAACCAGCACAACCCTAACGAGAACATCCGCATTGGCAACATCAGCCAGGGAATCAAAATGTGCATGACGATTTTGACAATGGAGCTAAATTAAAGAGGTTGCTTTCGAATCAGATTAAAGAGGTTACTTTCTGCGTTTCT
Organism: Imperialibacter sp.; assembly: GCF_040222815.1. Lineage (GTDB taxonomy): Bacteria > Bacteroidota > Bacteroidia > Cytophagales > Cyclobacteriaceae > Imperialibacter. The sequence goes on along the minus strand of NZ_JAVKCH010000039.1, from coordinate 171,128 downwards.
GCACAGAGTAACCTCTTTAATTATTTGGGAAAAACACCTCCACCTTGTCATGCATGGTATACAGCCGAAACCCTGAACCATCCGGTACCAGTATGCCGCTCGACCTGTTCTCCCCCATAATAGGGTTGCCCGCATACTTTGTCCAGTGCATCAGATTCTTAGATGCAGCCACGTTGGTTGACCACTCGTGCCAGTCCTCAAAGGCGGTGCCGTGGTAGTAGGCATAGTACGTTCCGTTGTACTTGACAATCTGATTGACCGCTAAACCATACTTATCATACACCTCAGGCCCCATTTCTATCACGGGCTCGTCCTGCACATTGATCCAAACCTGCATATCTTTGGAGTTGGCCAGCCAGATGCCCAAATCGTTGCGCTCATAAAATAGGTACCAAACTCCATTCTCAAGCCAAGCGGTTGGCGTACCATAAGGCCCCTCGCTAAGTGGCTCTCCGCTCACTTGCCGAATATCCAGCGAGCCATGATCCGTCCAACGAATACCGTCCGGCGAAGAAAGACGATGAGCAATATCCCCCCTACCTTCAGCAAACATCTGATAAAGACCGTCCACCTTTATCACCATCATGTCTTCAGTCCAACTCCCATCAAATACTGGGTTGCCAGGATAGCGATCCCAATTGATTCCATCAGCAGAAGTGGCGTACCCCAGCGACAAAGACTTATTCTCAGTCTGGAAGCCTGTATACCACATTTTGTAGATGGTATCCTCCTTCAGGACATAACCCCGCTCCCTGATGTGCTCATCCCAGGTGGTTTGGCCGGTGCCGGTAAAAATCGGATTGTCTGGGTACGCATTGAAATCAATCAGTTCAGAAGGAAATTCAGGCGATTCCTCTTGTTCCTTCCCCTCCGTCGATTGCTTATTTGATCCGCCGCAACCCAGCAAAAACGTGCAGGCAATAGCTATTAATGGCTGATAAGTTTTCATTCTCTTCACTATTAGCAAGGAATTTAAATTTTATGCATCAATAAGAATAATTGATCCCGAACTTCTTTTTTATACTTTTACATTAGATGCATATACAACCAATATGAAGGCACCCAATTCTCTGGAAGAGAATCTACTGTTTCAGATCAGTGAAGTGGCGAAGTTGCTACATAAGAGGCTTACAATGGCTTTCGAAGAAAATGGATTCGATGTTACACCTGAACAGTTTTCAGTACTGGCCCTGCTGTGGTACAAAGAGGGTGTCAATCAGCAGGACATCGCCGATGAATTGAGGAAAGACAAGACAACCATCGCCCGGATTATTGCCAATATGATCAACAGGAACCTGATTGTTAAAATACCAAACCAACTCGACAAGCGAAACAACCTCATCTACCTGACAAAAAAAGGAAAGGAATTGCAGACGGAAATGGTAGCCACCTCGGGTAAGATTTATTTACAAACCATGCAGCACCTACCAGCGAAAGACGTTGCTGTGAGTTTGGCAGTGTTGAAACAAATAACAAAAAATTTTGAATGATTTTTCTGTATATAATTAGTTGTATTACCCACTATTTTATTTACCCCAATGAAAAGCTTTTTTAAAACCACAGCCATTTGGATCGCCTTATCAGTGCTAATGTTGGTACTCTGGATCATAGGCCTCATGCTTGGCAATATCATCTTTCCCAGCGATCTGATGAATGCGTCAGACGGGTCTGGAGACGATGGACTGCCAATCATGGTACTGATTTGCGGTCTTAATACAGCCGTTGTCATGTACTTCATTCGCAGTACGCACCGTCGGAGCTGGCAATTGGCGTTCACTCTTGCCCTTGTGCTTTTCAGCATTCAGTATTTTATGTCACAGATCGAAACGCTTTGGTTCAACGACAGCCTCAAGATGGAACTGAACAGCATTTGGGCATTGGTGGCCGGAGGTGCAATCTCTTCTATGCTGTTTTCCGTTCTTGCAGTATGGGTAACAGGAAACTTCAAGAAAGGGGAACAACTAGTTTCAAAAGGTGAGACAATGCCTTTTTCCAATACCTTAACAATGACAGCACTGATGGCAATAATCATCTGGCCTTTGATCTACTTTCTGGCCGGCTATTTCATTGCCTGGCAGTTTGAAGAGGTTCGCATTTACTATTCAGGCAGTAGCGAAAAAGCTTCCTTCCTGTTCATGATGAAAGAGAATGTCGCTTCACATCTATATTCCTTTCAGGTACTAAGAGGTGTTTTGTGGACATTAATTGCTCTCCTTGTGTTTCGCTCAATCTCAGGAAGTTGGCTGCAAAAGGCAGTCGTACTTGGACTCATGCTTGCTGTGGTGGGGTGCAGTCAGCTGCTGCTGCCCAACCCTATCATGCCCGAACCTGTGAGGCTCGCCCATCTTCTGGAAACCTCTCTTTCAGGAGCAGTACTTGGCATGGTGATGGCGTGGCTCTTTGCCAGAACTTCGCCAAAGAAAGCTATTGAACCGTTGCCTTGACAAAACCACCAGGGCAAGCGCATTTAAAACAAATTAGATAAATTATTTTCAAAGCTGTTTTCCACCCCAGCCCTAAAGGGTGAAACAGCTTTGAAATTCTTCTTTCCCTTTAGGGTTAGGGTAAAAAAGAAGAATTTCAAAGTTGAATAGTTTTAAATGCGTTTGCCCTAACAAAACCATAAAACGAATCGACGTTTAAGGAATTAGCCCTAAATTGCTTCTCTTGCATCCCATCTTTGCAGTATGAACAACGAACTACTAAGCCATACAGTGGCTGCGATCAGGTATCGGCTGACAAGGGCCGTCGCCCAGACTTCGGATGGCTTTGGAGAGTACAAAGTCAGTGCTCACACACGAACTCCCAATGAGATTATCAACCACATGACGGATTTGGCTTTGAAGGCAACAATGATGGTGGAAGAAGGCCATTTTAACAGCCCTGCACCAACGCAGCTCACTTTTGAAAAAGAGGTTGCCCGATTCAATGAGAGTTTGACTGCCCTTAGTAGGGTATTAGAAGCAAAAGAGCTGGATGCCTCCCTGGTAAAAAAGTTACTGCAAGGCCCGGTTCTCGATATGGCGACACATGTGGGGCAAATAGCCATGCTCAATGGGCTCAACGGGAACAAGGTGCCTAAGGAAAATTACTTTGCTGCTGATATGAAAAACAGCCACCCGGAAGAGTAGAAAATAACCCCGCCACCGTTCATCCTTCATTATTTTCGCTGCTCCTTTCTGTATTTTAATTGAATAGCACTTGGTGTAATTTGACCTCAATTACTACTTGTTAAGGTTCATTAATTAATCGAAAACTGTATATGAAAATGACTTACAACCCAAAAATGCCCTGGCAGGGGTTTTTGCTGGCTTTGGTTGTCCTGATGGGCACCACCGACGCTTTTAGCCAGCGACGAGGAAGCAGCTCTGCTCCGGCAACTACCAAATTTGACGAATCACTGTATTCTGCCATAGAATGGCGCTCTATTGGGCCTTTCAGAGGTGGCCGAGCCGCAACAGTGACAGGAGTGCCCAACAAGCCTAATCTCTTTTACATGGGCGCAACTGGCGGTGGCGTTTGGAAAACAACTGACGGCGGACAGCGCTGGGAAAACATCTCCGACGGTTTCTTCGGAGGCTCCATTGGCGCAGTAGCCGTGAGCGAATACGACAACAACGTGATCTACGTAGGCGGTGGTGAAGGTACCGTGCGTGGCAACGTTTCTGACGGCCAGTTCGGCATCATGAAATCTACCGATGCCGGCAAAACCTGGACAGACATGGGGCTACCTAACGCACTACATATTCCGAGAATAAGAATCCATCCTAAAAACCCTGATCTGGTATACGCTGCCGTATTGGGTGATATTTGGAAGTCCTCAGCAGACCGGGGTGTTTACCGTTCTAAAGACGGTGGCAAGAGTTGGGAAAAAGTGCTGTTTGCAAATGCTGACGCTGGTGCCGTGGATATCTCGATGGATCCTGGAAACCCAAGAGTACTTTTTGCCACTACCTGGAGATTCAATCGTTCACCTTACGGTTTCGATAGTGGCGGGGAAGGCTCTGCCCTTTGGAAATCAACTGACGGTGGTGATACCTGGAAAAACATCTCAACCAATAAAGGTTTGCCTTCCGGCCTCTGGGGTATTGCCGGCGTATCTGTTTCGCCGGTTAATTCAAACAGAGTGTTTGCCATCATAGAGAATGACAAAGGTGGTGTGTACCGTTCCGATGACGGTGGAGACAACTGGAGCTTGATCAACAGCGACCGTAGCCTTCGTCAGCGTGCCTGGTATTATACTAAGATATATGCCGACACGGAAAACGAAGACATCGTTTACGTAATGAATGTCAACTTTCACAAGTCAAAAGACGGCGGAAAGACTTACGAAGAGTACGAAACCCCACATGGTGATCATCACGATCTTTGGATAGCACCAGACGACCACAACAGAATTGCAGTGGCAGATGACGGCGGTGCGCAGGTAAGTTTCGACGCCGGCGACAACTGGTCAACCTACATGAACCAGCCAACTTCACAGTTCTATCGTGTGGTCACCGACAACAGCTTCCCTTATCGTATCTATGGTGCTCAGCAAGACAACTCAACGGTAAGAATTCGCCACAGAGTAGACGGCGGCGCTATAACAGAAAGCGATTGGGAAGAAACTGCTGGTGGTGAAAGTGCACATATTGCACCTGACCCTGACAATAATGACATTGTGTACGGCGGTAGCTACGGCGGGTACCTCACAAGGGTTAATCACGCCACGGCCGAAGAGAGAAACATCAACGTTTGGCCCGACAACCCCATGGGCCATGGTGCTGAAGGCATGAGGTTCCGTTTCCAGTGGAACTTCCCGATCTTCTTTTCTCCCCACAATAGCGATAAGCTATACACTACCTCCAACCAGTTGCACGTGAGCTACAACGAAGGCCAAAGCTGGGAAACTATCAGCCCCGACCTTACCAGAGCTGAGCCAGAAAAATTGGGCCCTGCGGGTGGCCCTATCACTAAAGACAATACAGCGGTTGAGTACTACGCCACTATCTTCGCAGCGGTTGAGTCGCCTTTCGAAAAGGACTTAATCTGGACAGGTTCTGACGACGGGCTGGTACACGTGACCAAAGACGCTGGAAAAACATGGGAAAATGTAACGCCTCCCACAGCACCTAAATATGTGATGTGGAACAGCATCGACCCTGACCCCTTCACAAAAGGAGGCGCTTACCTCGCTGGTACGCAATACAAAATAGGTGACTTCAAGCCATACCTTTTCAAAACAGAAGACTATGGTAAAACCTGGAAGCAAATCACCAACGGCATCAACCCTTCACACTTCACCCGAGTGGTGAGGGCCGACCCAAAGCGCAAAGGCTTGTTGTATGCAGGTACGGAGTCAGGTATGTACATCTCGTTTGATGATGGTGCCAGCTGGTCGACGTTTCAGTTGAACCTGCCTACAGTGCCAATCACCGACTTGACCATCAAAAACGACAACCTAATTGCTGCAACCCAGGGAAGAAGCTTCTGGTTGATCGACGATTTAACACCTTTGCATCAGCTCAACAGCACAGTGGCTGCTGCTGACGTCCATCTGTTTAAGCCAATAGACAGCTACCGCATGGGCGGCTTTGCATGGCGTGTTCCTTCCGGTGCTGGCAAAAACCACCACAATGGCGTACAGTTCTTCTATTCACTAAAGAACGAACCCAGTGAAAAGGACACTGTAACATTGGAAGTAATGGAAGCCGACGGCGACCTGATCAAGAAGTTCTCTACTGTATCGAAAGAACGTGGCGAAAAACTGACTGTGAAGAAAGGTAGCAACACCTTTGTTTGGAACATGCAATATTCCGCTCCCGAAGGTTTCGATGGCTTGATCATGTGGGCAGCTCGTTTGAGTGGACCAAAAGCAGTGCCCGGCACCTACAAAGCCAGGCTCACTGCCAATGGAACAACCAGCGAAACGGAATTCACTATCCTGAAAGACCCACGTACCGAAGGTTCTGTGGCCGACATCCAGGCTCAGTTCGACTTCATCCAGGGAGTGAACGCCAAAATGACGGAGACTCACCAGACCATTAAGGACATTCGTTCCGCCCGTGTGCAAATGAATGACCTGAAAGACAGACTGGGCAAAGAGGATGCTTACAAAGAGCTGGTTGAGTCGATCAATGAGATCAACAAAAAGATGACAGCGGTGGAAGAAGAACTGTACCAAACCAAAAACCGCAGTGGTCAGGATCCTTTGAACTACCCCATCAGGCTTAACAACAAATTGGGGCACCTAAGCTCTGTAGCCAATAGCAGCGACTACAAGCCAACCGACCAGACCATCGCTGTGAAAACAGAAATTGAGTCGGCTATCAATGAGCAGCTGACCAAGTGGGAACAAATCAAAAACAGCGACATCCCTCAGCTGAATGAGAAAGCCAAGCAGAAGGGCGTAGAAGCCGTGATGCTGAAAAAAGGCGATGCTTCAAGCATGTAAATCATTAATTTGAATTGAAATAGCAAGAAAACCGGAGAGCTTAGCTTTCCGGTTTTTTTGTTCATTTCCCCGCTGCCCAAAAATTGGCATTTCTCACTAGGGTAGTATACACTTCGTTGTTGAATAGAACAGGAGAATGCCCCATAAAAATATACACATTGCGTGCAGCCACCTGGGGATTGACCCACACCACCGGGTGGTCGCCCATTTTGACATTAGTATCTGGGGAATAGCTGGACTCGTCTACCGAAGCCAGCACTCTCACATTAGGTCTGGGGCTTTTGTCATAAACGTACCACTCTTCCCTTTTTATCGGAAAACGGCCCGGCAGGCCGGTCATCACTGTGTGTTTATTTGCTTCCACGACGACCTCCGCTGCCGCAAAACTGGCAATATAGTTTTTGTACCTAATCCCACCCAAAAAATCAGAGAACCATTGCCACATAGGATAGCCGTCGAACTCACCCAACAGCGTTGCATGATGAAAGCCGATCCAACCTCCCCTGCCCTCTTCAACGTAGGCTACAAAAGCTGCTGCATCCTCCTCCTTCCAGCCATAAGGCGGATAGTCGAGCTGGATAAGTAGCTGGTAGCTGGCCAAAAAAGCATCGTCGATTTTATCAGTAGAAGTAATGAAGTCTATCACCAATGAGCTGTCTGTAGCCAGCTGCTTCAGCCAGGGAACAGCCGCATCGGTGTACTCCCGCTGGTGACCACTGTTTTCGTAGAGCACCAGGGCTTTGAATTGAGTTTCGTCACTTCCTTGACTCGTCTGCAGATCAAGAGAACACGAAAATAAGCCGCTAAGCAGTACGCTAATCAATACGGCTCTCACGGTCAATTTTATTGTTTAGCTTGAAAAGTAAGTCGACATGTTTGATGCAAGAATGAATTCGGTACTTCAATTTATTTCGATGATTTTTTGTTACTTTGATATAATCAGAAGACTACAAGAATGACCACTATAAAGATAAAGAAAACTGATAGCTCCTGGAAGAAAACAAGTTTTGAAGACCCGGGTGATCTATTGGACTACCTCCTTGAAAATTTTCAGATCGGAAAACTTCTCCCTCTTTCGAAGGAAGATGTAACAGAAAAAAGAAAAAAAGATTGGGAAGAGGTGGAGACAATGAATGATGAAGACTTTATCGATATAAGATGAAGGTGGTAGAGAAGTCTGAAAAAGTGCTTCAGTATCTTCAGGAAAGAAATCTTGTTAAATCCTATATTAAAGCGAAACTACTGCTCGAAAACGGCGACCTTCAGTCTGCCAGTTTCAAAAAGAGGCGGCCAAAACACCTCGAAATTTACTATTTCAGGATCAATAAAAAATACAGAGCAATCGGACGTTTCAAAGGAGATCAATTTGTTGTGACTGAAATATCAGATCATCAAGAGTAGGAAGCTTGCCAATGAAATTCTTACTGCATTTCGGTGTAGTGATTGCCGTCCAACATTTCCTTTTGGTATTTAATAAGGGTAATTGATATATTTAGTAAGTGTGTCAAACACTACTAAAAAACACCCGCTATGAACAACCCCGATTCCCTCCAACGCCGTGATTTCCTGAAAAAATCAAGCCTTGCCGCAGCCGCAGCCTTACTGGCCACCAATGCGCCTTTCAATCTTTCGGCTGCCCCCGTTCCGAAAAATAAATTACCTGAGTGGAAAGGCTTCAACCTTCTCGACTTCTTTTCACCTAACCCGGCAAATTCCAGGGAAGGCACCAAAGAAGAATACTTTAAGTGGATGGCCGACTGGGGTTTTGACTTTGTGAGAATACCGATGGCGTATCCCTCTTATCTTAAATTCGACCGCAGCCGAAACATACTGCCGGAAGAAGTTCGCAACATAGATACTGAGGCGACCGATAAAATTGAAGAGTTGGTGTACCTGGCCCACAAGTACAAACTACATGTGAGCCTCAACCTGCACCGGGCACCGGGCTACTGCGTGAACGCAGGCTTTCATGAGCCGTATAACCTATGGACAGACCAGCAGGCGCTTGACGACTTTTGCTACCACTGGCAATTTTGGGCTACCCGGTTCAAGAACGTGTCAAACAAAAAGATAAGCTTCGACTTGCTCAACGAGCCCAGCAACAGGGAAGATATGAACGACCAGCACTCAAAAAGAGGCCCTGTGCCAGGCGATGTCTACCGCAAAATGGCCATAGCAGCATCTAACGCTATCAAGGGTGTAAACAAGAAGCATTTGATTATTGCAGACGGGAACAACACCGGAAGTTCGGTTATTCCGGAGATCGCCGATCTCGACATTGCGCAAAGCTGCCGGGGGTATACACCAGGCATAGTGTCACACTACAAGGCACCCTGGGCCATGAAAGACATCGACAACCTACCTGAGGTAAAATGGCCTGGCCAGGTAGGAGACCAATACCTGAGCCGGGAAATGCTCGAAAAATTCTATGAACCATGGATTGCTCTCAAAAACCAGGGAGTGGGTGTGCACTGTGGCGAATGTGGCTGCTACAACAAAACGCCACACGACGTGTTCCTCGCCTGGTTTGGCGACGTAATGGATATCCTGCATACCAACCAAATAGGCTTTGCTCTGTGGGAGTTCAAAGGCAGCTTCGGCATCCTCAACTCGGGCAGAGAAGATGTTGATTATGAGGACTGGTACGGACTAAAACTTGACAGAAAATTGCTTAACTTGTTAACAAAGCATGTGTAGCAACAAATGAAAAGTAGCCTACTCTTCGTCATGTTCATCGCCCAAAGCCTTTTTTGCTTTGGGCAGTCCGACTTTAGCTTCGGGTTCAAAGGAGGGCTGGGCTACAGTGGCTGGGGCAAAACGCTTCCCAACGAAAGCCCAAAGGCTTCTTACACCCCAACAAAAGCGAAAGCTTTAGGCATTTTCGCTAGTTACAAACTACCTTATCGGCTGAGAGCGACCGCCGAAGCCACCTTTCTTCAATCGGGCAGTCGGTACAGAAATGAGGCATCAGTTTCCAGTTCATTTGTTGGCGCACCTTCTAGTCCCGCAGAAGTTACCTACAAGGTTTCGAGGGTTTATGCCCCCGTTCGGATATCTTATGATATACTGAAGACCAGAGTAACCCCTTTTGTCAGTTGGGGGTTCGGGCCATCCTTTGTGCAACAGGCCTCGAGAAGCTACCGTGACGATCTGTCACCAAATGAACAGTCTGAGAACTTGAACCTGGAAGCACCCTACAACAGCGAGCTACGCCTTGCTTTCCCAATGATTTCAAGCGTAGGCGTCAGAGTCTTCGATAGACTCACTTTGGAGGCATCACTCATCCTGGGAAGAAAGTTCTATTACCGATTCCAGGCCGACGATGCAGTTTGCTACGAAGGCTGTGCTCCTCCGGAGCTAAGCTACAACAATCGGGTGATCATGTTCGCCGCCGCCTACAGCATCCTGCCTTAAAGCCCAACTTACATTATCTTTTTGTGAAGTTGCCCCTGCTTCAGTCCATTTGCCCTATTTTTAGGCACCGGTAAGCCAACCAGATCATGACCAAACGCCTTGCCTTTTTTTCAGCGCTTGCCGCTCTTGCATTCACTTTTGAATGCTGCACTCCAGGCAAAAAGCAAGAACCCTACGTGCTCCTCATCTCCTTCGATGGCTTCAGGCATGACTATGTTGCCAAATACCAGCCTCCCCATTTTCTCGATTTCATCAAAGAGGGCACAGCTGCAAAAGCCATGATTCCTTCTTTCCCCAGCAAAACCTTTCCCAATCACTACACCATCGTGACGGGCTTGTGCCCCGGCCATCATGGATTGGTAGACAACACGTTCTACGATCCGGCCAGAAAGGTGGAATACAGCATGGGAAAAAGGGAGCTGGTGGAGGATGCTTACTACTATGGCGGCACGCCTCTTTGGCAGTTGGCACTGCAACAAGGGCTGAAATCAGCTTCTTATTTCTGGGTAGGATCAGAAGCGCCAGTGGCAGGCAGCTACCCCGACTATTACGAGATTTATGATGGTGCAGTGCCCAACGAAGACCGGATAGAAAAAGTGGTGGAATGGCTGCAGCTACCCGAAGAGGAAAGGCCCCGTTTCATTTCTTTGTATTTTTCGCTGGTAGATAGCGAAGGGCATTACTCCGGCCCCAACTCAGAGAAGTTAAAAACAACCGTATTTGAAGCTGATAGGCTACTTGGGCTCATCGACACAAAAATAGCTGAGCTGAATTTACCCGTAGACATCATTATCACTTCCGACCACGGCATGTATGAAATGAAAGAATCTCCCGAAACTTTCGTCTATCTGGACAATCTCTTTGCTCCCGAAGACAGCGTTCAAATAGCCAGCAGTGGCGCTGTTGTGCACGTTTACGAAGAAGACAGCCTGATCAAGGAGAGGCTCTTCAAGCAGCTTAGTAAAAATGAAACTTTCTATTCCACCTATCGGAAAACGGAAACCCCTGAAAAGTGGCATTACCGAGAGCACCCCAGAGTTGGCGATCTGGTATTAGTTGTTGAGCCCGGGCACTACTTCAGAAGCGGTTCGCCCGACACCAGAAAAGCTGTGATGAACTCACCATGGGGCGTGCATGGATTCGATCCGTATGTGACCCCTGAAATGGGTGCTATTTTCTATGCCAAAGGCCCGAATATCAAAAAAGGATTGGAAATTGACGCTTTTGACAATGTACATGTCTACCCATTCATTGCCAGAATTCTCGGGCTAACAACACCCCATGATATTGACGGAAAACGGGAAGTGCTGGAGAATGTCTACGTGGAGTAATTTCCTCAACAAACCAGCCTTATTCCAGCCTTTCTGTACTTATTGATTATGTCCGTAGTCACCGATTTATCTGTGACAAGGAAGTCGAACAAAGAAGGAGCCGCAAACTGCAGGTAGCTGTCCTTCTCCAATTTTGTGCCATCACACAACAGGTAGGTTTCTTTCGCCCGACTGCCCATGGCCAGCGTCATGGAAGCCTCCTTCTCGCCGCTGGCACTCAGTCCGTTAGCCAGCGAAAATCCATCTACCCCGACAAACGCTTTGTCTGCCTTATATCGGGCTATGTGCTCCAACGCCACTCTGCCATGAACTGCTTTCCTGCCAACATCTATTTCGCCCCCCGCCAGGTTGATAGTGAAGCCCGGCTGGCCTAAAAGCTCCGAAACAATCGGTAGCGAATTAGTAATGATCGTCAGCCTCTCCAGCTTTCTTAAGTGAGCACACATTTGAAAAACGGTGCTACCACAATCCATAAAAATGATATCGCCCGCTTTCACATAAGAAGCCGCCAGCTTACCAATGTATGCCTTGGCTTCATTGTTCCTCGATTCCTTCTGATGAAAGCCCGTACTCTCCGGCAACATCGCCCCGCCATGGGTGCGTACCAATAGCCCCTTCTCTGATAGAGCGACCAGGTCTCTTCGTATGGTAATGTCCGAGGTCTCGAACAGATCGGCCAGCTCTTTCACCGACGATTCCTCACCTACCTTCAATTGCTCAAGTATTCCCTTTTGCCTCGCCTTGCTGCTCATAGGATTCTTTTTTGTAAAGATAGAATAGAATTATTGAAAATGATTGTTTTATGATTACTTTTGATCGATTAATGATTACATATGAACAATCCCAATATTAAAATTGAAAAGAAAGAGCTGCTATCCGGCAACTGGTACAAGCTTTACAAGGTCGACTTCCAAATCAAAGGGAAGGACGAAAAATGGCTCACTCAGTCACGAGAGTGCTACGACAGAGGCAATGGCGCCACCATTTTGCTTTACAACACCGAGCAAAAAACAGTGATCCTCACAAAGCAGTTTCGCATGCCCACCTATGTGAATGGCAATGACACAGGCATGTTGATTGAAGCCTGCGCAGGTCTTTTGGATGCAGATAGTCCCGAAGAGTGCATCCGCAGAGAAACAGAAGAAGAAACAGGTTACAAGATCAGCAAGCCGGAGAAAGTATTTGAGCTTTACATGAGCCCCGGCTCCGTCACCGAGATTCTGTACTTCTTTATTGCCGAATACACAAAAGACCAAAAAGTGAGTGACGGCGGTGGCGTTGACGAGCATGAAGATATTGACGTACTGGAGGTTCCTTTTGCGAAAGCACTTGAAATGATCAAAACGGGAGAAATCAAAGATGCGAAGACAGTGATTTTGTTACAGCATCTTTACGTGGGTGGAAGATTAAACTAGGAACAGGCTTCGGCCCAACAACACCAGAGAGCCCCATCGGGGCGATACATCATAGGCGTGGGTTTCAACCCACGCCGACCAATGCAGCAGGTAGTTTTGGCGACATTTTTGCCCCTTCCGGCAAAAATGATGACAAAACGGGGCTCAGAATTTTCGTTCGCAAGGCAATCAAAGGACGATTGGCTTTACAGTAAACAGCAGTGCTTAACAAGCCCCATCGGGGCGGCACACCATAGGCGTGGATTTCAACCCACGCCGACCAATGTAGCAGGTAGTTTTGGCGACATTTTTGCCCTTTCCAGCAAAAATGATGACAAAACGGGGCTCAGAATTTTCGTTCGCAAGGCAGTCAATGGACGATTGGCTTTATAGTAAACAGCAGCGGTTAACAAGCCCCATCGGGGCGGCACACCATAGGCGTGGGTTTCAACCCACGCCGGCCAATGCAGCAGGTAGTTTTGGCGGTATTTTTGCCCTTTCCAGCAAAAATGATGACAAAACGGTTCCAATATATTCGCCCAAAAAAACCATATATTCGGTAAATCCTTTTGCCGATGAACCGAAAAGAATCTCTCACCAAAATAGCTGCGGGTGCTGGACTGCTCACAACCTTGCCAATAGTCGGTTGGGGCAGAAGTCACACAACAGATTTCAAATCCGACTTCCTCCCCCGCTGGGAAACCAGCAAAGGCTATACACTGAAAGTGCTTGACAAAATGCCAGAAGAGCATTTCAACTATGCCCCAACTCCTGAGCAGATGGGCTTTGGCAGGCAGCTGACGCACATGGCCTTCTGGAACTCCTTTTACATTGCACCCTTCGAGGGGAAGCAAGCCATGCCGGAACCCAAAGAAATCACCAAAGCGGCAGCCAGGGCCTACATTGAAGAAAACTTTGACTATTGCACCTCTGTGATTGAAAAAATATCATTATCAGAGCTGGATAGAAAGGGCATCATAGATGAAAACTATTGGAGAGAGCACACTGGACGTGATTTGCTTCTCAGGGCCTTCGCTCACACCTCCCACCATCGGGCTGAAGCTATTATCTATTTAAGACTGAAAGGAATCGAGCCTCCCTTCTTTGAGTTCTAGCATTCTCTCGCTTTCTTCACTTTTTCGTTCATCAAGTCTTTTACAATGAATAAAGTATTTGCTTTTGCAGGGTTGCTACTTGCCCTATCCGGGTGTCAGCAAAACACCAAAACCAGTCAAACGAAAGAGAAGGCGCTATCAGGCAACCCTCTTTGGGAAGGTTGGTACGCCGACCCGGAAGGTGTGGTGTTTGGCGATGAGTACTGGATTTACCCCACGTTCTCAGCGAAATATGAAGAACAGGTTTTTCTTGATGCCTTTTCATCAAAAGACCTCGTCACCTGGACAAAGCATCAGGGTATTATTGATACCAGCATCGTGAAATGGGCCAACCGAGCCATGTGGGCACCCTCTGCCATAGAAAAAGACGGGAAGTACTTTCTGTTTTTCGCAGCCAACGACATCCAAAACCAGGACGGGCCTTATTGGAAAGACAACCCCCATGCAGCCAAACAGCAGGGCGGCATTGGGATCGGAGTAGCCGACAATCCGGCTGGCCCATTTACTGACTACCTCGGAAAGCCACTCATCGATCAGTTCTACAACGGCGCCCAGCCCATCGATCAGTATGTATTCAAGGCGATGGATGGTAAGTACTATATTGTGTATGGTGGCTGGCGACACTGCAATATCGGTCAGCTTAACGATGATTTCACTGCCCTTGTACCCTTTGAAGACGGTAATCTGGTGAAAGAAATTACGCCGGAAGGCTATGTGGAAGGCCCGACGTTTGCCATTAGAAACGGCAAGTACTACTTTATGTGGAGTGAAGGCAACTGGGGCGACGAAACCTACAGGGTAGCTTATGCCATTTCCGACTCCCTCTTTGGACCATTTGAAAGAATCGGCACGATCCTGTCGCAAGACCCAGAGGTGGCCACAGGATCGGGTCATCATTCTGTGATCAACGTTCCCAACACCGACGAGTGGTATATTGTGTATCACCGTCGCCCGATCCCGAACGAAGGACGGGATCACAGAGTTACCTGCATCGACAAACTGGAGTTCAATGAAGACGGAACCATCAAACCTGTAAAGATTACTTTTGAAGGTGTGGAGGCCAGACCACTTTAGCAGGTCTTGGTTTGTATATTTGAGCAACTACTTCAATACCATGAAAACCATATTTTCAATTGCTGTCATACTGTTTTTCTGCTACTCCTGCGGCTGCAAGTCAGAATGCACCAGTCCTCCAACGACGTTTACACTTGAAATTGTGGATTTGGAAACCGGCGCCAATCTGATAGAAAATGGAACGATCAGCACGGCCGACATCAAATTGAAAGCCACCGATACCGGGCAGGAAGTCGCCTTTTTGATTGCAGACAACCAGATAGTGTCCGATGAAATAGGCTGGAGAAGCGCAGACGGGTCTACCGAGTTTGAATTAAAGCTTGGTGATGCCGGAACCGTGATTTGCACGATTGTATACCAGGCTGTTTCTGAAAATTGCTGTAGTTTCTTTGAATTGCAGGGAGCCAGCTTCAGCAAAGAGCACGAAATGATTGATGAGTATAGTTATTTGATCAAACTTTAAATGAGTACTAGGCCCAGGCCCTGTCGCCCTTAGCATAGGACACACAACCCTCCCATCTTCCCGGCACGGCAATATACCTGAGTGCCTGCGTAGCCCCAGGCTCTGAAGAAAAGTACCCCCAATTGGTGAGCTGATGCATCATCGTAAAGTAGTGAACAGGCTCGTCCTCAGCTTTGCTTTCATTGTACTTTTCCGCTTGCTCCAAAAGAGCAACAAGCAATAACTCTCTCTTCTCTGAGCTAATAACCATAAAGTCATCTCCCTGCATTTGCTGGCTTGCCTTGTTCAGTTTAACCAGCCCCTCAGTAAATACCTTTTGCTCTTCTTCGCTGTAGCAGTCAGTCACTATCACCTTCATAAACTCGCCGATTTTTGCGGCTTTGGCACCCGCAGAGCCCTCCGTTGTTGGAAGGATAGTTTCCCCAACCTCATCCAGCAATGCTATGTCGTCGGCACCAAAAAGCCCCTCTTTTGGAGCCGATGGCTTGCACCCGCTTAAAAATGCCTGGGCACCTACCATGGTTCCACCCATAAGGAGCGCAGTCGCTGATATCGCTTGTCTTCTATTCATCACTTTCGTTTTACAAATTGCCTTTTTTAAACTCCTCGGCAGCATAATTGGCCGCCCTGGCCGTTATTGCCATGTACAATATCGACGGGCTCTGGTTGCCCGTGCTTGTCATGCAGGCTCCATCCGTTACGAACACATTCTTGCACTGGTGCACCTGGTTCCATTTATTCAAAATTGAATTAGTCGGATCAGTCCCCATTCTTGCGCCTCCCATTTCGTGAATATCTAACCCTGGCGCCTGCTTACTATCATCCGATTCTATATTTTTCACTCCTGCTTTTTCCATCATCAAGGTGGCTTGCTCGATAAAGTCCTTCACCATCTTTTCGTCGTTGTCGTCATACCCAACTGAAGTCACCAGCAGCGGAATACCCCACTGGTCTTTCTCGGTGTCACTTAAACGCACATGATTCTCTGCCTTGGGAATGGTTTCTCCTTGCATATACATATACACATACCAAACTCCCGGTTCGGTTTGCGATAGTTTATAAGCTGCGCCAATGGCTGGCTCTTTGAAATGAATTCCTGTGCTCCTTCTCGCAGCAGCAAAGATGGTATAGCCTCCGACAAAATCTGCATCTCTTTCACCAAGGTTGCGAAAATTGGCGATGATGGGATCAGTCGGATTTCGTCCATAGTAGTACTTGTCTTCGAATCCATCCACATCACCGGCAACCCAGGCCCTGTAATTATGAAAAGCTACGTATCGGCCCAACAGGTCATGGTCATTGCCCAGGCCATTTGGGAAACGGTTGGATTTCGAGTTGAGCAATATCAGTGTGCTGTTAAGTGCAGAAGCATTCAGAAAGATGATGCGGGCCTTGAAATCAATTACTTCCTTAGTATTTGCATCGATCACCCTCACCCCGCTGGCTTTGCCTGTTGCCTCATCGTAAAGAACGGAATGCACAACAGAGAAAGGTCTTATCGTCAGGTTCCCCGTTTTATCCGCCCAGGGCAGCGTAGATGATACTGAGCTAAAATACCCTCCAAACGGGCAGCCTCTCATGCACAGGTTTCTTGCCTGGCACTTGCCTCTGCCCTGCTGCAAATGAATCTCCTGCGGCTCCGTAATGTGAGCCCATCGGGCGTGCACCATGTGCCGGTCAGGAAAGTGTTCTTTGATTTTGTCGCTCATGTGCTGCTCCACACAGTTGAACTGAAACGGGGGCAAAAACTCTCCGTCGGGCATGGCCTCAATGCCATCTTTGGTCCCACACACACCCATAAATTTTTCAACATGCGAATACCAGGGCGCTACGTCATCGTAGCCAATAGGCCAGTTCATACCATAGCCTTGGCGCTCCGGTGCAGTAAATTCATACTTACTCCAGCGCTGTGTTGCACGCCCCCAAGTGATCGACTTGCCCCCCACCTGATAGCCACGAATCCAGTCGAAAGGTTTTTCCTGCACGTAAGGATGGTCTTTGTCTTCAATAAAAAAATGCTTGTTATCCTCTCCAAACCCAGCCGCCTTTGTTATCAGCGGGTTATCCTTCCTGAATTTCTCTGTCAGCGCACCCCGGTGCTCCAGCTCCCAGGTGTGTAGGTTAGCAGTGGGATAGTCTTTGTTGTGTACCACGTCTCTGCCTCTTTCGAGCACAAGCGTCTTAAGTCCTTTATCGCAAAGCTCTTTGGCAGCCCAGCCCCCTGAAATGCCTGAGCCGATCACAATCGCATCGAAAGTGTTGTCCATAATCTGTCATCAAGGTGTTATCAACTAAAACCAAGTTAGAAAAGTAAGCAACGAACCGCTACAAAAAGCAGGGGGATTTAATAAAAGGAGCCTCAATTTGCACTTTTGGCGGCTCTTTGAGCACTTCGACGAGCCACCCCAAAAAACGGGTAAACCAGTAACTTAATCCGACGAATCGTCCCAAACTTCTAAATAATCCCAAAACGAGAACGCTGTGCTGTTTCTTTGTATCGTCCAACAACCAAAAGCTACATGCAAACCACTCAATTGATCTGGAAAGGTAATTCCTGGGAGAATTACGGCGCCAACGAAAATATTGACCCGCAGCTCGTTCTATTCTTTGGAGCAACCAAAGTAATCGCTCAACCAAAAATCTACGCCACCTTAAGAGAAAAATTTCCAACGGCCCAAATCCTTGGGTGTAGCACAGCGGGCGAAATAATTGAAGACGAAGTTCTTGACGGAAACGCAGTCGCCACAGCCATAAGATTCGACAAAACTACTCTCGATGTTGCTTATGAATTTATTGACAGCAGCGACCAATCCTATGGCGTAGGGGAAAAGCTGGGAAAAGCGATCAGCAAAGAAGGTCTCAAATCAGTATTTGTACTATCCGACGGCCTAGCCGTTAACGGAAGCGATCTAATCAAAGGCATTAGCAGTCAGCTACCTAAGGAAGTCATCATATCAGGCGGCTTATCTGGCGACGGTGCCGACTTTGGCCGCACGCTTGTAGCTTGCAATGATTACGCACTGCCTGGTCAGGTGGCTGTTGTAGGGTTCTACGGTGACCATATTCATATTGGCCGGGGATCAATTGGCGGCTGGGATCCTTTTGGGCCAGACAGGGTCGTGACAAAATCCAAATCTAATGTACTCTATGAGTTGGACGGGAAGCCAGCTTTAGATTTATACAAAAAATACCTGGGTGAAAAAGCCGAAGAGCTGCCATCAAGCGCTCTTCTCTTCCCGCTGATGATAAGGCCAGCCGACTCACAAGAAGAAGGAATTGTTCGCACAATTCTGGCTGTAAACGAAGGAGACAAGAGCATGACATTTGCTGGCGACATTCCGGAAGGCTATATGGCTAAACTCATGATGTCCAACTTCGACCGCCTGATTGATGGCGCCAACGAAGCCGCCAGCATTACAGAATCACAAAATAGACACAAAGAAAACGGCGAGAGCCTGGCTATCCTAATTAGCTGTGTAGGACGAAAACTGGTGCTTGGGCACCGAATCGAAGAGGAAGTAGAAACAGTGCAGTCAGTGTTTGACAAAAACACCAAGCAAATAGGCTTCTATTCCTACGGTGAAATCTCTTCCAACGTCAAAACAGATCAGTGCGAGCTGCACAACCAAACAATGACCATCACTTTGATCACTGAGAAATGAGACACAGCATACTTGAAAGGCAATTAAAGAAAATCCAGCGACGCAGCGAAACTCCGGAAGAATTTCAGGAGCAGCTACTAGCGGCAGTCAGCGATAGCTACACCAATTTTGAGAACGATCTTGTGTTCAGAGATCGATCAATAAAATTGATGTCGGAGGAAATGCTTGATCTGAATAAGAGAAATCAGGAAAAAAGTGAAGCCTACCTTTCGGCCATCGTCAACAGTGTAGTGGATGGTGTTATTTCTATCAATACGTCCGGGAAAATACTTGGTGTCAATAAGTCGGCGCAAAAAATTATCAGAAAAGAAGAAAAAGAGTTGAAGGGTACCTGCTTTGTATCTCTGCTAAGTGAATTCGAAAATTTACCCCAGTTTATCAACGCTTTTAAAGGTAGTGAAGAGGCGCAGTTTTTGGTTTACATCAACATGGAAGAGGGGGAAAGGATACCCTGCGAAGTCTCGGTCAGTCCATTTAACACTGAAGACAATCAGACATACATCGTCATTATAAGGGACATCACCCTTCGGAAGAAGGCCGAGCAGGAGCTGATAGATGCAAAAGAAAAAGCGGAAGAAGCCAGCATGGCAAAAGCCCAGTTCCTGTCTACGATGAGCCACGAGATAAGGACTCCTATGAATGCTGTCATTGGAATGACCAATCTTCTTTTGCTGGAAGACAACCTTACCGAAGACCAAAAAACCTACGTAAGCACCCTGAAATTTTCAGGTGAACATTTGCTCACACTCATCAACGACATACTTGACTTCAGTAAAATCGAATCTGGTAAGATTGACTTCGAGGAGGAGGAATTTGATCTGTTTGAACTTGTAAACAGCATCAAACAAGCCTACCAGTACAAGGCAGACGAAAAGGAGATTTTCCTCAAGCTCAACTGGGATAAAAATATGCCTCGCTGCGTCATTGGTGACCCGGGGCGACTTAACCAAATTCTTGTGAACCTTGTTGGCAATTCTTTGAAGTTTACTGACAAAGGCTCCGTAAAAATAGACGCCTCAGTAAAGGAAGACAGGGGCAGCCATGTGGATATCACGTTCAGCATCAGCGATACTGGTATTGGCATACCGCCTGATAAACTAGACATGATCTTCGAAAGCTTCTCTCAGTCGGAATCTTACACCACCAGAAAGCACGGTGGCACAGGCCTTGGCCTGACCATCACCAAACAGCTCCTTGAACTGCAAAAAGGATCGATCACGGTAACCTCCGAAGAAGGCGTTGGCTCTGTTTTTACGTTTCACCTGCCTTTCAAAAAGGCTGAAAGCCAGACGAGGACGATCGCTGAGCCATTCACTGCCACACGAAAAAGCCTGAAGGGAACCTCTCTGCTGCTGGTAGAAGACAACAAGGTGAATCAGTACGTAGCCAGCAGATTCCTGTCAAATTGGGAATGTGATGTACAAATAGCCGACGACGGAGATTCGGCACTTGAGTTACTGAAATCACACAACTTCGATTTGATTCTGATGGACATACAAATGCCTATAAAAAATGGCTATCAGACTACCGTGGAGATTCGTGCGCTTCCCGAAGAAAAATACCAACTGATCCCCATCATCGCTCTTACAGCTTCGGCAGTATTGGAGGTGAAGGATGAGGCCATGCGGGCAGGAATGAATGATTTTATTACAAAACCATTCAACCCTAACGATCTTTTTGAAAGAATTTCGAAAAACCTGAGACTTAACTAACCTTCAAAAGGTTAGCAAACAGATACTTCTTCGTGATTCCCAACTCTTCTGATTTGGTTTCGTTATATTCGGTTGACGAATCAAACAGCCATGTCCAAACGAGTAATATTCGATTTTGATATCAGTTTCACCAACGGTGGCGGCATACAAGGCCAGGAGTTTCGGCTCGACATCGGCGGCGAGTCGATCTCTGACCAGGATTTGGCTGATTACATCGTATGGGACATGCGCCTGCTGATGGTGGGCAAAGTGAAAATTATCAACAAGCGCTACATCGCCGAAGAGCACAAGCGGTCTCCCATCTCGATAGCGCAGGGAGAAGAGCTCATTGATCTCAGCCATACTGTTTTCGATGGGCTGGTGACCTACAAAGGGCTGCCTGCCCCTGTCATTTGCGATTACCTGAGTAGGGAGCAGTCAAAAGAGATTTATGACAAGGGTGCGACCGTTCAAATTGGGCGCATTGACATGGTAGCCAATACGGGCACCTATATCGACTGCCCATTTCATTTCTTTGAAGAGGGCATGGATCTATCGGAAGTGCCCCTCACTGCGTTTACAGGGCTAGACGGCATTACCATTGAAGCCAGAGGCGTCATGGAAATTGGCGTAGACTTTTTCAAAAACAAAGAAATAAGAAACAAGGCTGTGCTGGTGCACTCGGGCTGGGCCACCAACTGGAACACCGAAGCTTATTTCACCGAGCATCCCTACCTCACCAAAGAAGCGGCAGAATACCTCAGGGAGTGCAGCGTAAAACTGGTAGGTATCGATAGCCACAATATCGATGATACCCGAGGCAAAAGCCGCCCAGTGCACTCAACCCTTCTTGGCGCCGACATCCTCATCGTGGAGCACATGTGCAACCTCGACATGCTACCGGCTTTTGGCTACACCTTCCACGCCGTGCCTCCGAAAATCAAAGGAATGGGTACTTTCCCGGTGAGAGCTTATGCCAAGGTAGGGAGATAAATGTCGGTTGAGGGCAGGACCGCCACTGTTATTTTCTGGGCTGAGAACTTTCACTGACATACTGTTGTCAGTAGCTGTGGATACTTTTGGTAGCTAAAGACAACATTCAAATAATGGCTACGCCCCTTAAATATCTTTACTCAGAAAAATTCACCAACGACTTCACGGAGATCATAAGCCACGTATTCCCTTCATTCCCAAAGGCCAAGTTCTTCGGTCTGATACATGATGGAGCGTGGGACGGCAAAGAACTCAAACAAAGGATGAAACACATCACCTGGGCCTTGCACCAGGTTCTACACGGCGACTTCAAAGAGTCAGCTGCCACTATTGAAAGCGTGGTTCAAATTCTACTACGCCGCCATCCAAACTCCATGTCGTTTGAATACATGTTCCTTGCCGATTACATCGAAACCTATGGCATCGACGACTTCGACACTTCAACACGGCTAATGGAATTGGTAACTCAATTCGCCAGCTGCGAGTTTGCCGTACGTCCATTTATTGTTAAGTACGGTGAAAAAATGATGGGGCAGATGCACGACTGGAGCCTGCATGAAGATCATCGGGTAAGGCGGCTGGCCAGTGAGGGCTGCAGGCCACGACTGCCCTGGGCTATGGCATTGCCTGAGCTGAAGAAAGATCCGTCGGCCATACTTCCCATCCTCGAGAACCTCAAGCACGATCCCTCAGAATTTGTTCGGCGCAGCGTGGCCAACAACCTGAACGACATAGCAAAAGACAATCCTGAACTTGTGATTTCTATTGCTCATCGATGGAAAGGTAAAACCAGGGAGACCGACGCTATTGTGAAGCATGGGTGCCGAACGCTGCTAAAGCAAGGCAATGTGGCGGTGCTGGAGCTGTTTGGAATTTCAAGCACACCTGTCTTTGACCTTGAAGCTTTGGAGATTCATTCACCTCAAGTAAGCATTGGTAGTGGCCTCGAATTCTCATTTACCCTCACAAATATAACGCCTAACGAGCAAACACTCCGTCTGGAGTACGCCATCTATTATCTGCTGAAAAACGGCCAGCACTCCAAAAAAGTATTCAAAATAAGCGAACGAAAAATCGTTGGCAATGGTCAGCTTGATATAGAGAAAAAGCACAGCTTCCGACCCATTACAACCCGAACATTCTACCCCGGAAAACACAAAGTCTCGCTTATCGTGAACGGGCAGGAAAAAGGAGTTGCAGAGTTTGAGCTAATTGCTTGATAGGATGCTTTACCGGCATCCTCATTTTATTCCACTCCGTCCGGGGTCGGTCAACGCCTCGAGCGAACGAAAGTGTCGGTACGGCAAGCAGCCTTACGTAAGAGCCGTCAGACACCGGTTAGCTATCCGGCGCAACATCTGGTGTTTTGTTTTTGCCCCTATTTTTTACTTCAAAAATGATCTTTTTTGAAATTCATACAAGTCATCAGTAGTGATTGTTATATCGTAGCCCTTCTTCGTCAGACCAGCCCTTAAGGCTTTGTCACCCGTCCATATTTTCACTCCCCTAAAGTCTGCAAAGGCTACGTATGGTGTGTCTTTGGGATCAATACCACTCACAATTTCTTCTGCCGTTATCCAACGGCTGAAATGGAATCTCAGACTCCGAAATAAGTTGTACATTCTTTATAGTGCCGGCACAAATCCTTTCAATCTCATCAAAGGGCTTATTCGTAATTTTCTCAATCTTTGAAAAACATTTTTTCACCTCGTATATCATATACTCCGGTGCCACGTACTCTATAAGACTAGTAGAATTTAGAAGGAGATAGCCAATTTTTCCGTTAGTATTCAAAATGGCGCTGAACACTATGTTAGCATCTACAATAACTTTCACTTGATAAACTTACCCCTATTTTTAGTCCACCAGGTAGCATTCAATTCATCAGCAAGCTTATCAGCATCTCCCTGTTTGCCCTTTACATCGGACGTCATTTCCAGGTACTCGATGTATTCGAGCAATCGTTCCATTGCGAACTTGTCGATATTGGGGGATATCTTCAATAAGATTTCATTTGGAGTTCTTTCAACGATCATATTACCTCCCTTTTTAGTAAAGATACCATATTTTACGAACACACTTAAAAACTTCTTTTCCATAATTATTAGCCCAATGCGAGGAGTCATGCCAAGCCATTGAGTTTCTCGAAATAGTTCGGATGAGGTAGGACTGCCATCCTCTTTTTATTAAACCATTTCTAGCGCTTTGAACAGTCGAAGGTTTCGGAACGGCCCAATAGCCCCGCCTGCAAGCGCCGTCAGACACCGGTTGCGTCTCTAAAACGGCGGCCCACCACCATAGCGTCATCCGACGCAACGACAGCACTTCACCGCCACAAAAGGCACGAAGACACAAAGAATGCACAGCCAAGGCGGACCACTCTCCCCCCCGGCGGCTGACGGCCCAAACGCCACAAGCCCACTAGCCGTACCGAGGCGTGGTCTCCCGTCTTCCTCGCCCGCCGAAGCTTGAGGGAAGGAGGGCAGCCCGCCGAAGCTTTAGCATTGACGGTCACTTTCTCAATCCTTACTCTTGCATTTTTTACTCTAAAGTCTCCCAACCTCCTCCTCCTATCTGAATGTCTGACTGTCCGACTGTCTGACCATCTCCCACTTTTCCATTATCTTTATCCTACCTAATTACCAAAACTTACCATTTCTATGAAAAGACTTATCCTGCCAGCAATGGCATTCGGCTTGTTTTTCGGCTGTGAACAAACGCCGGAACAAGCTCCTGTAACGACCTATTCCATTGAGCAATTCTACAAAAACATCAATGTGAGCGGCGGCAGCTTCTCACCAGATGAATCGAAGATGCTCGTTTCCACCAACGAAACCGGCATTTACAATGCCTACGAAATACCAGTGGATGGCAAAGGCGAAAAGAAACAGCTGACCAACTCCACGGTTGATTCTTACTTTGCCCTTTCCTATTTTCCGAACGACGAGCGGGTGCTATTCACCGCCGATCAGGGTGGCAACGAGAACAATCATATTTACCTGCAAACACCAGATGGCACGCAGAAAGACCTGACGCCCTACGACAGCGCCAAGAGCTCGTTTTACGGCTGGAGTCAGGACAAGCAAAGCATGTTCATTGCCTCTAACAAGCGGGATGCAAAGTACATGGACGTGTATGAGCGCACCATAGCGTCTTTGGATAGCGAGACCGGATTTGGTGAGGTGATTTACCAAAACAACGACGGCAGAGATGTGGCGGCCATTTCGCCAGACAAGAACTACTTCGCACTCACCGAGTCCATCACCAGTGCCGACTCCAAAATGTACCTCTACAACAAAACAACAGGCGAAACTACCGACATCAGCGAGCATGAAGGTGATGTGCAATATAACCCACAGTTCTTCAGTCTCGATAACAAGGAGCTGTATTACCTGACCGACGAAGGCGCTGAGTTTGTTTACATGGTAAAGCTCAACCTGGAAACAGGCGCTACTGAAAAGGTATACGAAGACAAGTGGGATGTGTGGTACGCCTATGAATCACAAAACGGCAAGTACAGGGTGATAGGTGTGAACGAAGACGCCTCTACTAAAGTGCATATTTTTGACATGACCACTGGCAAGGAAGTGACCCTTCCGGCGATTGAAGGAGGCAGCATTGCCTCAGTGAACATCTCCGACAGCGAAAAGCTAGCCCGCCTGACGGTGAGCACCTCTGCATCGCCCAGTAATATTTATGTGTACAATTTCGAAACCAACGCCCTGACCAAACTCACCGACACGCTCAACCCAGAAATGGCTGCCAGCGACCTCGTCGAAGGCAAAGTAGTACGCTTCAAGTCGTTTGACGGCACGGAGATTCCCGGCATTTACTACCAGCCTAAGAATGCCACACCTGGAGAGAAAGTGCCTGCCCTGGTGTGGGTACATGGCGGCCCCGGCGGACAAACCAGGCTGAGCTACTTCGCTCTAATCCAATACCTGGTGAACCATGGCTATGCGATACTGGCCGTGAACAACCGGGGCAGCAGCGGCTATGGCAAAACGTTCTACCACATGGACGACCAAAACCATGGCGACAAAGACCTGAAAGACTGCGTAGCCGGCAAAACCTACCTGGAGTCAACCGGTGTGATCGATATGGACAAAGTAGGCATCATTGGCGGCTCCTACGGCGGCTACATGGTAATGGCAGCGCTGACCTTTGCGCCTGAAGAGTTCAACGTGGGCGTGAACCTGTTTGGAGTGACCAACTGGCTGCGCACGCTGAAGTCCATCCCTCCCTATTGGGAAAGCTTCCGCAAGTCGCTGTACGACGAAATGGGTGACCCTAACACCGCCGACTCTGTAAGGCTATACGAAATCTCACCCCTCTTCCATACCGAAAAGGTAACCAAGCCGCTGATGGTACTGCAAGGGGCTAACGACGTACGGGTGCTGCCCGTAGAATCTGACGAAATAGTAGCGGGCGTAAAAGCCAATGGCGTACCGGTAGAGTATGTAGTGTTCGACGACGAAGGCCACGGCTTCCGCAAAAAAGAAAACGAGATCAAAGGCTACGGGCAGGTGCTGGTGTTTTTGGATAAGTACCTGAAGGGGGTAGAGCCTGTGGCCGAGAAGTGAAATAAATTTGTTGTCAGTACTCTCGTCATGAGTACTGACGACAACTGGTTTATTAATAGTCCGGAGTCACAGACTCGAACTAGCGGCGATAGGCTGCTATCACGGCGTACACAAACATTAACTTCATGATAAGAGTATTTCATATGTTTAATAAGTTATTCCATTCCTCAAAAGGCGGTCTCAAAAAAAAAGACTTTCAACATCACGCCGACCTAGCCGTCAGTCACCAAAAGGATGGCAATCACATGGAAGCCGTTAATGAATTCAATATTTGCCTAAAAAAGCGGCCTACTGACTGTAATATCTACTTTCTAAGAAGTAGTTCGTTCAAGGAGCTGCACGAATTAGATAAAGCTATTAATGATTTAAAAGTTGCAGTAGAATACTCAGAATTAGATGACAATAATGTCTATGATAATAGATATTTCAATATGGGATTTGAGTCAGCCAAACAATTCTATGCTGATCAACTGAAAATATATGAGCGAATAAAAATGCTGACGAAAAAAAATAACAAATAGAATTACTCCTTTGGGTTTACACCGACGAATGGTAATCACCGGACTTGAAGTCCGAATATGGCTGCTCCTGAAAATTACAGAAATTAGCGAAATTTCTGCTTCGCTCGTGCGAAAAAAATTGAACTATTTCGTTCGGTTCTGAAAATTTAGCTGCCCACTTGGAAATACAAGTGCTTGGTCAAATTGAAAGACTTTTCTTTGAGTTTCCTTGTTCTCAAAATTTCTGGAAATATTGATTGTAAGCTTGTCAAATCCGTCAATTCCTCCGTAGTAGTAGGGGCGTAAACGTACGCAATTCTTATGCTCAAATATCCAGCTCAGCAATGTTCTGTCCGACATCCCACATGAATGCCCTAGAATCACAATCTCAAAGGGCTTTGACTTCAGAAACTCGCTTATTTGCCAGTAATTATAAGACTTGTGATACCAAATTGACTTAATATTGACTAATAAATCGTCTATTCCCAAATCTTCTAGCAAGTAGAAAGCATGGTCTCTTTCGTCTCCATATCCGAAGACTATGGGGTTAATTTGAGACTCGAGTTCTCCATGAATATTAATACATAGTGAACCTTTCGACTGCAGCCCTTTAGTCAGATAAAGATTAGCTAACTTGGTGTAGTTGAAATTCAAAATACATATCCTCTCAAGAGGATATATATTTGCTAATTTCAACGTCAGTGGGTTGAATGTGTGGTAATCGCTATAAAATGGGCCAATGAATTCCTGAAGTGTTCTGAATTCATAACGTTCTTTAACCTCGGAGACCAAGTAGTTGTGGAAATGAGTCTTAACCTGATCAAATTTTTCATTCAATTCTCTAGCCTTTCTTGAGAATTCTCGCCTTGTTGACATATCCAAAAATGTCCTGGCTCTAATTTGATCCTGTACGATACTAGTTAAAGTATTATAATAGAGTTCTTCTATTCCAACCCAGTTCTCGGATTTTTGAAATACCATTGTCTCGAAGAATGAGTTGTTAAATTCCGCTCTCAATAATTTTTGTTCCTTCGCTTCCTTGAATTTTTCGAAGCTATTTATATTGAATGTTTTAAAATTGCCAATCGTAGTTGAAGCTCTTAGTAAGTCGTCCTCATGTGAATATCTGGTTCCTAGATTCTGTGCGACAGAGGTGAAATAATAATCAACAAAATTGTCATAACTAGTAGGCAGGCCGTGCGCCAAATCAAACCCATTTCCAACAATAATCAATCTGTTCATTTGAAAGTCTTCTTTTCTCCTATTAAACGTGCACCCCGCTCTTCGACATGTTCCGCAGGGCATGTCGAAGTCTTAATAATTGGGAATTTAAATCCCTACACCATCAACCTTCAGCCATTTCCAGTAACCCCTTCCTCACTCCATAGTAATCGCTACAGCTACTATAAACATACTCTGCTTCCTTTTGCACAATTCCAGCCTTCACAGGGTTCATATGTATGTATTGAAGCTTTACGTCGAAAAAATCACGAATAGTTATCTCCTCTCCATGATATCCCTCTTCCCAAAACCAAATTTTGTCGTCCTTTCGCAACAGCCACAGCAACCAGTTTTTGCGGCTTTCTCTATCATTCCGCTGAATGGCGGCATACACCTTACTGGCTGTATACTTCTTGAAATCCCTTATGATGCCGCTTAGCTTTTCTTTGTTGCTGCTAATGATCAAGTGGATGTGATTGGTCACTAGCACCCATCCGTATATCTGGAGTCCTTTCTCCTTCTGGCAGAACTTCAGGCTGTCTATCAATATATTCTTGTACTCCTCCCTCGTAAAAACGTCCACCCATTGGTGAACCGTAAAGGTGACAAAGTATTGACCATACAGATCTTTTATTCTGTATTCAAAGGCCATGAATTAAGATATGGAATTAGTTTTATTTTGGAGTATGCAGATCGGATTAAAATCCGTTTTAATTATTACTTCGGGTTTCTCGCTCAGCGATGGCCTACGGACCGTCCCGAAGAGCCTCGCACGCAGCATCACTTCTCCAGCGTCTTCATTAATTCCCGGGCTGCTGCGCCGCCAGCACGATTGGCGCCAATGGTTGAGGCAGAGGGGCCATAGCCGACCAGATGGATCCTGGGCTCTTTCGCCACCATGGTGGCCAGGCTTCCGGCCATCACAATGCCGCCCTCTTCTCTTGGCAGCACCGCATCCAGATGTGAGAGAGCACCTTTAAAGCCAGTATTCCACAAAATCACATCAGCTTTTTCTTCTCTGCCATCAGGCCACTTTACGCCTGTCTTGGTGATTTCGCTGAACATCGGGAAGCGGTTGAGCACACCTCGCTTTTTCATGTCAATAACAGCCGGCGACAGGGGCAGACCCGTTACCGACACCACCGACAGCGGCGGCAGGCCTTTCCGCACCCGTTCCTCCACCATGGCCACGGCATTGTGTCCCGCCACATCGTCAAAAGGCTCCTCCCTGAACTCCGGTGGTCGTCGGGTCACCCAGGTGGTAGTGGTCACTTTCGAAATCTGATCCAGCAGCTGAATAGCGGATATGCCGGCCCCTACTATCACAACATGTTTGCCCGTGAAATACTCAGCGCTCTTGAAATCCCTGGTATGCAGCTGCTCTCCCTCAAAAAGGTCTGCACCGGGATACTTCGGAATATAGGGGTTTTGCCAGGTGCCTGTGGCATTCACAAGGCCCAGCGCTGAGAACAGCGCAGTAGACGTATCGATATGCAGCCGGTCGTTGTGCCAGTACACCCTCTCCACCTTGAGCGGACGATATACCTGCAGACCAAACTTCTTTTCATACAACTCATAGTAGTGTGGCACCGCCACGCTGGCTCTCACCTCCGTAGCGTCGGTTTCCAGGCTGTCTTCAAACGACATGCCCGGCAGGTCGTGGATCCTGTTCACTGTGCTCAGGGTGAGCGAGGGCCAGCGAAACTGCCAGGCACCGCCGGGGCTGGGTGCTTCGTCGAGCACCACAAAATCCCGACCGGCTTCCAGCCCACGTCTCTTCAAATGATAAGCCGTGGAAAGCCCCGCCTGCCCTGCGCCTATGACCGCAATTTTAGTTTTGTAGCGAATTTTGTTAGCCATCCAAAACCTCTCATTAGCGCCATCCCAGCCCGGGAGCTACGTGTTCCAGAATAGAGGACAATACATGCACATTGTAGTCGACTCCCAGAGTGTTTGGGATTGCCAACAGAATGGTATCGGCCTCCTGGATAGCCTCATCTTTCGCCAGCTCTTTGATCAACTGGTCGGGTTCTGCCGCATAACTCCTTCCGAAGATGGCCTTCCTGTTACTTTCGATGAAGCCTATTTTATCAGTTCTGTCAGCCTCACGGCCAAAATAGTACCTGTCCTGTTCGTTGACCAGCGCAAAGATGGATCGGCTCACTGAAATCCTGGGCTCCCGCTGGTGTCCTGCCTCTTTCCATGCCTGCTTGTACAACCTGATTTGCTCAGCCTGCTGGATGTGAAAAGGCTTACCGCTTTCATCAAACTTCAGGGTGGAGCTTTGGAGGTTCATGCCCATTTTTCCCGCCCACGCTGCCGTGGCATCTGAGCCGGAACCCCACCAGATGCGGTCACGCAATCCTGCCGAAAAGGGTTCCAATCGCAGCAACCCAGGTGGGTTCGGAAACATAGGATTTGGATTCGGCCGGGCAAAGCCTTCGCCCTTCAGTCTTTCGTAAAACTCCAATCCCTTCCGGCGACCCATATCGGCATCGGACTCTCCCTCTTCTGGCTCATAGCCAAAGTGTCGCCACCCATCAATCACTTGTTCCGGGGAACCTCTGCTGATACCCAGTTGCAGCCTTCCCTCTGAGATCAGATCGGCAGCACTGGCGTCTTCCACCATATACAGCGGATTTTCGTACCGCATATCGATTACGCCTGTGCCGATCTCTATTTTACTTGTTTTGGCCCCAATAGCCGACAACAAAGGAAAAGGAGATGCCAGTTGCCTGGCGAAATGGTGCACCCGGAAATAAGCACCATCTATCCCAATTTCTTCCGCCGCTACCGCCAGGTCAATAGATTGCAGCAGTGTGTCACTTGCAGTTTTGGTGGCATACGCCGGATGGTTGTCCCAATGCCCAAATGATAAAAACCCAATTTTTTTCATGGTTCCCCCCAAGGGTTGAATATAATGTGTAAAGATAGTTAGCTGACTCCTGCTCCGAACAGAAAGCCCTGCTGCTTCATCTCAGCTAACCACAAACACTAAGAGAAGAAAATTGGTGCCATTACTTTCAATCAGTATAGTATCGACTCAGTAGAGTCCAAGCCAGCCCCTGCCGCAAGGGTCTCTCCCAGCCGGGCAGGCTTGTGGCTTTCACAAACTGGCGTCCGCCAACTCCCAAACAAAGCCTGTGCTACCCAGGGCTGAGCATGCTAACGCAGGTGTCGGTACGGCCAAATAGCCACGAGGCAGGAGCCGTCAGACACCGGTGAACCTCACTCCGGCGGCTGACGGCCCCAAGCGCACAATCCATTGCTGCCGTGCCGACGCCTGCCCTTTTTCCCCTTCACATTTTGGCTTTATTTCCATCAGTACGTAAGTTGCTTTCAGCACTAAACAGAAGCAGCCATGGCTAGCAAAAGGATATTTTTTACCGGGGGATCAGGAAAGGCAGGAAAGCACGTGGTGCCCTACCTTCTGAACCAGGGGCATAGGGTGATGAATGTAGACCTGGTGCCTTTGGATCATCCAGGGGTGGACAACCTGAAGGCTGACATCACAGATTCCGGACAAATGTTCAATGCCATGAGTTCGTATGCCGGGCTGGATGAACTGGAGCCCGGCAATGGCGTACCAAAGTTTGATGCTGTGGTGCATTTTGCAGCTGTGCCCAGGATCTTGATCAATCCAGATAGTGAAACTTTTCGTGTCAACACCATCGGCACCTACAATGTAATTGAAGCGGCTGTGAAGCTTGGCATAAAGAAGATTATCATTGCATCGTCGGAAACCACCTATGGTGTCTGTTTTTCAGATGGCAAAACCGACCCTCATGTATTGCCTTTGGAAGAAGACTATGACGTTGACCCCATGGATAGCTATGGATTGTCGAAGGTGGTCAATGAAAAAACAGCCCGCAGCTTCCAGCGACGATCCGGCTTTGATATTTACGCCCTTCGCATCGGTAATGTGATTGAGCCTCATGAATACACGGAACTGTTTCCTGGGTATTTCAAAAACCCAGAAGTGCGCCGCAGGAATGCCTTTTGTTATATTGATGCACGTGACCTGGGGCAGATTGTGGATTTATGTTTGAAAAAAGACGGCCTTGGTTATCAGGTTTTCAATGCCGGCAACGATCATAACGGCGCCGTTATCCGCAGCAAAGAATTGGCTGAACGGTTTTTCCCTGGCGTGCCCATTAGCTGTGAGTTGGGGGAGCACGAAGCGTTGTTTTCCAATCGCAAAATTCGTGAAGTGCTGGGCTTCAAAGAGCAACACAACTGGCGCAAATACGTGAAATGGGACTGATTGAGAGCTACTCCTCGACGTTCTCCGAAGGCATGGCCAACGCAGGTGCCGGCACGGCAAACTAGCCACCAGGCAGGAGCCGTCAGACACCAGTTTCTTCCCTCATCCGCCGGCTGACGGCCCCAAGCGCACAATCCATTGCTGCCGTGCCGAAGCCTACCGTTGAATCAGCCAGGCCTTTATATTTCCTCACATTTTGGGACTTAATTCTTGCCCTGCGCTCATTTACAATTTGCTCCGAATTTTGATTCAATGAACTAAGCACTGCTTGTGTTGCATGGAGTTCTTTGTTTTGCACAGCCCTTTTTTTGGGTCTTTTTATGGGCAGGCTTCGCAGGCCACAGGTCAATGCCTGGCTTTACATTTCCAGTTCTTTTGACTCCAGATCAGCATTGATCTTCTTAACAACTGCGTCAACCTCACTGGCCTGCTCTATCATTTTCTCCACAAGTGTATCAATCTTACCCCCAGACTCAAGCTTGTAAATGGCAGCAAGCCCCAGCAGTCGTGCCACAGGCCCCCTTAAATGATGTGCATTGGTATGGCTATAGGAAATCAGCATGTCGTTTTGCGCCTTAATTTTTGCCGTGCGCTCCCCCACCATCTGCTCCAGGTTTTTATTCAAAATACTGAGATCGTGCTGGGTCTTTTGAAGCTCTTCATTTTGTTGTGCTATCTCCGCTGCCTTTTTCTTCATCTCATTATTGGTATGTCGTAGGTGCTGGTGTATTCTGTCATAGTTCACTTTCAGCACGCCGCTGGGGTATGCGATGATGAGGTACAAAATCGAGTAGTTGATGGCAGCGGTAACAACGTCCGACACGTGATACAAAAACACAGTATTCAGCATAATAAAAGCAATACCATGCATGACCCACATGATTCGCCCCTTTAGCATCACTGAAAAGACAAAACCAATAATAATCACGGTGGCCAGGGTGATAGAAGGGCTGATTTGCATGAGCCGTTGGTAACATACCGCCGCCAAAGTAATGGACGTTAGAATTATTACCGCTGACGTTGGGTGCTTCTCTCTGACATGGTGAGCCACCAGGCAAGCAAGCAAAATAACCAGCGCAATACTAACACCAATGGTGTCTTCTGGAAAAAAGAAAAAGTTAGCAGCGAGAATCAAAGCCACGCCTACAACGCATGCTTTTAAGAGCGTATTGAGAAAAAAAGGTTCTATGTTTCGGCCTTCCATTATTGTACCTAAGCAGCTATTAGTTTCTTGCCAATTTTACAAAAGATTATTGGGCCAAGCTACCATTTTGTGTAGTTACGGGCACATAACCGTAGGCGGATTGATTCGTGATTTCAGCTGCTCCAACTTCTCAGAAAGCACATGAATGAACCGGTTTATACGTCCTGCACCACAAAAATGGCATTGTCGTTTAGGTCGTAGAAGCCAAATTCGTGCGTACCCCAGGGGGTGTTCATTCGCAATTTCTCTTTCGGGACCGTTCCCCGCTTCACAAACTCCTCAAAATAAGGCCTGATATCGGCGACAAAAATCTTCATAACAGAGCCGCCGGTAATAGGATCTTCCTCATTGCCATGATGGAACTGCAAATGGAACTCCAGGTTTTCTCTTCTTAACCCGGCGTATCCGTTATCACCAAAACAGTAACTAAACCCGGCGTACTTGTCATACCACTCTATGTCACGTTGTATGTCGAGTGAGGGAAGAACCGGGATGATACCTAAAGGTGAGGGTGTGGCAGCCATGGCTTTTCTTCTGATGTTACGCAAACTAATATACACATTGAAACCAATCATTTCGAGTGATTGCCCAATTGAGCCCCTTTAAAACGATATATCAGCTACTTCGCCTGCCGAGATTACTGCAGATAATTATAAAGTCTTATATTCCCCAATGAAACAGCCCCGACCACTACACATACCGTTACTGTGCATTTTGTCTCTTGCCACCATGTGCAGTCCACCGGCAGCAAACGAGGAAGCCAATGAAAACGTCTCCGATTCAGAAACCATAGCTCCGGAAGGGTTTAAGGCGCTGTTCAATGGTGTTGATTTGGAAGGCTGGTATACCGTGAGTGATGGAAATGGCCCCGATAGCCTGGAATTATTTTCGGCGGAAAATGGAACCATTCACGCCTACCCCAACCAACAGGCAGGTTCACTTCAGTCATTTGCCGGGTTAGTAACCAAAGAAGAATACGGCAGCTATATTCTTACATTTGATTTCAAATGGGGTGAGAAAAAGTTTGAACCCAGGACTAAAAATGTGAAAGACGCTGGCGTTCTGTTTCATATTTTCGACGAAACTGACTTTTGGCCCTATGGCGTAGAATGTCAAATTCAAGAAGGAGACCTTGGGGATTTATGGATCATTGGGGCAAGAGCCTCAGCCAGGGTGGATGCCTCTGAGCACTATGCCACCAATGGCGAACTCAAGACAAAGGGAGAAATTGAAAACAAATACCATCGCTTTTCCAGATCCTTTTCATGGGAAGTGCCGGGCTGGAACAAGGTAGAAGTTGAGGTAAACGGAGACCATGCCACCTTCACCATTAATGGCAAAGTGGTCAATGAGGCCATTGACATGAAGTACTGGGATGCTGAAAAAAATAGCTGGGAGCCACTCACCAAAGGAAAAATCCTATTGCAAGCAGAAGGCGCTGAGATTTTTTACCGAAATGTGTTTATCAAACCGCTGTGACCAGCGATGGGGTTTCACCTGATCCCCACATACCCCTCAGCTGCCTTGAAGAGCTTTTTGGAGTCGTAGCCGATACCATTTTTGAAAACAGTATTGAGCGATCTGATGGCGGTAATGTCCTTACTGATGTCTTTGTCCATGATCAGCAGGTCGGCGATTTTTCCCGGCTCGATGGTGCCAATAGAAGATGTCTGCTCCAGGTAGGTAGCGCCATGTAGTGTACATATTTTAATGGCTTCTGGAATCGTAAAGCCCATTTCCACAAACAGCTCCAACAGTCTCCTGTTGGCGTAACCCGCCACAATTCGTCCATCGTAAGTGGGATCGGTGCCTGCTACCAGCAAGCCACCTGCATCGTAAAAAGCTTTCTCCCACACCTTGGCTTTATTAAACGCCAGGTAATCGAGCGAGTCTCTGCCCTGCTTACTTGCCCAGCGCTTGTACACCTTTTCTTTAGCATTAGGAAACAAAGCATCGATGCCACCTCCAGGCACTACTTCCCGGCCTGTGTAGGGCTCAAACACATTGATGGTAGAGGTCAACGCCACTTTCTTGCTTACCAGGTGCGTTATCAGTTCGGTCACCTCCTTTGAATCGACCGGAATCGTCAACAAGGCCTTGCGCATTTCAAAGGGATCGCAAATATCAACTTGCTTACCTTTAGCAAAATCGCTGCAGGAGAAAAAACCATGCTCAAGGTTATCGATCCCAATATCAGCGGCTTCCCTGTAGGTAATGGAACAGATATGACCAGTGACTTTCAGGTTTCTGGCATGGGCAGCCTCTACGATGGCTTTTAAGTCTTCCCGGGTAATGAAATTGTACACCTTAATAGAGGTAATACCCATGTCGGCATAGTAGTTAACCGCCCTGGCGGCACCTTCAGGAGAGTCGATGGCGCCGAGCTCAAATATACCTACCCCCTCTCTGTCAATGTGCGGACTGGTCACATCCATTTTCGGACCTGGCACTTCTCCACGCCCAATGGCCTTCTTGATATTGAGGTCGGCCTGCGGCATGATGCTTCCGGCCGTTCTCATGCTGGTGACACCAGCGGCAAGGTAAAGCCTTGGGAAAGAGTAGCTCATTTGGTCCACCCCATAATTGGCATCTGGCGTTGTTTTCGGGTAAAACAAATGCTCATGTAGCATCACCATACCCGGCATGGCACTTTTCCCTTCCATATCGATGGCCGTGGCCCCTTTTGGCACCGGCAAATCAACGCCTACTTTTTCAATTTTATCCCCCACAATGAGTATATCATGATTGGCTTTGGCAGGGCCGCCCGTTCCATCCAAAAGTGTGAGGTTTTGCAGCAGATAAGAACCTCTTTCGTGGGTAACAAAAGCCTTCGTTTCGTCTGTTAGCTGATCTTGTGCAAATGAGCCAGAGCAAGTACAAATAATGACAAGGATTGTAGAAAATAGTCTTCTCATGGTCGGGAATTAGGTTGGCTAGCCTGCACGCTCACCCAGGTGAATGTACAGCACGTCCGAACTTACAAAAAAGTAGGCAAATCGTATTTCGATATTTCCTATCTTCGTCAATGATGACCCGACTGATCGCTTGTTTTCTTGTCGTTGTTTTCGTCCAATTGAAGGCCCATGGTCAGGACACTTATGCTATCCCCGATTCGGTTCACCGAATCGTCTTTCTGGGCAACAGCATTACTTACGCCGGGCAGTATGTGTCTTACATTGAAGCGTGCCTCGCCGTCACCTACCCCAACAGGAAGTTCGAGGTCATCAATGTAGGGCTACCCAGCGAAACAGTGTCGGGCCTTTCTGAACCTAACCACGCCGATGGCAAGTTTCCCCGGCCCGATTTGCACGAACGCCTTGCCAGGGTGTTGGTTCAAACCAAACCCGATCTGGTGTTTGCTTCCTACGGCATGAATGATGGCATTTATCTCCCTTTTGACGATGACCGCTTCCAGGCTTACCAAGACGGCATCGACTGGCTGCACACCGAAGTAGAAAAAGTCGGCGCCATCATTGTTCATCTCACACCCCCGGTATACGACGAGCGAAAGGGAGCAGCTTATGCCAATGTGCTGAATATTTATTCCGACTGGCTTATTAGCAATAAATACACAAAGGGGTGGAATGTGGCCGACGTGCATGAGCCCATGAAAAAGTACATGGAGGACAAGCGCATGACAGATCCTGAGTTCAAGTACGCAGCCGATGGTGTACACCCGGACAAGGCTGGCCATTGGATCATGGCCAAAGCGGTGCTTACCTACCTGGGACTGAACGAGATGGTCAAAGCTGACAACCCAGAGGAGGCCGTTTCTACGACCCGCAACGGTGTTAAAATCCTGCAGCTCATTGAAGACCGCCAGGCAATAATGAAGGACGCCTGGCTCACATCCACGGGTCATACCAGACCAGGAATGAACAAAGGAATGCCACTACCCGATGCGCAAAAAAAATATGCTTCAATTGCTGCCGAGATCAACAAATTCCTCCGCTAAAAACAGAAGACTCTATCTTTCACCAGCCAGCCGTTACCCTTTTGCCTCCTTGCATCAAACATCTTCTTTAAAGTGTCGAAAATCAAAGTGCCAGTGTGACTAAAATCACTGCGCCCCACTTAGTGAATCGCTAGCTTCACCTATCAATAAAAACAACAAGAGATATGGAAACTACAATGAATGAAGAAGTGGTGGCTATGCCACGCATCGGCGATAAAGCACCAGCGTTCAAAGCAAAAACTACCCAGGGTGATATCAACTTTCCCGTTGATTACCACGGCAAGTGGGTCATCCTTTTCAGCCATCCGGCCGATTTTACTCCTGTTTGCACATCAGAATTTATGACCTTTGCCACACTTGAAGAAAAGTTTGCCAAGGCAAACACACAACTGATTGGTTTATCGATTGATGGATTATACAGTCACATTGCCTGGCTCCGCACGATCAAAGACAAAATCGAATTCAAGGGAATGAAGAATGTGGATGTCAAATTCCCGCTCATTGAGGACATCACGATGAACGTAGCCAAAAAATACGGCATGATCATGCCCAATGAAAGCAGTACGCAGGCAGTTCGGGCGGTGTTCTTTATCGACCCCAAGGGCATGATTAGGGCTATCATCTACTACCCACTGAGCCTCGGCCGCAACTTTGACGAGCTTTACCGTGTGATCGTTGCCTTACAAACAGCCGATGAGTTTGCAGTGGCCACACCAGCCGACTGGAAGCCAGGTGACGATGTGATCATTTCGCCCGCAGGATCGTGCGGCGTAGCTAAAGACAGAATGGACGGCAATATCGAGGGTCTTGATTGCAAAGACTGGTTTTTCTGTACCAAAAAGCTCGACAAAGACATGGTGCTCGACAAGGTACTGAAAAAAGAAAAGGAACCTGTATTAGCGTAAGTAGGGACAACAAGTTAGTACGGTGGCTGCATTTCCCGGACAAAGTACCGGGAGGTGTAGCCTTTCTTTTTCAGCCGACCCAGGAAGGCCACAGCCATACTCAAAATAGAAACGGCAAGTGAGACATTAGCCCCAAATTCACTACCGATCACAAGCGCTCTCTAAAGCACCCCCTTCGTGCTAGGCAATTGATTCAGTGCATTGGCGTCTCTGCCTATAGCCATCTTGATGGCCCTCGCTAGCGCCTTAAAGGTTGCCTCTATCTTGTGGTGCTCGTTAGCGCCTTCCGCCTTAATGTTGATATTACTCAGCGAAGTATCAGAAAACGACTTAAAGAAGTGATAAAACATTTCCGTTGGCATATCGCCTACCATTTCACGCTTGTATTCTGCCTCCCACACCAGCCAGGGCCTTCCACCAAAGTCGATAGCAGCCTGAGCCAGGCAGTCGTCCATAGGCAGCATAAAGCCATAGCGGCTAATGCCTTTTTTGTCGCCAATAGCCTTGCGGAAAGCTTCCCCTAAAGCCAGCGCTGTGTCTTCAATCGTGTGGTGCTCGTCGATATGTAGGTCGCCCTTCACAGTTACTTCTAAATCACAGCCAGAGTGGCGCCCTAGCTGATCGAGCATGTGATCATAGAACCCCAGGCCTGTGTCCATCTTCGTTTGGCCCGTGCCATCGAGGTTGAGTTTTATCAATATATCGGTCTCTTTCGTGGTTCGTTTTACCTCAACCATCCTTGGCGGCAGCTTGAGGAAACGATAAATTTCATCCCAATCCGAAGTACTTAAAGCTGCATCTGGGTTTGACTCTCCTATAAAAATAGCTTTTGCACCGAGGTTCTTCGCTAGTTCCACATCCGTTTTACGGTCTCCTATCACATAGGAATTGGGCAGGTCGTAATCTTCGGTCAGGTATTGTGTAAGAAGTCCTGTGCGGGGCTTTCGGGTTGGGGCATTGTCCTTTTCGAAGGTTTTATCGATGTGGATGGCAGCGAAGTTGACCCCTTCGCCTTC
This sequence comes from Imperialibacter sp., assembly GCF_040222815.1. Classification (GTDB taxonomy): domain Bacteria; phylum Bacteroidota; class Bacteroidia; order Cytophagales; family Cyclobacteriaceae; genus Imperialibacter. Next base: position 131,907 of record NZ_JAVKCH010000039.1, on the reverse strand, counting down.
CAGCGTTTCCAACATCTTGTTCTGCGCTGGCCAAAATGTATCTTCGGGAAAGCTGGCCGTACCTAATCCGTCTTGATTGGTCACCATCACAAGCTCGTAGTCGAGTTCTTCCGCTATCTTCCTAAGGTTGGAAATAGCACCAGGAATAAACTTCAGTTTCTCCAGCGAGTCTACCTGAAAGTCTTCAGGCGGCTCTACGATGATCGTGCCGTCCCTGTCTATGAACAATACCTTCTTCATTTCTTCAAATTAATTGACAAATGAGTCCTCCCGTACCAAAGCCAGGGCCTTTAGCAAAGCTTCGTTTTCAGCTCTCGTTCCTACCGTTATGCGCAGACAGCCGTGGCAGTGCATCACATTGCTTCGGTCTCTCACTATCACCTTCTGATCGATCAGAAACTGGTAAGTTTCCTTTGGTTTTGGCACTCTGATGAGCATAAAGTTAGCATCGCTGGGATAGATATGCTGCACAATAGGCAAGGCTGCGAGCTGATCTTCCAGCCAGCTTTTCTGCTCCAGGATATCGGCCACCATTTTTTCCTTGGCCAGCACATTGCCTAAAGCCTCTCTTACAATACTTTGCGTCGGCGCCGGTATATTATAAGGTGGCTTGATCCTGTTCAGGACAGTGACTATTTCAGGGCTGGCAAAAGCCATTCCCAGTCGAACACCAGCGAGCCCCCAGGCCTTGCTCAGTGTTTGCAACACTATGAGATTAGGAAACCGGTGCAGATGCGGTAAAAAGCCGGCATCAGGTGCAAAGTCAATATATGCCTCGTCGATGACAACGAGGTTAGGAAATTCGTGAAGCAAAGTGAAAAGGTCTTCTTTTCGAATCAGATTGCCTGTAGGGTTGTTGGGACTACAGAGGAACAGAATTTTCGTGTCCGAACCAGTGGCGCTTATGACTCCTTTTACATCGAGCTGAAAATTCTCGTTCAAAGGTACTTTCACAATTCCCACATCATTGATGCCGGCGCTCACCTCGTACATGCCATAAGTGGGGGGCACTGTGATCACCTTGTCTTTCCCTGGATCACAAAACGCCCTTATAAGCAAGTCGATAGGCTCGTCGCTGCCGTTGCCAAGGAAAATAGACTCGGCACCAATATTCTTGATTTTGGCAACCGCTTGTTTCACCTCCTGCTGGTAAGGATCCGGATAGCGGTTGTAAGCTTCCTTTACCCCAGCAGAACCGTAGGGATTTTCGTTGGCATCCAAAAAAACGCCCTCTTTACCAGTGTATTCATCCCTGGCGGAAGAATAGGACTTCAGGTTAACCAGGTGCTTACGAAGTAGCGAGTTAGGATCAAAGCTCATTGGTACCTTCTTTAATTTTCTGCAATCGAAGTGTTACCGCCATTTTGTGTGCATCGAGCTTTTCAGCTAAAGCCATCGCTTCAATGCTGGGGCCAAGCTGCTGCAATCCCTCCGGCGTAATTTTCTGGAATGTGACCTTTTTCACAAAGCTATCAACAGAAACACCCGCCATCGCCCTGGCCCAACCATTGGTAGGCAGCGTGTGATTCGTGCCCGACGCATAGTCTCCTGCCGACTCAGGTGTATAGTTGCCTATGAATACTGATCCTGCGTTCTCTACCATTTCGGCATATCTGTCCGCATCTTTCAACGCAAGAATAAGGTGCTCAGGGCCATACATATTAATATAGTCCATGGCAGTAGCTTTGTCTTCAAAATAGATGGTTCTGCTATTCTCCAAAGCTTTTGCTGCCATTGCTTTCCGGGGCAAAGTAGCCAGCTGACGTTCCACCTCCTGTGCCACGCTATCCACCATGCGTTTGCTGGAGGTAACTAATATCACCTGGCTATCGGCACCATGCTCAGCCTGCGACAGCAAATCGGCCGCCACAAACGACGGCTCTGCATGCTTGTCGGCAAACACCAACACCTCCGAAGGGCCAGCTGGCATGTCGATTGCCACCGTGTCACGGCTCACCATTTGCTTAGCCGCCGTCACATACTGGTTGCCGGGCCCAAATATTTTATCAACCTTCGGCACCGACTCCGTGCCGAACGCCATAGCGGCAATAGCCTGAGCTCCGCCAATCTTCAGTATCTTCTTTATACCTAGTAAGTGGGCCACGTACAATACTGTGGCATTCACCTGCCCCATGCTATCAGTGGGCGAAGCAATAATGATCTCTTTACAGCCAGCAATTTTTGCCGGAATACCAAGCATCAGGGCAGTAGAAAAGAGGGGTGCTGTGCCTCCGGGCACATACAGTCCAACCCTGTTTACTGGTATGCTCCTGCGTTGGCAGACCACACCCGGCATAGTCTCCACCGTTATAGGAGATTCCTTTTGCGCCAGATGGAATTTCTCAATATTTTCCTTTGCAACATGAATGGCTGCCTTCAGTTCATCCCCTACCTGATCAGCCGAGGCCAATAGCTCTTCCTCTGTTACAAAGAGGTCGTCCAGTTCAACATGATCATACTCAAGTGCAAACTTTCTCAAGGCCATATCGCCGTTGCGCTTCACCTTTTCCAATATTGGCTTCACCACCTTCTCAAGCCTTGCCGGATCCTGAGCGGGCCTGCTTGTTAGCTCAAGCCATTGCTTCCGGGGTGGTTCGTATATTAGTTGCATGGTCCTCGATTTGTCTACAATATCATTTTTTCTATCGGCACCACAAGAATGCCTTCAGCTCCTGCCTCTTTCAATTTCTCAATTATTTCCCAAAACCTGTCTTCATTGATCACAGAATGAATAGAACTCCACCCTTCCGTAGCCAGGGGCAGTACCGTTGGGCTCCTCATCCCAGGCAGAAGGTTTGCGATTTCCTCTATTTTATGATTGGGAGCATTGAGCAAAATGTACTTATTATTAGATCCATTCTGCACTGATCGAATCCTGAAAAGGAGCTGATCAAGGAGCTTTTTCTTTTCGGCACCGAGCCCTTTGTGGCCGACAAGCACTGCCTCGGATGTGAAGATGGTCTCTACTTCTTTCAGTCCGTTACTCAAGAGTGTGCTGCCGGAGCTTACAATATCACACACAGCATCGGCCAGCCCAATGCTTGGCGCAATTTCCACCGAACCGCTAATTTCGTGAATGTCTGAACTGATGTTATTCTTCTTTAAGTAGCTTCCCAAAATCTTTGGGTAGGAAGTGGCAATACTTTTGCCTTCCAGCATTTTTATGCCTGCATATTCCTCATTTCTGGGAATAGCCAAAGAAAGTCTGCACTTGGAAAAACCGAGCTTTACTACTATATCAAGGTCTTTTTCCTTTTCTTCTACCACATTCAGCCCAACAATACCGATGTCCGCTACGCCGTCGGCTACATAGCCCGGAATATCATCATCTCTGAGCAGCAGAAACTCCATCGGGAAATTATGGGAAGAGGCCTTAAGCTTACCTACACCATTATTAAAGTGTATTCCACACTCTTTGATCAAACGGAACGAATCTTCGCTTAAGCGACCTGATTTTTGAACTGCAATACGTAGCATGAAAAGCTTAATTAGAGAAATGAGTAAGTAAAATGAATACGGGCCAATGTTGAAGTAAAATGCTCTTCCTTAATGGGAATGACGAGACACATGATCGTGGTTCACGTGCAGATGATCGAATATATGGGAGTGTCTCAGGTACTTCATTTTACAAGGCCAAATTTAGGTTCCACTAACATCAATTAAAACCCAAAAAGACAAAATTGTTCAAGTTTTTTTCGCCTCTTCCTTTTACATCAAAGAATGGCTAAATATTGATACTATATAATAAGGTGTAGGCAACACCTGAAGAAGGCTTCATCCGGGCATTTCAGAAAAGGATTCGCCTCAAAACGAGGAAAAAATAATTTCAACCTTCTATCTTTAGTCCCTCACTTTACTCACAACCAAAATGGATTCACAACGTCGCTCATTTTTAAAAAAGGGAACAGGTCTGCTTGGCCTGCTCGGCTTAGGTACATATTCATTTGCAAAAACAAAAACTATGAAAGATTCATCTGTTAACTTCTATCACGTTGTCTATTTCTGGCTCAAGGATCCCAGCGAAGCCAATAAGAAAACTTTTCTTTCCCACGTGAAAGAATACACAGGCAGCATTGATGTGATTAAGGAAAGGTTTATCGGAACGCCTGCCGACACCAACAGACCCGTCATCGACAATACCTATACCTTCTCTATCGTTTTAGCTTTCGATAGCAAGAAAGATCAGGACGCCTACCAGGAGCACCCCGTCCACCTGGCCTTCGTTGAAAAAGCCCAACATATGTGGAGCAAGGTGCAGGTCTATGATTCAGTGAAAGTATAAGTATTCAAAAAAAGACCGACAACCAGTCCGTTTTGATTCCTATGAAACGGACTGGTTGTCATCCCAATTTCCCCGCCGCTTTTGTGCCATAACAAGCACCCCACCTCCCCTTTTATTGAAAAATGTGCAAGAAGGGCTCGCACCATTTCAAATTCCTACATCACGGGTCAGCTTTTTTGCACCCACTCAATACCTAACTCAATAACAGGTATTCCACTTGTTTTCAGTTACTTAAGAGTTAAATCTCTTCGCACTCGGCTTTCAATTTTAGCTCTAAAGGCTTAAGAGTTCTCATAATCTTACATCAGATAGTATTCGTTCGCACTTGCCACTTTTGCTCCATGCTTATGCATTTACTTTGTGACAAGGTAAAAAAGCAACCAAGCGGTATAGCAATTATTTGTACCTCTTAATATCACCAGTATGGAAAAAATTTACATTCAGGCAACAGAATTCACTCCCCAAGTCCACTTCGACCCTTCCAACGGGATAATAGAACTAAGGGGCAATTCCAACCCTCACAATTCGCTTACCTTCTACACAAAAGTGATTCATACGCTCGAAGACTACGTTGTGAACGACACAAGAGGGCTGGTAGCCAACATGGCGTTCAGATACTTCAATACAAGTTCCTCAAAATGCCTGTACGATATGTTCAAACAGTTGAACGCCATGAGGAAAAAAGGCCGTCAGGTAACCATCAATTGGTATTACAGTCTCGACGACGAAGACATGTACGAGGTAGGGAAAGATTTTTCTGACCTAATGAACCTAAACTTCAATTTTATTGCGATGTCAGCATAAAAACCTATCAACACAGCAACAGTATTATTTGAAATGAACGAAACTAGTAGCCTTTTCCACGTAGAAGAAAAATCCTTAAAAGAATTTAAGGAGAAGGTGAAAGACAATGCACTTTCAAAAAAAAGTCTGATAGGCTTCGTCGACAATTACGATGACCTCATTACACAAAGCAAAGTAATTACTCGGGTTAGCGACAGGCTTCAGTCGAAGCTTAACAAGGCAAACGAGCAAATCGCTGCACAAAACGCAACCATCAGTGACAATAATAAGTTGCTCCATAATACTATAGAGCAACTGGTGAAAGCCAAAGTCAGTAAAAAAGCCTCTACCATCATACTTACAGCCGCCGTTGTGCTTTTCGTGGCTGAAGAAGTGCTTCTTGAGGAAGCAATCAATAGCTACGTTGATATTCCATACATCGGCTTGATTGTAAAACTTTGCATGGCCCTTACCCTAAAAGCCTTCGAATCAACTATCGAGAAATTTTTTATGCGGAGAGAGCATTCAAAAATTGTTGAAGAAGGTTTGTGGGAAGAGTTGGAGGTTAGCAGCCCACACTCTCCCGGGCTCATCACATCAGAAGTCGTTCCCCGCTAGTCTTCTGAAATCACCCGGGCCGCTTCATGGCCAGAATTAACCCCCATACAATAACATCACAAAAAATAAGGCAGAATCCTGGCTGGCATCCACCTAAATCATTGATTACAAACATATTAACCTAAAAAATATCAATGAAACCACACACGAGCTACCATTCACCTCCCTTTTTCATTTATTAATTGTAAAATTATATCAATAAAATAACATTCACTATTCTTACCCCTATAACCGTGCGCTTTTTCAACTATCTGAAGCATATTTCAACTTTCAGCCCACAAATATTACATCAGTCTCTGGCGCTTTCAAAAAAATCAATTGTGAATGTGTAAATATATCTAATTGATTTACAGTTATTTAAGTATGTATGATTAATTAAACACTTTTATTCTTACAAGATTTTACTCCTCATATAATGGATATCTTACATGAGAAAGTATTGACCAGAAATCGAAGGCAATCAAGCTTCTAAAAGAAATAACTTAAGTAAAGATTATTAGGAGTAAGGGATGAGATGTAGAACCACCCTTCTTTTTATATACTTTACTTGAGATTATAACAGTAACAAACCTGAGAGATTATGGAAAAGATTTACATTCAAGCTACGGACTATACGCCGTTCGTCTATTTCGACCCTTCGACGGGGCTGATAGAATTAAAGGGGAATTCAAATCCCGCCAACTCAAATAGCTTCTATCAAAAATTTATTGTTGAGCTGGACGAGTACGTTACCCACGAAAGCGGGGGACTCACCGCAAATCTGTCTTTTCATTACTTTAACACGAGTTCTTCCAAGTGCATTTTTAACATGTTAAAAAAGCTCCACAAAATGCAGGAAGCAGGGCGATGTGTTACCATCAACTGGTACTATCTGGAAGAGGATGAAGAAATGAGAGAAGTAGGTGAGGACTTTTCAGACATACTTCACATGAATTTCAACTTTATTACTATCGCAGCCTAACGGGTTAGTTGCTGTGGTTTTCCTGACCACACAAATCACTAACCGTTGTATCTAACAAAGGCAGCTAGTTGTTATTCGAAACTTTCAAAGACAGGTTACATACTTTGTTGACTACACTGTATACCTAATACCTATCTCCTAACTAATTTTAAAAGGTATGAATGACTTGTGGGGACTATACGACGAAGAAGACAAAGCGCTTCATGCGTTTAAGACCAAAGCGCAGCAGAACAATATTTCAAGAAAGGATCTTGCCCAATTTATAGATAGCTATCAGGATCTACTTATTCAGAGCAAGGTTATTACAAAGGTTAGTGACAAGCTTCAGTCTAAGCTGAACAAAGCTAACGAGCGAATCATAGAACAGAATGAGGAAATAGTTGAGAAAAACTCGCTTCTTGAAAGCACTATTGGTCAGCTAGTGAAGGCTCAGGTTGGAAAAAAAGCTTCCACTATCATATTTACTGCGGCCGTGATAATGTTCCTTTCTGAAGAGGTGTTCCTGGGTGAAGCAATCGCCGTGATTGTGCATATCCAGTACTTAGACCTTGTAGTTAAGGGCTGTATCGCTTTTGGTCTTAAGTTTTTAGAGGGTGGCCTGGAAACATTCTTCATGAAGAAAGAGCAAATAAAGATCGTGAAGGGAAACAATGGGAATGTTCCGGAACTTGAAAACAAATTCAAGCTACCCACTATTAAACTATCACCATCTATTGGAAAGCTTTTGTTTTCGAAATAGAGGCCATTTGATGATATGGAAGAAGGTTAATAGATAATGTTTTCATAAACTCCTTCGACGCAGGTTTTGCAAGCCATAGACTCCAACAAAACAGTGGGCTTGAGCATGGACTTGCCCAGAAGCATTCTGGCACATTCTTGTATCCCTTCGATAATAGAAGGGTGTGGGTGGATAAGTTCTGCGAGCTCCTCCACACCTTTGTCCATAGAAATGAGGAGAGCCACAGCCTGAATGGCACTTGAGGCATGCTCTCCTACCACACGCATGCCCAGGATTTTCATTTTATCGTCGTTTGTTACCATCAGTTTGATGAAACCCTGGGTGTTACGCATTGCCGTCGCTCTTGAAATATTGCTATAACGTAAGCTGGTGACTTTGTAGTTGATTCCCTTTTGTTTGGCCTGAATCTCGTTGAATCCAACTCCAGCAACTTCGGGTGCCAAAAACATAATTGTCGAGATGTTTTCGTAGATGAGTTTATGCAAAGGCTTCCCGTAGATTCTCTCGATGGCATACCTGCCCTCCAATTCCCCAACATTAACCAGGGCAATATCCGCTGTTATGTCCCCCACTGCATAGATATTATCAACGCTAGTCTGGGTAAGGTTGTCAATTATACCCCTGCCATCAATTTCAACTCCAATTTCTTGCAGCCCAAGGCTTTCATAGTTTGGCACTCTACCTACGGACACCAGGGCCTTTTCCACCTGATACTTCTTTTTTTCGCCATCATCGTACTCCAACTCATACTCGACCTCCCCGTTTACGATCTTCATGTCGATGAGCTTGGAGTTGCGATGCACCAGCACCTGTTTTTCTTCCAGGTTATTTTCGATCACATCAACAATGTCGCTGTCTTCAAACGGTAATATTCTATCCCCTTTGTCGATTAAGTTAACCTGCGTTCTCCCGAAATTGGAAAAGATAGTAGCAAATTCGCACCCTATTACACCGGCACCCACTATCACCATACTTTTTGGCCACTCTGTCCAGTTATGAATGCCGTCACTGGTGACAACAATTTTTTCGTCTATCGGCAGGTTGGGGAGTTTTCTTGGCCGACTTCCCGTAGCCAAAATGATATTGTCAGCTTCTACAACATCTACGCCGTTCTCACCTGAAATCTCCACTTTGTGTTTACTCAGCAGCTTCGCCTCACCTCTTCTGAATGTCAGTAAATCCTGCCCATTACTATTCATCGAAGCCATGTGAAATTCCAGAAGATCTTTTCTTTCACTGGTGGCCTTGAGTACTTCTGTTTTAACTTTCTGAAATGCAAGATCAGGCACCTTAAAATTAAAGGCCTTGCCATGTTTTCGCAGCGTATAATAGTCTCTGGATATCTCCCACCAGGTTTTACTGGAGAGAGCACCGTCGTGCACGCCGGCCCCACCTACCTGATTTCTTTCTATGAGAATTACCTTTTTTTTAAAATCCAGGGCACGCATGGCAGCCGCATAACCAGAAGGTCCCGCACCAATTACGCAAACATCAAACTTATTCATTACCAGGTCATTAAGGTTTAAAAAATGTTGTTTAAATAGCTGGGAGGTGAATCCCAGCCATCATACATCGGGCGCTACCGCCTCCGTATTTTTCTATTGTTGGGATGTCTACGGCAATTAAGTTAGCATATTTTTCCAGAATAATCTTTTGCGATTGTGTGAGAGCGGCAAATGCGGTGATGGACATGACCAGTGCAGGCTTACTTCTGCTGGTAGCCACCTCCAGCATATTGCCAGCAAAATGTTCCATTTGATCAAAAGAAATGTCGACGATTTCGTGACTCGTTGTAGCCAAACTTGCAAGAAATACTCTTTTTTCCTCACCCTCAGGAATGCTCTCAAGACAAACCACACAATAGGATGTGCCGAGACACATCATCACATTGGTATGATAGATGGGCATGCCACTTCTATCGAGTGCGTCAAAAACCACAGCGCTGAAACCAAGTCTGGTGGTATGGGCTCGCACCAGGTCTTCGTTTGTCCGAATAGACCTGGAGGCGTACATAATACGGTTGGGGTAGTCAACGATCAAACTCCCGGTGCCCTCCAGATATAGCTCTTTTTCTTCAGTTCCTGAGAGGTCAGTGATTTTGTGTACTGTAAACCGAGGTTTCACAGCGTCAATCACTTCTGGTCTTCTCTCGGTTCTCCTGGCTTTGGACTGCATGGGGTAAAGAAACACGTCGCCTGATTCATGAAATGACACCCAGTTGTTGGGAAAAACCGCATCACGTCGTTCTTCCAAAAATTCATCCTGGGCCACAATTACTTCGACTCCACCGCTTCTGAGTGTATCTACGGCAGCGTCAAACTCTGCAATGGACTGCAAGCGAATCTGATCCAGTTCTCCCGCTTGGGCTGCGCTTTGGAACGAATTGCTTCCGGCTGTTTCGGGATTGGGGCCGAAGTTGGCCGGTCTCACCATGAGGACTGCTGGTGCAGCGTTGCTTTGCAATTTTATTTCTCTGGGCATTTGCCCAATTTCGCACTTACAAAGCTAATTTTCCAGCAGGAGGGCCTATTTGTTATGCCTTTGTTTCAGAATATCAACCACATCATCCAGCTTACTTCCCTTGGCTTCAAGCAAGATCATCAGGTGAAAAAGTAAGTCTGCCGATTCATTGAGAAAAAGCTCCTCATTGTCATCCTTGGCCTCAATCACTACTTCAACAGCTTCCTCTCCTACTTTTTGAGCCACTTTGTTAATTCCTTTTTGGAAAAGAGACGACGTGTATGACTTATCTGAGGGATTATCGTGTCTGTCTTGAATGATGGATGTAAGACTATTAAGAAAGGCTATACCGTCTGAATTCACCTCATTAAAGCAGGTGTCGGCACCAGTATGACAAGCGGGGCCAACAGGGTTCACCTTGACGAGCAGGGTGTCTTTGTCACAGTCGGCTATCATGTCTTTTACAAAAAAGAAATTGCCCGATGTCTCCCCCTTGGTCCACAGTCTATTCTTTGTCCGGCTAAAAAATGTGACTTTTCCTTCTGCCCTGGTTTTGGAGAGCGCCTCCTCATTCATGAAGCCGAGCATCAGCACCTTGCTTGTTGCTTCATCTTGTATAATTGCCGGAATCAGTCCGTCTCCCTTACTAAAATCCAATCCTTCCATTATCCTCTCACTTTATAATCGCATGGGTATATTCTGGTCACGAAGGTACTCCTTTAATTCCTTAATAGGCACCTCCTGAAAGTGGAAAATGCTTGCCGCCAGCGCAGCATCGGCTTTTCCTTTGGTAAACACATCCAAAAAATGCTCTTGTAACCCGCCGCCGCCAGAGGCAATGACCGGCACCCCTACAGCTTCCGAAACCTTTGCGGTAAGCTCATCTGCAAAGCCCGCTTTGGTTCCATCATGATCCATAGAGGTGAGCAAAATTTCGCCAGCGCCTCTTTCTTCAGCTTCTTTGGCCCAGCTAATTGTTTCCAAAAACGTGGGTGTGCGACCACCATGCGTATGTACTACATGCACACCGTCGGCAAATCGGGAGTCGATGGCCACCACAATGCACTGGTTACCAAACTCACGACTGAGCTCATCGATCAGTTCGGGCCGCTTCACTGCCGATGAATTGATCGACACTTTGTCAGCTCCGGCATTGAGCAGGGCTGATACGTCAGCAATAGAGCTGATGCCCCCACCTACAGTAAAGGGGATATTGATCTCCCTGGCCACATGCCGAACCAGTTCCACCAGGGTTTTGCGCTTTTCTACTGTGGCCGTAATATCAAGAAATACCAGCTCATCGGCCATTTCGGCTGCATAGCGGGCACCCAGCTCTACCGGGTCACCGGCATCTCGCAGGTCTACAAAATTGACGCCTTTAACGGTGCGACCGTCTTTGATATCGAGGCAGGGGATGATACGTTTTGTTAACACAGGAAACTCGTTAAAATGTAAACTCAAGTCATTTTGCAACGTCTGAGAAAACTCAAACCGCAAGCAACAAAAAACAAATAATTACCAATAGGAAAATTCCAAACGTTGTCCACAAGCCTTCTGCGCCCCAACAGTTTACTTCTGTAATTCAACCACAATTAGAGTTGACTATAAGAAAATGCACGTCATCGTTTGGTTATTTCACTATTTTCAATCACTTCAAAAACAGGGCAACTTGTCCCCTAGGGTCGAGTAAATATGAACATTTGAATTTGATGCTTATTTGAGCTTTGCTATTTGATTATTGCCATTTCCCCAGATCAAATCAAAAATCTTAAATCAGCAATATTGACCCTTCCTTCATAAATCGCCTTCCCCACAATCGCCGCCTTGCAGCCAATTTCTTTGAGCCTTTCAAGGTCTTTCATAGAGCTTACGCCACCGCTGGCTACAAAATAGATATCCGGGAACTGCTCGACCAGGGTTTTGTACAGATCAACCGACGGCCCTTCCAATAGACCATCCTTGCTCACATCGGTACAGAATATATTAGTAACGCCCTTTTGAACGTACTTCTCAATGAAATCATACACCCAGATGTCGGTTGTTTCCAGCCAGCCCCCTATGGCGATCTTTTCGTCTTTCACATCGGCTCCAAGAAAGAATCGATCAGCTCCGTATTGCTCCAGCCAGTCGGAGAATACCTCCTCATTCTTCACCGCCATACTGCCTACAGTAGCCAGTTTTGCGCCGCACTCAAACACAATATCTACGTCCTCAGCGCTTTTAATCCCACCGCCAAAGTCGATCACCATGGAGGTCTTGCTGGCCAACGCCTCCAGTACTTTCCAGTTTTTTACTGTTCCGGCCTTTGCTCCATCCAAATCGACCAGGTGCAGGCGGGTAAGGCCCGCATCTTCGAACTGCATAGCCACCTCCAGCGGACGTTCATTGTATATCTTCTTTTGGTCATAATCACCCTGGGTAAGGCGCACGCACTTTCCATCGATGATGTCGATTGCCGGTATAATATCCATTCCTACAGTTCAATAAAGTTCTTCAGTATTCTCGCTCCATCCACACCACTCTTTTCCGGGTGGGCCTGCACCGCATAAAAATTGCCTTTTTGCAACGCCGCACTAAAAGGCACCATATAGTCCGACTGGGCAATGGTGCTGCTTCCCATTTCAGCATAGTAGCTATGCACAAAATACAGATAAGCATCATCGGTAAGCCCATTCATCAAAGGGCCTTTGAGTGAGTGAATTTTATTCCATCCCATGTGAGGCACCTTTTCATTGGGCGGAAACTTTTTCACTTCCAGATCAAATACACCCAGGCAGGGCGTATCATTCTCTTCCGAATGCCTGCACATCAACTGTAGTCCTAAACAAATGCCGAGAAAAGGCTGTTTGAGCTCAGGGATGATTTTATCCAACCCGTTTTCTTTCACTGAAGCCATGGCCGTGCTGGCTTCTCCCACACCGGGAAAGATGACCTTGTCAGCACTTTTGAGCACTTCCGGATCATTGCTCAGCACTGGTTCAATACCCAGCCTATTGAGAGCAAAGGTGACCGACTGCACGTTTCCTGCGTTGTATTTTATAATCGCTACTTTCATTCTCTCCAATCGATAATGCTATTCTCGTTTCTGCCGCTTGTTGGACAGGCAATAGAAAACCCCGGCAAATTTATGTGAATTACCTAAAGTTCCGGGGTTAAAGTGAAATCAATGGACGTGCTGCGCCTTATCAACCTCCTCAGCAATCACCTGTTTGATCTCAGGAATCGCTTTGTAGAGCTGCTCATAGGAGTTGATAATGAAGTACTTGTCTTGAAATTTATCCTTCCAGTAAGGCGTTGCCATAATCTGCCTGACATTGAATTCATAGTGAGCAGGTTTATCGCTTAGCGAAAATTTGGTTTCTCCAGCTGAGCTTAAAATACCTGCACCATAAATCCTCAGTTTGCCATTCTCTCTGATCAGGCCAAATTCAACCGTAAACCAGTAAATGCGGGATAGTAACTCAATTGCGTAGTCGTTTCCACAGTATTTCAGGCCTATTTTACTCAACTCTTCCAGAAAGTTGACAAAGTTCTGGTTAGTAAGCATGGGTACGTGGGCAAATACGTCGTGAAACATGTCGGGTTCCTCCAGATAGTCGAGCTCTTTCATTTTTCTTAGCCATGTAGTGGCCGGAAAGTACCTGTTCGACATCAGTTCAAAGAAGGTGTAGTCTGGCACAAGCCCCGGCACCACCGCCAGCTTCCAGCCTGTAATCTCGTGGAGAATCTCATTAGTGTCTTCGAAATGAGGGATGTTGTTGGCCACAAAATTTGTTTGCTCAAGTCCTTTCAGGTGTGCCTTCGATGCTGCATTGGGAAGATTTACGATCTGGCGCTCGTACAACAATTGCCAGACTTTGAAGTCCTCGTCGTCATAATTCTCATAAATCTGTCTCATAAAAGTATAATTTTCACTTGTTGGGTTAATGCAATTACTCTAATAACGAAAAAAGACCTGAATCATGCGATTGAGGTCTTTTTTCTAATAGCTATATAAATATCGTCTATTACTGCCTAAATCGCTCAGGAGCCACATGATGGTAATAGATATGATAGGTATTTCTGTTCATTATACGGTATAAAGTTACAAAAAAAATCAATGTTAGTAGACAGCGCTACGTCTGAACTCTCAATGAATATTCAAATGCTTCTTTATGGCCTCAATGTCCAATGAATGTTTCTCGATCTCCTTCTTCAAACCTATCGCCTCAGTTACCTTACCATCGAGCGTATCAAGTTTGTCAAGCACCTTTCCTGCGAAAACATTAAAACTCTTCTTCACATCAGAAAGGTCATTTTTCATGTAGTCTAAAGTAACATGAATATCTCCAAGCGCATTAACAATAGCGTTTTCAGTGTTCTTGTCCATTCGTTATTGGTTTCAATTCGTAACAATATTACCAATATAATGATTCATGACTGATATTTTGCTACCACCACCCTTCACATGAATAAAATATGTTACTACAGCTTCACCCACTTTGCGCCAGCGTCACCTGATTCAATCACGGCGTCGATGAACTTCATGCCACGCACACCATCTTCAACGGTTGGGAAATCGAGGTTTATCGGGTCTGGCTTTTTGCCATCGATTCTTGCCTGCACAGTTTTGGCAAAGTTCTTATAGATATTGCCAAACGCTTCCAGGTATCCTTCGGGGTGGCCTGCCGGCGTACGTGTGTTCGCCTGGGCAACAGCGCCCATATATGCACGGTCACCACCTACCCGGTACACCTGAGTGGGTTTGTCGAGCCATTTCACCAGCATGGTGTTAGGCTCCATCTGGTGCCACTCCAAGCCCCCTTTTTCACCATACACACGAATATTGAGAGCATTTTCTTCTCCAGCAGCGATTTGGCTACAGTGAAGAACACCTTTGGCGCCATTGTCGAAACGCAACAATATATTGGCATCGTCGTCGAGCAAACGGCCCGACACCATACGGCTTACATCGGCGCAAAGCTCTGTGATTTTAAGTCCGGTGATGGTTTCTGCGAGGTTCTCAGCATGAGTGCCTATGTCGCCCACAGCCCCTGCCTTACCTGAGCGCTTAGGGTCAGTTCTCCAGCTAGCCTGCTGGTTACCAGACTGCTCCAGCGGAGTTGACAACCAACCCTGTGGGTATTCTACCACTACTTTCCTGATCTTTCCGAAAACTCCCTCCTTAATCATTTCACGGGCTTGCTTCACCATCGGATATCCCGTGTAGGTATGTGTAACGGCAAATGTGAGTCCGGTCTTTTTCACCAAAGCCTCTAATTGCAGGGCTTCATCCAGGCTGAACGACAGCGGCTTCTCACAAACCACATGGTAACCGTTCTCCAGGGCTAGCTTAGCAGGCTCAAAGTGAACAAAATTGGGAGTGACGATGGTGACGAAATCCATACGCTTGTCAGCCGGAAGTTTAGCTTCCTTCTCAAACATCTCATGGTAAGTTCTGTAGCAACGGTCTTCAGGCAGGTAAAAGTCTTTACCCGAGGCGACAGATATTTCAGGATCAATATGGAAAGCTCCGCATACTAATTCAACCTGTCCATCGAGGCCAGCTGCGTGACGGTGAATAGCGCCAATAAACGCACCACGGCCACCACCTACCATGCCCATTCTTATTTTTCTGCTCATTATCTATGATAGTTTTAGGGTGAAACAATCGAATGGCCGCCACCAGTGTCCGGCTTCTCCCGGTGGGTGGCCCGCCAATTTCACCTCAATAAATTCATTTTTCGGCTAAAAATGAAGTTTTATTCAACTCCCTGAGCGAATTTAATTTGAATGGCCCAGAGAGCGAAAAGCGTCAACAGGTCTTCAAGCAGTCTTAAGCACTATCTGTTTTGCAATTATTACCCGCATAAATTATCAACTTTCTAAAAATTAAGGAATACTTCATAAGAGGCGATAATATTTTTGACTATTACCTGCGCTTTTGTTTATCTTTCCTAAGCTTATCTGAGCATCTACATTATTCGACACCCCTTTTATTTTCAGTTCCCAATCAGAGGAACATTTCAGGATTACCAGAGGCATACTCAGGCTTCTTTTGATAATTAAACCAATATTCAAACCTGTAATAAAAGGATGGAAAAGACAACCAATCTTAATCGTAGATCGTGGCTGAAGTATAGTGCTTTGGCTGCCGGCGGTGTTGTAACCAGCGCTGCATTTCCCGCATTTGCCAACAGCAAACCTGCGCTTGGCATGAAACCTTATCAGGGCAAATACAGCCTCATGGAAAACTACCATGTGATGATGGCTGATAGGACTGATATGAAAGCCAGGCTGCTTGCTAATGAGAACCCATGGGGGCCTTCAAAAAAAGCTGTTGCCGCTATTGCAGCAAGTGCTTCTATGGGTAACCGCTATGTTTATAATAGTTCAGCCAAGATGGTCGACTTCCTTGCAGAAAAAGAAGGTGTATCTAAAGAATCCATCCTTTTGTCGCCTGGCTCTACCGACATCCTCGAGAAAGTAGCTTTTTCATTGTTTATGAACGGAGGCAACATTGTTTCGGCCGATCCCAGTTACATGTCAATGATCAGAACCACTCAATCGATTGGTGGTACGTGGAAAAACATACCCTTAAAGGCAGACTATTCGCACGACCTGGACGCTATGGCAGCTGCGATTGATGATGAGACAAAGCTTGTTTACATCTGCAATCCGAACAACCCAACCGGCACCATGACGCCGGTAAGCGAGATCAAAGCGTTCTGTAAAAAGGTCTCTTCAAAGGTGCCTGTGTTTATCGATGAGGCTTATATGGAGCTGCTTGATAACCCTGAGGCCAATACAGCAGTGAGTCTGGTGCAGGAAGGCTACGATGTGATCATTTGCCGCACGTTCTCCAAAATACATGGCATGGCCGGCCTGAGACTTGGCTACATGGCCGCCAATGAAGCGAGAGTGAAAGCAATCAAGAGCATGGTTCGCACCGAAATGGGGATCAGCGTGACATCACTCGAAGGTGGCATGGCGAGCCTGAAGGACGTTGAGTTTCAGGAATTCACCAGAAAGCACAATAAGGAAAACAGGGAATATGTGTTCGCTGAGCTAAAAAAGGCCGGTATGAATCCAATTCCTTCGTTCACAAGCTTCATCTTATTCCCTATTCAGGTACCCACCAAGGAGTTTCTCACTCAGTTTATGGACAGAGGCGTAGGCATCAGAGGGTTTGAGATCGACGGGAAGCCTTATGCCAGGGTAAGCATGGGCACCATGGACGAAGTGAAACTGTTCACAAAAAGCCTTTATGAGATCGTCAGTTAACTGACTATGTGTTAGCTGCCCGGGCTGAGTTTCCGGCATTCAGGTGTCCACAACGACGGCCCGGGGCAGCGCCCACGTAGTACCAACATTTCCCTTTTCAATCGACCACCGTTCGTTTTTTATAAGCACAAAGTATTTCTGTTTTAGTTCATGAATTCAGCCATTACTAAAACCATTTCGTTTCTTCTCCTTATCGCTATTGGGTATTTTCTTCAGAAAAAAATCCAGGGCAAGGAGCGAAAGGATGGCATCAAGACGCTCATACTCAGCCTGGCGCTTCCTGCCACCATTTTCATTGCTCTACTGAAAATTGAGTTTTCGTGGGGAATGATCATTGTTCCCGTGCTGGCTCTTGGGTTTAACCTGCTCATGTATTTGTTGGTAAGCAAGCTACCTTTGCCTTCGCTGTTTAACTTAAAAGAAGAGCAGTATCGCACACTGATCATGCTACTACCCTCACTGGCACCAGGCCTTTCGCTGTTTCCATTCATTATGGAGTACCACGGCGAGGAGCCACTGGCACTGGCTGCGCTGGCCGACGTGGGCAACAAAGTGTTTGTGCTGATAATTTTATACAGCATTGCCATGAAATGGTATTTCGACCGCAATGAGATTGGCAACCGAAACACTTCTGAAAAACTCAAAAGCCTTTTCAAATCGATGTTGGAAGAGCCTGTAAATATGGTGATGCTGGCTGCCATCGTGATGCTGGCTTTTGGGCTACATTTCGACTCTCTGCCTGGTTTCCTTGGAGACTCGGTTGACAAAATGAGCCTGATGATGACTCCAATGATTCTCCTTTTCATTGGCATCTCAATCAAGTTTACCTGGCAACAAGTAAAAGCTATTTTCTCCTTCCTGTTCTTCCGGTCTGCTATCGCTTTTATCATCAGCGGGTTGTTGCTGGTGCTACTGCCAGTTACTGACGCACCTACCATGATACTCATTGTGGTGTTCCCTCAGAGTGCCTGTAGCTTCTGGCCATTTGCCCATATGTCGGCCGTTAATACGTTAGAAAGCGCACAGGAAAACCCAATTCGCCCCCGAACATTTGACCTCGACTTTGGCATGAATGCATTAGCGTGCTCTTTGCCTTTTTCTGTTGCACTTATTCTTAGCGTTTATGTGTTTGAAGGCTTCTTTGTGCAGCCAGCCAATGTCTTTCTTTCATCCGGTATTTCTATTGCCTTAGCGGCTCTGCCACTTTTGTTTTCCGCTCGCTGGTTCAAAACCTACGCAAGCCGGCTGGTAGAAGAAAGAAGCTAACAATTCCTTTGCCCGCCTGACAAAAAAGGTGTCCAATGCAGAAACATGGCAGCCTATCACCCAGCACACTTACTGGCAACAATTTGTAACTTTGGCCATGGATAGGATCACGTCTAAAATGAGCCTGTCGCAGAGAGAACGCCTCAATGTCAGATAAGAAAAAGAAACTTCCTGGTACATCTTCACAAGTTGACCGAAGAATGGAAAAACCCAAATTGCACCCACGCAACAAGCACCGGCAGCGCTATGATTTCAAGCAACTTAGCAAAAGCCATCCAGCTTTGATGCCATTTGTGCGATTGAATGACTACGGCAACGAATCTATTGACTTCTTCAATCCGGAAGCAGTCAAAGCACTGAACAAAGCGCTTTTGAAACGCTATTACAATATAAAAGATTGGGATATCCCAAAAGATTATTTGTGCCCACCCATTCCCGGGAGAGCGGATTACATCCACCACATGGCAGACCTATTGGCCTCCTCTCATCCACTGTCGAAACGGGGCAAGCCTCCAACCGGCAGCGAAATTAAATGTCTGGATATCGGTGTAGGGGCCAATTGTGTTTATCCCATCATAGGGCATTCGGAGTATGGCTGGTCATTTGTTGGCGCCGACATTGACCCTGTAGCCATTGAATGCGCCAACAAAATAGTTGAATCAAACGCCCACCTTCGAGGAAATGTTAGCCTGAGGTTACAACCGAATTCCAAAGACATCTTTAACGGGATCATTAAAAAGGATGAATACTTTGATCTCACCATTTGCAACCCTCCCTTTCATGCTTCTTTTGCTGAAGCCCAATCTGGAACCATTCGAAAGTTGAGAAACCTAAAGCAAAAGAAAATCACGAAGCCTGTTTTGAATTTTGGGGGACACAATACTGAATTATGGTATGATGGAGGCGAAGAGAGTTTTGTCCGGCAGATGATCCTTCAAAGCAAACAGTTTACCACTTCCTGTTTTTGGTTTTCTACGTTAATTTCAAAACAGTCTAACCTTAAGAACGTTTACGAGGCACTGAAAAAGGTAGGTGCAGTGGATATTAAAACAATCCCTATGGGGCAGGGGAATAAAGTTAGCCGCATTGTTTCCTGGACTTTTCTAACTCCGGAAAGCCGAAGGAAATGGGCAAAAATGGGATAGTAAATACACTCGCATTTCCACCATTGCGTTCCCTCCAGTGCTTTTTCCATCTCACACACAATGCTACCCGCCGCCAAACTTTTCACACACGAGCGCCAGTGCCTTCTCATCGCCCACATTGCCGGGGAACACAACGTAAATCAGCCCGGGAAACTTGCTTTCCCCTTGCAGTTTCCACACCGGCACTCCTGGAATAACCGGGCCCAATACTGTTGCCTTTTGAACTGAAAGCCCTTTGGACGCCAGGTCGCTGGAAGTAATCCCGCCTTTGGCAACTACAAACTTTGGACGAACAGAGATCGCTTGCACAATGGCTACAAGGAAGCCGGAGACAAGAGCATTGATTTTGAGGCTGCTTTCTGCATCTGCTCCAGTTTCCAGTCTGCGGCTCGTGTGAATCACCACATCGTCGCCAGCAGCGAGCCACACATCCACCTTGGCGCTGATGGCCTTTGCCTCGCCACTTAAGTCTTGCGGCCGAAGTAGCTGACTAACATCTACCTCCAGATTTTGTTGTTTTCCCTGTTTGAGCAGATAAGCCAGTTGGCTGGTAGTTTTAGGCACGTGAGAACCTACCACCACAAGCGACCCATGCGAAGAAGCAGCATCCTCTTTTTGAGGGACATAAAGTTTACCTGATACCATACCCGCCCTGATAGGCACAAAAGTGGCGGAGGTGCGGTACAGAAACTTCTTACCTGACCTTTCGGCCATTATCAACCCCAGCACCCCTACTTCCAGGTCACGGTAGGTGGCGGCGTTCATGATGCATACTGATCCATCGGCGCAGGCTTCCAGTTTCTTTGCCACGGCTTGGGGGCCGCCTGCCCGCAGATCCTCGATGGACACCGAGTGGACTTCCGAGGCTTTGATCCGACCTTTTGTCTTTTCCTCCACCCATTCCTTCAGGTTGGCGTGCTGGTAACCAAACGACACATCTTTCGCAAAGGGCGTGTCAGACACAGGCACGAGCTCTTCATTTTCGACGATGTAATGCACATCGTCCACCGTATACCTGGCGCCCTCAATGAAAGCTGGCACCAGCACGGTGACTGCTCCCTGAAGACCAAGAGCTTCGGCTACAGCGTCTACCTCCGCTGGAAAGTGGCCTCTTAAAGTAGAGTCGCTTCGGCTTACCACCACCACGTCTCTTTGGCTTTCTTTTGCAGCCTCTTTAAGGTTTCGCCCGATTTCCAGTGCCAGGTCAACTGCCTCTGGCTCCGGCAGGCTCCGGGAATTGGTAAGGATGTAGAGAATGGAGGGCTTTTGCCTGAGTTCTGCCGCTATCAGGCCTACCTCCCACGAGGTGAGCACCATCACATCGTAGCACGTCTGTGTGCCTGTTGGGTCATCGTCAAGTACCACAATGGTTTTTTCACTTTCCAGAAACTCCCTTTGAATGGCAGGCAGGAGGCCTTCGGGATAATCAGGTGGCAACTGATTGAATTTTTGGTTTACGTTTTCGTACATCGCAAGTCTCTGATCAACCACTCAAATAAGCTTAGTAGGTGGTAGGGTAATAAATTTATTATTTATCTTTTTAAGTCGAACAAATCGACCCGTTTAACAAGCCCTGAATCTATGCAAATAATCATTACCGGAGGAGCAGGTTTCCTTGGCCAGCGCCTGGCAAAGGCGTTGCTCAGCAGTCATCTTGCTTTTGACGAGCTGTTGCTGGTGGACATTGTGATGCCTCCACACCCGGAAAATGACAGCCGGGTTCGGTGCCTGCAAGCTGATCTTTCTGAAGAGGGAGCTGCCAAATCTCTTATCTCCGCCGAAACGAGTATTGTTTTTCACCTGGCAGCCGTAGTGAGCAGCCATGCTGAGAAAGACTTTGATCTGGGCTGGAAAGTCAATATGGACATTACCCGCCAACTACTGGAAGCCTGCCGTCATCAGAAACCAGGCATTAAGTTAATTTTCTCAAGCTCCATTGCGGTGTTCGGTGGTGACCTGCCCGCCACCGTGCTAGACACCACGGCGCTTACTCCCCGCTCGTCGTATGGTGCCCAGAAAGCGATTGGTGAACTGCTGGTCAACGACTACTCCCGAAAAGGATTGGTCGATGGCAGGGTGCTGCGATTGCCTACCATTTGTGTGCGACCAGGGAAACCCAACCTGGCGGCTTCTTCGTTTGTCAGCAGCATCATACGTGAGCCTATCAATGGAGAAGAGGCCATTTGTCCCGTCTCCACCAACCTGGCGCTTTGGCTCTCAAGCCCCGATACTGTTATCCAAAATCTTATCCATGCCACCACGCTAAAAGCGGAAGCTTTCGGTGGCTGGCGTACTGTCAACTTGCCGGGCGTCAGTGTCACGGTGCAACAAATGCTCGACTCGCTGGAGCGCATCTCCGGCCAGGGTGCTCTGGCCAGGGTACAGTTCAAACCAGATGCTGCTATCAACGCCATTGTAAGTAGCTGGCCTGCCGCCATCGACAATAGCAGAGGACTGGCACTTGGCTTCACGGTCGACGGCGAGTTCGACACGTTCATCACTCAGTTCATCGCTTCCAACAAGCAGCCCAACTGATGAGCGACCTCTCCATTCCCATCATTGGTCTGGCGGTTGCCGTCTTCGTTTTGATTTTACTGGTGCTGCGCACCAAAGTGCACCCGCTCATCGCAATGATTGCGGCGGCATGCGTGGCGGGCATCACTGGCGGCTTGTCGGTGAATGAAACACTGGACGCCATTTCCAAAGGGTTTGGCTCCACATTGGGTACCATTGGCATTGTGATCGGACTAGGAGTGATGATGGGGCGCATCCTGGAAGTATCAGGTGCTGCTGAGCAAATCGCCTATTCTTTTATCAAGTGGCTGGGGCACCGGCGGGAAGAGTGGGCGCTGGCCCTTACTGGCTATCTGGTGAGCATTCCCATCTTCGTCGATTCCGCTTTTGTCATTCTCTACCCTATCGCCAAGGCGCTGGCACAAAAAGGCAGCCGATCACTCCTTACCCTCGGAGTTTCACTCGCAGGCGGCCTTATCGTGACTCATACCATGGTGCCGCCAACTCCGGGGCCTCTGGGTGTGGCGGGGCTCTTCGGTGTCGACATTGGCGCCATGATGCTGCTCGGCATTGTACTAGCCCTGCCTTGCACCCTGGCGATCGTGTGGTATGCGCAGCGGCTTGGGAAAACATATCCCGACTTTGTAGCCACCGTGGTGCAGGAAGATCTGAAAGCCGTCTACGCTGATTACTTAAAAGAAAAAGAGGCAAAGCCCCTCCCCTGCCTGACAAAGTCGCTGCTTCCCATTCTTGTACCCATCGGGCTGATCTTCTTGAAGGCAGTAACCAACCTGTTCCCTTCGCTTACAGCCACCGACAGCACAACTTTGTCATGGGTATTGCAGGTAGTTGCCTTTGCTGGCTCACCTGTCATTGCTTTGTGCATCAGCACTTTGATTGCCGTGTACACTCTGGTGCCTCACCTCAACCGCCACGAGACATCGGAACGACTGGAGGAAGGCCTCAAGTCAGCGGGCATTATACTAATGGTGACTGGCGCAGGCGGAGCACTTGGCTTTGTGGTGCGGGAAAGCGGCTCCGGTGCCCAACTGGCAGCACTGATGGCAAACCTCCCGTTCTCCCCCATCATGATTCCCTTTTTTGTTGCCACCATTGTGAGGCTGATACAAGGATCGGGAACGGTGGCCATGATCACAGCGGCATCTATAACAGCGCCTATCCTGATCAATATACCCGATGTTAATATGCTGTTCGCAGCACAGGCAGCCGTGTTGGGTTCCTTGTTCTTCAGCTATTTCAACGACAGCTTCTTTTGGGTGGTGAACCGCATGATGGGAATCGCCGATGTGAAGCTACAGCTCATGACCTGGTCGGTGCCTACTACCATCGCCTGGGCCATTGGTGGGGTATTAATTGCGCTGACTAATTTAATCTTTGGTGCCAATGGCTCCCTGCTCGATCCGCTGATTCCGCTGGCTGGTTTGGGCGTGATGTGGATGGTGATAAGGAGGAAAGGAGATTTCAAACAATAGCGAACCCGCTGGGAAAAAGCAAGCTTCATTGATAAAGCGTGAAGATATTGCACCTTAACTTTAAATAGACTGAAGTCGGAAGACCGGAAGCTTGCCCGACTACTGGCGGGAAGGACGCATGCGTCGGTACAGCGAGCAGGCCATTGCGTTGGAGCCGTCAGACACCAGGAAGGCTGAGGAAACTCCATCGGATAATCCAATCCTTGTGGCTGACGGCCACTCCACGCCATCATGTACTTATAGCAAAATGTCTGTAATTCGGTAAACTAAGGCAGACAGTCTCCGAATGTTGGATACGTGTAGTATGGTAATTATTTGCACGTATTGGCGAGTTAATATATCTTTGCACGTGTAAATTGATAATCATACAGACGTGTTATGAATACAAAGTTAACCTTGACAATTGAAGAGACTTTAATTGAGAAAGCGAAGGAATATGCAAAAGGAAAAGGGAGAAGCCTTTCGGATATAGTGGAGAATTATCTTAAGGTGATAATCAAAGAGGACAATGCAAAAGTGATAGATTCAACACCAATTGCTTCTTCTTTGAGAGGTTCCTTCAAAGCGCCTGAAGGGTTTGACTATAAAGAGGAGTTATCCAAAGGATTGTCAAAGAAATACTTGCAGGATGGATAAAGTATTAATTGATACAGATGTCATTCTCGATTTCTTTTTTGATAGGCAGCCTTTCGCTGAATATTCGGCCCAAGTAATTGGTTTATGTGAAACTGATAGGATAAAGGGATTTTTGACGCCGGTGATTTATAGTAATGTATATTACCTCCTAAGACAAACAGCAAGGCACGACAAAGTGATTGATCATCTTAAGCAATTACTTATGATTACCGATGTTTTGTTAATGGATAAAGAGGTTGTAAGCAACGCACTTAACTCTGGATTCAAAGACTTTGAGGATGGTTTACAAAATTTTGCTGCCATGAAAAATGGCGGAATTGATGTGATTCTAACTCGAAATTTAAAGGATTTTAGTAAAAGTGAAATTGGAGTATTGACTCCAGAATCTTACATTAAATCAATTATTGCCAGCCGCTAGTCGAGTAGATGGCTTCGCCACCTGCTTGATTAGGTTCTAATACTCTACGGTCTCGCCTAATCCGCTCGTTCAGTATCTCCGCCAATCATAACCTAAAGGATGTTTTTGTGAAAAATTCCTCCTATTTTCAAACATGGAGGAAAATGCGTGGTCTTGGATATTTCAGCTACTAGGTCGCCTGCACCCGGTAGCAGTGCACTTTCCTATTGGATTATTGATTGTTGTTCTTTTTCTTGAGGCGCTCACCCTGAATGGGAAACGACCTGACCTAAGGGAGGGCATCAACTGGATGGTGTACCTGGGAGCCGCTTCAGCTGCATTGGCCGCTGGCCTCGGGTGGTTCCTTCGCACTTTCGATGACTACTCGGGCGACCTGGTACAGCTACATCAAAATCTGGGCATCGCCACAGCCGTACTTTCGATCATTGCCGCTTTCTTGCTCCAAAAAACAAATGCAGGGAAGTTATCCAATTACCTTGCCTACCGGTCACTGCTGGTGCTATCGGTTATCACGCTTACGATTACCGGTCACCTGGGCGCCAGCCTTACCCATGGTGAAGATTTTCTGTCGAGTGCGCTGCCAGGAAACGCTGATGATTACGACGATACCCGGAGCGTGGTTCTATTGGCACAATTGAAGCAACTGGACTCCCTGTCTGAAACCGAGCTCGACGATCTGAATCTGGAAGTAAGGGCCATTTTTGCGCACAACTGCTATCAATGCCATAGCGAAAACAAGCAAAAAGGGGAGCTGGTATTAGAAAATAAAAGAGGCGTTTTCCAGGGTGGAAAATCCGGAAAAGTGATTGTGGCGGGCCACCCTAAAGACAGCGAGCTATACAGAAGAATTACGCTGTCGTCCAACGACGATGATGTAATGCCCAAAAAGGGCAAGGTGCTCAAGAAAAACGAAGTTGCCCTGATCAAATTGTGGATAGAAAAGGGTGCCCATTGGTCGGATCGGGCGTTGAAAGTATTCCCTGAAGCGGCCCTTGCTTTGTCAAAGCCGAGGCTACCTGTTTCCACAGAACAAGTACATCCAGTGGACAAGCTGCTGGATGTCTACTTTGAAAAGAACGGCATCACCTGGCCACAGTTGGTAGACGACAAAACCTTCATCCGACGAGTTTATCTGGACATTGTGGGGTTGCTGCCAGCACCGGATGCCATCATTCAGTTCGTCGATAATCAGGACGCCAACAAACGTACTCAACTGGTCGACCGCCTGCTGGCAGATAATAGCAACTACACACAGCACTGGCTGAGTTTTTGGAACGATCTGCTAAGGAATGATTACTCAGGCACCGGATTTATTACCGGCGGCAGAAAGCAGGTTACCGACTGGCTGTACAAATCGCTACTGGAAAACAAGCCTTACAATGCCATGGTCAGGGAATTGATCAACCCCACCCCTGCTTCCGAAGGGTTTATCAAGGGCATAGAATGGCGGGGCGTGGTCAATGCCAGTCAGCGCACCGAAATGCAGGCCGCCCAGAATATTGGCCAGTCACTGCTGGGGGTAAATGTGAAATGTGCCTCTTGTCACAACAGCTTTGTAAGCAACCTCACCCTCGACCAGGCCTATGGCTTTGCGTCCATATTCGCCGATTCGGTGATGGAACTCAACAGGTGTGACATACCCACTGGAAAAATGGCTCAGGTCAGTTTCCTGTATCCGGAATTGGGGTCGGTGGAGGCCGACAGCTTAAAAGAGCGCTTGCTGAAACTTTCAGAGGTCATTGTGAAGCCGGAGAATGGCAGGCTGTACCGAACCATTGCCAACAGAATATGGCAAAGACTGATAGGGCGGGGTTTCATCGAGCCCCTGGATGAGATGGACAAGACCCCATGGGATGCTGATTTGCTCGACTGGCTGGCAGCAGATTTCATTGAGTCGGGGTATGACCTAAAGCAATTGATGCGCACCATCATGACATCTAAAGCCTACCAGCTACCAACGGTGAGCTACGAAAAGCTGGAGCAGGTGAAGTCGGCCCGCTACGTATTCAACGGCCCAATTGTCAGGCGAATGAGTGCCGAGCAATTTTCTGACGCCGTAAGCCAGGTTATAGCCCCCGTATACTATGCCGCCGCTTACAACCCTTCAGGCGACCAGCTATCTTCGAACAGAATTTGGCACAGGGAAAGGAAATTTGACAGGGACGTACTGCCTGAACCCGGCACGAGATATTTCCGCCACAAGTTTACACTGACCGACCAGGAAATCATCAACGCTCAGGCCCTGGTTTCAGTTGATCATTCATATTCGTTTTACCTCAATGGGAACAAGGTGGCTGAAGGCAACGACTGGAGAAAAGTAAGTAAGCTGGACGTGACGAAGTTCCTGAAAAGTGGAGAAAACATTATCGCCATCGAGGGAACGAACGAAGGGCCTATCGCCAACCCTGCGGGGATACTGTTTGCAATGGAGATTCGACAAAAGGATAACCTTGAAACCACTGTACAATCGGCGGGTGATGAGGGTTGGAAAAGCACCGATGTGAACCCAGGCAAAGAATGGTTGAGCGTTGCGTTTAATGATTCGGATTGGGAAAACGTCCGCAACTATGGTGCCATGCATTGGGATCAGTTATTGAGTTTTACATTTGAAGACAATGTGCCCACCTATGCCCGGGCCAGTCTGGTCAGGCAGCATCCGTTCTTGAAAGCGCTTGGGCGGCCAAGCCGGGAAACTGTAGCCACCTCCAGAGATGATCAGGCTACCTTGCTGCAATCGCTGGAACTCACCAATGGTGCCTATTTCAACCAGGTACTTGAAGAAGGTGCCAGCAGTTGGCTACAGCAATATGACAGCAATGCAGCAAGCATTGTCGATGCCCTTTACTTAAAGTGCCTTGGCCGGAAACCCTCGAACAAAGAAAAAGACATCATGCTGACTGCTTTGGGAGACACGCCGGATAAAGAAGGTTTGCAGGACGTGTTTTGGGCCACTTTGCTTTTGCCTGAATTTCAGTTTATCTATTAGAACTAGAAATAATGAACAATCACATAGCCAATTCACGCAGGGAGTTTATGAAGAAAATGGGAGCTGCCAGCCTTGCTGCTGCGGCTGTCAGCATTCCCACTGCCAGTTTTTTAAGTTCATGCAGCACTGCCCCGGCAATTCGTTCTTCGGCCGACACCGTCATATTGCTTTGGATGGCCGGAGGCATGGCACACACCGAAACTTTTGACCCAAAGGCCTACACACCCTACGAAAAAGGCGTTGAGAGTAAAAGAATTTTAAGCTCGTTTCCAAAGGTTCCGACTGCTGTGGACGGCTTGTATTTTTCAGAAGGACTTGAGTCCATTGGTAGTGTGATGGACAAAGGCGCTATCATCCGATCCTACAAATCGGCCGACCTGGGGCACATCCTTCATACCCGGCACCAGTACCACTGGCATACTTGCTATGAGCCTCCACAGTCGGTGCAAGCGCCGCATATTGGTGCCTGGATCGCCAAAGAGTTGGGGCCGGTCAATCCGGTCATCCCTCCTTTTATTGCCATGGGCCAGCGTTTTACCGTGGGAGAAGGCGAAGAACTAAAAGCATTTCATACGGCAGGGTTCCTGGGCAGTGAATATGGGCCATTTCTCATTCCCGATCCATCAAGTGGGCTGGAGAGTGTTCGCCCTCCGCAGGGCATGTCAGTCAAAAGGTTTGAGGCAAGAAATCAGCTTTACAAAGAATTGGCCAACAAAAGTGAGGTGATGGAGCGGGGAAGCGATTACCAGCGGGAGTCACTGATGCGGTCGATGGAGCAGTCGTACTGGCTGTTGAATTCACCCGAGTCGCAGGTATTTGACTTAACACAGGAGCCAAAAGAGAAGTACGACATCTACAACACCGGCCGGTTTGGGCTAGGCTGCCTGACCGCCAAAAGGCTGGCCATGAACGGCGCCCGGTTTGTGAGCGTATCCACAGAATATGAGCCATTTCTTGGGTGGGACACGCATGAGAACGGACACACCCGTGTGGTAAAAATGAAGGAGCTGATCGATGGCCCTGTTGCCCAGCTTGTCAAAGATTTGGATGAATCGGGCCATTTGGACCGTACGCTCATTGTGCTGGCCAGTGAATTCAGCAGAGATGCCTTGCTGGAAGGACGCCCCGGCGAGAAAGTACAAGACCAGGTAAATCAACCCGACGTCATCGAAGACGAAAAATTCTATGGTATGCACCGGCATTTCACCGACGGCAGCTCCATCCTCATGTGGGGCGGAGGTATCAAAAAAGGGTTGGTTTACGGCAAAACCGCCGATGAAAGACCCTGCTCGTCCATTGAAAATACTGTCGTTATTGACCAAATACACCAGACGATCTACCATGCGCTGGGCATCCACCCTGAAACTAACTACACAATCGAAGGTCGGCCCTTCTACACCACCCCCGACGGCCAGGGAAAAGCTGTTTTGGAGTTGCTTGCTTAGGGTGGTTCAGTTGGATTGGCTAAAGCAAAATTTATATCTTGCTTCCTCTTATTTCTCACTTATGAAATCGTTGACATTATCCCTTTGCTTCGTCATTGGCTTTGTGACTACGGCACTTGCCCAGTCTCCCAAATTCACCCGTCAAGACACACTCCGTGGCTCCATCACCCCGGAAAGAGCATGGTGGGATTTGGTACACTATGACCTCGGGGTAAAGGTCGATCCTGAAGCGAAAACTTTCTCGGGTCAGAATACGGTAACCTACAAAGTGCTTACGGAGGCCAAAACCATGCAGATCGACTTGCAACACCCAATGAAGATCACTGAGGTGATGCAAGACGGCAAGGCATTGAAATTCCTGCAAAATGGCAATGCATGGTTCATTACCCTCAAGAGAAAGCAAGTGCCTGGCGCTGTGAACAGCCTGACCATTAGCTATGGTGGAAGGCCTCAAGTGAGCAAGCTCCCGCCCTGGGAAGGCGGTGTTACCTGGACGAAGGACAGCAACGGCAACGACTTTATAGTAACTACCTGCCAGGGAGATGGTGCCAGCCTGTGGTGGCCCTGTAAAGACCACATGTACGACGAAACCGACAGCATGACCATCAGCGTCACTGTGCCCGACCACCTGATGGATGTTTCCAACGGCCGCCTGAGAAAAACCACCGACAACCATGACGGCAGCAAAACCTTCGAATGGTTTGTTTCCAACCCGATCAACAACTACGGCGTGAATGTGAACGTGGGTGACTATGTTCACTTCGGGGAAGTATATGACGGTGAAAAAGGCCCGCTTGACTGCGACTACTACGTGCTGCGTGACAACCTCAAGAAAGCCAAAACTCATTTCGAAGAAGTGCCTAAAATGCTGGCCGCTTTTGAGCATTGGTTTGGCCCTTATCCCTTTTACGAAGACAGCTACAAGCTGGTGGAAGTGCCCTACTACGGCATGGAGCACCAAAGCAGTGTAACCTATGGCAACTTCTACAAAAACGGTTACCACACCACCGACGTAAGCGGCACTGGCTGGGGCTTTAACTTCGATTTCATCATTGTGCACGAGTCGGGGCATGAGTGGTTTGCCAACAATATCACCTACAAAGACATCGCCGACATGTGGATCCACGAAGGCTTTACCGCCTACTCAGAGAACCTTTTTGTCGACTACTATTATGGCAAAGATGCCAGTGCCGAATACGTGATTGGCACTCGTAAAAATATCCGCAACGACAGGCCTATAATAGGTGCGTATGAAGTGAATTATTCAGGCTCGGGCGACATGTACTCGAAAGGGGCGAATATGCTGCACACTTTGCGCCAGCTGGTGGGAGACGATGAAAAATGGCGCATGATGTTGCGGGGTTTGAATGAGGAGTTCTATCATCAAACTGTTGCCACCGGGCAAATTGAAGCCTTCCTGGCTGAAAAGTCAGGGATGAATCTGGGGCCTTTCTTTGACCAGTACCTGAGAGATACCAGAATCCCTGTGTTAGAGTACGAAACCAACGACACAACACTGAGCTACAGATGGGCTAACTGTGTGGAAGGTTTTGACATGCCTGTGGAAGTAATCATCGACGGCAAAACACAAAGGTTGGCTCCTGAGGGCAGCTGGAAGACCGTCGAGTTAGCTCAGCGCTTGCGTCAGCTAATAGTAGACAGTGATTATTACGTGGATGCCAGCAAGATTGAATAGGCTTGGCCTGCTCAAGAAAATGACGCAATCGACCTCTCGAATTGTCGTTTTACTACAGCGAGAAGTTTGTTGGCAATAGCGATCTTTGACAGGTAAAGTAGACTTCAATAAATCCGTTATGAAACATCTTCAATTTCTCCAGGACATCAAGGTGCCTGCAGCAAAAGTTTACCGCCTGATGCTTGGCCTTGATGATATCAAAAGCTATCAAGACTGGACCAGCGCTTTCAACCCCGACCCGGATGGGGCTCCAGGCTCTTACGAGGGAAGCTGGGACAAAGGCAGCAAAATACTTTTCGTAGGGCTTGATCAGGACGGCAAGCGGGGTGGCATGGTGTCCAAAATACTGGAAAACAAACCGGCTGAGTTCGTATCTGTCAGTCATTACGGCATGGTGGATGGCGACCAGGAAATCACCTCCGGCGCCATGGTTGAAATGTGGGCTGGCGCTATGGAAAACTACACCTTCAAAGAACGTAATGGAGTAACAACAGTAACGGTGGACCTGGACACGGCGGATGCTTTTGCAGAAATGTTCAGCGAAATGTGGCCAAAGGCTTTAAGTAGGTTGAAGGAGATTTGCGAGGGTTAAGAGCAGATCGAATGCAGTAGCGAAAAACATTTGCCGAAACGGTCGCAATAATGAGGCTAAGCTGTAAATTAACAATGCCGCAATAATCCTTGAAGCAAAGGCTTTATCGAGGCATTAGGGCTGACTACTCATCGACGACGCTATATGGAGAAAATCCCCATCAGAGACATTCGTGCTACCAGTGAGCAGGCTTTTGGACGATGTAGTATCCGGAGGCTACAGGATATCTTCGACGGAAAAGACATGCTTCATTCGCTACACAGGCACAACTTCTTCTTTGTTCTGGCAGTTTCACAAGGCGAAGGCGTTCATGAAATTGATTTCACCCCCTATCAGGTATCCGGCCGATCGGTGTTTTTTCTGAGGCCGGGTCAGGTGCACCGCCTCCAGCTAAAGATGGGCTCCACCGGATATCTCATGGAATTCGACCAGGAGTTCTGCGGCTCCAAAGATCAGGCTGCTGCGCAGCGGTTGCGAAAAGCAAGTGGCAAGAACTTCTGCCAACTTGAAGCCAGCAGGTTCGAAAAACTAAACAGTATCCTGGCTAACATTTTTGAAGAATACACCAGCAAGCAGGACGGCTACCTCGATATCATCAAAGCCAGTTTGGAAATCCTTTGCATAGAATACAACAGGCAGAGCCCTGCCCCAAATCAACTGACAAACAATGGTAACCTTTATATGCAGGAGCGATTTGAAGAGCTGCTGGCGTTGCTTGAAGCCCATATCAGTCAGGTCAAGCAAGCATCGCAGTATGCCGACATGCTAAACCTTTCTCCCTACCAGCTAAATGCTATTACCAAAGCGTCGGTAGGTAAAACTGTCACGAACCTCATCGACGATCAGGTTATCCTGGAATCGAAACGCTACCTGCTTGCCACCCCTAATCAGGTAAAAGACATTGCGTGGGATCTTGGCTATGAAGACGTTTCCTATTTCATCCGGTTCTTCAAAAAGCGCACAGGGATGTCACCGGACGCTTTTCGTAAGAAGTTCCGATAAGTCCCATCCAACTTCATTTTCGTCCTATCCCCACCCCTTTTGTTCACTTTACTTTTGTGATATCAAGTTTCAACAAGTAACAAAATGAACAAAAAAACACGCCTGATGGCCTCGCTGAAAATCTGGCTGGTCATCTATCCTTCCATCACACTGTTTCTGGCTGTCTTTGGCGAAAGCCTGGCAAACCTGCCCCTTTACCAAAGAACTTTTATCCTGACCATCTCTCTGGTTCCCTGGATGATGTTCGTAGGCGTTCCGTTGCTCGACCGGCTGATCGCTCAATTTTCAGGCAAGGCAAACGCAAAATAAAGCTAACGGCAACAACATGGAGACTGCAATAAAGCACGATGTAATCATCGTTGGAGGAAGCTATGCCGGTCTGGCTGGTGGCCTCGCTCTGGGCAGAGCGCTGAGGAAGGTGCTGATCATCGACAGCGTCAAACCCTGCAACAGGCAAACTCCACACTCGCACAATTTCCTTACGCAGGACGGCACCGCCCCGGCAGAAATTGCTTCAATAGCCAAACAGCAGGTGTCGGCTTACGCCACGGTGAACTTTCTGAACGACCGGGTGGTAAACGCCAAAAAACTGGACAGTGGATTTGAGGTTTTTGTGCCATCCGGCGAGTCGTTTACGGCCAGGAAATTAATTTTTGCAACTGGCATCAAAGACGTTATGCCTGAGATTCCCGGTTTCAAGGAGAGCTGGGGTAAAAGTGTGCTCCACTGCCCCTATTGCCACGGATACGAAGTGCGAGGCCAGAAAACCGGCATACTCGCCAACGGCGATAGTGGCTATGAATTCTGCATGCTCATTGCCAATTGGACAAGCGACCTGACGCTGTATACCAACGGCAACAGCACCCTCACGCATGAGCAAACTGCCAGGTTG
Source organism: Imperialibacter sp. (assembly GCF_040222815.1). GTDB lineage: Bacteria > Bacteroidota > Bacteroidia > Cytophagales > Cyclobacteriaceae > Imperialibacter. Next base: position 98,716 of record NZ_JAVKCH010000039.1, on the reverse strand, counting down.
CACAATCATAAGATTAACATCGTAGAAGATCAAATCTACAAGTTAGACCAAACAAACGGCTACCTCACTAGCATCCAGTTCAAGACCGGCAGAGTAGAACCTGTGACCGCATTATATGCCAGGCTCCCTTTTCAGCAGCACTGCGACATTCCACAACAACTGGGCTGCGAGCTCAGCGAAGAAGGCTACATCAAGGTAGACGCTGCGCAAAAAACCTCGGTGCCAGGTGTATATGCCTGTGGCGACAACGTCACCCGCATGCGCACTGTTGCCAATGCGGTTTCGATGGGCACAACCACGGGGCTAATGGTGAACAAGGAGCTGATAGAAGAAGAATTTTAATCAAACAAAAAAACACGAATCATGAAGATTATCATTGTAGGTGCGTCAGGCACCATGGGAAGCTTTTTGTCAAATGCTTTTGAAAAAGAACACGAAATCGTTCGGGCGGATCGCCACGGAATGGATGTGCAGGTAGACATTACCTCGCCCGAGTCCATCGAAAACATGTACAAAACAACCGGCGCATTTGATGCACTGATTTGCACCGCCGGGCCTACGTTTGTTGGGCCGTGGAAGAACCTCACCGACAAGGAGTTTCGCCAGGGAGTGGAGGGCAAAATGATGGGGCAGATCAACCTGGTGTTGATCGGTCAGCACTACATCAAGCCCAGGGGTTCTTTTACATTGATCACCGGGGCATTGACGCATGAGCCCCAGCGGAACTTTGCCAATGCATCGGCGGCCAATGGGGCAGTGGAAGGATTTGTTCGTGCCGCGGCCATTGAACTGGAAAATGGCGTCAGGATCAATGCCGTAAGCCCAACGGTGATTGAAAACTCACCACAGTACTTTCCTTTTTTTCCCGGAGAAATACCAACAACGATGAGGCAGTTGGAATACGGCTTCCGCAAGAGTGTGTTCGGTGTCGGTACTGGTCAGGTGATCAAGCCTTGATAGACTGGTTACAGTAGAGAGATTGCCATCCCCGGGGCATTCTCTCTTTCTCGAGAAAGCCGGGAATACTATTTAATTTTCATCCCCGGCACCAGAGGGTCAACTTCAACCAGTTCCAACGACTTCACCATGTCAGCCGTGCCATTTTTATACTTGAGAAAATGGGGAGTTTTCAAATGCGCCCGGTAGGAGGCAGTGTCGGCATATATTTCGAGAATAGTTAAATGAGTTGGGTTTTGCTTTTCGAAAACAGCATAAAGTGTAAGTACTCCTGGTTCCACCTTCACAGAGGTTTCTATTTCTTCCTTCAAAAATTGTCGGTAACTCTCAAGCTGGGCCTCATCAATCACCAACCTAGCAAGGCGCACCATTTGCCCACCCTTCTGAGCCTGGGCATTTTCCATAGATACAGCAAATATCATTGCAATAAAGAGCAAGGTCACCACATTGGATGCTTTCATTGGCCTATTTGTTTGCTCTTACAAGGTAATACAATATAAGGTGAGCTGTTGATTTTCCGGCACATCTGCGGGCACCTAACCGGTAAAACTATTCTCTGGGAAGCAAATAGTGACTATCGAAAAAGCCTGCCTCCGCACGCTTAGCTTGACGCATTCACCCCTGAGTTTGCCACAAAGCCGCAGCCCATAACTTTGGTAAAACCTCCAGGTACACCACACAAAAAAATCCCGCAAGTAGCTGCGGGGTTTTCATTTTCTGGGAGTCCGCTGATTACTCAACAGCCGGGAGATACTGCCACAGCGTACAGTACATTGCCTGAAACATAGAGCTTAAACACTTTCTCAACAGGTGCTGCCGGCGTCCACAAGGCGAATTTCAGTGAAGCATAAAGCGGGTTGCCAAAACCAGCATGAACACGGTGCCATGTTTTACCCATGTCCGGTGAACGGAATATACCATCCGGATGACCCACGAATAAATAGCCGCCCAGTTGCTTCACAGACGAAATGTTCTTCGACGGCTGAAGTCCTTCGTCGATAGCTTGCCAGGTTTTGCCACCGTCAAATGAAGTATGTATCCTTCTGGATTGAGTTCGAGTGTTGTAGGCTATCGCTGCAAATCCACCATCGATACGTTCAACAGCTATACCTACCCCTCCCTCGCTGATGACCCATTCCCAGTTGTCACCATTGTCGGTCGACCGCATGATCCCGTTTTGACCAGTAGCCAATAGAACACCTTCTGACTCCACGATATTATCCACCCAACCTTTCTGGACTGGCTTCCAGCTTTGTGCTTTGTCGGTAGATTTGGAAAGGCTCTTACCTGTACCTGAGAATACCGTCCCATCAGACGCTTCAAAAATAGTGGCTACCGAATGCGTTATTAGGTCTGTGTATATCGGCAACCAGTTCCGAAAGCTATCGGAATCTGATAAGGGCTTTTTTCGATAAATGTGTCCATCATTACTGAAGGCTATCACTCCGGATTGATTGAAGACTATCGAAGTACTTTTCAGATCAGGAAGATTCTCTTTTTCCCAAACAGGCGTTTTAAGGTGAGTCCTACTGTGATACAACGCACCTTTAGTACTTAAATAAATTTCTGACTCACCAGCAAAAAAGCCCATACGCTCTTCTGTTTCAGGCAAAAGGTGGCTGATATCTTGCCATGTGTGGCCGCCGTCTTTTGATTGGAGAATGACGTTGGTGGCTCCGGCTTCCTTCGTCGGTTCAACCTTCTTTGTTTCAGCTGACGGTGAATAGTCTGCCGCCACATTGCCTGCAAAGAAATGAAGCAGGACATACAAAAGGGGTAATTGCATGAAAGCCATAACGAATTGGGGTTTAGTGAAAATGATGCCTCAAAACTACAAGCACAACAGCCCTATTCAGCCATTTCATTTGTAAAATGATTGTAAATGATACGTAAAAAGATGGGGAACCGATTAAGCGCTTAACTGAAAAAAAATCATTGCATGACCAGAGAAGGATAAGGGCGTAAGTGGAAACGGGTTCGAAAAAAAGATCATATTCAATTTGTCACCCGACCAGAGAAGCTGAAGAGTATTGCCTGGTTTGAAACCCGGCATACGCAAGCCTTATTCGCTAAACCAACTCAGCTTCGCCTCTTTCACCTGTTTTTTGTACGTCGGCCATTCGGTCTCATAAAAGCTGTCCACTGCCTTCACAAACTCCCCTACCTGCTGCCCTGCTTGTTCAATTACCTTCATGTAATACAGATTGGGTGTCAACTGCACTTTTTTTGATTCCAAAACACTCCGAATCACACATGGAACGCTATAGCTCGTATCTTCTCATGGCATAATTTCGTAACTTCACAGTATGGAAAATCAACTTTTAAAAAGAATTACGGTCAACCCCGAAATTTGCCATGGAAAACCCACCATTAGAAACAAACGATATACGGTGGACTTGATCCTTGACCTTTTGTCAGCGGGTTCGACCCACCCCGAAATATTGGAAGATTACCCTAATCTGGAGGAAGATGATATTCTAGCTTGTTTGGCATACGCAACTAAATTAACAAAGTATTCGAGCTACACTAAGATCTCAGTATGAAACTGATTGTTGACGCTCAGCTTCCAACAAAACTTTGCGAAATACTGAACCAGCTTGGGCTTGAGTCCTTCCACGTAGCTGAACTCCCTAAAGGAGATGAAACCCCTGACGAAGAAATTACTGAACTTGCTGACCGCCAAAATCTCATTCTGGTAACTAAGGATTTTGATTTTTACCACTCTCACATGGCTTTGGGAAAGCCGAAGAAGCTATTTTTAGTCACAACAGGGAACCTGAAAAACCGCCAGCTATTTGATCTTTTCAGAAACAACTTTTTACTCATTAAGAACGCTTTGAATAGAAGTAATTTTGTTGAACTAAACAACGAAGGTATCACTGAGCACGAATAAAAATGAACCCACCAATCGTCCACGTTTCCGGTATCGCTCAAACAAGGATGGGGAGGCACGCAAGTGTATCGCCACATTCCTACTACTATAGTCGGCCCTTTGAAATTTACCCTCCTGACTTCAATTCCCCACCGACATCGAAGGTGGCGCTGCGCCTCGTCCCGTACCCCATTTCTCATTGGGTGTTGGCCCCATTTGGAAGATGAGCTCACCTCCTGCCTTGATTTCGTCCTGGGTGATCCAGGTGCGGTTGAAAGCAGCACCATTTAACGTGGCCGACTGAATGTACTTATTGTCTTTAGAATTGTTGAGCGCTTTGATCGCAAAGGTTTTATTTCCAGCGAACTGAAGGGTGGCCTCTCCAAACAACGGACTGCCAATCACATAGTTGGGGGAGCCGGGCGTGACAGCATAAATCCCCAGGGAGCTGAGCACATACCAGGATGACAAGGAACCCATGTCTTCGTTGCCGCACAAGCCACCCGGGCCAGGGCGATACAACTCTTCGCAAATCTGTCGCACCAGCTCCTGCGTTTTCCAGGGCTGTCCTGCGTAATTGTACAAATAGGCCACATGGTGCGAGGGTTGGTTGCCATGCACATACTGGCCTATGGTGCCCACCACGCCCACGTATTTCGGAGGAGTGATCAGCGGACTCATCTCAAAAAACGTATCCAGCTTTTTGGTAAATGCTTTGTTACCGCCAAAGAGATCGATCAATCCCTGAGGGTCGTGCTGCACCGACCAAACGTACTGCCAGGCATTGGATTCTGTATAATGGCGGTTAGGACGGCGGCCCACCAGCAACGGGTCAAAGTATTTGTAGTAATGGTGCCCCTCGTATTGCACAATCTCCTGCTCATTGTTGCCTAGAGGCTCCAGCCATGTTCCATCGGCTTTTTTGGGGCGCATAAACTGCGTTTCCTTGTCCCATAATTTGGCATAGTTGCCGGCTCGTTTCATAAACAGCTTGTAGTCGTCCTGCTTGCCCAGCTCCTGAGCCAGCTGTGCAATACACCAGTCGTCGTAGGCAAGCTCCAAGGTATTAGGCACAGCTTCGGTCACCCGGTCGACGGGTGTGTAGCCCAGCTCCAGATAGTAGCCCAAGCCTGCTCTTCCCATGTATTCAGGAACGGGAGGCTGAGGGTTTTGCAATGCTTTGGTGCGCATAGCGTCGTACAGCTTCTTGATGTCATAGTCTCGGTAGCCTTTCATATACGCATCCACAATGACCGGAATCAGGTGGTCGCCCACCATCGACTCCTTAAAAACGCCCTGAAAATGCTGGGCAGGCAACCACCCAAAATTGTCTACTTTGGCTTCAATCGACCGGATAAAATCATTGACGTGCTCCGGTGCAGTTAAGGTTAGCAAAGGATGCTGCGAACGATAGGTATCCCAGCATGAAAAAGAACCGTAAAAATTGAAGCCTTTGGCAACGTGGATTTTCCCGTCTGATCCACGGTACCTGCCATCTACGTCCTGAGATATGTATTGCGACAAGAACGAGCGATAGAGAGCGGAATAGAAAATCTGCTTTTGATTGTCGGACGCTCCGTCAATTTGAATGGTAGAAAGCTCCTTTTCCCAAACCTGGCTGGCCGCCTTTCTCACCTTTTCAAAATCCCAATCGGGGATTTCAGCTTCCAGGTTCTTCCGTGCTCCTGTTACATCGACATAGGAAATGCCCACTTTCACAAGGATTTGTTCCTTCTCGTCGGTTTCAAACTGCACAAAGGCCCCAATTTTCTTACCGGCTTCCCCACTTTTATAGGGAAAAATACTGGCACCCGATTCAGGCGTCACATAGTTGGCATCGAAGGTGCCATAGTATAAAAATGGCTTACTGAATTCAGCAACAAAATACAGCTTGCCCTGCTCAGTCGCCTTCACACCTTCAATCCGGTTGTTGTTCACTATGCTCAACTCCGAATTCTGCTCGCCATACGCACTTCCTATTTGATGGCCTAGGTCCAGTATCACCCTGGAGTTTGCTGCTTTAGGGAAAGTATAGCGATGCAGCCCGACACGGCGGGTGGTGGTCAGTTCCACCTTCACATCGTAGTCTTTGAGCATGACGGAATAATAACCCGGCGACGCTTCCTCCTCTTTGTGTGAATAACTGGAACGATAGCCACTATCAGGATTTTCCTCTGTACCTGGGACTACCTGCAACACATTGCCAACTGTCGGCATAAGCATCACTTCACCGCCATTTACCATGCCCACACCACTCCAATGGGTATGGCTGAAGCCTATAATTGACGTGGATTGATAGATATAACCAGCGCAATACGTCCAACCGTCGGTTCCCACGTCCGGACTCAAATGAACCATTCCATAGGGAAGGGCCGGGCCGGGAAAAGTGTGCCCGAAAAAGTCTGTACCCAAAAAAGGATTAACATGGCTTGTTAGGGCTTGCCCGGAGCTTTGAGCGAAGGCAACCTGATGGGCAAATACAGCCAAAACCAGGGCGAGTTTGAAATGCAAAAGGAATGTTGAAAATCGTAAGGGCATTGTGCTGAAATTTTAAAATCGTTAGTAGCCGACTAAAATAGTATTTAGAATGATCAATGCCGAAGCGGTTGAAAGGAATGGGCATTTCTATCGTCCCTATTCTTTTCCGGGTGGTAGCTCTCTATTGCTGCGGTAGGAGATTGTCGGGTCGTGGTAAGTGATTAAAGAATGATGTTTAGGAGGAATTTACTGTCGGGCAAGATTATGATGCTTTTTCGCAAGAAGAAAATAGGTAATTTAGAGTATCATAAAAATCGATGAATTAAACAGGCATAAGACCCCGATTGTGAAGATCGACAAGGGGTTGAACAAACTTAAGGGGCAGGTATTATTTCCGGAGAAACTCCAAATGGCAAACAATATCCTGAAGAAAGCCGGCCTCCCCAAGACCAAATAGAGTTCCCCAATCTTCCTCGTTTCAGCAATTACTAAAACGAGCAGGGATGAAGCGGCGAATGTATCGCCTTTTACTTTTGTGCATTTCTGTAAGAACAACTCACTCCCTAAACCAACTCAGCTGCGCCCCAGCTACCTGCTTTTTGTAAGCAGTCCATTCGGTAGCATAAAAGCTGTCCGCCGCCTTCACAGACTCCCCTACCTAAAAGCCACATTTGAAAAGATACCGATAATGCTGATATTTAGGGAAATTACAGAAACCATGAAGGCAGCTATTTTATCCAGTGATTCTGATTCTGACATGAAGCTACTCATAGAACTAGCAAATAAATTAGGAATTAAAACCAAGATCTTGAGCGGGGAAGATGCTGAGGATTTGGCAATGGCATATCTCATTGATGAAGCAAAAACAGGGGAGTATGTAGACACTCAGGATTTCATCAGTAACCTTCGTAAATGAATATCCGAATCGATAAATCTTTTGAAAAGGACACCAAAAAGATAAAGGATAAAAAAGTACTGGCTCAACTGGCCGACGTAATTGAACACACCCAGGCCGCCAGAAATATTACTGAAATCAAAAACATCAAGAAGCTGAAGGGTGCCAACAGCTATTTCCGAATCAGGCTGGGAGATTTCAGAATCGGTGTATCAATCGAAGGCAACACTATCGATTTCATCAGGTTTCTTCCCCGAAAGGATGTCTACAAATACTTTCCGTAGAGAAAAATTAGTTTTCGCTTAAGTCCTCGTTTGAGCAACAGCGCCAACAAAACCTAGCCATCGATTGTGGAGACTAGCATCACTCCCTAAACCAACTCAACTTCGCCTCCTCCACCTGCTTTTTGTAGGCAGGCCATTCGGTCACGTAAAAGCTGTCCACCGCCTTCACAAATTCCCCCACCAGATGCTCGGCTTCTTCAATCACTTTCACGTCTTGGCTCGTGGGAACGAATAACCGGCCTCTCAGCGCCTGCGATGCATCGCTCAACTTAGACGTTGCGGTCACAGCAAACGACTGCCAGGCCCCTACCTGCTTATCGGGGCGGGACGCACGGGCCAGGTCGTTGAGCGCTTTGATTTTTTGCTGTATGGCTTCGGAAGCCGTCACAACTTCTTTGGCTGCGACCGCCTTAGCCTGGGTTAGCACATGCTCGATGGTTTTGTCGCTTGCTTGCAACCTGGCCATGGCACTGGACAGCTTTTCAGTAGACATATTGAGTCGCTTGCTCAGTGTGTAAACGGCCCTGTCCACCTCCTCGTCGTACTCGAACCGTGGGTCGGGAATCACCTTCACAGTTGTTTCAGAGCTTTTGTCACCATATTTGATCTTGATACTGTAGTCGCCGGGCAGCACAGGAATATCTCGTGAGCCCTCACCTACCCACGCACCCGGCAGGCGGGCCATTTGCTCGTCGAGCTTCCAGGTAATGTAGTTGAGCCCAGCCACCACGCTGTCGGTGTTCACTGTTTGGACCAGCTGGTTCTCGGCATTGTACACCTCAGCCATGGCTTTGTCACCTGCTTTGTTGTCTTTGATAAAAAACGGAATTTCCACTTTCTGAAAGGGCTTATTGGCACCCTCGAAAGTAGTATAAAAGCCTGTCCAGATATTGCCGGGAGGATTGATGAACAGGCCTTTTACCTGCACAGCATCGTTCACTGGCAAAGCTGTCAACGGCTGCTGATCCAGCTCGCCTTTGGCTAATTCACGCAGCGACAACAGATCATCCAGCACCCAAATGGCCCGACCGAAGGTGCCTACAATCAGCGCCGATTCCCGTTGCTGAACCGCCATGTCCATGGTGGACACGGAAGGGAAGCCATTTTTGAATTGCTCCCAGTTTTTGCCCTCATCTATGCTGATCCAAAGGCCATTTTCAGTCCCCAGGAATACGAGCTTCGGCTCTTTGCTGTCGGGCACTACCGACAACGCATACCCTTTTACCTGACTGGCGTCAGCCATACGTACCCAGGTTTTTCCGTAGTCCTGCGTGCGATATAAGTAGGGCGCATAATCACCCTGGCGATAATTGTTGGCCACCAGCCATACTTCACCTGCTTTGTGCGGCGATGTTTGCATCTGCGCAAGCCACGCCTGTTTTGGAAGACCTTTGATATTGGCAGTGACATTTGTCCAGGTTTTGCCTCCGTCTTTGGTCAAATGCACTAGGCCATCGTCAGACCCGGCCCAGATCACATTCTTGTCAAGGTAACTCACAGCCAGACTTATGATCGAATTGTAAATCTCCGCCCCGGAAGCATCAATGGTGAGTCCGCCGTAGTCCTGCTTTTGGTGGTCAGGGTTGTTGGTGGTGAGGTCAGGCGAAATGATCGTCCAGGTTTTTCCCTTGTCGGTGGTTTTGTGTACAAACTGGCTGCCGTGGTAAGCCACATCGTTGTTGTTTGGATCTTGCGCAAAGCCTGCGTTCCAGTTGTAGCGCAGCCGGGTGTTCATGTTTGGTGCTTTGGGTTGTATGTGCTGGTAATAGCCAGTCAGCTTGTCGTAGCGATAGAGCTCGCCATTTTGCGAAGTGCCGTAGCCAAACCGTGAGTCTACCGAGTCAGGTTGGATGATAAAGCCGTCCCCACCTACCAAATACTGCCAGTAGAGTGTGCGGATGCCGCCCCGTTTCCACACATAGCCAGGGCCCGACCAGTTACCGTTGTCCTGCATGCCGCCGTACACATTGTAGGGCATATCTTCATCCACGTTGATGTGGTAAAACTGAGCCACAGGGATTGTTTCAGGGAAATACCAGGCTTTGCCATGGTCGTGGGTGATGCCAATGCCACCATCGCCGCCAATGATAAAGAAAGTGGGATCATTCGGGTCTACCCAAAAGGCATGGAAGTCGGCATGAATGCCCTTGGTTTCGTCAGCAGGGATCATCGGCACCGGATCGAAAGACACACCTCCGTCGTAGCTCACATGCAGTGGCTGGTAGATGTTGTAGAGCCTGTTCGGGTCTTTGGTATCCACAGCCAATTCCTGAAAGTAGAAAGGCCGGTTGTTGGTGAACCTGGGGTTGTCGTTGATCATTTTCCACGACAAGCCGCCATCGTCGCTGCGGTAAAGGGCATTTTTGGTGGCCTCCACTTTGGCATAAATCCGGTTGGGGTCGCTTGGGGCGATGGCAAGCCCTATTCGCCCCAGTTCGCCGGCAGGTAGCCCGTCAGATTCACCAAGTTTTTTCCAGTTTTCACCGCCGTCGTAGGTCATGTACAAGCCTGAGCCCGAACCACCAGATGTGAAGCTATACGGCGTGCGGCGGTGCTCATACATGGCAGCCAGCAGCTTATTAGGGTTAGCTGGATCCATCACCAGGTCGGCAATACCTGATTGAGCGTTGGTATAAAGGATTTTCTTCCATGTCACCCCGCCGTCCGTCGTCTTATAAAGCCCTCTCTCGGTATGCGGTGTAAACGGATCGCCCATCACGCCGACGTACACGGTGTTTCCGTCAGCCGGATCGACGATAATTCTATGAATTGTTTTCGAATTTTCCAGTCCTACCCTTTTCCATGTTTTGCCGGCATCAATCGATTTGAACAAACCAAGGCCAAGGTTCATTGAGTTGCGGGGGTTGCCCTCACCAGTACCCACCCATACCACACTCGGGTTGCTCTGCTGCACAGCAATGGCACCAATGTTGACTGTTGGATTGTCATCAAAAATACTCTCCCAGGCAGTGCCGCCATTCTCTGATTTCCACACCCCTCCGGAGGCAGCGCCTATGTAAATGATCTTTGTGGGCGTATCGACCACAGCAGTAATGGCGGTGATCCGACCACTCATGTTGGCAGGACCGACATTCCTGATTTTGAGATTTTGAAACTTGTCGGAGGGGAATTTTTGTGCGAGACTGCCAGAAAGGGTAGCAATACTCAGGGCAAAAACGAGAACGTATTTGATGTGCTTTTCGGAGATCATACCTGTATGTTTAACGAAGGAAAGGTATTAAGCAATCTCCTATAACTCAACCGGCAAAAGGATGGATGGAGAAAACAACCAACCTTCGGCCATTCTTTTCACGTCTGCCCGCAAAACCGTTTGGGGTATTTCCTTTATGTTAACATATTCGTATGTTATTAAAGAACACATAATGGCTGCGTCAACTCAATTAGCAAGCCCGGTCGATATTATTGCACCCGGAGCCTGTTTACGCTGGCCTAACCTGTTTTGAAAACAAGATTTATGAGCGATTCGAGAAGAGAGTTCCTGAAAAAAGCGGCCCTGCTGGCTGGTGGCACCAGCGTTTGGAGCACACTGCCCATTTCGATTGAAAAGGCTTTGGCTATTTCACCTGATCCCGGCACTACCTTTTACGATGCCGAGCATGTGGTGCTGCTCATGCAGGAAAACCGGTCGTTCGACCATTGCTTTGGCATGCTCAAAGGCGTACGGGGCTTCAACGATCCCCTCGCTATTTCGCTGCCAGACAAAAATCCTGTATGGTTTCAGCCTGACAGTGCCGGCAACAGGTTCCCTCCTTTCCGCCTCGACATGAAAGACACCAAAGCAACGTGGATAGGCGGCGTGCCTCACTCCTGGGAAGACCAGGTCGACGCCCGCAACAATGGCAAATACGATGGCTGGATAGAAGCCAAAAGACCGGGCAACAAAGACTACAAGCACATCCCCCTTACCATGGGCTACTATACCCGGGAAGACATTCCTTTTTACTATTCATTGGCCGACGCTTTTACTGTTTGCGACCAGCATTTCTGCGCCGCCCTTACCGGCACCACCACCAACCGGAGCTACCACTGGACTGGTAAAACACACGGCGAGCCAGGCGACAAAGCCAAAGTGAGAAATGGAGAAGTGACCTATGGCAGGGAGGCCAGCTGGGCCACCTTCCCTGAAAGACTGGAGGACAACGGCATTTCCTGGAAAGTCTATCAAAACGAAATCAGCCTGCCCACCAATGTGGAGGACGACTCGTTGCTTGCCAACTTTACAGACAACAACCTGGAGTGGTTTACCCAGTATGGCGTGCGTTATAGCAAAGGTTTTCATGAGTACCTGAAGACGAAAGAAAAAGAGCTACCCGGTGACTTGGCAGCACTCGAAAAAGCACTAAACGAGCCTGGCGCAGATAAAGCCAAATTACAGGAACAAATTGATGCAGCAAAACAAGGTATTGCTCAGGTAAACGACCTCCTGCAGCAATGGAATCCTGATGCCTTCGAGAAGCTTTCAGAGCGGGAGAAAAACCTACACAATAAGGCCTTCACAACCAATATTGGTGATCCCGACTACCACAAGGTAGCAGACATGACCTACTCCGACAATGGCGTGGAACGCTCGACAAAAGTACCCAAAGGAGACATTCTGTATCAGTTCCGAAAAGACGTAAAAGAAGGCAAATTACCTACCGTTTCCTGGCTGGCAGCGCCTCAGAAATTCTCCGATCACCCAAGTGCACCATGGTATGGTGCCTGGTATGTGTCTGAGGTAATGGACATCCTCACCGAGAATCCAGAGGTCTGGAAAAAGACAATTTTCATCCTCAACTACGACGAAAACGATGGCTATTTCGACCACATCCCTCCCTTTGTAGTACCCAACCCAGCCGATTCAAATGATGGCAAAATCTCAGATGGCTTGAAAGTCGATGGTGAGTACGTGACCGTAGACGAAGAAACAAAAGCTGGCTTTGAGGAAAAGGAGGCAAGGACTAGTCCGGTAGGTTTGGGTTACCGTGTACCGCTTATTGTGGCCTCACCATGGTCTCGGGGTGGATGGGTGAATTCAGAAGTGTGTGATATTACGTCTACCATCATGTTCATGGAAAAATTCCTTTCCAAAAAGACAGGTAAAAAAATTGAAGAGCCCAACATTAGTTCCTGGCGCCGGGCAATCAGTGGCGACCTCACCTCTGTATTCAGACCATACAATGGCGAGCAGATTGACATACCAGCGTCACTTGATAGAGATAAGTATATTCAGGAAATCTACAATGCCAGCTTCAAAGGCTTGCCCAACAACTTCAAACCCCTGAAAGCAGATACCAGGATGTTGACGACACAGCTCCCAAAACAGGAGCCTGGCACCAAGCCTTCCAATGCGCTGGGCTACGAATTGCACGTAACAGGCAATTTAACTCACGACAGCAAGCATTTCCGCATTCGCTTCAAAGCGGGAAAGGGTCTATTTGGCGAAAGCTCCCTGGGCGCACCATTCAATGTATACGCTCCTGGCAAATATCTGAATCAGGTGACAAATACCTTTGAACCGGTAAAAACATGGGCTTTTGCTGTGAAAGCAGGCGACGAAATTGAGTACCAGTGGCCATTGGATAACTTCGAGAATGGACAATACCACCTGAGAGTGTATGGCCCAAACGGCTTTTTCAGGGAGTTTGCTGGCAATGAAGGGAATGGCGTAGACGTAACGTGTATCCCGGAAATGACTGGAGGAAAAGTCAATGGGAAGTTGCGAGTTTCAATTATCAACAGAAGCAAAGGTATTTTAAAATTGGAGCTCAAAGACGATAAATACCAACACCTGGAAAAAGAGCTGAAGCTAAAAGCTGATGGTTTGGAAAGCCTGACGCTTAACACCGCATCGAGCAAGGGCTGGTACGACTTTTCTGTGACAAGTCCCGCCGACCCCAACCTGAAAGTACGGTTTGCCGGGAGGCTCGAAACCGGAGCGAACAGCATATCGGATCCGTATATGGGGAGGGGGTGAAAAAATAGTTCATGAAGGCAATGAGCTACAGCCTCGCAGGATATCGTCATTTCGAAACGTAGCGTTAGCGTAGTGAGAAATCTCCGTGGCCTAGCAGTAGGTCTGGGGGATTTCTCGATCGTTCCTCCCTCGAAATGACGAGCATTTGGAGGCAGTAAAGCATCTCTAACACTTCATTTTTATCCCGCCATATCAAACTCTTCCCTTAGCGCATAGGTCTTTTTCATCTTCCTGATCAGCGCTGCCGACTGCTGGAAGTCCAGTGTTTGCTGCCCATCGCTGGCTGCTTTTTCAGGTAGTGGATGAATTTCAAAGATCACACCGTCGGCACCGGCCATTACCGCTGCCAGCGACATGCTGTCGACATAATCACGGATACCAATGCCATGCGAAGGATCCACCACTACCGGCAAATGTGTCTTATCCTTCAAAATGGGCACTGCATTCAAGTCAAGTGTGTTACGGCTGGCTTTTTCGTAAGTTCGAATGCCTCTTTCACAAAGGATCAACTTCTCGTTGCCCCCTGAAAAAACATACTCAGCAGAATATAAAAGTTCTTCTATTGTTCCTGAAATTCCCCTTTTGATCATGACGGCCTTATCCACTTTGCCCAGCTCATCCAGCAAGTTGAAATTTTGCGTATTCCTGGCACCAACCTGAAACACATCTACGTAAGGATACATCTCTTCAATCTGCGACACCTGCATCACTTCAGTCACAATCTTGATGCCTTCTTCCCTGGCAATACTATACCACATCTTCAGTCCATCAATGCCCATGCCACGGAACGAATATGGCGAGCTTCTCGGTTTGAAAACGCCACCCCTCATGATGTTCACCCCGTTCTCCTTCAGGTGTTTGATGGTCTCCCTGACGTTCTCCTCTCCCTCTATGCTGCAAGGCCCAGCCATGATGGAAAAGCTACCATCGCCGATGACAACGCCATCGCCAAGGTCGATTTGGGTGGAATTCACCTTCCATTTCCGGGACACCAGCTTATAGTCATCCGACACTTTGTGGATGTCGATGATCCCCGGCAGAAAGCCGAGCTGCCTAATGTCGATATTGGTTTTACCGATACACACCAAATAGTCGCCCATCTGGGTCTTCACTTCAGTTCCTTTGAACTTCAGTTGGCCGAGGGTATCGGTAATCTTCGCCTTCGCTTCTTCCGAAATAGCCGGATCGAGTTGGATAATCATAACGGGTGTTTTTAATAGTTCTTATTTGTTATCGACGACATAAAAAGTGCATAGAATAGCCAGAAGTTGGGGGCGTCTATCAATAGCCACCAAGTGGCCGAATTGAGCGCTAAAAATCCTTTGGCTCCCTTCAGGGTTGGGGTGAAACAAAGGATTTTTAGCCGTTTTCAAAATGTCTTAACCAGCCAAGCCGTCAATTTCCTTTTATGCCTTTCACAAACTGTTTGATGTCGGCCTCCATATTGTCCGACTTCTCCAGCAGGTCAATGAAGGCGCTACCAATAATGGCACCACTGGCATACCGACAGGCTCTTTCAAAAGTTTCGTTGTTCGAAATACCAAATCCAATCAACCGTGGGTTCTTCAGCTTGAGCATCTGAATCCTGGCAAAATAGGCTTCCTGCACCTCACTCACAGCCCCTTTGGCACCAGTTGTGCTGGCAGAGGAAACCATGTAGATAAAACCTTCGGTATGCTCATCAATTTCACGAATCCTCTCTTCCGATGTTTGAGGTGTAATGAGATAGATATTGTGCAGGCCGTATTTTATGAAGGTTTCTTTGTAAAACTTTCGGTATTCGTATACTGGCAGGTCAGGCAAAATGAGGCCGTCGATACCTATTTCCTGGCACCTGGCACAGAATTTCTCCAGGCCGTATTGCATCACAGGATTGAAGTAGCCCATCAATAAAACGGGGATATCGATTTCAGAACGCATGCCCTCCAGTTGATCGAACAGCAGCTTCATGTTCATGCCATTCTCAAGAGCCTGCTGGTTGCTTTTTTGGATGGTGGGCCCATCGGCCACGGGATCTGAAAAGGGAATGCCTACCTCAATCACATCGGCTCCGCCATCCTGCAGCGCTTTCATGATCTTTCGTGTATCATGCAAACCAGGGTAGCCCGCAGTAAAATACATCGACAATATGTGATCTGCCTTTTCGGTAAAAAGGGTGTCTATCCTATTTGCTTCTATTATTTCACTCATGTCATTTTCATTTCATTAATTACCACTTTCAGGTTGCTCACAAAGGCGCAGAGGCGCAAAGCTCTCTACTTTGGTCTTCAGGCGGCTGCCTTCCCTATCTCCTAGCGCTGCCGTACCGACCTCCTACTTCAGTCCCGCCAGTAGTCGGGCAAGCTTCCTACCTTCCGTCTCCCTTGCCTGCCGAAGCTTTAGCGGAGGTGGGCTACTTCCGTCTTCCTAATACCCCCCCCACTTAATATACGTCTCCAGGTCTTTGTCGCCCCGGCCTGAAAGATTAAGCACCACAACATCAGTAGGTTTAAATGTCAGCTTTCCCAGCGCCGCAATGGCATGGGCTGATTCGATGGCGGGTATAATGCCCTCCAGCCGACTAAGTTCAACACCAGCTACCATAGCTTCTTCGTCAGTAGCATTCAGGAATATCCCCCTTTTGCTATCAAACAAATGGGCGTGCAAAGGGCCAATGCCTGGGTAATCGAGGCCGGCAGATATTGAATGCGGCTCTACAACCTGTCCATCTTCAGTTTGCATCAGTATCGTGCGGCTGCCATGTAAAACACCATCCCGGCCCAAAGCGGTTGTAGCTGCTGACTTGCCCGAATCAACTCCGTGCCCGGCTGCCTCCACAGCTACCAGTTGCACTCCTGGCTCATCGAGAAAGTGATAAAATGCACCAGCAGCGTTAGAGCCGCCACCTACACAAGCAACGACATAGTCGGGGGTTTCGGTTCCTTCTTTGAGCAAAAGCTGCTCCCGCATTTCCTCACTGATCACCGACTGGAAGCGAGCCACCATGTCGGGATATGGATGCGGGCCAACCACGCTTCCAATGATGTAGTGGGTTTCGTTCGGATTATTGATCCAGTGGCGCATCGCCTCGTTGGTGGCATCTTTCAACGTACGGCTGCCCGATTTTGCCGGACGCACTTCCGCTCCCAATATTCGCATACGCTCTACATTCGGCCGCTGCCTTGCCATGTCCACTTCACCCATGTACACAATGCACTCCATGCCCATGAGCGCACAGACGGTAGCAGTGGCCACTCCATGCTGACCGGCACCAGTTTCCGCAATGATCTTTTTCTTACCCAACCTCTGGGCGAGCAAGATCTGCCCAACAGTATTATTCACTTTATGGGCACCAGTATGACACAGGTCTTCTCTTTTCAGGTAAATTTTTGCGCCGTACTTTTCAGACAAACGGCTGGCTAAATACAATGGCGTAGGTCGCCCCACATAATCTTTTAAAAGCCCGTGAAAGGCCTCCTGAAATTCCGGAGCATACATAATGTCGAGGTATTTTTCCTTCAGCTCCTCTACATTTGGATAGAGCATCTCAGGAATGAAGGCACCTCCAAACTTTCCATAGTATCCCTGCTCGTCCACTGCATATTTGGATATTGTTTGTTCCATCAGATTGTCTCTTTTTTCAGTGTTCCCATTCTCTTCTTCAATGCCAGCAGCTTGTCGATGTCTTTCAAGCCGGGCGAAACTTCAAACCTGCTGTTCACGTCAATCCCGAAAAGCTTAGGCAAGTCCAACTGCTCTATATCATCTATATCCTCAAGGCTAATGCCCCCGCTCAGAAAAAAGGGAATACTTAGCTTGTAAGAGTTGAGCAATGTCCAGTCAAATTTCTCGCCCGACCCTCCGTAGTTAGGTGTCTTGGTGTCGAAAAGAGCAAAATCGATACACCCCTCAAACGCCTCCACTTTTTTGAAATCAAAAGAATTGCTCACCTGAAAGGCTTTGATCACCTTCATTCCTTTTTTCCTCAACTCGACACAATACTGAGGAAACTCGTCTCCATGCAGTTGCACATACTCCAACTTGTATTCCTCTACCACCTTCACAATGTCCCAAAGAGGAGCATTCACAAACACCCCTACCTTTTTTGCTCCCGGAGGAAATATACTTGTGCCGGTAAACAATAATTCACTTCCAACGAACCGGGGAGATTTTGAAAAAAAGATCATTCCCATGAAATCAGGCTCCACTTCTTTAAGCCTCTTAATGTTGTCAGGAAATTTCATCCCGCACACTTTCAAATGCAGACGTTGGTTAGCCATATATATTAAACCGTTTGGGTTTTGGTTTTCTCCAGAAAATGAAAGCGCTCAATAAAATGCTTCGCACCCACCTCAGGCCTGCTTTCTTTCATAAATTGCTCGCCGATGAGGAATCCTTCAAAGCCGCATTCTTTTAATTCGAGCATAACGGCTGGATCACTTATGCCGCTCTCCGAAATCTTCACATAATCCTCAGGAATTTTTGCCACTAGCTCCTTGCTGATATTGATATCCGTCACGAAGCGCTTCAGATCACGATTGTTCACCCCTACTATATCTAGTTCGGGATGGATATTGTTCAATAACTCTTCTTCGTTGTGCACCTCCATCAGCACTTCGAGGCCTAGCGACTTGGCAAACTGCGCCAGGCCTTTCAGTCGTTTTGGTGGCAAGGCAGCAGCTATCAGCAGTATCACATCGGCGCCAATTGATTTGGCTTCAATGATTTGATATTCGTCGATAATAAAATCCTTTCGGAGAATGGGGCAAAAGTTGAAGTTTCTGGCGGTGGTCAGGTCCTCATTTTTACCTCCGAAGAACTCACTGTCAGTAAGGATGGAAAGCCCACTTGCGCCAGCTTGCATATACCCTATGGAAATGCGCTCCACCGAGACGTTGGGATTGATGACTCCTTTCGAAGGGGACTTTCTTTTGATTTCGGCGATGATGCCAGACTTATCGGGTCGAAGCAGGTACTTTTTCATCGACACAGTGGGCGAAGGAAAGTAGATGCTCTCTTCCAGTAGCTTAGCTGGAAACAGCTCTTTTCGTCGCTCTACTTCCTGCTTTTTTACAGCAAGAATCTTATCCAGGATATTCTCCATTGCTTACAAAATTATGAAATACTTACAGATATCTTTGAATCGCCAACTAAGTTTCTGAATGTTTGGAAAGCCCTGCCAGATTCAAGAGATTCTTTGGCCATTTGCACTCCCTCCTTCACAGAACTTAGCTGCTTACCTACGTAAAGTGCCAGCCCGGCATTGGCCAAAACGGCCTCTGTCTGGGCTCTGGTTCCCTCCCCTTTGATCACTTTCAAAAAGATAGCCGCCGACTCGTCAATTGTCTCGCCACCCTTTAGTTCAATTGCCTTCACGGTCGACAAACCCAGGTCTCCCGGGTACAGCACCTTCTCCCCCTGATTGGTAATCATTTTAAACCCTCCGGTGAGCGACACTTCGTCGTATCCATCCAGAGAATGAAGGATGACAAACTCCTTACCCGACCGCTGATAGAGGTAGCCGTAAAGCCGAGCCAATTCCAGGCTAAAAACACCGACAAGCTGCTTGTCGGGGAAAGCCGGATTTACCATGGGGCCGAGCATGTTGAAGAAGGTTTTCACGCCCAGCTCCTTCCTGATAGGCGCTATGTTCTTCATGGCCGGATGAAAGAGCGGCGCATGCAAAAAACAGATGCCACTTTCGGCAATACTCTTCTCAATCTTGTCCTTGTCGTTGGTGAATTCGTAGCCAAAATAGGCCAGCAGATTCGACGAGCCGCAAATGGACGAAACACCATTGTTACCATGCTTGGCCACATTTTGTCCGGCCCCAGCCACTACAAAAGACGCCAGGGTAGAAATATTAAAAGTGTCTTTGCCATCGCCGCCTGTTCCGCACAGGTCAATGGCGTCGTATTTTTTAAGGTCGAGCGCAACGCATAAATCCAGCATGGCATCACGGAACCCCTCAAGTTCTTCTACGGTAATCGACCGCATCATAAAGACTGTGAGAAACGCAGCCATTTGCGATGGGTTGTATTCCCCCTTAGCAAGGTTCACCAGTATTTCCCTGGCCCGCTCCTTTGTCAGCGATTTATACTCGAATAGTTCGTTCAGTACTTCCTTCATTGCACTAACATTTTGTTACCCAGTTATTAATCATTTGTTTGCCATGCTCGGTCAGAATAGACTCAGGGTGAAACTGCACGCCTCTGACGCTATACTGTTTGTGCCGCATCGACATAATGTTTCCTTCTGCATCTTTTGACGTCACCAGCAAGTCCCCCGGGAGGTTCTTAGCCACCACCGACCATGAATGGTACCGGCACACCCTAAAACTATCAGGCAAGCCTTCGAACAGCGCATCTTCTACACCAGTTCTGATGGTGTCGTTAGCTACCCCGTGCAGCACAACAGGCATGTTGAACAGCTCCCCTCCGAAGGTCTCACCTATGGCCTGGTGACCCAAACAAACGCCGAGAATACTTTTGGTAGGTGAATACTTCTTCAAAAGCTCGGGCATAATGCCAGCATCCTTTGGAAGGCCAGGGCCAGGCGATAGCAGTATCTTATCATATCGCCCTACCTCTTCCAGGCCAATTTTGTCATTTCTGAACACATCGGTAGTGTCGCCATACCCAAGTTCCACTAGTATGTGAACCAGGTTATAGGTGAATGAATCGTAATTATCTAATACAAGAATCTTCATATTTCCTGCGCCAGCTCAAGCGCCGATTTTAAAGCCGCCAATTTATTATACACTTCCTGCACTTCACTTTCCGGATTCGACTTCGCCACAATGCCAGCTCCTGCCTGGTAGAACAGCGTATTGTTCTGCGCAAGAAACGATCTTATCATAATGGCGTGATTGAAATCACCATTCAGGCCAAGGTAGCCGATGGCCCCACCATAGTAGCCTCTTTTAACCGCCTCGTACTTATCAATCAACTGCATGGCCATGTGCTTTGGTGCGCCCGACAAGGTGCCTGCCGGAAAAGTGCTGCCCACCATTTCCAGTGGAGAAGTACCTTTTTTCAACTTACCCGACACCTTCGAAACCAGGTGAATCACATGCGAATAGTACTGAATCTCCTTGTAGGTTTCCACCTTCACAGCATCGCTGCTTTTGCTCAGATCGTTCCTTGCCAAATCCACCAACATCACATGCTCTGAGTCCTCTTTAGGGTCTTCATAAAGCTTCTTGGCCAGCTCAGCATCCGACTGGTCATTGCCTGTTCTTCGGAAAGTGCCCGCTATAGGGTAAATAGTGGCTTCACCGTTTTTTATCACTATCTGCGCCTCAGGCGAGGAGCCGAAAATTTTGAAATTTCCGTAGTCAAAATAGAATAAATAAGGAGAAGGATTAATGGAGCGGAGGGCACGATACACCTGAAATTCATCGCCTTCGAAGGAAGACTGAAACCTGCGGGAAAGCACGATTTGAAACACATCACCCACCTGGCAATGATGTATTCCTTTTTTCACAATCTCCAAAAACTCCGCATCTGTAAAGTTCGATTCCTCTCCGTTCTTTATGCTAAAATGAAAAGTAGGCACATTGCGACTAGTGATCAGGCTCACCATTTCATCGATGTTGGAGGCCTGACCGTCGATTTGATTTTCGACGATAAACAGGTCATTCTTAAAATGGTCAATAGCAATCACATACCTGAAAAGCGAATAGTGCATATCAGGAATATGGAATTGATCCTTTTTGGATGAGTCAAACTTAATGTCCTCAAACCGTTGTACAGCATCATAGGCCAGGTAGCCAAACAGACCTGCTACAGAAAACTTAACACCCGCCTCTTCTTTAATATCAAACTTGCCCATGAAGGCACTCATCAATTCGGTAAGTTTACCGGCGTCGCCTAACGAATGGTTCTCCACGCTGTTGTCGGGAAATTCGGATGAAAATTCCCTGCCTCTTAGCGTCATGGAGGCCATTGGTTGACAGCAAATAAATGACATACTGTTTTCCTGTCCATGATAATCAGAACTTTCAAGCAGAAACGTATTCGGATACTTGTCTCTCAGTCTGAGGTAAATACTCACTGGAGTGTGGGTATCTGCCAGCAATTTTTTGGATGTTTGCCTGATGTGATACATAAAAATTTGGTTCATGGTGCAACAAAAAAGGGCCTGCGTGAACAGGCCCTTTTTTCAAGATCATAAAATCTACCGGTTCACGATTCGAATGTCGAATTGTGCCACCACCAGATCATATGAGTGCTTGCTTTTG
Source organism: Imperialibacter sp. (assembly GCF_040222815.1). GTDB lineage: Bacteria > Bacteroidota > Bacteroidia > Cytophagales > Cyclobacteriaceae > Imperialibacter. The sequence goes on along the minus strand of NZ_JAVKCH010000039.1, from coordinate 77,032 downwards.
TCATAACGGACGCTAATGTAGCAGCCGAAGAATTACGCCGCAAGACATCCGGGAATTTTTTGAATAAATCTTTCTTGTGACTGAGCAATGAAGAAAGCTATTTGCATGAGTTTTCACTCTTTTTGGCGAAATGAGTGTTGAGCATCACTCGCCATCCCATGAGGTTTTGCCGTTTGCATTTTTTTGCAGGCAAAAAGGTAGAAAATCAAGAATTAGTTGTAATTTTAATTTGATCCAACCTAACCAAATAGCTTTACTTTTTTATCATTTTGGCCTGAGTATAGATACTTTTAACTTTGCTTTATGGATGTTGTCGATCAACTAAGTGTTTTGGTTCATTTATCGAGGGTAGATAAATACGTAGCCCCGTCTGAGTCAAAACTGATTCATTACATAGGTGCGCTCAATGGCTTGTCAAAGGATCAGATAGAAACGCTGATTGATCACCCAAAGCCAATGCCCACGCTGGATGGTGTCAACGAAGACGACAGGCTCGACTACCTTCTGAACATTGTGCAGTTAATGAAGGTAGATGGGAAAGTCTTCACCAGCGAAATCGAGTTTTGTGAAAAAATAGCTCTTAAACTTGGGTATTTGCCCGGTGTGATTGCTGAACTTTCGCAGTTTACTTATGCAGACCCGGAAATCAGCACAAGCAAAAAATTCCTGAGACAACTGGCTCAGAAATATCTGATCAAGAAATAACTCAGGGGCCTCTGCGATTAGGGTCATTTCCTCCCACGCCCCCTCCGTCGGCACCCGGAATTCCTATAGAACCGTCAGAAGCCTTTATAAAGAAGGTGTGATCAACTCTATGAAGAACACCGTTTGAAGCTTCAAAATCGCCAACTATGACATTTGACACTCCGTTGATCGACACATCACTATTCAATCGTGCTATAAGTGCTTCAAACCCATTGAATAACGTAGGATAGCCAAGCTCTTCGCCGAAATTCTTCAGGAATAACCGGTCATCGACTACATGATACAGCACTACAATTTGTAAATCCTGAGGGCTTAGATTGGCAAGGCCTTCTGTAAAGCCAAATTCTTCAAAGAAGGTCAACATCGCCTCATTGGTGGGAGCGAAAACAGTGTATGGCCCTTGCTCCTCAAAAAGTGGCTGGAGACCAGCCACAACAATAGCGTTCTCGAAAATGCTAAGCTCTTTCGCCTCTTCTATTGCCTGCCAAAGGTTGCCCATTTCCTTGGGTGATTCTTGGTCACGGCAAGCACTCTGGAATAGCAGGACTATTCCCATCGGGAAAATAAGTACAATTTTTACCAGGCGATTCACTTAAGCAATAACTAACTCAAATTTGAATGTAGGCATTAGCTGGGGGAAAAGAAAGTCAGCCAGTTCGATAAAAGAGTACCTTTCGCTGTAAAAATCAATAAAAAAGTCTCTCATTAATGAGAGACTTTCACCTACGATTGGTTGAAATATGCTTACTGAGCCTTTGCTACCTGAATATTTCCCAGGATTTTAACAACATCGCCTACCACCACACTACCAGCTTCGGTAACGCCATTCCACTTGAGGTCAAATTCCTTTCTGTTCACTTTCCCTTCTACCTCAAAACCTGCTTTAGTATTGCCGTATGGATCAACTGCAATGCCTCCCAACACCACATTCAAGTCTACTGGCTTGGTAATGTCACGGATTGTAAGGTTTCCTGAGAGAATGAAGCTTTCCTCATCAACTTTTTTGATGCCAGTGCTTTCGAAAGTCAACGCAGGGAATTTCTCCGCATTAAAAAAGTCATCGCTTTTGAGGTGTCCGTCTCTTTGCTCATTGCCTGTATCAATTGTGCTCACATCGGCAGTCAGCTTTATTTGTGCAGTTGTAAAATCGTCGCCTTCTGTGGCTACCTCCACATTGAAGTTTTTGAATGAACCGGTTACTGTTGAAATAACCAGGTGCTTCACCTTGAACTGAAGTTCAGAATGCATAGTATCAAGGTTCCATTGGGTCAGAGTTTGTGTTTCCATTGTATATATTAATTTAAATGTTTGTACTTATATGTATATACATACAATTGATTAAAATTGTTTCACTTTGAGAAAAAAATATTCATTTTAGTTGAGGTAGGGCCTCAAATAGCAGTTAAAGCCCTTTTTTAGCCAGCTCATGTGAATTTGGCTGAGACGGCAATCAGGTTCAGCGCTTTGTCCTTTTCGTCTGGAGTGTTGGCGTTCATCATAAATGCGTGGTCTGCCACATTCACCAACTCAATATCTGAATTGATCAATACCTTTCTCGGACAGGAATAGCCTTGTGATAGATAGTTGAGCAGCACCTGATAAGCCTTTGGCTCCCAAATGGTGATAAGAGGCTCAGGGAAGTCGGTCTCGGGGTTATAAAAAGCCGTTGCTACCTTTGAAGGGTTTCTCCGCTGTAGCAACTGATCAATGTGGCTCTTACCCAAAAGTGGCAAATCGCAAGCCACAGTAAGCCAGGCCGCATTCGGGTCGCTCATCAATGCCGACAAAATGGCTCCATACGGCCCAAGGCCTAAAAAACGATCCATAACTGTATTTGCTTCCTCAGAGACAGAGTAAGTCTGATCGGTTCTGATAGAGAGGTGAGGCTGAATGCCTACCACATTCATCAAATCATACAAATACTCTCTTTGTGGCTTTCCATGATAGAAAATAAGCCCCTTGTCAGTCTCCATTCGCTGGCTTTTACCTCCAGCCAATACAAGCCCTTTGACAGGTGCCACGGAAAGGTCGAGTTGCGATGCCACCCAGTTGATGATCCTCTGTGCGTCGCTGACAGAAATAACGGGCGTGCCGGGGTTCATCCGTGCCTGTACCTCGTCGGGAATCTTTGTTTGCCCTTCCGCCATTAAGACCAGGCAGATATTGGTGAGCCGGTCTATCTTCTTCGCAACATCCTTTCGTGGATCAATCACCACGATCTGCCGGGAAGCAGTGAAATGATTTCCATTGATAAAGATGGCATCGAGTGGATTGAAAATAGCTTTTGTCGCAAAGGGTGATGGTGCCGTTGCGTGGTCGAACCGAAAATAGTTGATTTTATTGGTTGCCTCCAGATATGCCTGCCCACTAAGCATGGAGGTTTTATACTCTTCTTCTGAAGCCTTATGGTCTTCATCTAAATAAGCCAGTTTCCATTTTTCACCCAGAGCAGCGCATAGGCTGCCGACCAGCTTCCTGATTTCTCCGCAAGGTGTTCCCAATATGGCCCACTCCTGGCGGTGATAGCTGCCGCCCATTGGCTTGGCTAACTTGGCATGTTTGCTATGCTTCTCTTTTGAAATCGCTTTTTCCTCCACGCTTCTCCAGTAGTTTGATTTCTTTAATGACAATGTCGTGCGAAAGAGCCTTGCACATATCGTAAACCGTGAGTGCCGCCACTGACGCTCCGGTCAAAGCCTCCATTTCAACACCTGTCTTACTCTCAATCTTTGTAGTGCACTGAATGATGAGCTCATTGCCTTTCCATTCCGTGTCAAATGAGCAACTCTCCAGACCTAACGGATGACACATGGGTATGAGTTCCCCCGTTCTTTTAGCCCCCATGGTACCAGCAATGATGGCCGTTTGAATCACGGGCCCCTTTTTCCCCCAGAGCTCTCCATCTTTCAACAAGGACATCACCTCTTGCGGAAGCACAACAATGGCTCTTGCAGAAGCCATTCTTTTCGTCACCTTCTTTTCGCCTACATCCACCATGGCTGCCTGCCCCTCTTTGTTTACATGGCTAAGTTCCTTTTCTTTAATGTTCATTTACTTTGAGCTGGGATTCAGTTAAAGAATACTCGCTAAAGATAAAAAATAAAGTTGGACAGTTGATCTAAGTACGTCAAACCAATGATTTCAGTTAACGAAGCTACTTCGCTTATTTTGTCGGCCCAGCTCAGGTTAAAGAAAGAGCACGTGAACCTGCAGGAGGCGTCGGGCAGGGTGCTGGCCATGGAGGTTTTTGCAGACAGAAATTTCCCTCCCTTCGACCGGGTAACGATGGACGGCATCGCATTTTCCTACAAAGCGTATGAAAATGGACGCAGAACCTTTCGGCTTGAAGGCACCCAATTGGCAGGTGAAGAGGCAAAAAATCTTCAAAACCCTGACGCAGCTTTGGAGGTGATGACCGGTGCCGTACTGCCTGGCAGTTGTGATACTGTGGTGCCCTACGAAGAGATTGAGATAACCAATGGAGAAGCCACTTTGTCTGGTAAACAGGTAAAGGAAGGTCAAAACGTACACAAAGAAGGACGAGACCAGAAAAAAGGCACTAAGCTTTTGGATGTCGGCACACTCATTCGTGCGTCGGAAATTGCCGTGCTGGCAACGGTGGGAGCAGCCGTGCCCAGGGTATTTTGCCTGCCAAAGGTGGCTGTTATTGCCACCGGCGATGAGCTAGTGGCTGTAGATGATCACCCTGAGCCCTATCAAATACGGTCTTCCAACAGTCAGGCGCTTGCAGCCGCCCTTCAAAGATGGGGTGTGGAGCCTGAGGTTTTCCATATCAGGGACGACAAAGAAAGCCTGACGGAGCAACTTGGAAACATTCTGAAGCAGAATGATGTGTTGCTGCTGAGTGGTGGCGTGTCAAAAGGCAAGGCTGATTACCTGCCGGAAGTACTTGAGTCGCTTCAGGTGCAGAAAGTATTCCACAGAGTGGCACAAAAACCAGGCAAGCCGTTCTGGTTTGGCCGCATCGAAGAGAAAAAGTTTGTGTTTGCGTTTCCCGGCAACCCTATTTCGACATTTATGTGCTTTCACAGGTATTTCCTGCCCTGGCTGAAGGCCTGTCTGGGCATTGCACCTACGGAGCAACACGCCAAACTGAGTGAAGATTTTGACTTTGAGCCGCCTCTTACCTACTTCCTACAGGTAAGGACTCATTTGGACACGGAAGGCGTTCTTTGGGCACAACCACGGTCAGGTGGTGGATCGGGTGACTTAGCGAACTTGCTATATGCCAATGCATTTCTCGAACTGCCACCGAATCGCCAAAATTTCAAAAGGGGCGAAAGCTTGCCGCTGATTACCTACAACCCTCTGTAATAGCAAAGGCAGAAGCTAACTGCCTCTGCCCCTGCTCACTTTGTTAAGAAAGTTGCCTATTGAACTGGTGTTAAATAGACTTCCTTGTTTTTCTTGCGGCCATCATGGCTTTTTTCATAAGCCACTAAATTCTTTCCATCGAACATCCAGAAGTCGTCTTCATCGTCATCACCTATGTTGAAATGATCCGAATCACTGATCCAAAGCTCTCCATCTTTATTAATGTGCCACTCTGAATATTCAACATCGGTCTCACCAAAGGCATTGGTTTCGACCCTTAGTCGATTATCAGGAAGAAATTCAAATCGAATATCAATCTTCTCAATAATATTGAAAGCGAAGTCGGTGATCGTCTCAGCAAAGATTTGCGCCACAATATTGTCTTCATCCTCAATCTCCTCTCTCACTTCATCCTTGTCGACGTCGATAACAAGTTTCCAAACGCCTTTAAGATCTCTTTCATTCACACGTCGTTGCGCATTGGCGGCAACATAAGTAAATGCAAATATTCCGATCAGTAATAGTGTCCTTTTCATTTTGGTAGTATTTTGTATTACAAGGTACTATATATACTATTATTCATTAAGAAAGGTTGCATTAAATGCGGGAAAGTGTGACAAAACCCTCTTGAGTCTTACTTATGCTTGTTGGAGGTCCTTTTTTCGAGCACCTTCAGCTTTAGCTTCAAAAGTTTGGTGTCTGCCTGATGATAGAAAATAGTACTAACCAATGCGGCCAAAATGACCCATGCGCCTTCTCTGTTCAAGTCGAGAAACATTGAAAGGTTGGCCAGGTTCCAAACGACTACAAACAACACTATCGAATTGAGGATGATGGATAGGTTTTTCGAGATCGACTTTCTGGTTTCCAGTTTCTTGATTTGCCTATTCAAATCACTTTCTTCGGTCTCGTCAGTCATGGCCATTAGACTTGATCGAACAACATTTTTCGCACCTGGTAGCCAAATACCAGCACCACTACAATCAACAGGATAAAGGAGGAACCAAGCATCACCTTGTTGCCGACAGAGAAAATAACAGGCTCGAAAGTAAAGACGATCTCATGGTCTCCTGCAGGCACCTGAAGCGCCCGGAGCACGTAGTCGGCCCGGAGGATAGGTGCTTCATTTCCATCGATGCGGGCTACCCACCCCTCAGGATAGTAGATTTCGGAGAAGATGGCCAATGCCTCGCTGGAAGAGCTTGACTTGTACACCAGCTTATTAGGTGCGTAACTCTGTAAGGCGATGGTACCGGAGTCGTCATATTCAGTAGCGGCTACGTCAAACTTGGTAGCATCAATAATGGCTACCGATTTGGTGTCTGTACCACACAAAACGTCTATTTCCTCATCAGCTGAATTTACTTTATAAACGTTGGAGACGAACCAGGCAGGCCCATTGGCATCTCCATTTCTAAGCACCTCCCCTTTATTATCGCCAAATTTGAAGTACCTGGTATTAAGCATGTTGACTACTCCAAGTCCTGAAAAATCTCTCGAGCCAGCCTGCACAGTGGAGTACAACTGGTTAGCCTCAGCCGACAGGCAGTACTCGATCAAATCCTGATACCTCCTAAGCTTAGCAGCATGATAGCCGCCTAGGGAGTGGTGAAAATAGGACGTTTGAGCGTCGTTGAAGGGGTCGTTGAGATTGAAGACCCGGTAATAGTCTTTGTCACTCAAAATCACCTGGTCTGCCTCAGAGGGGGCAAAGAACTGACGAGCTGGGTTCGTTGTGAAATTCTTGTCGTTCAGGTACCTTCTGCTTACAGATATCACATCCACAGAGGTGACCACAACGAGCAACAGAGGAGCCCATACGGCGGACAGTTTGCCCTTTGCCCAGAAATAGATACATGTTCCCGCCGCAACGATGAACAAAAGTGACCTAAACGCATCCGCTCGAAGCAATGACGCTCTGTCGATACGGAGCGCTTGTAACAACCGGGGGTATTGCTCAAGCCCTGCGTCATTTGGACTTGCGTATCCCCCCATACCAGCAAACACGATGGCCAGTAGGGCAAAACCGCCCGTTGCGCCGAGGGCGATGTAGAAGCTCTTCATCCATTTTTTATCAAATGATTTTTCCAGGCCAAGCTGAAGCCCCAGCATGCCCAACAGTGGCAGACAGAGCAATGGCATGAACAAGGCAAAAGTCACTGACCTGAATTTATTGTATCCGGGGAAGTAGTCGAAGAGAAAGTAGTTGAATGAAGAAAAGTTCTTACCCCACGTGAGTGCGATGCCAAAGGCAATCACCACAAACATCCAGTACTTTTGTTTGCCAGGCAACACTATACCCCCAAGTACTGCGAGGAAAATGATGATGGCACCTGCATAGTATGGCAACGTACCCGGCTGGTTACCCCAGTAGGCGGGCAGGCCATTCAATTGCTGGGCTACCTGCTGACGGGGCACTCCCATTTTTTGTAGCTCGACGGCCGCAGCTCCATCAGTGTCGAATCCGCCGAACATGGCTCCCCCATAAAAATTGGGGATGAACATTACGATGGGCTCGAAAATGCCGTTGCTGTGGTTGAAGGCATAGCTTTTGCCCAGGCCGTCAGCATTGGGCTTGGCTTCTTTTTGGGCTGCCAACTCGGGCCTTCCCCTTTGCGTGTATTTGGCGTAGTCGTAAGTTGCCCAAAACTCACCAAAGAAGGTTCCAAGGCCCAGTAAGGCTGCTAAAATGAGCACAAAACTATGTTTTAGAAATGGCTTCAGCAGCCCTTTCTGCGTCTCCACCACCAACCGAGCTATGGCATAGATGATAATGATAAGCAGTAAATAGTAAGTGATTTGAAGGTGGTTGATCCGCAGGTGCATGGCCAGCCCTAACGCCGCCAGTGCAAACCCGATTCTCTTTTTGCCATCGTAGGCCTTGTGAATACCCGCAAGAATAAGCGGTGCAAAAGCAATGGCTCCCAGTCTTGCGTTGTGGCCGGCCACCAGGCAAATCATGTTGTAAGAAGTAAAGGCAAAACCGACCGCCCCCACTATGGCCAGGTAGGGAGTGACACCAAAAGCCAGAAGCAAAATGTAGTACGACACCATGCTGGCAAACACCACCCTGACAGGATGGGGCAGCCATAAGCTGTATGCCGATTGCAGAAACTCCACAATATCATTGCTCCAGTCCACATCGATCATGTAGGCAGGCATGCCGCCAAACATGGAATTGGTCCAGAGTGGCTCCTCCCCGGTCGTTTCTCTGAACTCCTTTATCTCCTGCACCGACCCCTGCCATTGTAGAATGTCCTGCTGATTGATGTTTTTATTGTCAAAAAAAACAGGACTGAAGAAAAATATAGTCAACAAGTAAAAAACTGCTATTGCTATAAGGTGTTGTATGACCTTCTTGCTAAAGGTAATTTTCATGTGTTACAATTTTATAATTTTCAAGAGAGCCAAAAACTAACCCCCTCCTCACCACCCTCACAGTAGTAGTATATTGACCACAATGACTAACTATCATCGTCTCAATGGCTTTTCGGCCATTTACCCAAGCCCAGATTCTATCCGGCAATAATATAATTTCAATGCCGATTTAAGAACGAACGTTCAGATTAAATTGAGTTAACCGGAAGGAACGAAAAGATAAAATTATGTATTTAGCAGACTTTTATAAGAAAACGTGCTATTCAATTACTTTAGCATGACCAATAGTTTTATGAAAAGCGAGCATTCGAAAAGTATAGGTGTGGTTGGTGGAAGCCGTGGTATGGGCAAGTGGCTGGTGGAATTTCTATCTGACAGAGGCCACAAGGTAAGCTTCACTTCAAATGATGAATTAAGTCAGTACAGCTCTAACATTGAGCTTGTTGCGGCCTGCGATGTGTTGATTCTGGCAGTACCAATTTCGGCCATGGAGGGTGTGCTTGCCGAAATATACCCATCGTTGAATGACAAGCTTTTGATAGACGTATGCAGTGTCAAATCGGGCATAGTAGCTGCTCATCAAAAAATCTCGCAGGAACAGAGCGATATTTCTTCCCAATACATTTCTATTCATCCCATGTTTGCCCCTTCGGTGAAGAATGTGGAAGGCCAGGTAGTGATCTTTAACTACAGTGTAAACGTTGAGACAGAAACTGAGCTTTACTGGAAAACCCTGTTTTCGGAGCAAGGAGCCCTTGTGCAGGACATCTCTTATGATGAACACGACAGGCTAATGGGTGTGATTCAGGGACTGAACCACTTCAATGTATTTGTGAGTGCGAAAACCCTGGCGCATATGGGGGCCAATCTGGATTTCATCAAAAGTCTCTCTTCTCCCACCTACCGGATATTCCTGCTTTTCTACACACGGTATGTGCTGCAAAACCCCCGGCTGTATGCAGAAATACAGATCTTCAACCCGTTTGTGAAGGAGGTTACACAGTTGTTTATGAAAGAGGCTGAAATATTGCTTTCCCTTGTCGAAAAAAGAGACTTCGAAGGCTTCGAAAACTACGTAAAAGAGATACAACCTTTCTTTAGCGACAACAAAGAGGACTCGGTTTTATCAGACAAGCTCATCGACGCCCTGGGGCATTTGTTAGCGGACACACCCGCAAATAAGTGATATTTGGCATTACCTTCCGCACTGCCTGTCCAGCCACACTTCACCAATAATTACCAACGACAGCCTGCTGTTTGAAGCTTGGACTTTTATGGAGTATATTACTTTCAGTTTCGATAGTCAATAACTCCCTTACAATGAAAAAGCCTACTTCAAACAGACGGAATTTTATAAAGAAAGCAGTAGGAACCTCGCTGCTGGCTGGTGCTGCCCCTTCGCTGCTCATGGCAGGAAAAAGCAAACAAACCTTTCTTATCAAAGAGCCTGAGAACGAGCTAAAAAAATATGCTGCCAACGACAAAGTCAATATTGCCGTCATTGGCATGGGCATCATGGGTTTCAACAATTTAAGTACGTCGGTACAAATACCTGGAGTAAAGCTTGTGGCCGCTTGTGACCTTTACACAGGGAGGCTTGATCGCACCAAAGAGCTTTACGGAAAGGACATTTTCACCACAAAAGACTACAAAGAAATACTAGACAGAAAAGATATAGATGCGGTGATCATTGCCACTTCTGACCACTGGCACGACCGTATTTCCATCGATGCCATGAACAAAGGCAAGCATGTGTATTGCGAAAAGCCCATGGTACACCGCCTCGACGAAGGCCAGGCAGTCATAGACACACAAGCCAAAACGAAGAAAGTGTTTCAGGTAGGCAGCCAATCGGCCAGCAACCTGGTGAGCCATAAAGCTAAGGAGATTTATGAGTCCGGCGCCATCGGGCAGTTGATCATGGTGGAAACTTACAACGACCGCCAGGGCGGCAACGGTGCCTGGCAGTACTCAATTCCCACCGATGCCAGCCCGGCCACGGTTGACTGGGACCGCTACCTTGGCGATGCACCAAAAGTGCCCTTCGATGCCAAGAGGTTCTTCCGCTGGAGAAACTATCAGGACTACGGCACAGGGATAGCAGGCGATCTTTTCGTTCACTTGTTCACCAACTTCCACACGATCACCGGCTCAACGGGGCCCAACCGAATCTATGCGTCGGGTGGCCTTCGCTATTGGAAAGACGGCCGGGACGTGCCAGACCTGATGTGCTCCATCCACGACTACCCTGCGACTGCCAAGCATCCAGCCTTCAATTTACAAATGAGGGTCAACTTTGTAGACGGCGGAGGTGGTGGCTCCAGAGTACGCCTGGTGGGCAGCGAAGGCACCATCACTCTCGGCTGGAGTGGACTCACTGTCGAAAGAAACAAAGCCAAAAAAGCCCCGGGTTACGGCGGCTGGGACAGCTTCAGCACTTTCACAGAAGCGCAGCAAAAAGAATTTGAGAAGTGGTACAAAGCGGAGTTTCCGCCTGAAGCACCCGAAATGCTGATACCGGAAGTAGAATACAAGGCGCCACAAGGCTATAGCGCCGATATTTCGCATCATACCAATTTCTATGCGGGCATTAGAGAAGGTAAGCCCATTCTGGAGGACGCCTTGTTTGGCATGCGGGCAGCAGGTCCGGCGCTGTGCTCCAACCTGAGCTACTTCGAAAACAGAATTGTGAACTGGGATCCTGAAAAAGCAAAGCTCGCTTAGCAACAAGCAGTTGGCAAACGCAACTACGTACAGCACCTGGCATATTGAAAAATGTCGGGTGTTTGTGTTTTTTACCGAATTGCAGTAACTAATACCATGGAAAGAAGAAACTTTATCAAAAATGCCGCTGGCGTTGGCGCACTTGGCTTAATGACACCAGCTTCTCTATCTGCCTTCCCCACTGGTGCACAAATAGCAGCAGAAGACGACAGATCTTATTGGGTAAACATGCTTGTCAAAATAGCTGACCCTGTGCTGACGAACCTGGCGGCAGGCACACTGAAGAAAAACATGCCGGTGGAGTGCAAAGAAGGGCAGGAAGCTTCAAGACGGCAAGTCACCTACCTCGAAGCTTTCGGAAGGCTTCTGTCAGGAATGGCCCCCTGGCTGTCATCAACAAGCCTAACAGGCAAGGAAGAGGAGCTTCGGAAAAAATATGCGACCCTTTCAAGAACAGCCATCGGCAAAGCGGTAGATCCCGGCTCTCCTGATTTTATGAATTTTACCGAGCATGCTCAGCCCCTGGTGGATGCGGCTTTTCTGGCCCACGCATTGATCCGTGCCCCAAAAGAGCTTTGGGAGATGCTCGATAGCGCCACGAAACTTAATCTGAAAAATGCATTTATCTCGAGCCGGGTGATCAGACCCTACCACAGCAACTGGATTCTTTTCAGTGCCATGGTGGAGGCGGCCCTGGCCAAATTTTACGATGAAGGCGACGCTGTAAGAATAGAGCTTGCGGTGAGACAAATGGAAAGCTGGTACAAAGGCGACGGTGTTTTTGGTGATGGTGAAGACTTCCACTGGGATTATTACAACAGCTACGTCATCCAGCCTTTTCTTTTGGACATCACTTCCACGATGATCCCCTTTGACAAACGCAACGATCAGTATTTTCAAAAGGCATTTGACAAGTTCCTAAAAATCGGGCAGCGTTATGCCGCCATTCAGGAAAGGCTGATCATGGCTGATGGCTCCTTCCCGCCTATTGGCCGCTCACTACCCTACCGAATTGGTGCCTTTCAGTTGCTGGCACAAATAACACTAATGGAAAAGCTTAGCGAAGGGATATCACCGGCCAGCATCCGGTCGGCGCTTACCACTTCCATGAAGAAAATAATGGGTGCAGAAGGCACATTTGACAAAAATGGCTGGCTCACCATAGGGTTCTGCGGGCATCAACCTGCCATTGCCGAGGGCTACATATCCACCGGCAGCCTCTACCTTTGCTCCATGGCTTTTCTACCACTTGGGTTGCCATCCAACAACGCTTTTTGGGCGGAACCGGCGGCAGACTGGACTTCCAAAAAAATATGGAATGGCGTAAATGTACCCGCCGACCATGCGATGTCTTTGTAACCTGATTGCGACTCCCTACCAGCCTGTTTAGGTAAACACTTATCCGTTGAATGCATGCACACTTGCACACTTTATCCTATCTTTGCACCTCAAAATAGCATTGAAGCATGTTCGATAGTTTAAGTGTAAAGCTCGACAGAGCGATTAAGACCCTCAAAGGTCAGGGAAAAATATCAGAGATTAACGTTGCCAGCACGATCAAGGAAATCCGTCGTGCGCTGGTGGAGGCTGACGTAAACTATAAAGTAGCCAAGGAAGTAACTGACGGCATCAAAGAAAAGGCGCTTGGCCGTGATGTGCTTATTGCCGTTTCTCCGGGCCAGTTGCTTACCAAAATCGTGCACGAAGAGCTCACCAGCCTCATGGGTGGCTCACAGGCTGACATCAATATCAGTGGAGACCCGGCCGTTGTGCTTATATCGGGTTTGCAGGGTTCTGGTAAGACTACCTTCACTGGCAAGCTTGCCAACAGATTGAAAAAGCAAGGCCGTCAGGTGCTGCTGGTGGCTTGCGATATTTATCGACCGGCGGCGATTGACCAGTTGAAAGTATTGGGCGAGCAGGTAGGAGTAGATGTATATGCTGAGCCTGAAAACAAAAACGCTCTTCAAATTGCCCAGAATGGTATCGCCCAGGCGAAAAAGACAGGCAAGAAAATAGTGATTGTCGATACGGCCGGTCGTTTGGCTGTCGATGACCAAATGATGGCTGAGATTGAAGGCCTGAAAAAATCACTAAAGCCCACAGAAACGCTCTTCGTGGTCGACTCAATGACAGGTCAGGATGCTGTGAACACAGCCAAAACCTTCAACGAAAGACTCAACTTCGACGGCGTAGTGTTGACCAAGCTGGACGGTGACACACGTGGTGGTGCCGCATTATCCATCAGAGCGGTGGTTGACAAGCCTATCAAGTTTATTTCGACTGGCGAGAAAATGGACGCCATCGACCTGTTCCACCCCGACAGGATGGCCCAGCGGATTCTCGGTATGGGTGATGTGGTGTCTTTGGTAGAAAAAGCACAGGAGGCCTTCGATCAGCAGGAAGCCGACAGGATCAACAAGAAGATCCGAAAGAACCAATTTGGCTTTGACGATTTCCTTTCTCAAATCGATCAGATCAAAAAGATGGGCAACATCAAAGACCTGATGGGTATGATTCCCGGCATGGGAAAAGCCCTGAAGGATGTGGATGTCGATGATGATTCATTCAAACCCATTGAGGCGATCATTAAGTCGATGACACCTAAAGAAAGGGAAAACCCCGATCTGATCAACGGCAGCCGCCGTCAGCGCATTGCCAAAGGAAGCGGCACCAGCATTCAGGAGGTTAACAACCTGATGAAGCAGTTTGAGCAAATGCGCAAAATGATGAAAACGATGAACAAAATGGGCGGAGCAAAAGCGGCGCTGGGCAACATGATGAGGCGCTAACCGCAGGCTACACGGCTTCTTGTTTTTTCGATTTTTGAAGGGCAGCTAGGAAATAGCGGGTCTTACTTTACGAAGCCGTGGCAACGGGGATATAGAGGGTGAACACGGAGCCCTTTCCCGCTTCACTCGACACCTCCACTCTGCCTCCATTTTTCTTCATAAAATCATTCACCAGATACAGCCCAAGCCCCTTACCCTTTTCACCGTCAGTGCCCAATTCTCCTTCACTCTGTTTCAGCGGGCTTTGAAACAGAATTCTTTGCTTTTCAAGCGAAATACCGGTTCCACTATCCGCAATTTTCACCGCCACCATGTTTCCTTCCGAGAAAGTATCGATGCCGATGTGGCCGCCCGTGGGGGTGAACTTTATCGAGTTGCTTAGAATATTCCTTATGCAAAACTCTAGCTGATCCCTGTTTGCTGACACCATCAGGTGGTTGCCAATTTCTGCCTGCAAAATAATCCCTTTCATTCGCAGCTGTTCAGCTGCCACCTTGACCACAGCTTCTATAGCTTTATTTACTTCAAAAGCGTCATTTATTCCGGGAGCCTGATTAATCTCTGCCTTCGCCCAAAGAATGATATCATCGGCCAGCGAAAGTGTCGAGGTCAGTTGCGAGTCAAACTTTCCGAGCACATCCTCCATTTCCTGATCCGAAAAATCTTTGTAGCTAGTCTTCAGCATCACCACAAACTGGGCCAGGGTGCTTATGGGGCTGCGAAGGTCGTGAGAAATAATAGAAAAGAACTTGTCCTTTACCCGCACCAACTCTTCAAGCTTCTTCGATTTCTCTTCTATCAATTCGTTTGTTGCGGCTAGCTCCTCGGTATACTTCTTCCGCAGCCTGCCTGAACGAACCAAAAGCAGTGCCAACATACCGAGCAAGGCAATGGAAAATACAAAAAAGTATATCTGGTATTGCTGAAGCGTAATCCTTTCTTCTTGCAACCGTCCTTCCTGCTTGAGCAGCTCATTCTCATTGGCTACCTTTATGGTTTGAAGCACCTGCTCCATCATATTGGCCATTTCTATCTTTTGCTGCTCGTATATTTTTTCATTAATAAGGCTGAACGCATCAAATGTCTCATCGGCCAAATCATACTGTTTGTAGAAGAAATAGTGGTTGATCAGCTGCGCATAAGCCTGCCGCTCCTGAGAAAGCAGCACGTTGTCGCCAGCCAGCAAAAGCGCTTGTTTCAACATACGCTCTTCGTCCGACTTCCTTGCCCTCAAATGATAAATCTTTGCCATCATCAGGTAAACGTCAAACGTAGCCTCTTTTTGAGAATCTTTCCCCAGCTCTTCTGAGATGGCTAGCGCTTCCTCAAAATACCCTTCGGCACCTTTAAAATCCTTTCTCTCAAAGGCTATCTGTCCAAACACCTTGTAGCAAGAAGTCAACACCTGTTTGTTGTCAACAGCTTTAAAAATTTTTGTGGCCTGCTGGGTAACTTGTTGCGCCGTTTTCAGATCGCCTATAAAAAGGTAGTTCTCACCAAGATTATGAAGAGTGACACCATAACGCTCGGGCATGTCAAGCCTGGCATAGATATCAGCGGCCTTCTTTTGGTATTCAATAGCCTTGAAATAGTCAAGCTGCCATCTGTAAACATGCCCCATGGAAATATAACAATCGGCTACTCCCCTTTGCGAGCCAATTGTCTCGAAAAGTGCCTGCGCTTTCTCCAACAGTTGCACAGCAGTGACAAAATCCTGCCGTATCGCATAGCTGCTGCCGAGGTTTCGGTAGGCATAGGCTTCACCATTTACGTAGCCAATTTCCACACTTAGTTCCAGTGCCTCACGTCCGTAAGAAAATGCTTCGAGAATAGAAACAAACTGATTTTCAAGGGCCAGCCTGTTGAGCATATCAACTTTTACACTATCCAAGGCGGTATAGGCTTCGTTTTCTGCTTTCAATCTATCAATAGTGCTCGCTTGCGAAAAAACAGCGGCGGGCATAGAAAGCAGAACAATAAAAAGAAAAACTTTGGCTGGTCGGATAAATCTCAAGGTTATAAGCAATGTCCTCCCGAAGATAAGCCGCCGACGCAATTATTACTACTAAAGCGTTGATTTTCAGTTAGCGCAACACACCTCCTTTGACGCACCACCACGGATATATCTTCATGACCAGCCTGCCTGCTTTTACCGCCGGATCCATCGCCACCAGCTTTTCCACCTCCTCCAAAGAGGTTACGTTGAAGACCAAAATCCCCCTGAATTCATCTTCGGACTCAACAGGCCCAGCCAGGTTTACATAGCCATTGCTTGCCATCCAGTTGATATGTGCCAGGTGCTTTTCCTGAATGGCCGCCGCTTCCTCTTTCGTCTGACTTCTGGTTGGCCCGCTATTGAGCATCACAAAAAAATACTTCTTCATGATGTACGTTGTATCTCCTTCCTGCATTTCAAAGAACTCAAAGCCATCAGCATCAGTTTGTACGTTCTGAGCCGAAGCAGAAAATACAGCGGCGCTGAAGAGCATCATAATCAGGTATCGTCTCATAGTTAAAAATTAAGGTAGTCAGTGAATGAATTTACAATTATTCAGCGGCCTCGCATTTTTATCACCACTGAAACCCAAGAATTCACCACCAAAGGCATACAAAACCAGTCTGTGTCCATTATTAAAAAAATAAGCTACGATATTAGGAAACTAAAAGGTTCCCTTTATATATTTGAAACCAAAAGGTTCCCTAATGCAAAGAGACGTATTCGCAGCCATTGCCGACCCCACAAGGCGAGAGATCATTACGATGCTGGCCAGCCAGCCTCTGAATCTTAACACCGTGGCCGACAAGTTCGACATCAGCAGGCCTGCGGTGGCCAAGCATTTGAAGCTACTGAAAGAGTGTGGGTTGATCGATATTGAAAAAAGAGGCAGGGAGAGCTTTTGCAGCGCCAGGCTCGATGGACTAAAGGAGGTAACAGACTGGACAGCAAAGATGAGGGCCTTCTGGACTCAGAAATTGGATGCACTAGAGGTGTTTCTGGAGAATGACCAAAATACAAAACAAGACAAAAATCATGAGTGACATGTTAAACCCCGGAAAACTCACCAATGAGTCCGACGGATACAAAGTGGTATTCGAGCGGGAGCTGCCATTTAGCTCCGAGGCAGTTTGGGAAGCAATTACAAATCCCGACAAGCTGGCGACATGGTTCATGGTAACAGAAATGGAGTTCAAACCAGGTGGCAAAATGATCATCCGCTTTCCTGAACCCGACAATTCTGAATCGTTTGGAAAAATAACCAGGATCGTTCCTAACAAGCAGTTTGAGTACTACTGGGAAGAGGAGCTTGTTATCTGGGAGCTTCAGGAGCAGGGCTCCGACCGATGCCTTCTCACGCTTACACATAGCAAAGTGGATGGGCAATGGGCAAAGTCAGTTCCGGCGGGCTGGCATTTTATGCTTGATACACTGGAAGAAATACTGGCAGGCAATAAATTGACCACAAACACTCCCGATAGACAAGAGACCCTGAAGGCGCAGTACGCCGAAATGTATAAGCACCTATAAACAAGCAATAATATGGCAAAGACTCCATTTACCATCGAAAAAACATACAAGGCACCCACTAAAAAAGTGTGGGAAGCCATCACCGACAAAGACAAAATGAAGGTTTGGTACTTTAACCTGGCTGAGTTCAAGGCTGAGGTCGGCTTTGAGTTTCAGTTTAAAGGTGGCCCACCTGAAAAACAGTACCTGCACATTTGCGAGGTGACCGAAGTGATTAAGGAAAAAAAGCTCACACATAGCTGGCGCTACGACGGAGAGCCGGGTATCTCTTACGTTACCTGGGAATTGTTTGATCAAGGCAGTTCTACCCTACTTCGGCTTACCCACTCTAACCTGGAAAGCTTCAACAGCGGTAATCCGGATTTGGTACCAGAAAACTTCGCCGCCGGATGGACGGATATTGTGGGAAGGAGCTTGAGAGAGTACCTGGAGGGGAAATAACAGCAATAATCACTGTGTCTCTTCACCTAAAAAGCTATGTCGGCCGGCAAGTGCATACAAACTTCCATCCATGTAGTCGGTAGTCGTTTTCATTTTTGGCGATATTTTCTTTTAGCCCTAATCAAACTGTATCGAAAATCGTCGAACAGCAAGCTGAGCAATAAAACTACGGCAGCAAATACCAGCGTATTTAATTTCAGGTCCATTTTAGAATAGAAAAAACCGCCGGCAAGTCCTCCGGCAAAAAAGAATGAAATAATGTATATGCGCAGTTTGATGGTCGATTTTAGTTTCTCCCTGTTCGGATGCGATTTAGGGAAGAGTAGCTGGGAGATTTCAATACCCAGGTCAGTGAAAAGCCCTGTGAGGTGAGTGGTTCTCACGATTGTGTTGGAAATTTTTGTTACGTAAGAATTCTGGAGCCCCATGGCAAAAAGCAGTAAACAGGCGATGACATCAGGATACGTGATGTCCACTACGTTGCTCAGCAGACCTATCGAGAGCAAAACCAGAGACTCAATTGTTGTGGGCAAAACATAAACATTCCATCTTTTATTTTCCCGGAAGAGCTCAATAAGAAAGCTTGACAAGAACGAGCCAAAGAAGAAAGAGAAAATGTAAAGGAAATACACCGTCCCTCTCCAAAACTCCAAATTTGACACGTCATAAATAAACAGTGCGAAGTGGCCGGTCACATTTGTAGTTAATTGTTGGAGAGCTAAAAAGCCAGTTACGTTCACAATGCCAGCTACAAAGGAAAGTACGGTGGCAATTTGCAGGTTATGCTTCAGTGTCCTGCTTTTACCTTGATGCCTGAACATGAGATGATCACTTTATTTGCCCATTGGTTGGATATAACACGCCTTCCCTTGCTATCCCTCGGGGGCTCGCTAAGCTACTTGTTTTTTCTTCACAGCGAAAGGAATCCTTCAAATGTCCATCTCAGGCACGCTGCCCGGCTCCAAAACATACCACCAGCACAACGGAACCGACGACCTCAAAGCCTTCACTACTTTGGCACAACAGTCACAATCACTCTTTTGTATCTGGTTAATACCGGACTCCCCTTGTCTGACAGTTTTAGGATGAAATGTAGTGTTTCTTCCTTGTCGACGACCGGTGCCTTCACATACACTCCATGTACGTTTTCAGCAGAGATATCTATTTGGTTCTTATAGCTGCCTGCCTCGGGGTAGTGGAACCAGAGAAAGCTCAGGTTGTCTCCGTCGGGGTCGGTAGAGCTAAAGGCATCCAGGCCAAAGCCCTCTCCCGACTTCGCCGTCAGCCGGTCGGCGTGCTCAAGCACTGGCGTTGGCGGGTGGTTAGCTTCTTCATACGACATCGTGCACCAGTCCATTCTGGCAGCAAAGTCATTCTGAAAGTCGTCTCTCCAGCGAAACAACGTCGCCTTGTTGTTATTGAAAGAAACCGTATCTCTGCGAACCGTGCGGCCGTACAGACTGGGCACGTACGGGGTGTAGCTATCCTTTGTATCCGTCCATATAGGCCTGGTTTCCTGTTCGAACGGAACCCCTGAGCTTCCCTGCTTCAGTGTGGCAATATCTGGCTTGTAGAGCTCATAGCGGCCACCCCAGCCACCCCATTCCGGATGCTCGGGCTCATTGAGTCCGTTGGGAATCAAACCCAGGAACGATGGTGTGTCGCCTTCCATCCCCCAGGCTACGTCCGGGTATTCCACCCCCAGCGGGCCATGGTCTTGCTGAATGTTCTGCGCTATCCATGGGTTGCTTATTTTTTCATTGTCTATGCCTTTAATCACGTTGTTGATGGCACTCCATGTGGCACTGCCGTAATGGTCGCCGGGACTCACGATGTAAAACAGGCTGGGGAAATTATTCCTGATCCAGATGCCGCTGTCATCCTGGTCTGATATGGTGTACACCCGCAGCTTGGCGATGAGTCGTTTCGCTTCTGCCGGCGATTTGGTTTTCTGAATCTTGTGCAGGGCCTGAGCCAGTGTATTCACGCCCCCCCAGGCTGTTACCCACAAAGGGCGGTTGTCCTTTTCCTCCAGCACTTTAATGATCCAATCCGACCCTTCTGAGTCCTTTCCATCGCCCACTCCCAGCATGCCATACACCGGCAGCCCCTCCTTCACTATCGCCAGCAAAGCGCTGGCCTCAGGAAAACCAGCCTCATGCTTCAACAGGTTAGGCTGCACCTTGCCATAAGCCCTGATCACTTTCCGAATTGACTCCGGGGCTACACTCGTTTTCTTCCAAATGGAGGTGGTGGCTACCATTCCCTTGATGTCTATTACATTGGAGTACAGCACCAGCCGGACGAAAGATTCGATGTCATCGGGTTCCGCCTCAATATCGGACAGGATAACTACCCGGTGTTTTTGCATCGGCTGACTGAGCAGGACGCTGGTGCTGAGCGTCAAAAAAAAGGGGACAAGAAAATTCTTCATGGTGAGTGTAGTTTAATCAATAGTCAAAGACCTAAATTTAATCTCGGTTTCAAATCAAAACTACCCGTATGTGTAATTAAGTATGACTGTAGCCTTCTCTACAACCAGTTGTGATTTGCTTTCATCCCGGGCGGGCAGCCTATTGATCTTTGACGTATCGGAAACAACTACTTAACGTCAGACCCTATCTCCAATCCAGTTGTGATTTGCTTTCAACTAATGATCTTTGACGTATCGGAAACAACCCTGGCACTGGCGATTCTCTCCGGAGACTTGTTGTGATTTGCTTTCAAGCCCATAAGGGCGAAATATGATCTTTGACGTATCGGAAACAGTAAAAACCCAATTTTTACCCCCCACTTTATAGGTTGTGATTTGCTTTCATCCCGGGCGGGCAGCCTTTTGATCTTTGACGTATCGGAAACAGTGAAAAATTAGCTGTGACGTTGCAAGATTTGGTTGTGATTTGCTTTCAACTAATGATCTTTGACGTATCGGAAACAGTTTAGCCGTTGTATGAATAGATGTGACTGTGTTGTGATTTGCTTTCAACTAATGATCTTTGACGTATCGGAAACAGTCGCCTGGCCGTAGCGAAGGCACGTAGCTCTGTTGTGATTTGCTTTCAACTAATGATCTTTGACGTATCGGAAACAGTGAAGTAACACCAGCACTCCACCAAGCAACAGTTGTGATTTGCTTTCAACTAATGATCTTTGACGTATCGGAAACAGTTACTGGTATTGTTAGGATTACCACCAGGCAGTTGTGATTTGCTTTCAACTAATGATCTTTGACGTATCGGAAACAGTACCGGAGTAGTTGCAGAGCCGTTGGTGTACGTTGTGATTTGCTTTCAACTAATGATCTTTGACGTATCGGAAACAGTTTCTATCAAAAGCGTAAACCTTCGCATAGTGTTGTGATTTGCTTTCAACTAATGATCTTTGACGTATCGGAAACAGTCTATTCATCTGGGAGTACTCCTTCAGAATAGTTGTGATTTGCTTTCAACTAATGATCTTTGACGTATCGGAAACAGTTACCGGCTGAATGGCTATCCTTACCGGTACGTTGTGATTTGCTTTCAACTAATGATCTTTGACGTATCGGAAACAGTTTTTCTTAACCAGCTATTGTTCCAATTAAAGTTGTGATTTGCTTTCAACTAATGATCTTTGACGTATCGGAAACAGTACGACCTCATGGAAGCCATCGAATGGCAAAGTTGTGATTTGCTTTCAACTAATGATCTTTGACGTATCGGAAACAGTCCCTACCCCGTAATTACCCTGCCCAACACAGTTGTGATTTGCTTTCAACTAATGATCTTTGACGTATCGGAAACAGTACGTCTATTTTACCAGCGATGCAGGTGTGGGTTGTGATTTGCTTTCAACTAATGATCTTTGACGTATCGGAAACAGTATACCCTACCATTACACACTGGTAATCAACTGATTAACCGAACAAACAGGATCAAAAAACTAAACAACTTGTGGTGCATACCGACTGTTGACCGATACTTTCTAAATCCTGGCTCCGAAAAGGGCCGGGATTTTTTGTTTAAAACAATTCCAATTGCTGGGGGGTATCGGGCCTGTCCTTCATTTCCGGCCCGATAAAAAACTCCATCATGCCAAACTGCTTGTCAGTTAAAGTAAACACAATCACTTCCCCCTTGGGCGGCAAAAACCGCTTCACTCGCTTGATGTGCACGTCGGCATTTTCCCGGCTGTTACAGTGGCGCACATAAATGGAGTATTGCATCATGCTGAAGCCGTCTTTTTGCAAATTCTTTCTGAACTGGGTGTAGTGGTACCTGTCCTTTTTGGTGTCGGTAGGCAAATCAAAAAATACGAAGACCCACATGATGCGGTATTGGTTGAGTCGCTCGGTGGCGGCAGCACTGCTCACATTTCCGGATAGGCAAGTGTTCGGCTTTCTCCTTCGTAGCAGGCCATCAGGCTGGCCGTGGTGCGTTGCATGGCCACCATCAGGGGGCTTTTCATGCCATCGATGCTAACGTCCAGGGTAGGAACAGTCAGCAGCCGGGCTTTTTCTTCCTTACCCAGCTCTTCGGGCAGTTCGTCCATGGTATGCACCATGTCGAGCACCAGTCTGTCCACATAAGGCCGGTAGGGCTCCATCACGTCGTCGGCCAGGCAAAAGGCATTGTATTTGTTGCGGTGGTGGATACCCATAGCCGGCAGGCATCCGCTGCCCACCAGGCTGCGGGCTACTACTGCCCTCAGTATGGCATAGCCGTAGTTGAGCATGTTGTTGGGCGGCTCTCCGTAGCGGTGGCGGGTGAAATGGTCTACATGCTCAAACAGGTTTTTCCAGTACCACGCCGCTGCCCGGCCTTCGAGGTTCACCGGGTCGCCACTGCCCACCTGCTCGGCCCAGCGCTGCATATTGTCGGTGGGCAAACCCAACTCACTGAGCAGGGTTGCCTGGTTGCGGATTTTGGCTTGCACGGTTTGCTTCCAGAGTTGCTTTTTCAGGGGCTGGCTGGCATCGAGCTGCGCCCGCAGCTTTTCGGTAAACAGGCTGTTGGCACTCATGGGCAGCACCAGGCCGTTGGGCAGGTGGCGTTCATCGCAAAACAGCAGGGCGGCGTTGTTGCTTATCAGCGCATTGGCCAGGCCATGGGTGAGGCTCACCTGCTGATGGTCGAGCACCACCAGGCCAATGTCTTCGATGGGTACCGAGGCAGATGGCCTCACTTCGTCCTTGAAGTCCACCACCAGCTGGTCTTGCTGTTTTTTCAAATAGGCTGGGTTACCGAAGTAAAGGGTACGTTTGATCATGGTTGAGCAGGTCTAACGTTGCCTAGTCTGTCCACCTGGAGTTTGATGCAATAGTTCTTTAAGGACATGCCTTCAAGGTTTTGATATGCATTTTGAGAACCAAATTCTTTTCCTTTTACAATTGTATCGGCTATGAGATGCTTGATAAAGTAAATTTCATTTCCACTATACTTTGTCACATAATGAATATTCCTGCTTCGTGCCTCCTTATCCTTCCAAAACGCTTCATACAACGGACTTTGAGGATCGGTAATCATTTCTTCTCCTTCTGAAGGCATATAAACAAGGTCGCCTTGTTTCAAGGTAAATAATAGAGTGGCTCCCTTTGTAGCTTTGTTGTCCTCTTCAAAATATTTTTTAAAAACTTGGTCTTTATTGATGCTGTTTTTATCCGAAGCATTTTTTAAAGCATCTTTCAGAAGATTAGTGGCATCAAAGAATGTAATAAGATCAAAAATTCGTTTGCCGTCTTTTTCCACAACTGCAAAAAGGTAGTTATCGCCTGTTTTTACATAAAGAGACTGATTAAAAGCCTTACGTCTGTCCAACTGCTGTAAAGTGTCTTCAACTTCTTCTTGTCCCTTTTTAATTTTAATTTTTGATGGATCTCGATAAAATACTCGCACTGATGAGATTGGAGTGTGTGGTGCTGTCTCACCAATTCTTTTCTTTTTTCCCTTTCTTGCCCATTCCTTTTTTCTTTTTTTATCTGCTAGTTTTTGATTCAAAGCCAGTATCCCTTCTACTGAGAATGCTTCTTCTTTCTTATTTTCAAAATCTTTCAAATGATCTTTGATGGCTTGTTTCAAATACTCATTAGTAATTTTTTCAATGGTTTTCTCAGTGGCAAATTGTTTACCTGCAAACTTTGATAAGGGAATACGATACGCCTCAATGCCCTGAGATTTTCCATATAAGGTGCCTTCATGTAGCTGCCCTCTAATTTTGACCTGAAGCTTGCCAGTTTTTTGAAGTACTCCGTTTTTATCTTTTCGCTCTTCTTGTTGAATCAAGAGTTTGTCTTTTGGTTTTTGAGAAACAATAATTTTCTGAATTTCTTGTTCTGCATTTTCTGGAAACCCACTCCAAGGCAGATCAACAGCCTTGAATTTTTCAATCTGTTTAAAAATTGCTTCTCTTTTGTCTTTGTCAAGATTGAGAATTTCATCTAATAGCTCGCTTGGACTTCCTTCAAAGTCAGGTAAAAACTCTTTTCTATGCTCGTCCAGCCATGTTTGAAGTTCCTTGTTTAGATCATTCAACCGTTTTACATGTGTAGGTTCAGTACAGGCTATTACTAAGGCATCAATGGCGTGATGTCTGTGATCTATACGTTTACTCCATCCCTTAATAATCAGTTTATTATTCTTTCTTTGAAAAAAGTTGGCGTTAAATGACTGAATAGATTGTTCTTTGGTTAGTTCTATTTCTGCGAATGGGATATCCTTTTCGTTATACTCTTTCTTCTTTTTATTGAATGTTTTGACGTAATTTTCATACTCTAGTTCGGCAAGTAAAGATTTAGCTTTTTCGTATCGACTCTTTAAAAGACTCTTAAACTTATCTGTCAGCCCCCACTGGTTTCTCAGATAGTCGGTAACTCCTCCTGTGGTTGTTTTTACATTTTCATTTCCCACAATCCTGTTTAGTTCTTCTTTTACTCTTACCGATATGTACTGAGTCTCTTTCATTTGTCTGGCGATCGGGTCATCAGGCACTTTGGTAGCCAATAGATTTTTCCTTTTTATACCCTGAAACCGCTCATTTACATGTTTTATAAAGTTTTCTTTAGGGAATACACTTGGCAAGCTTGATCCTATCTCAAAATATTCCATTGCTGTACGATTGCTTTTCTCCTGATTCACGGATTTTTCGCAAATAACCTTGTTAGTAAATGAATCATCGAAGTAGCGTGATTGTGGAATTATATGGTCAACGTCGTAGCGCTCACGATTAAATAAATCAGAGAGAGAAATAGGCTGTCCAGTATATGGTGAAATATGCCCTTGTTCCCTCCATAGCCTCATTTTCTCAATTTCGGATTTTGACGGATCCCTATATTGCTTTACAAATTCGTCTGCAAGATTTTCCTGCGACAACCAAAGTTTATATTTCTCGATATTGGTCAGTGTTATTTCTTGCTTCAGTTCTATCAGCAAGTTCTTAACTTCATCATTGGCTTTCCTGTTTTCATTATTTGATTTGTAGACTTTGGCTCTTCGGTCAGCGTTGTTCTTCAGTTCTCTAGCCAGTTCAAGTCTTATTTCATCCGGCTTTCCGTACTCTTTCCATATATCTTTTACAACCATCAAAGCCTCACTTATCAGTTGCTCGACAAGAGGATTTCGTAATTCGCCTGGCATGAGCCGTTGAATCTCCTGGTAGCTGCTGATTTGCTCATCTTTACTATACTCTTTGGCGGTGTGCTTTCCGTAAGCCAGGATTGTAGCATAGGCATTCATGATCCCACCATCAACAAGAAGGTCAATATTATTTTCCAAGTGTTCTTGCGCAGCTTTTTCAAATGGATCGGTTACACTCTCATTGAGTAACCGGATGATTTTTTCCTTCAGAACATATGAGAAATTATTGTCAAAATATCTCCCGACTCTTACGAGAGGGAGAATTTTCTCAACAGCTTTAAGGCTGAGAGCCGAATAGCTTCTGCTGAATTTCACCTTACTTATATGAATCGCTGTTTGCTTATAATCAGTGAGGCCGGGAACGTATTTTTTGATAAACTGCAAAACTTTCGATGTACGCTCACTGTCTATATCATATTCGTTACCCTTTGCATGGTACAAAATGTCCCAAAGTTCTACCTGTCTGTTTTTATCAGCCAACCCAAGTTGTTCCCAAAGTAAATCTCCTAAAGCCTTGTATATATTTAGCTTTGTTTCATTTCCTCTCAATTTGGCTTTTGGGTTCATTCCATTGAGAAAATCGACCCCCTCTTGAAGACTATGCTCTTTTTTTAATTTGTTGAACACTACACCAAAGCTGATTTCTTTCTTGTTCTGTAGCTCATCAAAGAGCCATTCTTTAAGTAAAGCAGGAATAGGCCTATCCACATATTTATATTTAATCTCTCCCTTCCGATTTTTCCCGCTCTCAGTTTTGGTATTTATCGTCAGTTTATTGATTTGTTCCCATATTTTATACTCCTGAAAAATAGGATGACTTTTAGCAACAGCTTTTTCTCCTTTTTCAAAGCGACAATCAGATATTAAGTGGTTTTGGTCTTTCAGCTCCCTTTGGTAGTAGATAATTTGATTTCGAATAATATGATATAGCCCTTTTTCAATACCTGCTTTCCGATATTTTTCCTGGGTCTCCTTAGTGCCAGGAAAGATGAATTGGGTTATGCATGATAATTTGTCTTGAGGTAGATCGGTTAGAAACAAGTAATGCTTGCTTTGCTCTTTCCATATAGCATCAAATTCTGATTGATAACGGGACCGTAAGACAACATTGTTTCTGATTTTTGCCCATCTGTTTTCTTTAAGGACGGTAAGAAAATATTCTGACAGGTAAACTTCTCTCCCCCTTTCTCTAGACAATTCAGTCAATTCTTTTTCCAAATTCTCCATTTTCTTTCGCCAGCTTGTTTTATTGGGTAATTTGAATGTAGTGGTCGAGCCAAACTTTTTAGAAAAGGTAGTATTCACAAGCAACTCGAAGGATTCATCTATTTTCAAAATTTCCAGGAAAGTATCTCCCTCTAACACTCCATCTTCTGTTTCGATAGATGCTTTGTATTTTTTAAGTTCTTTGTTTTTGAATATCACCTTTTCGGGTTCGGATAGTGATAATACCTTCCCAAACGTCACGTAGCTTTCATTGCCTCTTTTCTCGTTGCTGTCTGTTTCTTCTTCTGAGTCGTCTTCTTTTTCGGGTTCATTACCTCCTCCCGAATAGCCACGTAGTTGATTGAATAGGTAAATTATTTTACCCAATTCTTGTAGTGAAACTGCTTCATTTAAGGCTTTTGCTCTCAATTCTAGCAAGTCGAGAGCTGAGTATTGCTTTTGATTTTTATTGATTGGAAGAATAGAAAGTTTGTCTAGCATCAATGGATTTTCGAAAGGTTCTGACAATCTGATTTGTTCAGGCAACATGTCTAATTGCTGCAAGACGTAGATTAGCTTGTTTCTTCTTTGTTTGTAGCGTTTATTGAGTTTACGCATTCCACGAGCAATTCGCCTATTGGCATTTTTCGTTTGTGCCTGCCCCTGTTCAAACTTGCTCAATTCCTGCCCCATAGGAATAATACGACTTCCCATTCCCAGGATCTGTCCTCGTTTATCTGCAAAGTCGTGTTCAATAAGCGCCCACCCAATTGAGTTTGTCCCCAAATCCAGTCCTAAAATCTTTTTCATATGTCTTTACTTATTCGGTATTATTTCTAGTTTTACTATCTGAAAGCAAATCACAATAAGGATTATTCCGTTGTGAAAACATTTAAAGCGGGGATTCTAACGAGTCCTCGCTTTTTCTTTTTGAATGTTTCACGAACTCCTTTTATATCTACTATTTGATGAGTAAAACATTTAAGCCGCTTCGTCTTACAATGCGGGGCATTTTTTCACCCCAATTCCTAAAATTTCTCGAATACAATAAGAAGTTTCTGCCATTAGTCGGCAGAAAAAATACTTTACTTAGAAAGGTTCACAGGGAATAATTAAAAAAATATGGCTGGCCAGTGAAAATTTAGAGAACAATTCGATTAAAACCTAGCAAATTTCCTTCGTAAATTGTTTACAGAATTAGCGGTAGCTTCAGAAACTGCAGCCCTCACCACCAACCCACATAAAAAAATCCCGCAGATCGCTGCGGGATTCTAGGTTAGGACCTTAGCCTTAAGGACACGTATCATTCAGCCTCCTCTTCAAAGTCCTGCTCATGGCCGGCCGCCTTGGTGTACCTGATGGTCATAAGCTCCTCCTTCATTTCCAGGCTTGGGGCAAAAGACACCTTGCTACCAAGAATGCTGTAGTTACTTACTTCACCAGGTAGCTCGTGCCCTTTGCTTTTCAAATTCACTTTGAAACGACCCAGCTGCCCAAGGTTCACATTGCGACCGTTGCGCAGAAACTTGGGTACCAGCTCCAAAAAGTTTTCGATAACAGCAAAGGCATCAGCGGTGGTAACGGTGCTTCTGGAGGAAATCTCCTTCACCATTTCCCGGAGAGTGGCTTCCCGCTCTCTTACGATACCTGCGTAGAACTTGTACTGACCGCCGCCTGCCACTCCCGGCTCGGCTTTGCGGATGGTTTTATACAAAATAGACATAATTGAAAATTGTTAAAATGTGAATAAATGATTTAAGGTGTACTTATGACGAAAAACCAACTTTGGAAAACCTGTCTGGCGCCTTGAACGAAGCTTTATGAGAGGGAATATTCAGTTCATTTCGTACAGTAATTCTCATTTCAATATTAGTGCCAAAACACCTCTATTCACTCCAATTATCAGAAAAAAATTCTATTATTTTTCTCATTTAGTTTTTTTATCCTGATTGATAAAGAAACGCCTTATAAAGGTAAACCATTTTGGAGTTTCGTCGTTTAAAACACATCTCAATAAAGCACATTTTTTACATTTCAATCGATTGTATTTGCATACCCGAATTTTTGCATCCATCTTAAGTCATGCATCGAAATTTGCTCTAAAAGTCGCCATAAGCTGCCCTTCAATATTTGCATTATTTCATAATAACGAAAACAGGCATTTTATTACAATCAACTTCCTAAATACGTGATAAATCACCCACTTTCCCTCAGCAAAAAATGAGCGTTTTCCGTTGAAGCTTCAATGGACTCTTGTCGAAGCTTCAATGAGCTCCCGTTGAAGCTTCAATGAGTTCTGGCTGAAGCTTCAGTCGGGCCCGGTTGAAGCTTCAACTGTAAACGGAACAAGCTAGCACCGTTAACGATACAAGCTTGAGCAGGAAAAGGTCGAAGCTTCAGCGACAGCCGACACAAGCTTGAAAGGGAATCGGCTCAGGCTTGACTGGAGATGAGAGGAAGCTTCAGGTGGAAACGATCTGTAAGGTGATGATAGCAGTGAGTCTTTAGAAGACACTGCAAGGTCATGGGGATCTCTCTCCGCCTCCCGATAGCCATCGGGGTAGCGGATCGAGATGACGTTGCGATGGAGACTGTAGTGCAGCGGCGGCCTTGCTGGTGAATCCCTTCAGGTTCTCAGCGTGAGGGATAGCAGTAGACGCCCCGTTGGGTGAACCACAAGTCGGTGCCGTCAAAAGGAAAGCAAAGGCCACTGACAGTCAAGAGGTGCAATTGACGAATGACTTGAAGGAAATGTTTGATTTTAGGGTTTTGAGAACGGTCTGTGTATGGTGCGCATCCCAACGGGAGCACTACACACCTCTTGCGAGTAGTTTATTTCTGTTTCCTTACTATCCGCTTAAACCGTTACTTTCTTTCCTGTTTTTCATGTGTATAAAATTTAATTTTTAGCGGCCACATGGAATAGCCCAAGTTCCTTTGAAAATGAAAATCGATTGCTCTACGACGTTATTCATCGTTCCACGCCGGTCTCGTTGGGTGTGGCTCTCCTTATGGCTATTTCAACTGTTATTAATTGTTTGTAATAATTGTCGATTCTAGCATGTGCTGTGCCGTCAATCAACAAAATAACAACCATCATGGCAATGGTTGTAATCATGCTCGCCCGCCAAACAGGTGTATTCATGAATACAATCACCAGCGCACACGCAGCGATAATTAATGGAATGGCTTTAAAAACAATGGTTTTATATTCCTTTAAAGTGCTTTCAGCACGCTCAATTTCTGATGCTACAAAAGCCGGGGCGTCAGTATTATAAGCAGTTTCAAATTCTGTGATTCTTGATTTGTTGGTGTAAAACAACCCAAGTCCTATGATCAAAAGTAAAACACCTGCCACCATGGTGGGGATGATGTATGCTTTTGCTATGTCGGTTTTACCGAGCTGCCAAAAACCGACGCTTGCTGTTAAAAACAAAATCGCAAAAAAGATAAAGAATCGTGTTGAGAAAACTTCGGCTTTGGCCCATTCGGTGGCTAATTTTAATATTTCCATGGTTAGTTCAATTTATATTTTTCTCTGTAAGCGGATGGGCTGATGCCTTCCTTCTTTTTGAATAATCTCGAAAAATAGGGCGGATATTCAAAGCCCAGTTCATAAGCCACTTCAGAGATCGTTTTATTGGGATTCAATAAGAAATTCTTTGCTTCATCAATCAGGTACAATTGCAAATGTTCGGTTGAAGTTTTTCCCGTTTCCTTTTTTAGTGTATCGCTCAGGTAACGTTGCGAAACCGAAAGTTGATCCGCAATTTGCTCGATGCTGGGAATTCCTTTTTCCTGTAGTTGTCCTGAATCAAAATAGATTTCTAACTGCTGATTAAACTGCTCCAGCAAATCATTCGACATTTCCTTTCGGTTAATAAACTGCCTTTCGTAAAAGCGATTGGCATATTTTAAAAGCGTGCTGAGTTGCGAAATAATGATGTCTTTGCTGAATTCATCCTGGTTGTTCTGGTATTCAATTGCAATACTTTCCACAATCGATTCAATCTGCTTTTCTTCTTTGGGTGAAAGGTGCAGGGCTTCATTGGCGGAATACGAAAAGAAACCATATTTCTTAATCTGATGCGCCAACTCGGTCCCTTTCAGAAAATCCTCGTGAAAATTGATAGAGAACCCTTTTTGGTCATAAACCATGCTTTCATTCCATTGCAGCACTTGCCTTGGTGCAATGAATATCAATGCGCCATTGGTAAAATCATATTGCGTTCGTCCGTAGTTTAAATCGCCTTTTACCACCTTCTTCAAGCTAATGGAATAGCAATCGTTGGTAATGGGTGGTGAACTCTCTTTGGGGCATGGCAAAAAACCATCACCTGTAGCAGAAAACACACTCAACATAGGATGCTCCGGGCGTGGAAGTTCCAGGTACTCTATATAAGCTGATAATGTTTTAAAGTGCTGCATTGTGGCTAAATTAAATGTTCCACTCCAAACCTGTTGCCTTTTCAGACACTTCCCACAATTTCTCTGCAACGGCCTTATCTTTTGCGTGCGGTTCTATTTTATGTGCTCCAACTGGACCAACCCAGTTGCTTCTTCCTGTCGGGCCATAAAAACCACTTTGGTCTAAATTCGGTTCTGTTGCACACATTAATTGTGGATAAGCCCCTTTTTCAGCCGATTGTACTAATGGTGAAAACATCATTAGATTATAGATGAATTTCATCATAAAACTACCACTGGTATTTATCAAGTTGGTTCTTGAAGCACCAGGATGACAAGCGTAGGCCTTCACATCTGTTTTACCCGCTTTTTCCAATCTATCCTGTAATTCATAAATGGCCATAATTTGTGCCAATTTACTCTGGCTATAGGCAGTATTAGCATTGTAACCCTTATCCCAATTCATGTCATCAAAATTGATGGTTTTCATCCCCATATCATAACCCATACTACCAACTGTAACAATACGTCCTTTAGATTTTTCAATAAGCGGGAACAATAAGGCTTGAAGTGTAAAATTGCCATAGTAATTCGTTCCCATTTGACTTTCCCAGCCATCTACTGTTAACGTTTGTTTAGGTACTTGGGCAATGGCAGCGTTGCAGATAAGTGCATCGATTTGAGGAACTTTTTTAAGAACTTCTTCCGATGCTTTTTTTACAGAAGCTTGTTCTGCCAAATCCATCTGTATGGATGTTACATCTATGTTATTTCCAAGTTCTTGCTTCAAAGCTACGATGGTGTCCTTTGATTTCTTTGGGTTTCGATTTAGCATCACCACCTTTGCTCCTTTTGACAGCAATATTTTCGCTGCTTCAAATCCTGTGCCGCTGGTAGTACCCGTTATAATGTATGTTTTACCTTTGAGAGACCCGATTCGATCGGGTGTCCAACCTTGTTTACCAAATTGAGTTGTATTCATCTTTGCTTGTATTTTGTTGATACAAAGATCAATACAGAACACCGTTATGGTCTTATACACAATTTCGAATGATGTATACTTTTTGGTCTTTTTCAAATACACACACCATTTGGATATGAACCGGGTCTATATCCTCATCATATATTTATTAGAATATCGAGTATTTACCCCAATAAGTCACATCAATAGTCTTTTCAAACGTTCCTTGGCATGTATTCCAAAAGTATCCAGGGGTGGTCGGGCAGAAAGAATGACAAACCTGGCTGTGGGTCATGGGAATCTCTCACTTTGCCCCTATAAAAGATCGGGACCCGTTTCGAGATGATGTTGCTATGGAAGCAGTGGCAGACCGGCGGCCTTTCTGGCCGACCCTATCATGTTCTTTGCTTGAGGGAGAGCAGGCGGATAGCCCGCCGGGTGAGACACAAATTGGTGCTGGCAACAGAGAAGGCAAGGGCCACTGACAAGCAAAAGGTGCTGCTAACGAATGGCTCGAAGAATCTGTTTGATTTTTTGGGGTTTTGAGAGGATTCAAAGCGAAAATAACCACCAACAAAAACTATAGTGGGGCCATTGTTGATGGAAAACCAATATATTTAACTCCATGATAATATCGTAGCAGCTATCCTCTGTTAGTCTAACTTCAATGGCATGTGACATGCCTTCAGCTAAGTGTACGCAGGTCGCATTCTTGTCGGGCTGAGCAGCATGTTGACAATAGGATGAGGAAGGGGTATGAGTATGATACCAGACAACGCCAACCTTAAAGCCTCGGGCAAGACGATGGGTATTTGGTGTTGTATGGTTTAAGGCAGTAACATATGCAAGCAAGAGACTTATTGTTGTTTAATACAGCCGACAAGAAAGTAAGCGTTTCGGTGTATTTTCAGAACGGCACGTTTTGGCTTACTCAAAAGGCTATGGCGGAACTGTTTGGTGCAGAGCGTTCGGTAATTACCAAGCATCTCAAGAATATTTTTGCCAGCAATGAGCTTATGGAAAACTCAGTATGTGCAAAAATTGCACATACTGCCGTTGATGGTAAAAACTACAACACGCAGTTCTACCGCTTAGAAGCCATATTGGCCGTGGGTTACCGGGTAAACTCTATCCAGGCCACCGATTTTCGCAAGTGGGCCACCTCCACGCTCAATGAATTTATCATCAAAGGTTTTGTGATAGACGATGACCGCCTGAAGCAAGGCAAGCACTTTGATCACGACTATTTTGATGAATTGCTCGAGCGCATCCGTGAGATAAGGGCCAGCGAACGCCGGTTTTACCAGAAGATAACAGACCTGTATGCCCTAAGCACCGATTATGACAAGGAAAGTCAGCAAACTAAAGACTTCTTTGCTATGGTGCAAAACAAGTTGCACTGGGCCATCACTGGACAAACGGCCGCTGAAATAATCTATACAGAAGCTGATGCTACCAAACTATACATGGGCTTAAAAACATGGAAGGCCGCCCCTGATGGAAAAATACTAAAAAGCGATGTGGTGGTGGCTAAAAACTATTTGGCGCATCGGCATTTGGCAGAGCTAAACAGAATAGTGTCTGCTTATTTAGATTTGGCCGAAAACAATGCACAAAGAGGCATAGCATTTAACATGCAGCAATGGGCCAAATTTTTACATGCATTTTTAGAGCTGTCCAACTATCCCATATTAAAAGACAAAGGGAAAGTGAGCATGCTGGAAGCCAGGCTAAAGGCGGAAGCCGAATTCGAGAAATACAGGGTGATTCAGGACAGCCATTACGAAAGCGACTTTGACAGAGCAATTAAGAAGCTCAAGCCGTGAGGCGATGTTATGGGGGCGGTAATGCATCGGAAGCTTACCCCCGAAACCCATTAAGGAGGTCGCTTAGTCCTGAAGCACAGAGCGACCTCCTTTATTCGACCCTTGCTTGAGGGATAGCAGGCGGATAGCCCGCCGGGTGAGACACGAATTGGTGCTGGCAACAGAGAAAGCAAGAGCCACTGACAAGCAAAAGGTGCTGCTAACGAATGGCTCGAAGAATCCGTTTGGTTTTTTGGGGTTTTGAAGAAACGGCCCCGTAGATGCATAGTGCGGGATTTCAGGGAAATTCATTCCGCACCCGCACTAAACTTTTTTGGCTGCAAACACCTCAATTTTAGCATTTTGCAGTCCGTATTATGCTTACACGTTGTTGGGGGCCGTATTTATTTATTCTTATGCCCTGGTTCCCATATCAGTCGAACAAAAGAACTTAATCTCTCATTTTCACGACTCACAGGAATTCCCGCTATAATTCCGATTAACAAGTTGTCCGCAATTCCTAATCTCATTTGGGGCCGCATGGTCATGTCAAAGTATCCGTTGCGGATGGCCTTATTAAACTCTATTCCAATAAAGTTTCTTGTACCTGAAATCATGTAGTGAAAACTGGTATTGATATCAAAAGTTGTATGAAACTTATTTGAG
Organism: Imperialibacter sp.; assembly: GCF_040222815.1. Classification (GTDB taxonomy): domain Bacteria; phylum Bacteroidota; class Bacteroidia; order Cytophagales; family Cyclobacteriaceae; genus Imperialibacter. The sequence goes on along the minus strand of NZ_JAVKCH010000039.1, from coordinate 42,476 downwards.
CTAAAATTCTGCTCAATCTTGGGCCCTGTGTAGATCAATGAGTGAAAGTTGTTTCCCCATCGCTTGGCGACAACCAAAAAGGGATTGTAAACATTGCCCTTGATAAACGGCTTTCCAAAATTCCTGAAGTCGGAAAGTTCAAACTCGTTTATATACCCAAGTGCCATTGATGTAGCCATTGGCTCATTCACAAAAAATGACCACTGAGCAGCAATTTTTATACTGTTCAATAGGCTGGATAGAATTGAGTCATTTTCTGTTTTATGCATGGGCGCATAAAAAGTGAATGGAAGCTCCACTTCCAGACCTAATCTGTCAATCGGAGCCCACTCATATTCAATTAAAGCTTCATAGGAGTCGAACTTCAGGTTATCAGTCAGTCCTAACCCTAAATTCCATTCTTTTTCGCCTTTTCTAGCACCTAAATCACGGATTAAGTCAATGTACAGGGGTTCAGCATGTAAGACCTTGTCAGGTTCTTTGTGGTCTTCGATTTGTTGAATGTAAAGGCTGTCTTTTTCAGCATCACCAACTTGTGCTGCGCCGTATGTAGATGATGCCAATGCAACGATTAGCGTCAAAATATATTTGATGTTCATATTTGATTTGTTTTAAAAGCATTACGAAACACCCTACGTCCGTTTAGTCATAGGGTATTAGCAGACAAAAAACAAATCAAACTTTGGGTGGAGGGCTGTCTATTTCTTGGAAGCTACTTGACAATCGAGCGTCATAATCAAAATAGCTCCTTTTTCTTAAGACTAGTTGATCACTAGCATTTTTATGTTTTTCACTCTCAAGAACCAACAAGTCGATTTTTAAATTCTTTTTCTTGTTGTGGTCTTCGGTGTCATGATCCTCATACTCTTCGATTGCGTCTTCATAACCTAAAACCTTTTCAACTACTATTTCGACAATACTTTCTTGGTCATTGAATGACAAGTCTTCAGGGATATATTCAGGGTTAGGGTCTGCTGCGTCAACGCTAATGTTGAGCAGATAAATACCCATAGATCCCCAAAGGATTTTAGTGAATATGCTATTTCGTATTCGACTTATCACAGTACAAAGTTAACATTAGTTTGTTGATTTTATTAAATGGCCACCAACATCCGGGTATGAACCCAATCCATAAACCGATTTTACATATTTATTTGAGTGTCAAATATCTATTCAGATAAACAATATCAATGTCGTCTTTCAGACCTCCCAAAGCTTTCATTCCAAAAGTATCCAGGGGTGGTCGGGCAGAAAGAATAACAAACCTGGCTGCAACGCCATGGGGATCTCTCACTTTGCCCCTATAAAATATCGGGGCTCCGTTTCGAGATGACGTTGTTATGGAAGCAGTGGTAGACCGGCGGCCTTTCTGGTCGACCCTATCATGTTCTTTGCGTGAGGGAGAGCAGCGGAATGCCCGGAAGGTGAGGCACGAGCCGGTGCTGGCAACAGGGAAAACATGGGCCACCGAAAGCCTTAGTTGCCAGCCGGTTTACCTGTCATCCTTGATGTATTCCATCGTCCAAACGTTTTGTCTTGGGAGCCCTTTTTCAATTCTGGCTACATCCACCACCTCTTGAATAAATTGAGTTTTTGCCTTTGTATACTCCTCCAGTGAAGAAAAATTCCTGAGCACTAACTGTTCTTTCAAATAATTGTACCTGGTTACCATTTCCGGTCTCCTCCTCAAAAAGTCTCTGAATAGTATTTCGTTCCGTGAATAGAACTCAGCATCCCATGGCAATATGTGCAAATTATGCGTCCATATGTTCTCACTTGTATATTTGGTAAATAAATGCCGCTCGGCCATGCCGGTTGGGGTGTGGCGGTAACTGAGTGTAGAAAGCACGTGATGGTAAAAGGAAACTGTGCGAAAAGGCGAAACGGCCATAAATATATCAATTACCGGTTTTGCGCACTGGCCTGGAACTGCAGTGCTGCCAATATGTTCAATGGCTTTAACATGGTTTCGAAATGTGGCGAGGATTAATTCTCGTTCATTCTCGAACGCTTCTTTCCAATTTTCGCAGTATGCTACTATGCCTATCTCCATACCATCAACTTTCAAACCTGTCCAAACAATCAAAAATTATGAAGTATTGAACTCCCATTTTTAGCTAAATAAGCCTTTCGGCGCCTTACTGGGCCATTTGCGCTTTTTCCATGCTATTCAACCACCAACCTGTGCGTCTCCTTCCAGCGGTCGGTAGCCACTGTCACGAAATAAATGCCGGGCAATACACCATTTAGCGGCACCTCAGTCTGGCCAACGGTGGTAAAAGTGCCGTTGTAAACCTGGTGGCCATCGGACGAAAAAATATCAATGTGCGCCTGAGTCACGGAGGGAGGCAACCTCACACTTACATATTGGCTGGCAGGGTTTGGGTAGACTGCTGTAGCTATGCCTTTATCAACGCCTAGCACCGGCTCCTTTACAGACCCGTCGGTATAATACAGTGTACGATCCAGTTGCTGAATCAAATAGACTCGTCCGGTTGGACTCTCAGCAAAAACACAGTAATTGAACTGGGCTACGCCATCTATTACCAGTGGGTTAATATGTTTCTTCTCGAAACCTAGCCCCTGCTTTGAATAGGACACACCCGAAAGGTTCAGCGAGGTACCAAACCTGAAGGCATAACTGTCGCCATTAGCAGCGAAGTAGCTGTTGTGCGCCTCCAGGTAAAGCCATGGGTAGCCAAATGGCACCAAATGCTTGTGGCTCCATTCCTCTCCATTGACAGCCCTCTGAAAGCTGCTACTCAGGTTCAAAGAAGTGGCCACTCTACCGGAAGCACCCTGTAGGCTTAAGCGAATATTGTCCAGCCGATCAACTTCCAAGCTGGTTACCAGCACAATGCTAGTCGCTCCCAAACCATCCTTACCTCCCCAGTCGAACAAAGGGTCTGGAAATGCTTGCCAGGTGTCGCCATGATCGGTAGAATACAGCAAGGCCCCATCTGCCGATATGTACTCATTCAACGATGCATAAATGCGGCCCTGTGAGTCTTGTGCGAGGTGCGAAATATACTGATCCTGTGCCCTCCCGAGTTCAACTTTGCGCCAGGAGCGCCCGTTATCTACAGACTTGAAAAGTCCGTTCCCACGGAAATAGCCTACATCATTTACGACCTCCGGGTAGCCAGTGGCCACCAGCACGTCGCCGTTAGCCAACAACAGGATATCGGTCATAGCATTTACCTGTTGTAGCTGGCTGCTGTGCCAACTGTCTCCGCCGTTTAACGACACATATATGATGCCGTTGCCCGAAACGCCATAAATGGAGTCGCCAGACACAACGAGGTGAAAGAAGGGCACGGCGTCAACATTTAAGCTTGCCCATGACCGCCCTTCGTCGGTGCTCCTAACGATACCGTTGTTCGTTCCCAGGTAAATGTCTCCCTGACTATTTACCTGTAGCGAATAAAAGAAAGTGTTGTTTCCGAGGCGGGGCTCAAGGGTTTTCCAAAAATCGCTATTGAGCTGTGCTTTCACCAGAAGCGGAAGCAGCAGTAAAAAAATTGTGAGTCTCATCAGTTTTGAAAATAAAAACCAGACATCAAAGTGATAAAAATGGTTGCATTGGACCTTCGAAAAACCCTAAACTGCAAGTTGGGCGATCCACTCCCGGGCCTGCAAAGGGTCGGTGAAAAACTGTTCCCTCCCCGTGCCATACAAACTTTGGTATTTTTCAATTTTGGTAGCATCCTGATGAACATGGGCCGCAGCTACACACCTAATACCTCTTTTGGAAGTTAACAGCAGCCCGTTGGCCTCCTCGAACATATCGAGGTAACCTACCCTCCACCCGTAGCCGGCCAAGGTGCTGGGAATGATCTCCCTGTATCGTTTATGAGCGTCCACATTGATGGCACTAAAACCAAAGAGATCCACCAGTATTTTGAATTTCCCACCGTCGCCGATAGCGTCAAGTGCCTTGTAGAGAGAGGTTTCCCACTTTTCAATGTCTGAAATTGTTACATCCCCGCTGAGCCTGGTCACCAGCAGTTGCTCATGGGCCATCCAAAGGCTGTCTAAATTTTTCATAAGTGAAGAGTTTTTTGCTTCGACAAATTAAGAGCGATAAAAAAGGAACCGGATCAAAAATCATGAATGATCATGTTTGATTTTCTGATAGAGTTCGAGCGCACTCCGCTCCACCCAGCAGGCAGCCAGGCGATTGTCCCGAACGCTCCAAATAGCAATTCCGGTAAAGGCGACATTCCGACCGTCGGCCGGTAAGCCAAAAATTCCGTTGTTTTTTCCTGAACAGATCCACCGGGATATCACCCGGTCGCCAGCCTCACTTCGGATCGTTTCGTGGCTCACCGTGATGGCGTCGGCGAGCTTTTGTTGAAAAGTCCGAACCCATTCTTTAAACTCGCTGCGTCCGGTGATAGTGGCACCACCGGTGGTGATGGTATAATCTTCAGTCATCAGTTCATCGATGGCATTGAGATCATGAGATGGACCCCATACACGTTCCAAAAAAGAAAGCGCCAACTGCACAGGGTCAGCTATATTGTTGGCATTCATATTATAATGATATAAAAGTGATACGGCCTATTTTCAACCTGGAAGTCAGGCAAAAATCCATGGAATTCGCCTGCGCAAGGTCAGGGTTACGGCGAGCCCAACCGAAAACTGTCGTGGCAAAGCATGCACGCCGATGATGGCTCTGGAATGCTGCCCTTTTTCGCCAAGCACTTCTACAAAAAGATCAGAAGCGCCATTGGCCACCTTTGGGGCATCGTCCCAGTCATCGGTACTGCGGTAAAATATGTCGACATGGTTGAGTCCTTCAATATGTTCAAGCTCGAAATATTTATTTATCTGCGCCAACACATTGAGCCCGCACAGGCGCATGGCCTGATAGCCAGCCTCGGTGTCCAGGTCGGCGCCCAGCTTCCCCTGGTAAAGGAATTCTTCATTTTTTATCGGAAACTGTATCGCCACCGACACAAGGTTTCCCCGGGTATTACACGAAGAATAGTTACCACCCGGCGTTGACGGCTCCGGCAGAACAAGCCCCAATTTTTTTACTCTTTTTTCAATGCTGGTCATATCATCTGTTGTTAAAAAATCATTCCCTGCCCGTCTTCGGGTACCAGAAGCTGTCCTCTTTCTGCCTGCGTGGCTGCCTTGTTCCGAAGCTCCTGCCTGGTAAAGGAGTCATGATCCAGGGCTCCTATATGCGTAGCCACCACCTGCGCTTGCGGAGCGTAGTCACAAAGCGTTAACACCTGCTCTGCGTCCATCACCAGAGACTCACTGTCACCAGAAAAAGCTGGCCCGAATACATTGTAGGACCGCAAAAAAGCATTTCCTCCTGCATGACATACAATTATACCTGGGTTGTGTCTGTCGATCACCTGCTGCACTCCATCGTACCAAACCGTATCGCCACACCAGTAAAGAGTCTTCTCTTCCAAATGCCGGAATACAAAACCAGATGCAACGCCCATCAGCGGCAGAATCTCACCTGAGCCATGCTGACAGTCCGTTCGGGTGATGCTCACGCCCTGGATGTCTAACTCCTGAGCAATGGCCCGGGTGTTTCCAAAACCACTTGACTTGAGTGCGGCCAAATCTTCAGGCTGACAAAGAATGGGGGCTTGCCTGGAGAGATTACGTCGAGCTCCGTCATCAAAATGATCAGGATGTAGATGAGAGACAATAATGTAATCAACACCTTCCATCACCTGTTTGATGCTAAATGGCAAATCAACCGTTGGATTTTCAGACCGTCCTGCCAGCGAGGGTTGGCTATGTTTTTCTCCCAAATAAGGGTCAATCAAAAAAGTAATACCGCCATAGCATAACTTCACCGTAGCATTTCGAATAAGCTGTAGTTCCATGTCTCCGTTGTTTTTGACACAAAACTAGCCTCAGGTCAGCCTCCGCCATCTATTCGAAATTGCTAATTAAATTCAAATCGCCTTCCTCTAATCAAAGGGTAAAGAGAGCTAGCCTCCTGAAAGCCAACTTTCTCAGCTACGTCAGTTATAGTCATCTCTCCACTCTTGATATACTCAAGTGCTTTTCTCACCCTCACCTGCTGAATTAGTTTGTGCGGTGTAAACCCAAAGGCCTGTCTGAATACCCGGATAAAATGAAACTTCGACATCAGCACCTCTCTGCTCAGGGCGTCTACCGTAAGAGAGGAGTCACTATACTGACTGAAAATGATATCTCTGCCGATGGCCACTCTTTTGAAAAGCTCAGCTTTTGTCGCACTTTTTTGCGACGGAATCCTCATAGCAGATTTACTGTTTTTGCCAATCAGTCCTCCAATCACATCCATCAACTCTGAGAGGTATTCGTCGCCGTTGTCACGCTGGTAGCTTAGTAGCTTACCTCTAAACAGGGGCTCATTGAAAAAAAGGCGGTTATCAAACAGATAGGGTTCACTGCGTCCTGTCGGGTTGTCAAGCAGCCTCTCATCGTCCAACAGGATACAGGAAAGGAGTTCGTTGTAAGTATCAAAGCCCAGGTGCACATTCATAATGTTCACAGGTAATGAGTCACGAATTGAGAAGCTGAAGTGCTCAAAGGGGTTAACAACACAAATAGTCTCTCTGCAAAACCTGACATCACGGTCTTTTGTGGTAAGCGTCACCAGCCCGTCGGTATTGACAGAAAAAATAGTGAACGAGCTCTCGGGTATCTCCTTCTCGAACACCTGATAATGGCCATTTACTACCACATCGGGCCATTCCAGCACCCGGTTGTCTCCGTTATTGACTTTATTCCTTAGCCGTGTGAGAGTTTCCTGATCCGGACAGCGGTTTGCAACGATCATTTGGAGCAATTTTATTTAATTCAATATTGGTGCCATCGCTTTTAGCGAATCGGTTGAAACAATCTGTGCAAACTCGTCTTTCAAACTTGCTAATGCAGTGGCATGAATGACTCCAGCAGAATACTCGTTTCCGTCGTGTCCGATTTTGTTAAAAGTGGCTGTGGCGTCGTGCACCAAATAGGTTTTGTAGCCCAGGTTACCGGCCATTCTTGTTGTGGTAGAAACACAATGGTCTGTAGTCAACCCCACAATAACCAGGCTGTCAATACCTTTTTCATTCAGTCGCTTTTGCAGGTCGGTGCCAATAAAAGCACTGTTGACACTTTTTTCTACCACAGGCTCTCCAGGTAGCGGCTCCACCAGTTCATTAAAAGCATTGCCCGGGTTGGAAGAGTGTAGCGGCGACCGGGGGTTGGCAGAACAATGTCGAACATGGAAGACTGGCAACTGGTGCTTTCTCCAAATAAAGAGCAGCTCCGATGCATACTGTTCTGCGTTGGGATTGTTTCGCTGTCCACCCCAATACGCAACATCTTCAAAGGCTTTTTGTATGTCGATTAGAATAAGTGCAGGTCTTTGTTCAAAAAGTGATTCCATACTAGTTTTATTTGATATGGAATTTACGGATGAGCCTTGACCAGGGTTTTTCTAAAATCCAGAATCTGTATTAAAATCAGCCTGTCGACTCATCGACGACCGGCATGCAACAATGGCCCTCCTTCAGCCCACAAGGCATAAAAAAAGGCCCATCGACGGGCCTTTCCAATTTTAGTATTTTAATCCTTAACGATACATCACCGCATTCACAGCATCAATCGTCTTCTTTGCGTTGGGCAAAATGAACTCGATCAATGTAGGGGCGTATGGCAGTGGCACATCGAGGTTGGTCACCCTCCTTACTGGCGCATCGAGGTAATCAAAAGCGTAACGCTGTATATGGTAGGTGATTTCTGAAGAAATGGCGGCCAAAGGCCAGGCTTCTTCAACAATCACCAATCTATTGGTTTTCTTTACTGAATTCACCACTGTTTCGTAGTCAATCGGGCGAACACTCATCAGGTCGATAATTTCGGCTGAAACTCCTTCCTGCTGAAGGGCATCGGCAGCTTCGAAAGCCACTTTCATCATTTTGCCAAATGAAACGATGGTTACGTCATTTCCTTCCTTCACCACCTTGGCAGTGCCCAGTGGAATCAGGTATTCACTTTCGGGCACTTCGCCCTTGTCGCCATACATCAGCTCCGACTCCATGAAAATGACGGGATCGTCGTCACGGATGGAAGACTTTAGCAAGCCCTTGGCATCATATGGGTTGGATGGCACCACCACCTTCAAACCAGGAGTGTTGGCGAACCAGTTTTCGAAGTTTTGTGAGTGCTGTGAGCTCAACTGACCTGCATTGCCTGTAGGGCCGCGGAAAACGATAGGCACATTGAACTGCCCACCTGACATCGACATCATTTTGGCAGCACCATTAATGATCTGGTCGATGGCTACCAATGAGAAGTTGAAGGTCATAAATTCTATGATTGGTCGAAGGCCGTTCATAGCGGCACCTACGCCCAGTCCACCAAAACCCAATTCAGCAATGGGTGTGTCGATCACTCTTTCTGGCCCAAACTCATCGAGCATACCCTGGCTTACCTTGTAGGCACCATTGTATTCTGCCACTTCTTCCCCCATCAGGAATATTTTGGGGTCTTTTCTCATCTCTTCGTTCATCGCCTCACGAAGGGCTTCTCTGAATTGTATTTCTCTCATCGTATAGTCTTTCTAACGGCGTGCTAAGTTAATATGGGTTGGTACAAGAAACAACATGGAATTTGATGAATGAGGAATATTGCTCGCAGAGACGCAGAGGCGCTAAGGGAAGAGAATGTTTCCAGCAGAAGCGCAGGAGTATCAGAAGAGGAGATACCTACTCAAAAGTACCGGAGAATCCACAATGAATTGCAATTGGAGCTAAATAAATATCGCCCCAAGCACACTAACACCTTATATATAAGTCAAATGCGCTATTTTGCACTCAAAAAATGAATAAATATGGCAAGACTACACGAAAACGATATTTCCAGAATTATTGTAAATAAACTATATGAAATACACAGTCACCTCGGTCCTGGATTATTCGAGACAGTACATGAGACCATTCTACATCATGAACTGACAGCCGAGGGACTCAAAGTTGAAAAGCAGAAAGCCATACCCGTGGTCTGGAAAGGTATAAAGATGGATCAAGGTTTTCGGGCAGACTTGATTGTGGAGGACAAAGTGATTGTGGAGATTAAATCCATTGAGTCGCTGGCTGACGTGCACAAAAAACAGCTTTTAACCTACCTGAAACTCACGGGGATAAAATTAGGCTTGTTGGTCAACTTCAACGAATCTTTAATAAAAAACGGCATTGTTAGAATTGTCAATAACCTGTAGCACCAACGAAATTCCGTATAAAATCAGCTTTTACTTTGCGCCTCTGCGTCTCTGCGAGCTTTAAATCTGCGAGCTACTAAAACTAGCTGATGGTCGCTCCCGGATTTGTCACCGCATTGGCCTGCAACAGTCTCAGGTTACCCTCTTCGTCCTCTGCCGATAAAATCATACCTTGCGACTCTATACCCATCATTTTGCGGGGAGCCAGGTTGGCCAGCACCACTACCTGCTTTCCTATCAGGTCTTCGGGTTGGTAATGCTTGGCAATGCCACTCAAGATCGTGCGTTTGTCGATGCCCGTGTCGAGCAAAAACTTGAGCAGCTTGTCCGACTTGGGCACTCTTTCGCACTCAAGCACAGTAGCCACTCTCATGTCAAGCTTGGTGAAATCATCATACACTATCTCTTCCTTAAGCCCGGGTACTTCCATTTTTTCTGCTTTTTTTATTTCGCCTGCTTTTTCGGCAGGACTGTTTAGTTTTTTTGTTGCTTCCAGCTTTGCTATCTGAGCCTCCACCACATCGTCTTCTATTTTTTCAAACAGCAGCGTCGGAGCCTCTAGCTGGTGCCCGCCGGGCAAAAGATCACCTTTTCCAAGGTCGCTCCATTTGACTCCACTCTGATTGAACATGCCACCCAATTTGGTGGCAGTAAACGGCAAAAATGGCTCACATACCACCTGGAGTGTGGCCGCTATTTGCAGAGCGACGTTCATGATGGTTTTCACACGCTCTGGGTCTGTCTTGATCAGCTTCCATGGCTCCGTGTCGGCCAGGTACTTATTACCTAACCTCGCCAAATCCATCAATGACGCCAACGCTTCCCGAAATTTGAATTGCTCAATAGAACCAGCAATTACTGCGGGGAATTCCGCCAACTTAGCCAGCGTTTCTTCATCAAACTGAAAGAGCTCTCCCCTCTGAGGCACCCTGCCTTCATAATACTTATGAGTGAGCACCACTGCTCTGTTCACAAAGTTGCCAAAGATGGCCACCAGTTCACTGTTATTTCTTGTCTGGAAATCCTTCCAGGTAAAGTCATTGTCCTTGGTTTCCGGCGCATTGGCGCAAAGCACGTATCGCAACACGTCCTGCTTGCCAGGAAACTCCTCCAGGTACTCGTGCAACCACACTGCCCAGTTGCGGCTGGTACTGATCTTCTGGCCCTCAAGGTTCATAAATTCGTTGGCAGGCACATTGTCGGGCACCACGAAATCGCCGTGCTCCATCAGCATGGAAGGGAAAATGATGCAATGGAAAACGATATTATCCTTGCCTATAAAGTGCACCAAACGGGTATCCTCGTCCTTCCAATATTTCTCCCAATCGTTGGGTTTCAGTTCTTTAGTAGCCGAGATGTAGCCGATGGGAGCATCGAACCAAACGTAAAGCACCTTACCCTCCGTCTCCGGCAAAGGCACTTTCACACCCCAATCAAGATCACGGGTCATCGACCGTGGCTGCAGCCCCTGGTTCAGCCAGCTTTTGCACTGACCAAATACGTTGGTTTTCCACTCGGGGTGACTGTCGACGTACTTCTCAATTTTAGGCTGTAGCTTATCTAGCGGCATGTACCAGTTTTTGGTGGGCTTCAGCACTGGTTTCTCGCCGCTTAGCATGGAGCGGGGATTGCCGAGCTCCTGAGGGCTTAAGGTGCTTCCGCATTTTTCACACTGATCGCCGTAGGCATTTTCGTTGCCGCAAGTAGGGCATGTGCCTACTATATACCTGTCAGCCAAAAACTGATTGGCCTTTTCGTCAAAATATTGCTCGGTGGTTTGTTCTTCAAAAATCCCCTTTTCATAAAGATTAAGAAAAAAATCCTGTGAGGTTTTATGATGAATCTCCCGGCTTGTGCGTGAATAGGTATCGAAGGAAATACCAAACTCAGCAAAGGAGTTTTTGATAATATCATAATACTTATCCACCACAGCCTGAGGGGTTGTTCCTTCATTGCGGGCCTTCAGCGTGATGGGCACGCCGTGCTCATCCGTTCCACTCACAAACACAATGTCCTCCCCCATTGAGCGCATATACCTCACATAGATATCGGATGGGAGATAGCAGCCAGCCAAATGACCTATATGGATAGGCCCATTGGCATAGATCAATGCAGCGGTAACGGTGTGTCTTTTGTAAGTCTTCTTAGCCATTATTCTTGGTTTGGGCTGCAAAGATAGGGGAAAGAGTGAAAGTGTTTAAGTGTTGAGCTGCTAAAGTAGAAGCGAGATCCATCAGAATTGTCTATTTCATTTTTAACGTGACTTAACAACCTATTTGTTAATTTGCGAGTAGGCTAACAACAATAGCTTTGGTAACCACAGAGATATTTCGAAAAATAGCATTGTCTTTTCCGGGAGTGGAAGAAATGCCTCATTTCGACAGAGCTGCCTTCAAAGCCAGGGTAATCTTTGCTACGCTTCATGAAAGCAGCCGCACTGCCAACATCAAGTTCAATGAAGTGGATCAATCGGTTTTTTGCGAATTTGAAAAAGGGGTGTTCCCTGTTCCAAATAAATGGGGGCAACAAGGATGGACTACGTTTGAGCTGGACAAAGTGCCGGAAGAGTTAGTCAAAGATGCACTAGAAACAGCCTACAGGGAAACGCTAAACAAGAAGAAATAGGGTAAACACCTGACTCACCGCTCACTTACCTTGTCTTTTAAATTACTATTTCTTAACATAGCTTCTTTTAGCCATGTTTTATTCGTACCTTTGCGGGCGAATTTCATAAGACATGTCTAATAATATCCGTAATATCGCTATTATAGCGCACGTTGACCACGGTAAAACTACCTTGGTTGATAAAATCATCCACCAGTCCAAGCTTTTCAGGGATAACCAGGAGTCTGGTGACCTCATCCTTGACAATAATGACCTGGAGAGAGAAAGAGGAATTACCATCCTTTCAAAAAATGTATCCATTCGATACAAAGACGTCAAGATCAATATTATTGATACGCCTGGTCACTCCGATTTCGGTGGTGAGGTAGAGCGAGTATTGAAAATGGCCGATGGCGTTCTTTTGTTGGTAGATGCCTTCGAAGGCCCTATGCCACAGACACGCTTTGTGCTTAGCAAAGCACTTGCTCTGGGACTTAAGCCTATCGTAGTGATCAACAAGGTAGACAAAGAGAACTGTCGTCCCGACGAAGTGCATGAGCAAGTATTTGAGTTAATGTACAACCTGGACGCCACTGAAGATCAGCTTGACTTCAGAACTGTTTACGGTTCGTCGAAGCATGGCTGGATGAGCCACGACTGGAAAGAAAAAACAGAGGACATCACAGCATTGCTGGATACCATTCTGGAAGTGATCCCTCCGGCTCCTTTGAGAGAGGGCTTACCCCAAATGCAAATCACTTCTCTGGATTTCAACGCCTACACAGGTCGTATTGCTATCGGTAGAGTATTTCAGGGCAAACTTGTTGAAGGCACCATTATGGGGCTTTGCAAGAAAAACGGAATTGTTAAAAAAGTAAAAATTAAGGAAATCAGTGTATTTGAAGGCCTGGGAAGGCTAAGAGTACCTGAAGTTTCTGCTGGTGATATCTGTGCACTTGTTGGTATTGAAGATTTTGAAATTGGTGACACCATCACAGACGCAGATAATCCACAGCCACTGCCAAGGATATCTATTGACGAGCCTACCATGAGTATGCTCTTTACTATCAACAACTCACCTTTCTACGGAAAAGAGGGCAAATTCGTGACATCACGTCACGTTAGAGATCGCTTGTTCAAGGAAATTGAGAAGAACCTTGCTTTGCGTATTGAAGAGACTACTTCTGAGGATAAATTCCTGGTATATGGCCGTGGTGTGCTTCACTTGTCTATTCTTATTGAAACCATGCGTCGTGAAGGCTATGAGTTTCAGGTAGGTCAGCCACAGGTATTGTTCAAGGAAGTCGACGGCATCCGCAATGAGCCTATCGAGCTTCTGGTAGTCGACGTGCCACAGGAATCTGCTGGTAAGGTGATCGAACTCGCTACGCAAAAGAAGGCTGAGCTTAAGATTATGGAACCAAAAGGCGACCTGCAGCACCTGGAATTTGAGATTCCCGCCCGTGGCATCATTGGCCTGCGAAATAGCGTACTTACTGCTACGCAAGGTGAGGCAATTATGACGCATCGTTTCTTGAGTTACCAACCCTACAAAGGGCCAATACCTGGCAGAATCAATGGTTCTATTATTTCAGTAGACACCGGAAGTGCTACGGCCTACAAAATTGATAAACTACAGGACAGAGGCACTTTCTTCGTTGAAGCGGGAGATGAAGTGTATGGCGGCATGGTGATCGGAGAACACTCGAGAAATAATGACCTTGTGGTCAACATACAGGAGGGTAAAAAACTCACCAACGTAAGGGCATCCGGAACCGACGATAGTGCAAAAATATACCCAAAAAGAAGGTTCTCTTTGGAGGAAGCACTGGAGTACATCAAGAAAGATGAATACGTGGAAGTAACTCCCCTTTCGATCAGGATGAGAAAAATCTATCTTGATGAAAACGAGCGCAAGCGCATGGACGCTAAAATGTCGGAGTAAGGTTCTGCTGAATATTTCGTAAACCGCAAAAGCCAAAAGGCTTAATTTAGGGATAACAAATAAATGTTATCCCTTTATTTTTGTGATGAACTTCGAAAACCTAGACAGCTTATATCGCAGCAGCCCTGGCGCTTACAGGGAGTTGCTTGAGTTTATGTACCAGGAGTTTGAAAAAGCTCAGAGCAAAATAACTTCAAGCATTGAAAAAGGTGATTCTACAGCCTTTTCTCACCTAAAGCATAAGATTTTCTCTACACTCAATACGCTTGAGTATGTGGAGCTCATGGACGCACTTACTCAAGTAACAAGTTTCTATGAAGGCGACAAAAGCCTGAGTGCAAAAGAATTGACATTCAGGGTGAGTGACCTTTTTCAACACCTATTCCATCGCCTTGACGACAAGATAGCCGAGCTAGATGAATTGAAGGTGATGTAATGTTTTGTGAAAGATTCAAGAAAAGACCGTGTCCTAATGGCTTATCACATAACAATTTGAATATCAGCTTTCAATATTTACATATCACAAGCTGCCAGCAGAAACTTCGGGTGAAATTTTCTTCACAAGCCCCTGAAGTACCTTACCCGGACCGCATTCAATGAAATTAGCAGCACCGTCTGCTACCATATTCTGAACCGACTGTGTCCACTTTACGGGAGCCGTAAGCTGTGAAATCAAGTTCTTTTTAATTTCATCAATACTAACCGACCCTTTGGTTGTCACATTTTGATAAACCGGGCATATTGGCTGAGAGAAATGAGTCGCCTCAATAGCGGCAGCGAGCTCTTGTCTGGCTGGTTCCATCAAAGGAGAATGAAACGCCCCGCCAACGGGTAACACCAACGCTCTTTTTGCACCAGCCTCTTTCATTTTCTCGCAAGCAATTTCTATCCCCTTCACAGACCCTGATATAACCAACTGACCCGGGCAGTTATAATTAGCGGGCACTACCACCTCGCCAGTAACTGAAGCGCATACTTCCTCAACCTTTGCGTCGTCGAGGCCAAGCACTGCGGCCATTGTAGATGGCGTAAGCTCACAAGCCTTCTGCATAGCAAGTGCACGTTTGCTTACCAAACGGAGGCCATCCTCAAAAGAGAGGGATTTATTGGCAACAAGTGCCGAGAATTCGCCAAGAGAATGACCAGCTACCATGTCGGGTTTGAAATTATCTGAAACCATCGCCATTATCACCGAATGTATAAAGATGGCCGGCTGGGTGACTTTAGTTTGTTTTAGCTCTTCATCAGAGCCACTGAACATGACATCTGTAATCCTGAATCCCAGTATTTCGTTGGCTTTTTCGAACAACGCTTTTGCCTTTTCATTGGTGTCATACAGCTCCTTGCCCATTCCGGAAAACTGAGCCCCTTGCCCGGGGAAAACATATGCATTCATAAAGGATGTGAGTTGGTTTGAACGAACAAAGCTACAAAGAATATGCAAATGTCAGTTCCTGAAAAGAGGATGTACGGATCACCTGACCAGTTGAACCCAGCCTTTTAACTCTTCCTTCCACTGCTGCTGATCAAGCACATCAAATTCTACCTCGGCCACATAATAGTAAACCCCCGAAGGGAGGTCTATCCCAGCCTCAGTTTGGCCCGCCCAGTTGATAAAAATGGAGCCTTCAACACCACGGGAATTGGTATAGAACACCATCTTTCCTGACCTGTCGTATACTTTGAAGTCGACCGACTTCACAAAACGCATGCACCTCGTTAAGTCAAAATCGGCGATGGTTCCATCATTGTAATAAGGAATGAAAAGGTCATTCTTCCCGTCATTGTTGGGCGTAAAAACGTTGGGCAGCTCGAAATAGGGGCAGTTATCGTTGCATACCGGATTTGTCCACTCACTTTCATTTCCTGACTTGTCCACTGCCGCCACCCTATAGCAGCCCTTGAAAGATTTTAGGTTTTGATGGGTGAAGTCTGTGGTGCTCACCTGAGCAATCAGGTTGTAGGTTCCCTCTTCGCCAAGATCAGAAAAATACACATTGTAACTCACAGCCTCATCCTCACAGTCTAACACGGCTTCCTTTTCCCAAAGTATTCTATTGGAAAAGTCGCTGTCTCCGCAATCGCTGAACTGAGTCTGAGCCTCGCAGGAAAATGCCTCGTCCAGCGCCAGGCTAATCGGCGGGCAGGGCGGCACTTTATCATCCAGGTAGGCGCAGATAATCTGTGACCTGTTGAGGAGCGGAGCAGCGATTGCGGGATTCCCGAAGCTACCCTGGGTGGTTACATAATAGCAGTATTCAGTTTTAGCAACCAGACCCTGATTGTCTACAAAATGAAAATCCCGATCACTTATATCTATCGCAGAAATAAGGTAGAAGCCATCGGGATCGACCACGTCTACATTATTTCGGTAGATAAAATGCTTCGGGAATTCCTCTGAGTTGTTTGACCAGGGAACATCAAACGTCCAGTTGACATCAATACTTGTACTGTCTGACTTCAGTTCAAGCCTGACGGTAGAGGCAGCCGACGAAGCGCCAACAACCCGACCGCTGTCACCCAAATGACGGACAAAATAGTTGTAGGGAAGATCGACTGTGTTCAACCCCTGATCGACCCAGGTTGTATCCTGCGTTGTGCCAAGGCTTACTATTTCATCATCGCCACTGAGGCCTTTTGCTCTTAACACTTCATAGGTATAAGGCGGGGGGAAGTCAGCCTTATCAATATCGAATGGAGATCTCCATGATATATTTACTCTCCCGTTTTCAACTGAAGTAGCATCTACATCTACATGCGTAATCACTGGTGCGTCAGCTCTGGCGATAGCGCAAGCTTCCGCAGATACATAGGAAAGGCCGCCCTCCGGCTCGTAAAAAGAAGCGACTAACCGATAGCAATAAGAAGCTCCCGGATCTAACCCGGCTCCCAGGTTGTCGTCTGCGTACCCAAGAGCACCGGCGTCAACTACATCGATCAGCTCGTAACCGGCATACGTCGGCATGCCTACCTCACAGTTGGCTGGGGTAAAGTCGTAACTCTCCACCCGTCGCCAAATTTCCAGCAATTCAGCATTGGAGCAGGTGTACTCATCCCACGACAGTCTGACTGTTCCATCGGACTCAGCGCCTGCCGCAAGCCCTGTTGGTGCTGGCGCCACTACGGTGATGTTCCAGGTGTCAAAGTCCACAAGCTTTGCGCCACCATCGGCGGGCTCGTCTGTCACTTTGAAACGAATTTCATATGGCCGCTGCCGAACATGGCTGCAAGCAGTCTGCCACATGAAATTCAATGTGCCGGGAGTTTGTTGATAAACCGGTGGGGCTGGAGAAAATGAAGCATTGCCGCTCGAAAATTCAAAAGGACCTCCAAAAGCTTCCATCAAAACCCTCATTCCTTCAGGGTCAATACCAGTGACCTGGTCTTGAATGAATGTGCCGGCCTCTACACAAATATCTTCCGGCACAATTAAATCCGGGGGCCTGTTGTCCGACTCCTCTACTATAATTTGCATGTCCCGTGTTACCTGGCCCAGAAGCTTCCACTCACCAAAAAACAGGCGCCATTCTTCCACAATAAATGCAATGTTGTATTCGCCAGCCATCCCTGGCGCATCCCAAACAAGGTCGCCACTTATGGGGTCAAGTGTAAATGATGGAATGCTGTCCTGGTCTTGGTTAGCCGCAAAATAATCCCTGCCTTCGTAAAAAATTCTATTGTTAGGAATCCGATAGTTAAAAACAGAATCAAATCGGTTTCGCTTTGGGTACCACATCCTGTAGGCCAGGCTATCACCGTCCTGATCGAAGGCTCCCGGGTTGTGAACAAAACGTGCACCTACGACAGCATGGTCTACCGGAGGCACCAACAGCACGGGGCTGCTATTCAGCTTGTAAGCTGGGTCTATTGCCAGCACGGTTTCAATGTAAAAGGGAGTCTCCACTGAGCGCACCATGTTGAGAACACCCGCATTTCGATTACTTTCCTGGTAGCTGATGGTATAGCCACCTGGTGCCGGGTATGTGTAAGTAAACACAAACCTGTTAAAAGCCACATCATCGCCCAACGGAATGGTTTCCTTGGGAGCCAGGTTTTTCAATGCATAAACTGATCCGTCCCCCATACTGATATTCCCCTCCCCAAACTGAATCGGCGAGCCGGTGTCTGTGTAGGCGATGACAGTTATTTCGTAGGTATGAGCACCGTTGGAAATACGCCTGGCGGTGATCTCGCCTGCCCGGATGTGGGTAGCAAATGTCGCTGTGCAGGAAAAAAGCAACAAAAGAAATACCGGTAATAGTCTTCTCATTAGCTGGAATTACTTAAGTGACTAACTCATGTAATAACAACTCAACGAGGATTTACCGTTAATTATCTCTTCCTTTTAACGTGCATTTTCAAGCAGGTACGCTCTCTACAAACCGCTTCTTAAGTCCTGGCTCCGGCATACGGCATTGATCTCTCTTACCAAACCATTTGTATCTGTTGGCTGCTACAAAATCGTAAATGAAGTTTCTCAGAAAGACAGGCACAATTCTGAAAACATACAAAACAGGCCAAAGCCCCCTTAATTGTCTGCTAATTTCAAGTGCCGCCCGGCTCTTCTTGTAAAGCACACCATTCCGCCAAAGCATCACACTTTCAAGCTTTGCATCGGTTATACCCTGACTGCGCAACAGCACCTGCCCTGCCTCCGACTGAAGAGAAGCAAAGGAAAAAATGGCCTTTCTGTCTCTTTCAATCACGAAATTGACTGAAGAGTTGCAGAGATTGCACACGCCGTCAAAAAGGATCAGGTTGTCGGGAATGCCTGCTATTTCATGATCTGCACCCATCCCTTATACTGTTTATTCATTTGTTTAGGATCCAGCACGTCAAACGTTACGTCAGCAGTGTAGAAATAAACACCCGATGGAAGCTCCGAGCCTTCGTTGGTACGACCATCCCAATCAATCAGGATGCTGTTCTCCACGCCCGCAGAAGTGAAGTTGTAGATAGCGTTACCTGCCCTATCGAATACAGTAAATACCACGGCATCAACAAACCGAATACATTTCGCCCTGTCGAAACCTGTGATCGTTCCGTCGTCGTAGAAAGGCCTGAATACATCATTCCTGCCGTCGCCATTGGGGGTAAATACATTTGGCAGTTCAAAATAAGGGCAATTGTCGTTGCAAACGGCCTCGCTCAGCTCACTTTCATTGCCAGATCGGTCTACGGCCGAGATTTTATAACAACCCTTAAACGAAGCCAGGTCAACGTGACGATAGGTAGTAGTAATAACGTTATCAATCAGGTTAAAGGAGCCCTCAGCACCAGTTTCGCTAAAATAAATATTGAAGCTTCTTACGTCGTCCTCGCATCCATCGGAGGAATCCTTTTCCCAGCTCAGTTTGTTGCTAAAGGCGCTAAAATCGCAAGACTGGCTTTGAAGCACTGCATCACAGCTAAAGCTTTCGTCAAGCACAAAATTTACAGGGTCACAAGGCGGCGTCTTATCATTGGGTTGACCGCATATAATTTGCGAACTATTGATCAGCGGCTCAGCCAGCGCATCGTTACCATAAGAGCCCTGGGTGGTTACATAATAACAATATTCCAGGTTTTCGTTTAACGGCACTCCGTTGAACGATCCATCGTCCCAAAAATAGAAGCCCTCTTCGTTGACGTCCACAGAGGCAATTTGAACAAGCTGGCCTGGGTCATTCTCATCTACCCTGTTGCGATAAATGTAATGAATCGGGTAGTCCTGAGTGTTGTTCGACCAGGGCACATCTGCATCCCAGGTCAATTCTATAGATTGCAACAATGGCTTTAGTTCCAGCCTCACCTGAGAAGCTACACCAGAAGTATCGATCAACCCTCCCTGGGTATCCACCAGATGAACCCTGTAATTATAGGTTACATCCCTGGTGTTCAACCCATTATCCAAAAACACCGTATCGTTAGCAATCACCCCAAGGCTTATGATGTTCTTTTCTCCTTGTAGCTCTTCGGCTCTGAACAATTCATAATTATATGGAGGCGGAAAACTAGCCTGATCAATTTCAATCGGAGGACTCCACCTTACCTCTATTTCGCCTGCTTCTACTGACGTGGCCTTCACATCCACATTCATAATAACCGGAGCATTTATTTCGAGAATACCGCAGGCCTCTGCTGACGCATAAGAGACCCCACCGCCCGGGGTAGGAAACACAGCCACCAGCCGGTAACAGTAGTTGGCCGCCACATCCAGTTTTTGGCCTTTGTTGTCGTCAGTGTACGAGCGGGCGCCGTCATCCACCACATCAATAAGCTCATACCCGGCATAGTCAGGCATGCCCACTTCACAGTCTATGGGCGTAAAATCGTAACTGTCGACCCGCCTCCATATCTGTATATACTCAGCATTGGCACATTCATAGGCATCCCATTCAAGCGCTATGACCTTGTCAGGTTTTATTGTTGCCGTTAACCCGGTAGGGGCCGGTGCCACCACGGTGATGTTCCAGGTTTTGAAATCCACAAGCTTTGGGCCTGCGTTTGGCGGTGGGTGAGTATCCACCACCTTGAACTGCACCTCATAGGGCCTGTCACGCACATGACCACACACCGTTTGCCATGTAAAATTCAGAGTTCCTGGCGACGGCTGATAGGCCGGTGGAAACGGAGAAAAGGTGGCTGGAGACCCAAGAAACTCGAAAGGACCGCCATAGGCCTCAAGTATTACGGGAAGCCCATCCGGATCGATGCCAAAAATATCTTCTTCTATTAGTGTACCCGCCTCAACGCAGATATCTTCAGGCACAATGACTTCCGGACGTTCATTCTCAGAATCTTCAATAATGATCTGCATATCCCTGGTTACATACCCCAATTTTACCCAGGTGCCCAACACATTTCGCCACTCTTCCACAATAAAGGCTACGTTGTATTCGCCTCTCAATCCAGGCGCATCCCACACAAGATTGCCCGAAACAGGGTCGAGCGAAAAGGTAGGAGGGCCGTCTTGGTTTTGATTAGCGGTAGCGTAGTCTACCTTGGTATAAAACTTAGGATCGATGGGGCTTCTGTAGTCAAATACTGTATCGTTATAATTTCTTTTGGGTACTGATATCCTGTATGAAAGGCTGTCTCCATCGGGGTCGTAGGCACCAGGGTTGTGGATGAAGGTGGCACCAACTGCACCCCTGTCGACGGGTGGCACCAGCAATACAGGCGTATTGTTGAGTCCATAAAAAGGGTCGATGATCAGCTGCGTCTCAGTATAAAATGGAGTTTCCACACTGTTGGCCATATTCACCACACCAGCGTTACGATAAAACTCTCTGAAACGAACTGTATAAACACCAGGTGCCTGATAGGTATGGCGAATGGTAAACACATTTGACGCCACTTCGTCACCCAAATTGATGGTGACAACAGGGTCGGCTTCCGATTCAACATTCAGCACCGTTCCATCACCAAAATCAATATCACCCCCGCCAAATTTCACCGTCGAACCGGTATCTGTATATCCAATGATTGAGAATTCGAACTCGAGGCTGGAATTAGAGATTCTGCGGGCGATAATCTCACCGGCCCTGATGTGGGTGGCAGATACATTTGAAGTGGACGACAGAAGAAAGATCAGCCCTGCACTTAGCGTCAGTATTAACTTTTTCAACATAGGTTGTTGTCGACGGGTTTCTATCAACCAAGTAAACACTTGTTTCATGTGTATAATTCGTTTTTCAGCGGCCACATGGAATAGCTACAGATTCGAAATGAAATTTGCCTTTACAACAGCATTATTCATTTTCGCTGTATATGCTATTCCTTATGGCTATTTCATCTAAACGGTTGCAAGTATTTTTTTGTATTACTCTTTTATAAATCTCGAATAACAAATTTGCTGGCCCAGATAGGTGCGAAGCAAATAAATTCCTCCAGGTAGGTCTTCAGTGTTCAAGGTAGCCAAATTACCATTAATGGGAATGCCGGTTTTTAAAATACTTTGCCCGGCGGCATTAATAAGCTCTATTTCCTGCACTTTATTCAGATTCAGTTCTGGAAATTGAATGGTCATGGTGCCAGCCACGGGATTGGGATAAGTACGTAAAACGACCACATCCTTCGGGCTGTCGACTGCATTTATAACATACTCTTCGCCGGTTGGATTAACAGCAAACGATTTGACAGTTTTAAAAGGATTGAGTCTGTTTAAGCTGCGAGCCGCCAGCACAAAGTAGACGGGTTTAGTAGCCGACTGAGGCACTGTTACAGCCCCACTGAAGCTAGTCCCCCCGGGAACGGTGTCTGTAAGCTGATGTCCGCTGATGTCCACTCCATCCATGCTTATTGAGCCACTAGAGTAAAAGCTCCATTCAAGCGTATCTGAAGCCATTTCTTCGTAACCAGCCGTAAAATCAATCTGTCCATTTGATGCAACTTGATAGTCAAAATCGATATTGGGGGGTAGCATGTCACTTTCCACATTGATAATTTGTAAGTCGACCGTAGTTTCGCTCAGCTTGTGGACTTCACCGTCCACTTTTCTGTATTCAATGACTTTGTAAGCGATGCCAAACTCTCCGGCAAGTTCAGGGGTATCCCAGGTCAGCTGACCACTAAGCTTGTCGAGTTTTAAAACAGGTGTTTCGCCACGGTTTTCTCCAGCATAAAACGAAATATCATTTGGCCATCGGTAGCTATACACTTCCTCAGCAAAATCTCTCAAAGGCACAGCCAAACTATAGACAAGGCTATCACCCTGCTCGTCTTTGCTACTAACGGAACTGAAAAAACGACTTCCGGCCCTGGAAAAAACAGCTGGAAAAACACCCAACTCCGGAGTGGAATTGGCGCCAAAGAAAGGATCAACGATCACTTGGGTGGAGACAAAGAACGGCGTCTCTACAGAATTCATCATATTTGTGATGCCGGCATTGCGATAAAATTCGTTAAACATGACAGTGTAAGCACCCGGTGCCTGGTAGGTGTGGCTAATGGTATATTTGGTAAGCGAAGTTTCGTTACCAAGAAAGATGGTTTCACGACTATCAGCGCTTTCCTCAAGGCTAATAGTTGTTCCATCTCCAAAATCTATTCCTTGGCCCCCAAACCCAACGGTGGAGCCTGTGTCAGCAAATCCAATCACCTCAAACTTATAGGTCAATGATCCGTTACCGGACACCACCCTGATGTAGCCACCCCTGATATGGCTGGCAAACAGGCAACTGTGAGAACCCAACAGGAAAGCTGCAAAGCAAGCGATGACTTTCATAAGGTCTATTTTAGATAAAACAATTCCATTTTACGACTGGTTGTAGCCCGGGTAATCAATCAATAAACAACGAACCAGGAGCTTCCCCCAATGGATAAATTTAGAAGCGTTCAAAATAGGACAGGCGGATTGGTAAAGTGCCGCTCGGGAATTACCTTTGGCTGGTTCTATTTAAAACGTTTGTGTAATACAAAAAACATATGAGTTGGTTAACTGATTCACTAAAAAGCAGCATCTTCCGAAAGCTCCTTATGGCGCTCACCGGGCTTTTCCTCATTCTGTTCCTCACTGTTCATCTTGCAGGAAATATCCAGTTAATTTTTAACGACGAAGGGCAGGCGTTTAATATCTATGCGCACACAATGGCTCATAATCCTTTTATCCAATTGGTATCCAAATTCAACTTTGCCTTTATTGTCATTCACGTCATTTACTCCATTTGGCTTTCGAGGATAAACAAGACAGCCAGGCCTGTGAAATATGGTTTTTCCGCTGCCAGCACCAACAGTCCATGGACATCCCGCAACATGGGTATTCTGGGTACACTGATATTGGTTTTTCTGGTCATCCATTTGAAAGGATTTTGGTGGGAATTCAAAAACGACAGCATTCCTATGATCACGTATGACGGCGAAACAATGCCCAATGTGTTTCTGGTTGTGAAAGCGGCTTACAGCAATATATGGTATGCAGCAGTGTATGTGGTGAGCATGTTCTTTGTAGGCTTTCACCTGTCTCACGGATTTGCCAGTGCGTTTCAAACGCTGGGCCTCAATCATGTGAAATACACACCGGCCATCAAGGCTATCGGTAAAGGCTATGCCATTATCGTTCCGGCCGTGTTTGCCCTTATTCCAATCCTTATTTACATCAAGAGTTTAGGTTAATCATCATCGATATATGAAGCTAGATTCCAAAATACCTGCAGGCCCACTGGCTGAGAAATGGACCAAACATAAATTCAATGTGAAGCTGGTTAACCCGGCCAACAAGCGTAAATATGACGTGATTGTGGTAGGTACCGGCCTGGCTGGTGCCTCAGCTGCAGCCTCATTGGCCGAGCTCGGCTACAATGTGAAGTCTTTTTGCTTTCAGGACAGCCCAAGGAGGGCTCACAGTATCGCAGCCCAGGGTGGTATCAATGCCGCCAAAAACTATCAAAATGATGGTGACAGCGTATTCCGGCTTTTCTACGACACCATTAAAGGCGGTGACTACAGAAGCCGTGAAGGCAATGTTCACAGGCTTGCTGAGGTGAGTGTCAACATCATAGATCAGTGCGTAGCTCAGGGAGTTCCTTTCGCTCGTGACTATGGTGGGCTCCTTTCCAACCGTTCATTTGGTGGCGCTCAGGTGTCACGCACCTTTTATGCCAAAGGCCAGACAGGCCAGCAGCTTTTACTTGGTGCCTATAGCGCTTTGAGCCGTCAGGTAGCGAATGGCAAGGTGAAGATGTACCCACGCACAGAAATGCTTGACCTGGTAATGGTAGATGGCAAGGCACGTGGTATTGTAGCACGAAACCTGATTACAGGCGAAATAGAGTCACACAGTGCCCACGCAGTATTGCTTTGTACAGGTGGCTACGGCAACGTCTTCTTCCTTTCTACCAACGCCATGGGCTCCAACGTAACCGCTGCCTGGCGAGCGCACAGAAAAGGTGCGTTGTTTGCCAACCCCTGCTTCACTCAGATTCACCCCACCTGTATCCCCGTTCATGGCGACTTCCAGTCGAAGCTTACGCTGATGTCTGAATCACTACGCAACGACGGTCGTGTGTGGGTGCCAAAAGACAAAGCAACGGCTGAGAAAGTGAGGAAAGGAGAAGTAAAACCTGCCGACATCGCTGAAGCAGATCGTGACTACTACCTGGAAAGAAAATATCCTTCATTTGGCAACCTCGTTCCCCGTGACGTGGCCTCAAGAAATGCCAAAGATGTGTGTGATGATGGCAAAGGGGTGGGATCTACCGGCCTCGCCGTATACCTCGATTTTAAAGACGCTATAAAAAGAGACGGAGAAGACACCATCCGGGCAAAGTATGGCAACCTCTTCGATATGTATGAGCAGATTGTTGGGGAAAACCCTTACAAAACGCCAATGATGATTTACCCGGCGGTGCACTATACAATGGGTGGCCTTTGGGTAGACTACAACCTTCAGACAAACGTACCCGGGCTCTATGCACTTGGAGAAGCCAACTTCTCTGACCACGGGGCCAACAGGCTTGGCGCATCGGCGCTAATGCAGGGGCTGGCCGACGGTTATTTTGTAATTCCCTATACCCTGGGCGACTACCTGGCACAAAACCCTGCTGACAAAATATCAACAGATCACCCAGCATTCAAAGAAGCTGAAACTGGCGTCAAAAGCCAGATTGAAAAACTTCTTTCTATCAATGGCAAAAAGCCTGTGGATCAGTTCCACAAGGAGCTTGGGCACATTATGTGGGACTACTGTGGCATGTCGAGAACTGCGGAAGGCTTGAAGAAGGCTAAGAAAATGGTGCAGGAGCTGAGAGATGAGTTTTGGAAGGATGTGAAAGTTGTGGGCACAAGCGACGAGCTGAACATGTCGCTGGAAAAGGCCAACAGAGTGGCTGACTTCCTGGAGCTTGGCGAGCTGATGATAGACGACGCACTGAATCGCAACGAATCTTGTGGCGGACACTTCAGAGAAGAATACCAAACTGAAGAAGGAGAAGCCAAGAGAGATGATGAAAACTACTCATACGTAGCTGCCTGGGAATACAATGGCCCGGGTAAAGCTACTTTGCACAAAGAGGATCTTGTGTTTGAGAATGTCAAATTAACTCAGCGCAGCTACAAGTAAGAATTAGTTATTCGATTTAGGTGATTAGTTAATCGGACATCTTGGCAAATTTAAAATCATTCGAAGAATTGGAATGCTGGAAAGCAGGAAAGGAACTGAGGGTTTTTGTTAGTAAACTCGCAAAACGGTTTCCAATGGATGAACTGTACGCATTAACAAGTCAGATAAAAAGATCATCACGATCGGTAACCAATAACATTGCAGAGGGATATGGAAGATTTCACTTTCAGGAAAATATTCAGTTTTGCCGACAAGGCAGGGGGTCACTATACGAAACTTTGGATCACTTATTAATTGCCAAAGAAGAAGAATATATAGATGAGCCTGACTTAATTGCTGGCAGACAGTTGATCGAAAAAACGACCACCATACTGAATGGGTACATAAAATATTTATCGGAGGCCAAAAAGAAATCGTTATAGGTTGATACAGAACCAACTAACAAATAACTTTTAACCATTAACTCTTAAAAGGTTAACCATGGATTTAACACTAAAAATCTGGAGACAGAAAAATAGCAATACCGAAGGCAAGTTTGTCACCTACGAGGTGAAAGATATATCGCATGAGTCGTCGTTTCTTGAAATGCTTGATGTGCTGAACATCGGGCTGGAAGAAAAGGGCGAAGAACCAGTGCATTTTGATCATGACTGCCGGGAAGGAATCTGTGGCATGTGCAGCTTGTATATTAATGGCAAGCCTCATGGCCCTCAGCAAACCACTACTTGCCAACTTCACATGCGCAGCTTCAAAAGTGGCCAGACTATTTGGATTGAGCCATGGAGAGCTAAGGCGTTCCCCGTGATCAAAGACCTGGTGACCGACCGCAGTGCATTTGACAGGATCATTCAGGCCGGTGGCTACATTTCTGTGAACACCGGTGGTGTGCCTGACGCTAACGAAATTCCTATTCCAAGAAAGATAGCTGATGAAGCGATGGATTCGGCTACCTGCATTGGCTGTGGGGCTTGCGTGGCAGCTTGTAAAAATGCATCTGCCATGCTTTTCGTATCTGCAAAAGTGACCCACCTCGGACTGCTTCCACAAGGCAAAGTTGAGGCTAAGACGAGAGTAGAAAATATGGTGGCTCAAATGGATGCCGAAGGCTTTGGAGCCTGCACCAACACCGGTGCCTGTGCGGCCGAGTGTCCTAAAGAGATTCCTTTGGCTAATATTGCCAAAATGAACAGGGATTTTATTGGAGCAAGGTTGACTTCAGAGAACGTTTAGAAATATTTGACTTAAATAGAAAAGGGGCTTCGGCCCCTTTTCTATTTACGGAATTATCACTTTTTTATTGTGTCTGTATCCCACAAAAGCTTAAGCGCATCCACCAAGCTGCTTTTCACCTCTTCAATTGTCATTCCTTGACTGATAGCCGCTGGAACTTCTTCTATCTGGCCTACATACCATCCATCCTCTGCTTTTTCAATTATTGCGGTAAGTTTCATATCCAAAAGTTAACACAATTTGATGATAAAGTAATCAATCCTCCTCCACCTCACTCACCGGCTTAAAACCAGCAGGCACTTCTTCTTCCTCCTCGCTGTCCTGCCCATAGGCAAAAACTTCTACAATAGAAGTTTCCACTACTTCCGGCACTCGGAATGTTACCAGCATATTGTTCAGGCTCTGATGAATGCGGTCGTAAGCATCTTTTACATCGTGAGCGGTTACAATCATCAGGTTCGTTACTTTCTTCTCTTTACCGCTGTCAGCATCGGTGACGAAATAGGTGATTTTACATTTGTGCCAGAAGTCGGCATCTTCATATAGGAATACATCGGTGATGCGGCTTTTAGTCAGGCTGGTGATCACAAATTCACCTCTTACCCGCTCGCTCAGCTTTTCGTACATAATGGCCTCCGCCTCAGTATAACTTACCGCATCGAGCAGATAAGTTTCTGTGGTGTTTTTCAAATGACCTTCGTCGTCTTCTTTCTGATACTTCGCCTTGCAAACAAACCAAATACGCATAATACCTCTGTTTTTTATTGGGCTCCAAAGATAGGGCATCCTTCTGGAAAATGGCTAGGCGCTCCACCAAAACTGTCAGGCTTTTTTCAGAAGACCACATCGACCGCAAGCTGAGCATTTCACGAGTCACAATATTTAGGTGGTGTGCAACCCTCCGGTGTCTGACGGCCCCGACCGAAGGTGCCGACTAGCCGTGCCGACACCAGCCTCCATCTTCGGTCTTCCTGCTCCCGTCTTCGATCTTCTGTCTCCCCTTCCCACTCTCCGACTTTAATAACTATCTTTGCACACTTATGTGGAATATTAAAAGAAAGATCACTGTCCAGTGCCATCCCGGCCTCCCTCCTTTTGCCGCTAACGAACTCAGAAGCCTGGGGTTTCCTGTAACTGAAGAAGCCAATATGCATGTGGTCACTGAGGGCACCCTGCACGACTGCATGTACCTGAACCTGCATCTCCGCACCGGCAACCGCATCCTTTGGGAGATGGGCAGCTTTGAGCTGAAGGATTCGGAAGGGCTGTACAAGAATATTTTTGAAATGCCATGGGAAGCCATTATCCCTAACGACGGTTATTTTAGTATCCACTCATTCGCCAAGCATGAGTCGATTAACGACACCAGGTATCCAAACCTAAAAGCCAAGGACGCAATTGTTGACAGAATCAAATCGAAAACGGGCCGCCGACCAGATTCCGGTAACGACTTCAACGAAGCTGTGGTCTACTTCTTTTGGAACAGGGAAAACTGTACTGTATACATCGATACTTCCGGTGAAACCATATCTAAGCATACCTATCGGAAAATGCCTTTCAAGGCACCAGTAGCCGAACCGTTGGCTGCCGCTATTGTGCAGGCAACTGAGTGGAGCCCGTCGATTCCGCTCATCAATCCCATGTGTGGCAGTGGCACCATTGCCATCGAAGCGGCCCTAAAAGCGGCCAACATCGCCCCTGGACTGAATAGGCATAATTTCGGTTTTAAGCACCTCATCGGGTTTGACAACAATGCCTGGAAAACCATGCTAGCCAGCGCCAAATCAAAAGTAAATGCCAAAATCAATGTCACGATCATAGGTAGCGACAGAGACATGAAAGCGCTGCAAGCAGCCCGCACCAATGCTGCAGAAGCTGGTGTGGCTTCTATGATCAAATGGGAGCTTTGTCCCTACGAAAACACCACCCTTCCAGATGGTGAAGGCATCATTATCCTTAACCCTGAATATGGGGAACGCATGGGAGAAGAATCGGAGCTGGAAGCAGTTTACAAAGGCATTGGCGACTTTTTCAAACAGCGCTGCCAGGGAAAACGAGGCTTTATATTTACCGGCAACCTCAACCTGATCAAAAAGGTGGGGCTTCGCTCGTCAGCCAAATGGCCGTTCTTCAATGCGAAGATCGATTCCAGGCTAGTGGCCTACGATATGTATGAAGGCTCAAAAAAGAATTAGGTTTCCGTTTGTAGAAGCAAAGTGTATTCGAAGCAATTTGTTGCTTAACTTTCGTTATTGAATTTGATGCTGTAGACCCAACTTTCCATTGAAGAGGTTCATTATTTTTATAATTATTCTGGTAACTGGCGGCGGGGCTTTTGTTGCCTACAAAACCTATTTCGAAAGGGGTAATATTTCCCTCTGGACGTTGGTTCCTGATAACGCACTGGCCGTTTACGAGTCGACCTCGCCCATTAATGCCTGGGCAGCATTTACTTCTTCGAATATTGGCAAAGGGCTTCAATCTATTGCTGCATTCAAGCGTCCCGGTCAAATGCTTTCAAAGCTTGATACGATTTTGGGAGGAAATGAGCAAACAGCCACGCTTTTCAACGACAAGACTTTCCTGGCCAGCCTGCACAGCGTAGGCAGCCAATCGCTAGACTTCCTTCTTCTCGTAGACTTGCCTACGCTGAATAGCCGGGGAAAAATGGATGACATCCTGGCCTACTTTTCAGAGAAAAACGGATATACCATTTCCAACAGGACTTATCAGGGCTATACCATTAGCGAGCTAAGGTCGCAAAAAACGAAAGATCTGTTCACTTTCATTTACTACAAAAACTTCTTCATAGGGAGCTTCACACCCTTCCTCGTGGAGGATGCCGTCAGGAATATTGAAACTGCTGGCTTAGGTTTTTTTGACAAAAATATCGGCCTTCTCACCCTCTCCAGATTACAAAATGACCAGGGCAATTTGTACATCAACGCCGACAAGCTTGACAGGCTGGGTGACACTTTTATAGATGAGAAATTATTGAACCTGAAGACTATAGCGAGCCTTGGTTCATCGTCTTTCCTCGACGTAAAAGTGACCGAGCCACAGCTACTAATGAATGGCTTCACGCTGATACCACAAGACTATTCAGGCTATTTCAGTGGGTTTGTCAACAACCCGGCGCAGTCGCTAAAAATGGAAGAAGTAGTGAGCAACCGAACCGCTGTTTATTTTAACCTCACTTTTGAGTCTGCCGAGCGTTGGAACACTCAGATGATACCCTATTGGCAAACAAACGAGCCTGAATTGGTCGATTTGAGAACCACAACGTTGAAAGATCAGGACATTGATATTGCCTCCTTTTTTGAGAGCATTGGTGGACATATAGGCGTTTCGTTGCAGGAGTCTTCTTTAGGTCATGATCCTGACAAGGTAGTTTACATGGAAATGGAGGATTTGCCGGAAAGCCTGCAACAGCTCAGGGAGCTTTCCGAGAGAATCAACAAGTTGCAGGGAGACACACTTTACTACGAAGAATATGCCGACTTCACCATTGGGCAACTTGAAATAGAGGAATTTCCTTATCAGTTGTTTGGAGAGCCCTTTAGTGGATTTTCGTCACTGTACTACACCGGCTACCGTAACTATTTGATTGGGGCGGCTTCAGTGCAAATACTGAAAACAGTGATCGACGATATAACTAACGAAAATACGTGGGGAAAGTCAGTGCAAATCAATTCGTTTCTAGATAACACGTTGAGAGAAGCCAATTTCAGTGTGTTCGTTCACACGCCCAGGGCCTGGAATCTGTGGCAACAAAACCTGGACTATACCTGGAAGCAGCAGTTTACGGATGCGTCGTCCACCCTTCAGTCGATCGACCTGATGGCCATACAGTGGTCTTTTATCGAAGACAAATTCTACACCAGTATCATGCTGCAGCAAACGGAAAAGGCAGCACAAAAAGGGGCGCAAAAACCTCTGCTGGCCGACAACGCCGTGACTTTTGCGCAGCCGCTCACTTCGAAGCCGTTTGTGGTTCGCAATCACAACGACAAAACGCTGGAAACCCTGGTGCAGGACTCCACCCAGATGATTTACCTGCTGTCGGCCAATCAGGAGGTTTTATGGCTTGACTCCATCAAAGGAAAAATCATCAGCCCGGTCTTTCAGATCGACTACTACAAAAACGGCAAGCTGCAATACCTGTTTTCCACTCCCAAGTACATTTATGCCATCGACAGAACAGGTGAATACCTTCCTGGCTTCCCTGTGGAATTTAAGAGCAAAACAGAAATCGCTTACTTCAATCTGGTCGACTACGACAAAAGCAAAAGCTATCGTTATTTCTTCGCCGACACCCGGGGCGACTTGTACATATCGGACAAGGATGGGAAAGTGCTGGAAGGGTGGAACCCAAAGGAAATCAAGCATCCGCTTGCCTCCTCCCCTCTGCATATCAGGGTGAGAGGACAGGATTTTCTCGTGGCGTTGCAAAGCAATGGCATCATGCGGGTATTCAACCGGCGGGCACAACCCGTGGCGGGCTTCCCGGTAGACTTCAAAGCACCGGTAAACAACCCGGTATTTGCAGAGGCGGGCTCAACGAATGCGAATAGTAAACTAACGACGATAACCGATGATGGATCAATTATTCAGATCAATCTTGCCGGCAAAGTGCTACAAAGGGAGCAACTCTACCGGCCATCGGCTCAGTCAAAATTTAAGCTCATACCGGAAGCTTCAGGTAATGGCTACATTTTTACAAGGCAGGATGCCAACAGAATTGCCATTGTAGACCAGGCTGGCAAAGTGCTCTTCGAAAAAGACTATCTATCCAGCGGCATTGCCAGTTCTCAGTTCTACGATTTTGGCGGGGGACGCAAGCTTTTCATTGTCAACGATCCTGTGCAAGCCTTCAGCTATTTGTATGACGAAAAAGGAAATCTCGTAAATTTCAGGCCTGCAGAAACCATGAACGAGGTAGCCATCATTTTTTATGAATCACAGGGCTTATATAAAATTTACAAAAACTACGAGAATGAGTTCTCCATCCTTACCCTGAAAAAGTAGTGTAGTTTTCTTTTCCTGTCTCCAACCTATTCTTTGATTCGGCTGTCCTTTAGGAAACATTTTTTGATATGAAGAAGGCATTGGGAATTATTGGCGTATTTGTCGCCATTGTCTGCGTAGGCATGAGTTGCGGAAAGGAAGAGATCAATTCAGCCCTGGAAGGAACACAAACTGCTTCCGACACACTGGCGATTAAGCTGGGAGAAACCATTACTTCCACCGCTGGAGAGCAACTCACTTTCAAGAAGCTTGTAGAAGATTCAAGGTGTCCGGCCAATGCCATGTGCATATGGCAAGGCATGGTAACTGTTGAAATGCAGGCGCAGGTGGGCTCAAAAACGGAGACTTTCACCCTGACTACTAACCCACAGGCCCCAAAGACATCGGCCGTTGTGTTGGGCTATGAGGTAACATTAGTGAATGTATTCCCTTATCCGGGAACCAGCATTGAAGAAGTACACGAGTCGGACTACTGGGTGGAAGTAACGGCCGTTAAAGCAAGCAATTGAGTTAGGGAATGTTTTAGTCAGCTATATTTATTAGAAGGCTGCCAATTGGCGGCCTTCTTTTTTCACCCCCGATTATCAAATTGGACTTGAGAATCCGCCATTCATGAAGTACTTTACTGTTTCATTAATGACCCATCAATGCGCAAAGCTTCTCTTTTCCTCACTTCTCTGTTCATAACTTCTTCCCTGCTTGCTTCAGGCCCCGGCAGTCAGTCGCTCGATGCCTTCGTCGCTGATCACATGGCTGAACTTAAAGCATTTTACCTTGACAGACACCAAAGCCCCGAGCTCTCGCTGGCTGAAAAGGAAACCTCAAAAACACTGGCTGCCGAGCTGCGTAAGCTTGGCTTTGAAGTGACAGAAAACATGGGTGGCTACGGCGTGGTGGGTGTGTTAAAAAACGGCAAAGGCCCTACAGTGTTGTATCGCACCGATATGGATGCTTTGCCCATGGTCGAAAAAACCGGCCTTGACTACGCCAGTCAGGTGGTTGTAGCTGATGGCAGCGGCGGACAGGTGAGCACTATGCATTCCTGTGGGCACGATATGCACATGACAGTGTGGCTCGGCACAGCCAAAGCGATGGTGGACATGAAAAGTCAATGGAAAGGAACGCTGGTGATGATTGGGCAGCCTGCTGAAGAAATTGGCGCTGGTGCCAAATTAATGCTGGATGCGGGCCTGTACGAGAAGTTTCCGGTACCCGATTATGGAGTAGGACTTCACTGTAGCCCCACCATACCGACAGGCAAAGTTGGCTTTGGCAAAGGTTATACGATGGCCAATTCAGAGGCGATCAGCATCAAAGTGTTTGGTCAGGGTGCGCACGGGGCTTCCCCTCACATGTCGATTGACCCGGTGGTGATGGCCTCTATGCTGGTGATGGAGCTCCAAACCATAGTAAGCAGGAATCTCAATCCACTAGACAATGCGGTAGTTACAGTCGGCGTGATTAAAGGCGGCACCAAGTACAATATCATTCCTGATGAAGTTACCCTGGAGCTAACTGTAAGAACGTTTACTGAAGAGGTGAGATTGAAAATTCACCAGAGAATCAAAGAAATTGCAAGGGGTGTGGCGATTTCCGCCGGGCTTCCTGAAGACAAATATCCCGAAGTAATTATCCCCGAAACTTTCACTCCAGCCAACTTCAATAATGAAGGTTTGGTCGAACGGCTATCCGCCTCTGCTGTTAAGGCTATTGGAGCAGACAACGTAGTGGCAGCGGAACCACAAATGGTGGCTGAAGACTTTTCGAGGTACGGCAAAACAGCGAATAATGTACCCACTACCCTCTTCTGGCTGGGCACAGTGCCTGTTGAAAGATCAGCAAAAGTGGCCAAAGGCGAAATGACATTGCCCGGCCTTCATTCTCCATTTTACTACCCAGCCATTGAAACATCCATAGCAACGGGCGTGAAGGTAACCAGCACTGGCCTGCTTGATTTGTTCAAAGGCGGAAAGTAACAATGATTAGTCGAGCTGTAGTCGTTTAACTCCGGCATTGAACCGGAGGTATCGCTTCTCTCCATCCCTTTCGATGGCAACCACGTTTTCCTGATCGCTGAATAGCTCGACCAGCAGGGCATTCTCTATCACGTCAATCGATGCCCCTTCTACAATAAAGTACGACCAAACCGTATCATTTTCTGCACTGCCATTCACCCATTTCAGTGCAAGCTCGTTTCCCTGCCGAGTGATGAAATGCATCTTTGCTTTGATATAACTGGCAACAAGCGCTTCCGATTTTTTGATGTCGCCATCGGTTCGAAGCGAAACACTTTCTCCCGAGAAATCCCGAATAGCATCTTCCAGGTCAGTATTAAAAAGCCTACAGCTTACCTCCCAGGTATCGTTGCCTGAATACTTCACGTTGGTCACCGACACGTAGAGACCGTGGTCGGCCCCAAAAAACCCGATGAGAAAAATCAGGAGGTTCATATCACAAGGTAAGATAAAAAACCCTTGCACCTGAAAGTCCAGGATCATTCTGTATTTCTGGGGGAATTAACTTTTGGCATGGGTATTTTGTGCTTGCATAAAAAAAGCAATCCCGTCACAAAGACGGGACTGCTCACAACCATCATCCCAAAAAAATCATTACTCAACCAGCACTTTCCTCACCGGTTTCGCTGGCTCAGCCATTTTGTTGAGCTGGAGTTGCAGGACTCCATTTTTGTACTCAGCGTGCACTTTTTCTTCGTTGACATCCTCAGGCAAGGAAAAGGAGCGCTTGAAGTTGGTTTGGAAAAACTCCCTTCTAGTGTAGTTGGGTTTCTTCTCTTCGTTCTCCTCTTTACGTTCAGATGTCACTGTCAGCATTCCCTTTTCAATGGAAACCCTGAAATCATCCTTTTTAAAACCGGGCGCAGCCATTTCTATTTCATAGCCTTTGTCGGTTTCCTTAATATTCACAGCAGGCAAGAGCGGTCTTTGCAGGAAATCATCTCCAAAGAACTTCTCTGTGTCCCATAAATCAGTCAGCAGCGAGTCTATCATTGGCAGGCTGCCGTTTCTTTTGACGAGTGTCATAGCTACCTCCTTGTGTTAATGTTCTACCCAAAAGTGGCACCAAAACCTTGCCCGTGAAATGATTTAGAACAGCAGGTGGCTATGATTTTCCTCATGCCTGTCTTACAGATACTGCGGCAACCAGCAAGTCGATTTGTGGCTAAATATCAGCACAAAAGGTGCCTGTTTGGTGAATTTTTCTTATATTTTCTACATATGTGAAAAATTACAAAACCTCAAGGTGCCAGCGCCGTAAAAAGAGGACATAAACGGAGTTACAACGTTTTTAAGTCATTACACTACCGATCATGAAGGGAACACATCTTGGAGAATTTGAAGAATTGATATTGCTCACGGTTGCTTTGCTCAATGAAGAAGCCTACGGAGTTGCCATACAAAAAGAGATCAGGAAAAAAGCTGGCAGAAGTGTGGCCATCAGTGCCATACACAGTGCGCTGAACCGTCTTGATTCGAAAGGCTTTGTGGAGTCCGCTTTTGGCGAGGCCACTCCCGAACGAGGCGGCAAACGAAAGCGAATTTTTAAAGTAACAGCCTTCGGCATCAAGTCGCTCGAGCAGGCCAAGGAGCTAAGAGAAAGCTACTGGACGGAAATTCCTCAGCTCTCTATTGAGGGGATGTAAAATCTGACCAATGCCTACCTTGATAAAAAAGGACAACAGCGAGAATAAAAGACCTGAGCCGCCAGCCTGGGCCACTGGCTTCTTGCATTGGTATTGCCGGGAGGAGCTGGCCGAAGAAATAGAAGGAGACATCAGGGAAATATTTGAAGAGACGGCCGGTGAAAAAAACAGCAGGCTGGCCTCGCTTCAATATGTGTGGCATGTGCTCAAGTTTTGTCAGCCATTTGCATGGAAAAAAAGGAACAACAAATACAATCAAACTCAATTTAATAATTGGACTATGCTTAAGAATTATATCATTATCGCTTACAGGAGCCTCCTCAAGAAGGTTGGCTACTCGCTGGTGAACATCTTCGGGTTGGCGGTAGGCATCACTGTCTGCCTGCTCATTGTCATTTTTGTACAATACGAACTCTCCTTCGATAATTTTCAAAAAGACGATGTGTACAGGATCGCCCTCAAAAGGGTGTACCCCGAAAGAGAGGTAAACTACGCCTTCATTCCCCACTCCATTGGCCCTCAGCTGAAAGAGGATTTCCCTGAAGTGATCCAATCTGCCAACCTGCTAAAGGCATTTGCTCCCATTGTGGTGCGTTACAACGACAACTACTTTTATGAAGAAAATATACTCTTCGCAGACAGCACGCTGTTTGAAGTGTTGGAGATTCCGCTGATAGAAGGCGACGCCGAAACTGCCCTGAAAGAGCCAAACAGTCTGCTCATAACCGAATCCATGGCCAAAAAATACTTCGGGGATGAGTCGCCCATGGGCAAAAGTATGGAAACCGGACAGGGTAATTTCATTGTGAGGGCAGTGGCCAAAGACTACCCCGGCAACTCGCACATGGCATTTGACTTTATTGGGTCGATGAGCACCTTCCCGTTCATTGCGCAGCCCAATTGGATCGGCTTTGATGTGCTTACCTACCTCAAACTACAACCCGGCTCCAATCCAGGCACCCTCGAAAAACAGTTTCCTGAGTTTGTGAAAAAATATGCTGCCGGGCCCATTCAGCAGCGCAATGGCATTTCTTACGACGAATACATCGCTGCGGGCAATGGTTACATCTACACACTTCAACCATTGAAAGACATCTACCTCCATTCTAACCTTGAAGGAGAAATAAAGGCCAACGGCAATATCACTTACGTATATATTTTCATTTCAGCGGCCATTTTCATCCTGCTTATTGCCTGTATCAACTTCATGAACCTATCCACCGCCCGCTCCACCGAAAGAGCAAAGGAAGTGGGGATTAGAAAGGTGCTTGGATCGGTAAGAAATCAGCTGATAGGCCAGTTTATCACCGAATCGGTTCTGCTTACTTTGATCAGCTTTGTGCTTGCCATGGTAGCGCTGGTGTTTATCCTCCCTTTCTTCTCTGATGTATCACACAGAGCACTTACATTGAATTTCCTACTGGCACCCACAACCATTACAGTGATCGTTTTGGTCATTTTCTGCATTGGCTTCCTGGCCGGCGTGTACCCCGCCTTCGTGCTATCTTCCTTTCAGCCCGCAGCGGTGCTCAAAGGGAAGATGCAAACATCAAAATATGGCGTTTTTCTTCGCAATGGCCTCGTAGT
The DNA here is from genome assembly GCF_040222815.1 of Imperialibacter sp. Classification (GTDB taxonomy): domain Bacteria; phylum Bacteroidota; class Bacteroidia; order Cytophagales; family Cyclobacteriaceae; genus Imperialibacter. The sequence continues at coordinate 5,149 of NZ_JAVKCH010000039.1, read as the reverse complement.
TTTTCAGTTTGCTATCTCTATCGGCTTGATTTCCTGTACGATGATCATTTTCAACCAAATGAGCTTCATGCTCAATAAGTCTCTGGGCTTTGAAAAAGATCATGTGGTTGTGATTGAAAGTGCGTTCAATGTCAACAGAGACAATTTTCAGAACCCCGATGCCGACGTGTTTCAAATCAGAAGCCGCTATGAAACTTTTGAGAACGAGATCAAAAAGGTACCTGGGGTGAAAAATGCGACCTACACCTCAGCTATGCCCGGCGATGTAATGCCCGGATTCATAGTGAGGGTGCCGGGTAGCGGCGAAAAAGAAAGCATGGTAGCGAGAGGGCTTTCGGTAGATGAGAGCTTCTTCGAAACAATGCAGATCGAGCTTTTGGAAGGACGACTGTTCTCGAAGAGCTTCAACGATTCACTATCTATGATACTTGCGGCCTCCACCGTAGCCAAGCTGGGATTGGAAGACCCAATTGGTAAGAAAATAATCAATGTGAATAACGGCGGCGACACAGATATTACCTACACGATCATTGGGGTGGTCAATGATTTTCATTTTCAGTCGTTGCACGTAGGACTGGAGCCTGTGGCCATCATTCACGTGAACTCGCCCAATACTTTCATTAACAAAATGGTGGTAAAGGTTGATCCTTCCGAACTAAAGGCTTCTCTGGCTGGCGTGGAAGCAACATGGAACCAGTTCACGAAAGACACGCCGCTGCGCTACTACTATCTGGACGAAAACCTGAAGCGCTTCTATGACGCAGAGAAAACCAGTGGCGACATGTTCACCATTTTCACATCGCTGGCCATTATGATCGCTTGTATTGGCCTGTTTGGCCTGGCTGCTTACACCGCAGGTCAAAAACGCAAAGAGATTGGAGTGCGTAAAGTGATGGGCGCTTCCATCTTCAACATCGTACTGCTGCTGAGCAGGGACTTTACGAAACTTATCCTGATTGCCGTGGTAGTGGCTGTACCTGCCGCCTGGTGGGGAATGGACAAGTGGCTGGATAATTTTGCCTACCGCATCGACATCAGTGTGTGGACGTTCCTGCTCGCAGCCCTCACTGCTGTAGTTATCGGCTGGCTGACTGTTGGCTATCAGTCGTTCACAGCCGCCAGCGTGAACCCGGTGAAGTCGTTGAGATCAGAATAAAACAAGTTTGGAAACAGTTAACGGAAAGCCGCCTGAAAGGGTGGCTTTCTTTATTTCATACCTGGCTGGAAAATTCTTGCTTTAGCCCGGATGGAGGCCAATGACCAGGCTGTAGGCATTGTCTTCCTGAACGACCTTAAAATTGAGCTGATGCCTGTTGCAAATGGCTTTGATAATGGACGCCCCTACTCCCAGCCCCCTGATAGAAATGAAATCGGCACCCTCGTGAGACAACTCCCCGACCTCACGGGTGCTGTTAGTAACTTTTAACTCCCTTGGCGTCAGCTTCACCTCAATAAAGCCATTCTTGATGTTGTGACGAATACTGTTCGAAATGATGTTGTTCAGCAGCGTATCTATTAGTTGCGGATTTATATCAAGCATCACGTCCGGCACAATGTCGGCCTTCAGGCTAATCTTCTTCAGCTTGATCAGCTCCTCTGTTTGCTCAAGTTTCGATGTTAGCGTGGCTGAAAAATCGATATGACCCATTTGGTTAAACTGGCCTAACTCAATTCTCTTTAAGAAAATGAGGGTTTTCTCAAACTCGCTGATTCCTTGAATAGTATTGCGAATGGCCACCAGGCTCCTTAGCTGGTCTTCGCTCAGGCTCTTGTCCTGAATGAGCAGGTCGATCTTTCCACTGACCACCGCCAGGGGTGTTTGCAGCTCGTGGGTAAGGTAGGAGGTGAAATCCTTCAACTCATCGTACTCACTCTGAAGTCGGCTTGTTATTTCACGAAGGGTGGCGTCAAGCATCTGAAACTCTTTCACGCTGCTTGGGGCGCTCACATATTCGCTAGAGCCATCCAGGTTGAAGCGGGTCAGATTAGCTAATATCCTATGGAAAGGCATCCAGATTTTTCGAAAGAAATAAAAGTTGAGAAACAAGATGACCACAGCCATTAACAGACAAGTGATGACGATAGTGGTGATGACCGACTGGAGTACCTCGTCGTTGTCGACTTCTGCAGTGCGTGCCCACACCATGTAATTTCTGCCATTTGTGCTGTACTGAAACCGCAATTGGCGATACAGTATGGATTCGTCAAGCTTGGGGTTATTAATCACTGTATCGGAGAAGACATCCGTTACAGGCAGGTGCAGTGCCTCCTCCTCTTCTATCTCATAAATGTCAGCAAATGCATGCTCAATAAAAGGACTTTCTCCTTTGTAGTTGTCCAGCAAGTCAATGATATACTGCTTTCTTATTTTCAGCACCTCGTCCTCGTTCGTCTCGAGCACCGACTCAATGGACTGGTAAAAAATACCACCACCAAGGGCAACCACAATAATAATGGCCGGGAGATTAAAGATGAGTTCTTTTACGACCAGCCTCATGCCACTTCAAACCGGTATCCGATACCGTGAACGTTTTTGATGTTGTCCGTGGCTCCTGCGTTCATCAATTTCTTTCGCAGGTTTTTTACATGTGTGTATATGTAGTCGTAGTTATCGGAAAACTCAATACTTATGCCCCATAGGTGGGCAGCCAGACTCTCTTTTGTGATCAGGCGGTTTTTGTTCGACATGAGGTAAAGCAGCATCTCAAACTCCTTCTTGGTCAATTCAAGCTCCACATCATGCACAAATGCCTTGAACTCATTGGGATAAACGGAGATCGATTCGGAAACCACCTGATGGCGGCTGTCGCCAAGCTTCCTTCTCAGCACAGACCTGATCCGGGCATTCAGCTCATGCAGGTCGAAAGGCTTGGTGAGGTAGTCGTCGGCCCCGAGATCCAGCGACTGCACCTTATCCTCGGTCATGTTGTGAGACGAGATGATGATGATGCCTGTTTTTTGCTGTTTTGACTTGATGAGATTGATGAGTGAGTTGCCACTGCCGTCGGGTAGGTTGATGTCGATCAGGCACACATCGTAGTTCTCGTTCTTTATCTCCTGCTGTGCCGACCGGTAGGTCTCCACCGCCACCACCACATACTTCTCCTCCTCCAGGAACGTCCTGATTGCCTTTAGTAATTGGTATTCGTCTTCTACAAGAAGTACCCTTACTTCCTTCATTTCGACTTTTGACATTGAACGATACAATTTACCAGAAATCGTTATTTACTTAGCCAGCCCGGGCGATTAAGTTGCCCACCTATCTCCCTGCTGCAACTGAAAGAAACCCTGAACCACATGTCAACTTCGTATTGTGCAAGCCCTGGCAGCCCTGGGCTGCATCCCCCAATGGCCGCCACCCGGGCCTGCAAACTACCAACTGAAAGAAATAAAACAAGTGATGAGTATCACTCCTTTACAGGAAACCTGTTAAACGCAAAAAATCATCATTCAACCTTCAACTCTTTTGCGATAACCCATTCTTTCGACACCACAAATTTCACTTATGATTTCTGAAGTATTTTGGGAGCATTCCTGAAGTTTTCCTGAACATTTGGAGCCGAAACGTTCATTTGTTGAGAATGATTCACCAAGCTTGCGGGTGATTCGCACGGTGGACGGGACGAAATCCCAGCAATCATCCCTAACCACGAACATGATGCCGCCAGAAGCCTAGATCAAGCAAAAGCCTTAGTGGACCGATTGAGTTTACGGGTAAAAAAATATATGTTTATCATGGAGATTTGGGTTAAAAAAAGCATCAAAAATTCCTATCTTTCTATAGTGGGGGGTAAACCCAAGCTTGAGTTGGGAGTTGGGGTTATGCATATATTAGCGAGCATAGCTTGCGACACGGAAATTTATGTCAGGCTAACCTAATTTTTGTTTCAATTTGTCCTGTCAACTTTTAAAACGGAGTTGCAAGTATTTCGACTCACAAAGAATCATGTTGAACCAACTGATCCTAATGAACGACCTACTGGCGGGCATTCTCTTTCGTAGTAACATATGAGAAAATTACTTCCTATAATTCCGTTTATCCTTGGTCTGATATTCAATGTCAGCGGGCAAGACCATTTGGAGCCGACGAATGGTGTGTTTAGTGAACTTAAAATACTTCAACGCTACTACAATCAAGTTAGTCAAATTCTACTCGAAGGATTATCAGAACGACCCGCAGCTCAGCTTGTAATACTACCATCATTTTCAAAAGAGGTAGTGTGGCAAGTCCATGGTGACACTCTGACAAATAAGTTTTACGCAGTTTACAGGACTGGATCAGAGAGCATTTGGTATACAGTCAATACCAACGACAAAGCTCAAGATATCAAACCGTTAACAACTGAAATAGAAATTTCAAAAGAAGCTTTTCAAATAGTCTCCAAGCTGTTTGCTGTTGCGATAAGCAATGTTAAATACCCTATCAATGATCGGGGAGGTACAGATGGTGCCAATTACTTTTTTTCATCGTTTCAATATGGCCAGGGAACAAGAAGTGGCACAATCTGGTCGCCGGATAAGAAAAGTATTATGCGGCGGCTGGTCAAAATTTGTGACGAACTTATCTTAGAAACCGAAGCAGGGCTACAGCCAACTAGCATGCAACTGAAGTCAGTTGAACAACTAACAATTGAATTTGAGAGAATAGCCCGCTAACACAACGGCATGAAGAGACTGACTTTCATATTATTTGCTTTTTTTCTTTCTGCAGAAGTTTCCTTTGCGACGGGGCAATACCCTGAATTGATTATCTATGAAGGTGATACTCTTAAACTGCTTTCTGTGCCACTGGAAGGTTATTTAGGAGAATACGATGAACGAGAAGATAAATATCCATTTCTTAAACTGACCTGCTCTACTGCGCTATGGAGAAGCTACCAAGCGCTATGGAAGCTTGAGAATGATGAATTATTTCTTGTTGATGTATTCCTTTGCGCCGATCGTGAGAAAAGTATACTTCGAAATCTATTTGAATTAGACTCGCCAATTAAAGCCAAATGGTTTTCTGGAAAATTATTTGTCCAACATGGCAAAATGATTAAATATCATCATTCCGGGTTTGCACAATATTTTGAGGAGGAAACAGTAGTTGAAATTCAGGAGGGTAATCTTATGGATCGCCAGCATTTTGTGAATGGCTATCGACCTG
>NZ_JAVKCH010000038.1:0-5085 GCF_040222815.1 Imperialibacter sp. | reverse complement strand
AGGCTTGGAGCTGGTTAGCGTCACCGGTAAGCCCGAGCTTGACGAGGCAGCCAGCTCAAATGTGTCATCCCCAAAAGTTTTGCCTTCTGGTGCTTCAAAGGTTATGGTTTGAACGCCTTTAGATATGGTAAGCAGCCTGGTTACAGATGTAGCAGCATCGTAATTGTCGTTGCCAGCCTGGGAGGCCGAAATATTGACATTTCCAGACTTGACGATGGTCACTGTATTGCCAGCAATGGTAGCCACACTTTCGTTGGACGAAGTAAATATCACAGGCTGGCCGGAGGCGCCTCCTGTTGCCGTTAATTCGACTGCCGAGCCAAATGTCGTAGGTGCCAGGGACTCAAAGGATATAGTTTGGGGCGCTTTTTTAATGGTAATGCTAAATGCCTGACTGGCAGCATCAAAGTAGTCATTTCCAGCTACTGATGCGGTAACCGACACTACGCCGGCCTTAAGGATAGTGGCTGTGGTTCCGGATATTGAAAGAACCGTAGCATCTCCACTGGCAAATGTCACCGGGTTTCCCGAGGTGCTGGTGGCGCTTAACTCAAAGGGGTCATCATCAATTCGGTACGTGTTAGCGCTATTGAAGGCAATGCTTTGCCCGCCAACGACAATATCTACTTCTTTTGTAGCAGGGTCGGCGGCATGGAAGTATGCATTGCCGCCCTGCGTAGCGGTGATTGTAATGGTGCCAAACTTCTTAGTAACTAGGTTTCCATCCACAAATTCGGCCACTGTTTTGTCAGACGAGGAGAGAGTGACAGGAAGCCCGGATGTCGCTTCGATGTCTAAGGCGATCGGAGTGTTCTTATACAGTATTTTTGAAGGGACTTGTAGCTTGATAGTCTGTTCAAAATCTGTACCCACCCCTTCCAGATTGACGGTGCCGGGGGAACTGGAACCAACCAGGGCTGGCAGTTCTATATAGGCTTCCCTTACATCACCGGTCGTCGGTTTAAACCGGATATCGATATCAAAGCTTTCACCGGGCCTGAGCATAGACGGTAGGCTGCCCGACACGATGATGAAATCTTTAGCAGCATCTCCCATCACAGCCAACGTACTTCCTTGAGGAAATGACCAGTCCACAAAGCCCCCGTTTTCTATGGTGACGGTCTCAATGCCAGACTGGTTTCCTTCAGAAAGGGTGCCAAAGTTGATGGTTTCTCCAGATTCAAGCGGGTCGGAATCGTAAATAACTGTGGCGACAGGTTTGAAAAGGCTGAGTTTCCATAGTGAGATGACATAGTCGGAATAGTCATATGAGTTGAAAACAAGATCATCTCCGAAAGCAGTAAAATTTTTGACATCAGCATAGGGGGTCAGAAATGCTTCGTCGTAAAGGTTTATTACTTCTTCATCGATATCAGACCCATTTGTCATGTAGAAAAAAGAAAACCCATAGTTGTAGTAGATATAATTACCTTTTGCAAAAAAGCCGTATGCTTGCGCACCGCCAGTTTTAAGTGTAGTCTGCAATCCCTCATTATCTATAAAGTAGTAATCGTAGTAGCCTGTAGAATTGTTATAATCTACGTAGAGAAGGCCTCTGTCAGATTGAATGGCAGGTATCGAATAATACGAATAGCCTAAATCCAGAATTTCCTCAGTGCCGTCTGCTGTGCCATCAGTTTTCCATAAAGCATAGTATCGATAGTCGTAGTCTTCGAGAAAATATACTTCATTACCTACATGAAAAAACGATACGGCATTAACTGTTTCAATAACCCTGGTGTTTTGAGGAGTCCCATCTGTCACCCACAACTGAGTGGAGCCATTTGTCTCCGCCGTAAAGTAGAGCCTGTCGCCGGCGACGAAGAAGTTTTCCGGGTATGAGCCGTCACTTCCCGGCTCCAGATCAAAAAACAATGTGGTGCCCTCCTCGGTCAGGTCAGTTATCCATAGCTCTCTTCCCGATGTATTATCGTTTGCGGCGAAAAAGTACTTATTTTTAAAGAAGGTAATAGGCAAGTCTTTGGAACTGTTCGTTTCAACTGAGCTGCCGTACCCGGGGGCAATATTGGCTACTTGATAGGTGCCATCGGAAGTTCCGTCTTCGGACACCCAAAGCTCATAACCTTCACCATATCCGGCAAAGAATAATTTGCCATTAACCTTCGTCAGGCCATAGGTATAAAGGTATATATCGTCCTTTACCTGGCTAATGGTTCCATCACCTGCCAATTTGGTGAGCCCTTGCTGAAAGGATCCATCATTATTTAATTGGGAGCCATAAAAGTATATATCGTTGTTAAGATCTGCTATTCCTCCTTGAGTCTCAAAAGTTACCTCTTCTCCCTCCAGCGGGCTTGTTAGTTGCGCCTCCCCAGGGCTTAATTGATAGAGATTAGGAACCCCATTGCCGTAATAGGAAGTTTGAGCATACAGCTTATCCTCCGTCGCTATCATCTTGAACATGGAAATGCTTTGCGGAGCTGTGTTGGTATCTTCCAATAGACTGGTGCCCGAGCTAGTTCCGTCGCTCACCCAAACTTCCTGACCCGTTTCAGGATTTCTGGCTCGAAAAAAAACCTTACCTAGCATGTTGCTTTCAAAGAGCCTGTTTGTGTTATACAATGAAGAAAAGGGGCCAGGATAGATATCTTTTAAAAGTCCCGTTCCGCTTTCAGTTCCATCGGTCACCCAAAGTTCGTTTCCCGTATCCGGAGAATATATAGCAAAGACTAACTTATCGCCGGCAAAGCCATTCAAAGATCCCTGGTAGTATTCATTGTTTGCAAAAGTCACTATCATTTCAGCACTACCGCTTGAAACGTCAAGTTTCCAGATCCTATAAGGGGAGACTGAGTCTATAAAATATGCATCAGAACCATTTGAAGCAAAAAATGAAATAGCATAAGGATGACTTGCAACCGTTACAGACTGATTTTGCGCTTCTCTGTATCTGTTAAAGTTGATAGTGCCATCTGAATATGTAGAATAATATACTTCTCCATCGATGTCAAATACGTATGAGATGTTGGAAGATTCGCTTTGGGCAATCATATTGGTCCCCTCTGGTGTTCCGTCCGACTTAAATATTTGGTAAAGGTTATTGGAACCTCTAATCGTGTAATAGAAATAGTTCCCAGTAGAAGCACCCGTCATATAATAGGTATGAACACCATCGTTGGAGATTTTTTTCGTCCCGTCAAGAGTGCCATCAGTGGCCCATACCTGATTGTTGTTTAGTGAAATGAATGTAAGGTTTCCGTTTGAAAAATATTTGATACTGGAATAGCTGCCACTAATAATTTTAAAAGTTCCACCTTCTGTTCCATCAGTTACCCAAATGTCATACCCGTTACCATCATATGACCTGAAATAAACTTTATCCCCAGCGCTAAACACATCATATGTATAGGCATAGCCCGATGGATTAATGTCTTTTATAAAAGTGACAGACCCATCCGCTGGATCTAACAACGCAGGCTCTCCCGCATAGGAATAAAAGTAGAACCTGTCAATAAACAATTTATCGCCAAGGGGCGCTATATAGTTAACGGTGTTTGAATACCCGTCGCCACTTACAGGGGTAATTTCAGTTCTGTTCAGGCTCTGGTCGATTTCGATGATTTTAGTGCCTTGAGCATAATAAGCCTTGCCGTTTAAGTCAGCGATATCATAAAGGTAACCGCCATCACCGGTGCCTGAATTTGGTGTTTCGATCCTCGTCAGTTCGGGCTGGGAAAATGCTTCGAGTGAGACAACAAACAGTAGTGAAGCCGTCACCAAAATAACTTTAATGCCCCCTCGAAGGCTTGTTGATGTAAAAGAACGTGTCATTTTAAGCTTGTTTTACGTGTTCATGATGAATTTCATAAAGGCGATCCACCAGTAGTTCACTTCAGGTTAGTAGATAGCTACTTTTTTAAATCTCTGAGACACATATCCTTCCCTAAAAATGCGCTCAGAAGCCTATTCCACTCTATAACATTTTGTTAAAAATGGGCTTAAATCTGAAATGAGGTCAGCAAAATAGAATTTAGTTTATAATGAGCAAAGTTTTACTTCTAAAATATGTGAGCTCAATGCCACGAACTACCAGCTATTGTTATGGGCTAGGTCTTTAAAAAGGCTGCCGTAAGATATTTGTTGCACAGAATACCCTGTAATTATGGGCTATGCTGTACTTCCCTGAAATATTAATTATTTGAGTTTGCGCAAATGCCTTGTCACTTCCAAAGCTTTTGAAGGGCAAAGGGAGGATGTTCTCTTATTTTTTGCAAACGAATTCTAGTAAAAATAGGCCAGTTTACCGGCCCTTTTTTACTCAATCATGTTGTTGTGTGGTTTTAGTTTTTAATTACCCGGAAGACTTCAGCGTAACTTTCACCGCTGATGTTGAGCAGGTACACGCCGGGGCCAATATCTTCGACGATGATCTTCGTTTTGGCCTGGTTCAGTTGCAAGTCGCCATGTTTCACCACTTGCCCACTTATCTGCGTGAGGCGATAGCTGGCTTTGGTAATATTGTCAGGCAGCTTAACCTCAATATAGCTCTGTGCCGGATTGGGGTACACCTGCACTTTATCAGCTAAGTCGTCACCAACACCTGTTACGGCCGGGGCTACTACCAGCGTATGGCTTACATCCTCTGCGGCCAGGTAATTGGCGTTCCCAGTTTGCCTGGCGGTAATTTCTACTTCGCCGGCTGCCAGCACCTCAAGGGTAGTTCCGGTTACTTTGGCAATATCAGGATTGCTCGACACAAAGGTTACTGCCAGGCCAGAGCTTGCCTGTGCTACAAGTTCGATTGAGCCAGCGTCAGACGCTCCGTCAGGCACATCAAAAGTGATGGTTTGGGCGGCTTTGCTAATCGTTAGCACTTGCTCCACACTTGCTGCCGAGCTATAATTATCATTTCCGGGCTGGCTTGCTTTCAGTGTTACTGTTCCGGCACCCAGTATGGTCACAGTCGATCCTTCGATCATAGCGACGCCAGGCTTGGAGCTGGTTAGCGTCACCGGTAAGCCCGAGCTTGACGAGGCAGCCAGCTCAAATGTGTCATCCCCAAAAGTTTTGCCTTCTGGTGCTTCAAAGGTTATGGTTTGAACGCCTTTAGATATGGTAAGCAGC